>CAUTXW010000040.1:0-23296 GCA_963542655.1 uncultured Treponema sp. | reverse complement strand
CGGTCCGCTCTTCCGGCGGCCCCATCTGGGGGGGGGGGGGTAGATTATTAGAATCTCTCATTTCATTTGCTCCTTTTAGCAAAAACAGCCTATTTTTAGCTGATTATGAGCCGGAATGCTAAACGATAGCGGCTATACCTTCTTTTAGTCGGTATGCTATCGATTATACCACACATCCATCCCCTTTTGCAAATATTTTTTTACATGAAATCCGCCCAAATCATCATTTTTTACAACAGTGCACATGCATATCCCTGCTGTTTCATCGAAACGCCGCGCCTTCACCGCCGAAACATCACCGCCGCGCGACGCCCAACCGCGCCTTACGGGCATTTCTGCGGTACGCCAGCAGACCATATTTAGGCGCAAAAATCATCGCACACGCAAAAAAGAGCGACTCGGTCAAAATGATACACGCGCCGGTTGCTCCATTGAGGAAATAGCTGATATAGGTACCGATCAGCGCGCTGGCAACAGCAGACGCAGCGGAAATCACCAGCATCCGGTTCAACTTGTCCGTCAGTAAGTACGCAATACAGCCCGGCGTAATCAGCATCGCAACCGTCAGCAAAATGCCCGCCGCCTGCAACGACGCCACAATCGTCAGCGCCGTCAGCGACAAAAACAGATAATGGATAAACGACACATTCAGCCCAACCGCCCGCGCATGATTTTTATCGAACAGATACAGCAAAATATCCTTCCGTTTCATCAGCACAAGCGCCAACGTGATACACGAACACACAATCGCCTGTATCATATCGCCCCGTTCAATCCCCAAAAGGCTCCCGAACAAAATATGCATAAAGTGGATATTCGAGCTCACCTTCGTAACCAGGATCAGCCCAATTGCCATCATACCCGTAAACACCGCCCCCATCACCGAATCCTCCCGGATACGGCTGCGGTCTTTTATCCACCCCGTCGCGGCCGCATTCAGTAAACCCGCTGCAAACGCCCCAATCCCCAACGGAATATGCAGCACATACGCCGCCACAATCCCCGGCAGCACCGCATGAGAAATCGCATCGCCCATCAGCGACCATCCCTTCAAAATTAAATAACAGGAAATCACGGCGCACACACTGCCAACCAACGCCGCAATCAGCAGCGCCTTAATCATAAATCCGTACGTAAACGGTTCTAAAAAATTCATCAAAACCATCTCTCCCTCCTCACGTGCGCGTTCACTTTTTTTCTTTTGGGCGGCTTTTTGCGCGTAGCCGTAGCCTTTGGGCACGCGCAAAAACCGGGCTATCCGCTTGTATCTTTTTATTGCGTTTTACAAAATCCCGCAGCGCTTCTCCTCACGTCGAAGGCTGCTGCTGCACCATCGCAGCAATAAAAAGGATACCGCTCCTATCCCGTTCCGCTGTCTTGGCTTGTACATCCTTGTACAAGCCAAGACATGAGTTTGCATTCTGCAAACTCATTGCTGCGTGGAACCACGGGCATCCGTGCCCGTTCTGAATGTGTACATTCGTGTCAATGCTTGGACATGAGTTTGCATACCGCAAGCTCATGTTTGCGTAATTCCCCGTCCATCTATGGACGTACATTTTTTAACGATGGTATCCATGCATATCAATTCCGAGCTGATGACTGATTTGTTTGCGTAAAAAACGTCTGTATCGACTTTTTTGCGTTGAGCCGTGCCGCAACGATCCCGTGATGCGGCGCAAAGAACAGCACAACGAGGAACAGGCAAAACTGCAATGCGACAATGCATCCTCCTGCCGAGCCGTTCAAAAAATAGCTGATATATGCGCCTGCCGAAGCGGTCAGGGTGCCAATCGCCGCAGCAACTCCCATCATCTTTGCAAACCGATCCGTTAAAAGATACGCCGCAGCGCCCGGCGTTACCAGCATGGCTACCACCAGCACGCTGCCGACCGTCTGCAGTGCGGCAATCGCCGTAACCGCAAGCAAAGTCAGCAGCAAAAGGTACAGCGTATTCGTGTTCAGCCCCATCGCGCGGGCATGCGCCGGATCAAAAGAAAACAGCCGTAAATCTTTCCATTTCAGCAAGATGATAATCAAGCTGCTTCCTGCGATAATCAGCGTTTGCACGATGTCGCGGTCGGCAATGCCCAGGATATTCCCCATAACAATCGTCGTCAGGCTGATATTGCTGGGAAAAAGCGAAATCAACAGAACTCCCAGCGCAAAAAAAGCGGTGTACACGATGCCGATCACCGCATCTTCACGTATCCTCGTGCGTTTTTTTACAAACCCCATCGTGAGCGCCGCGAGCATTCCGCTGATAAACGCCCCGGCGGAAAACGGTATTCCCGCGATATACGCAAGCGCAACGCCCGGCACAATCGCATGGGAAAGCGCATCGCCCAAAAGCGACCAGCCTTTCAACACCACAAAGCACGACAGCAGGGCGCACACCCCGCCGATAAAGCCGCTCACTGCAATCGCTTTAATCATGTACTCATACTGAAAAGGAATCAATAACTGTGCTAGCATAATCTTCCCCATCAGAAATCATCGAAAACTATTTTCGGAACCGCCATTAGTGGCGGAAGTCTCACGCTGTTGCGGTGCACTCGGCGGTACAGTGCTTAACGGTTCGGCATTCCGGACGCCGCTCAAGTACGGTTTACCTTCGCGCTTTGTAATCAGCGCGCCTTCATCGTCGGTAAAGACCCGGAACTCGTGGGTACTGTCGTCAGGGTTATCGGTATGATCAAGTTTAATACTCCGCAGCGCACCGCCGAAGGCATGTATCAGATTGTCCGCCGTAAAGGTGGTTTCCGTCGGGCCGCACGCCAGCACTGTCCGATTGATGATAACAACGTGGTCGCAAAATTCGGGGATGGAGCCTAAGTCGTGCGTCGAAACAAAGATTAAATGCCCGTCGTTTTTCAGCTCGCGTAACAAGTCGATAATCGCCGTTTCCGTTTTCACATCGACTCCGGTAAACGGCTCGTCCAGCAAGATGATTTTCCCCTGCTGCGCCAGTGCCCGTGCCAAAAAGACCCGTTTTTTCTGCCCGCCGGAAAGCTCTCCGATCTGCCGGTCTTTAAAATCGAGCATCTGCACGCGTTCAAGGCTGCGCGCTGCAATCTCTTTATCTTCTTTATTAGGAATGCGGAGAAAGTTCATGTATCCGTACCGCCCCATCATCACGACATCCCACACGCTCACCGGAAACGACCAATCAACCTCTTCCGACTGCGGCACATACGCCAAGAGGTGCCGTTTATGCGCCCGGTGCACCGGCTCTCCGCAGATGGTTACATATCCGTTCATCGGCTTAATAAAGCCCATAATCGTCTTAAAAAGCGTTGATTTCCCGCTGCCGTTTACGCCGACCAATGCGGTAATCGTTCCTTTCTGCAAGGTAAACGACGCATCATGCAGCGCTACATGCCCATTATTGTACGCCACACTGACATCTTTTACCGTAAGCTCAACGGGATGATCGTCTTTACCGTTCATGCTCCTCCTCCCACAAATATCATGCAGCGGGAGCGGACACGCTGTCGCACGTCCGTCTCTCCGCCGCTCATCGGATTATCACATTATCAAAGTAAGCGCATCCTAAGCACATCAACGGTGCTCAACCTATCCGATGCGCTTATCGGCCTTCCTTCCCGGCCTTATCGCGCTAAACTGTCCTGAAACCCTTTTACAATCGCTTCCGCATTGTACTCAAGCATTTTCAAATACGTCGGTGCATCGCCGTCCTCATACGTCAAAGAATCGACATACAGGATGCCGCCGTAGTACGCGCCCGTTTCCTTACAGACCTGCAGCTGAGGCTTATTGCTGATGGTGCTTTCGGAAAACGCAACGGGAATATGATGTTCGCGGATGGTGTCCACCACCTTCTGAATTTGCTGCGGACTGCCTTCCTCGTCGGCATTCACCGGCCACAGGTACAGCTCTTTCATATTGCAGTCGCGGATCAAATACGAAAACGCGCCTTCGCAGGTTACCAGCCACCGCTGCGCTTCCGGAATTTCCGAAAGCTTTTCCGTTAAGAACGTATCGATGGCCTTAATACTTTCGCTGTATGCGGCCGCATTCGCATTGTACGTCTCCGCATTTTGAGGGTCTAATGCGACAAAGGCCTTGCGGATATTTTCCACGTAGATCAGCGCGTTTTTCGGCGACATCCACGAATGCGGATTAGGCATACCGTTGTAGGGGCCTTCTCCAATGCCCATCGGCTCGATCCCATCGCTCAACGTAGCGCTCGGTACGTCTTTTACGTTGCCCATAAACTTTTCAAACCAGCGTTCAAGTCCCAAACCGTTACGCAGCACCAAATCCGCGGACTGCGCCTTGACAATATCAAGCGGCGTCGGCTCGTATTCGTGAATTTCCGCACCCGGCTTGGTAATCGATTCGACCAGCAGCTTATCGCCTGCAATATTCTGCGCCATATCCTGCAAAATCGTAAAGGTCGTTACCACGCGCTTAGGCCGTGCGGCATCCATGCCGTTTTTCATCGCCGCATCCTTTTTTGTGCAGCCGGTAACACCTACCGCACACAACGCCATCGCAGCAAAAAACGCTGCTGCACACCGTATCTGCTTTTTCATATAAGCTCCTTTGCTTGAAACAGGGCTATCCCAAAACCTACCGGCTCTTGAACCGTCCCTATTCGGTAGTCAATACTACATGTAATCCTACCGATCATGTAGTATCACCTACAATTTTAGCCGCACAAATGTAGTACATACTACAGTATTATGTCAAGAGCGTGCATGAGCCTGTCCTTATGAGAAAAGTGCGGTTAGAAACCGGGGATGCGGCCTTATAGAAGCAAGCGTTTAGAGACAATTTACCCGTTTTTGCAATCCCATAATTATTTCATGCGCTGTGCTACTTTCTGCACAATTAAACCGATAGGTTTTCAGTGATTAGACAGCTCCAAGGTTTGCGATCTCTCTTTGAGAAAGCCCTGTTGCCTCTGCGATATTTTCAATAGATAGGCCAAAATCCAGAAGTTTTTTTGCCGTTTCGAGCTTTGCATGGAGGGCTCCTCGTACCTCACCTTCAGCAAGACCAAGGGATTTACCTTGCCGTATGCCTTGCCGTATGCCTTGTTGTAAGCCGTCTCTTCGTGCATCCATTTCAAATGCTTGCATTAACATATATTCTTTCCTCCTCTCTTCACTTTCTTTCAGTTCCTTGATATATCCGTCTATTTTGCGTACCAGCGGACTATCGCTCATAGTGCCGTTCATGTATCCCAAAAAGTTCTGTAACTCCGGCTCTACAGCCTTATTTGCGGCGGTGCTGTTGATAAGTACCTTTGTTATACCATCCGGTAAGATGATTGTCTTATCTTCACTGCATGTTGTTTTGAACGTATAGACCGGTAAGCCGCTGTTCAGATAATCGAATGAGCAAAAAAATAGGATGAATGAATCGGGCAAATCGGTATAGTGTCCGTCTTTTTGAAAATATATGGCACATCTACTGCGTTGTACGCCGAAAATAATGCTCAACGTATTACAAATACGCCTCCGCTTTATTTTCGGCTAACGCCTTGTATCTGTACCGTCTATTTTCAAAAGGCTCATTCAGTGCCGCCATGGATGGCGGTGGTTCTATGCAGCAGCGATGTTTTGCCGAATGGCAAAACTCGTGTTTTCCGATAGACACGGATGTCTATCGGAAAACGACATTTCAACATCATATACCGTACCGTTACTATCGGTAACCCACACATCAAGCCGTATACCCTTTGCATAGCCGACTTGGTCAAATGTTTTTTGATAGGTTATATCAGTAATCGGACCGATGGACTGAGCGAGTACCATATTCAATACAGCTTTACAGATGGACTTATTCTGCATGACGATACAGAACATATAATCGTCGGTTATTGTGAGATCATCAAAGGATTTCCGCATTTTTTCTCCCCTGATAGTATAGCATATTTCTGTCGTATCTGGAAAGCAGAGTATACAAGGACTAACCGCGAGAAACAACAAGAGTTTATCAGCGTTATTTGCAGTTCATCTTCCATACACGTAAAAGGGGTATCAGTATATAAAATGCAATGCCCGCTGTAAACGTTTGCAGAGATAATATTTTTTTAATAATCATCATGCGGAATCCCTGGTGGTTAGAAAAAGACTACTTGACTTTTTTTTAGTTATCTGTAATAATCTTTCCATTATCTTGCTTGGTGGGTGTAGTTCAGTGGTAGAGCGCCAGATTGTGGATCTGGTTGTCGTGGGTTCGAACCCCATCACCCACCCTTTTACGTCTATGTTCAATAAGTAGGCATTGATAAATCAGTCTGTATTGGACATAACGGAAAATGCGCCTGTAGCTCAGTTGGATAGAGCAACGGACTTCGAATCCGTAGGTCGCACGTTCGAGCCGTGTCGGGCGCATCTTTCTTTCACATTTCTTACTATATAATTCATTAAAGCGATATCTTTTTTCTTCTATATACTACCTTTTCTTGCCATATCCGGCTTCATTCGCTCCGTTCCTGCCTTTTGATAGACTTTTTTCCGGTTTTCAGTTATTTTTATCCCATGGGGATGCTCAAACTTTATATTGATTATTTTAAACGGAAATTAAAAACCTTACGGAAACCGAAGAAAGAAACTCCGATTGATTTTGAAGAAATTGTGGAAGAGCAGTGGACTGCCGATTTTTCACGTCCCGATCAGCGCCGCTTTGCTGTGGAAACTGGAGATGGTTACATCGCTTCGTTTGTTGCGGAACCCGGCGGCGGCGATACGGCGCTCCTGCTGGAAGCCCAGCGGAAACATCTCTATGCGTGGACGGTTAATCAGGTCTTCCGCTATAAAGATGTCATCATCGAGGCGGACATTGAGCTGCCGCTTCCTGCATTACAAAACCGCTGTGCCGAAAAACCTGCGGACAAAGCGGGCGGGTTTGCCGCCGGGCTCCTTTTCAGATATATCAGCCAGGGCACTTTTTATGCGTTGATGCTTTCCGATGCCGGATGGATACGGCTTGATGCCGTGGTGAACACGACGCCGATGCCGATTGTCGGGTGGGTAAAAATTCCTGATGCGGACGATACCGCACAAGCTCGGCGCTATGCAGTGAGGGTGATCGCAAACGGCACGACCATTACGGTGTCGGTCAACGGGCATTGGCTTGCCTGCTGCGAGGACGATACCATTCAAGCGGCGGGGAAGATTGCGTTTGCCGTGCAGAATTGGGAAACATATTCAAAAGCAGAGGCCCGCTTGACGCGCTTTTCGCTTAATTCCATGCCGATGACAGTTGAAACGGCCTATTCCGAGGCAAACGATTTTTCGGCAGTACCGCCGGAAGCCCGGATTAGCCTTGCAAAAACCCTGTATGCAATGGGGCGCGCCGTTCCCGCACTGCTTCAACTGCGGGCTGCAGCGCGGCAGCAGACTCCGGCGGAAGCGGAACGCCTGTTGACCGGCCGCATTTATTTTGCTCAGCGGATGTTTACCGAAGCCGAGCAGGAATTTCAAGCGGTGTTGACGGCTAACCCGGCGAATGAAGAGGCAATCGCGGAGCTCGGCGGCATTTACTACCGGAACGAGCGGTACGCCGATTTACAGACGCTGCTGACCGGGATTCCGAAATCACTTTTGCAGCATTCTTCGTTTTTGTCAAATCTTGAAGGCCATTTGTTTCATGCGTTGGGAAAGCATGCAGAAGCGGCTGAATCCTACCGGCGTGCGTTTAGCTTGAATCCCGATCAAGGATTGTTTGCACTGCATCAGGCGCACGAACTGTATGACTGCGGGCAAAAAACAGCGGCCATCGATGCGTATATACAAGCTGCGCGGGCTTTTTTGCAGCATGAAGAATACGCCGATATTGCTGAGATCATCTCCGTTTTGGAACGGATTGCGCCTGATGATCTGCGGACGCTCTCTCTAGCGGGCAAATATGAATATGCGGTCGGGCAGTACGACACCGCCTTGCCGAAGTTTAAGGAAGTGTGCAAAAAAGGCTCGGAAGATTCAGCCGATTGGTATCTGTACGGGCTGTTGTTGAAAGCGCATCAGCCGAAAGAAGCGGTCAAGGCACTGAAAAAAGCCTGCGCGCTTGAACCTGATTACGGCTTATATCAGTTCCGGTTAGCGGAATCTCTCTATTTAACCGGCGGCAGGTATAAGCCTGTTTTGGAAAAGGCGCTCGCTGCGGATCCTGAAAACGGCTGGGCACATAATTTACAGGCGCTCGCTGCGCTGAAAGAAGGGGATATTGCCCGTGCTGAAGCCGCAATCGCAGAAGCGCGCAGGCTCCTCCCCGATGAGGTTCCGCTCTTGATCAATTATCTGGAGGTACAGCGGCGGAAGGGGCAGTTGGCGGCGTGTCTGCCGCTTTTCGATATTGAAAGCGGTACAGCCGATCTTGCAGTAGAGCGGAATCGGGCGGCGGGATTCCATGCGCTTGCCAACGCCTTTGCCGCTGACGGTTCTCATGAAGAAGCGCAGCAGTGGTATTATAAGGCGATACGGCTCGATCCGAAAAATCCTGAACTTCTGACCGATAAGGCGGAAAACGACTGCGCTCTGTTTTTGCTCAACGAGGCGGATGACGGCTTAGTGAAGGCGTTGGATATCCGTCCGTCGATACGGATATATCAGCTGATTGCGTCTATTGCCGTACAAAAGGGCGATTATGCCCGCGCCGAAGTAACATTGCGGACCGGACTGGACGCGTTTTCCGGCAGCGCTGACCTCTGTTACGACCTCGTGTGTCTGTATCGGAACACGCATCGTCTTGAGCAGGCGCGGGATCAGCTTGCGGAGCTGAAACAGCTTGAAGATTCGGAGCGCGTAACCGCATTGGAGCAGGTGCTTTCCACCGATACCGGTATGTAGGTAATCGCTTATGAACCTTTTGGTTGATACCCCAACGTTTCACGGCGCTCTTTCAGTCCCTTCATCAAAAAGCCATACCATCCGCGCCCTGCTGTGTGCTGCCTTGGCGGATGAACCGTCGGTTATTACTGCGCCGCTGATCAGCGCCGATACGGTGAGCGCACTGGAGGTGTTGCGGCTGCTCGGCGTAAGTGTTATCGAACTGAGCAAGACACCGCTGACGCTGAAAATTATCCCGACTGCGGGGGGCTTGCTGTCTTCTTTGGATGCGGCTGCGCAAAACGGCTGCCCATCCCGAAACGACGAAACGACCGGAACAATTAGCGGATCGCAGGGCACTGCCGCTTCAATGCATGCGATGCGCTGCAACGCTTCCTTGCAAGGGGCGCTCACGCTTGACCTCGGTAATTCGGGATCGCTGCTGTATTTTCTGGGTGTGCTCTTGGCAGCGGCAAAAACGCCTGTCCGTTTAACCGGAGACGAGTCCTTGCGGCAGCGCCCGGTTGAGCCGCTTACCGCCGTATACCGCCAAGCGGACATCCCATATACAGCCGCCCGGCCGGAGAACATAGAACCGCAGGCGGGCGGCAACGCTTCCGGCGCAGTTTCATCTTCCGGTGCCGCCCTAGCTGTTCCCCCGCTGACGTTTTGCGGCCCGCTGCCTGCGGGATACTACCGGCTTACCGGCCCATTTTCTCAGCCGGTAACCGGACTGTTGTTGACTGCGCCGCTTTTACATGGGCTGACCCGCATCGTATTTCATCAGGCAGGCGAGCGGCCGTATCTTAAAATGACCTACGCATGGCTGCATACCGCAGGCATTACCGTTATCAATAAGGATGAGCAGTATTTTGAAATACCGGGTGGGCAGCGGTATCGGGCGTTTTCCGCGACGGTTCCCGGCGACTGGTCGTCCGCGCTTTTTCCGCTTACCGCGGCGGTTGTCTGCAATGCAGCGCTGACCCTGACCAACCTTGACCCTGCCGATACGCAGGGCGACATACAGGCGCTTTCCGTCCTGCAAGCCATGGGCGCCGATATCCGCTGCGATCCGGAGCGGCGGACGGTTTCAGTGCACCCTATTACCGGGGGCTTACGGGGCGGGAGCTTTTGCTGCGCCGATATTCCCGATGCAGTGCCTGCATTAGCTGCCGCCGCCCTGTTTTGTACGGGCGAAACCGTCCTGACGCAAGCCGGAGTATGCCGCTTTAAGGAATGCGACCGGCTTTCTGCCGCTGCGGAAGAATTGGCAAAATTCGGTGCGCATATTACCCAAGGGGACGATTTTCTCCGTATCGAAGGAAGCGGCGGCGCCTGCTTACACCCTGCGCGGGTATGGAGCCGCAAAGATCACCGTATTGCGATGATGCTTGCCGTTGCCGCCTGCGGGATTGCCCGGCGGCACGACTCCGCCGACGGTGCGTACCAAAGCTCTTGTATCGAAGATTTCGACTGCGTAACCGTATCGTATCCCAGCTTTGTCGAAGATATGAACATCGCAGGCGCCGCGTTGACACCTATCACCGGTCGGCACGAATCTTGACAACGCCGCTATTGTCGTCATAATGGAACAGTTATGAAAAAAAATCATGGTGGACTATTATTGAGCGTCATGTTGGCGGCGTGTTTTTTTTCCTGTAAAAATGCCGAAGATTCCATCGCGGTTATCTGGACTGACCGTATCGATTTTATCGATTATTGTGAAGCGTTTAACAATGCGCAGGATCGGTATAAAATCACGATGAGCTATAAGCAGAATCCCGCCGATGCATTGATGAATGCTAGTACGCCGCCCGATATTGTGATCGGGCCGTGGCTGCGTGGAGATGCAGCACGGGTAAAATTTGCAAAGATAGATAATCTTCTTTCAGAAACAAAAATCAATCCGGATATGTTTTATCCGCTGCTGCTTGCGTTGGGAAATGAAAATGAAACGCGGTATTTGTTGCCGGTCAGCTTTAATTTACCGACCGTTATTTTTTCGGATTCGCAAAAAAATCTTGTAAAGACGAATTTTACGCTTTCACTGGAAGAGATGCAAACGCTTTCTGCCGGCTATAATAAAAAAAACAACGGTGAATATACTCGAATGGGCTTTTCTCCCCGCTGGGATCCTAATTTTCTGTATGTTACGGCGCAGGGGCTGAACGCATCGTTTAAGGAGACAAAGAATCTGTTTTCCTGGAATGATAAAGCGCTGCAGGATGTAATCACATATACGCGTGAATGGTCGAGCGCAGTGAATACGAGCGCTGTTGCCGAAGATGAATTTAAGTTTAAATATCTGTATGATCCTCCCTACATGTTGGTAACCGGCGGCCGCTGTCTTTTTTGGTATATGCCCAGCGATGAGCTGTTTTCATTGAATAAGGAACGACTCAAATCGCTTGATTATCGATGGATGAATTATAACGGTAAAACGCCTTTGCAGGATAACATCATTTATGCCGGTATTTGCAAAAAAGCCCGAAACAGAAAGGCTGCGGAAGCATTTTTACAGTGGTTCTTTAATGAAGAAAGCCAAAAGCAGCTGCTTGCCCGATCTCAAATGAATAACATGATTGCTCCTTCATTTGGGTTGGCCGGGGGCTTTTCATCGCTGCAGAACGTAACGGAAAATATCTTTCCGGTGTATTATCCGCTGTTGCTCAAGCATCTGCCTCAAACGGAAGATTTTGCCGCTCCGAACAATTTACCGCATAACTGGGAACAGTTAAAAAAAGAGATAGTGTTTCCTTATTTAAGAGAGCAAACCGGTTCGTTCACATCCGATGAAAAACCGGTGCCGCTGAATCGGCGAATATCGGAGTGGTATAAAAAAAGTCATTAAATGATTAAGCATATCTTCGGGGAAACCCGCCGTAGATAGTGAGCGTGCGGGGGAGCCGTTTTGGCATCCGGTACTGCTTCCTTTTGAAGCTATGTGAAGTACCGGACGTAAGATAAGCGGATATGTTCGTGAAGCGCCGGTTAAAATTCATCAAAGGAGACGTCGGCTTCTTTTACCGGGCTGTCGCTTCCTTCGGGTGTATTTTCAATAGCGGTAACGGTTGAAGAAGACGCGGAGTCGTCAAACTTGTCATAGTCGGCTTTCAGTTCCGCTACAAGGTTTAACAGGGTTTCTTCATCAAGGACTTGTAACAGGTCTTTACACTGAGCAGGTGAAATTGCAATACGCATCGCCGGACAATTTGCGCCGTCCTTTGCCGGTACCGTTGCATTTGCGAGGATAAAATACGGGCGTTGCGGCGTGATAAATTGATAATCGAACCTCAGCGTCGGATAGGCTCCATGCGCGGAACCGACAAGTCCCCATGTTACAAAGACATCCATTTTACCGAATACGCCCTTTTCCTTTGCGCCCTCCTGCGTGAGGCTCTTTTCGCCGAAGGCTGCAAGATAGCGTTCAATACCCTCCCGCAGCTGTGCGCGTTCATCCTTTCCCAAATAAATCCATATATTATCGCCCATCATTTTATGATGAAATTTAACGGTATTGCTCGCAGGATCGAACACAAAGCTGATATCGCGCGGCAGCAGCGTATCGGAATAGCGCTTGACAAGATTAAGATGCATTACTCCTAAAGATTGCACCGGATAATTACCGAGAAAATTCGGATCGTCTTTTTTTGATACGGTCGTACATGCGCCCGTTGCAATAAGCCCCGCAAGTATCGCAATACCGAGGCTTAAAATCGTAATACGTTTCATAATAGCTCCTTATCGGGCGATTGTACGGAAAACCTTCTTTTAATGCAAGGGCGCAGATTCCTCATTCGGGATTCCGGTTTAAACACGGGTATAAAATCCGGGTTTTCCTGTTCCCATAGCTTTCAATTTATGCTAGTATTTTCGGATGGAGTACCAAGTAACTGCGGCTCGGCGCAGACCTCAACGGTTTGAAGATTTATTGGGACAGGATTTCGTGGCAGCGACGCTGCAAAAATCCATCGAATCGGGAAAAATAGCCCATGCATATCTTTTTTCAGGTCCGCGCGGATGCGGGAAAACCAGTTCTGCCCGTATCTTGGCTAAGGCGCTCAACTGCGAAACGGGAACCGTTGCAACTCCGTGCGGTGTGTGTACTTCCTGCCGGGAAATAACAGCCGGTTCAAGTATCGACGTTATCGAAATAGACGGCGCATCGAATACCAGTGTAAACGATGTACGTCAAATCAAAGATGAAATTCTCTTTCCGCCGAATGTCAGTCGGTATAAAATCTACATTATCGACGAAGTGCACATGCTTTCCACCAGTGCTTTTAACGCGCTGTTGAAAACCATCGAGGAACCGCCGCCGTACGTTGTTTTTATTTTTGCAACCACCGAACTGCACAAGGTTCCGGCAACCATCAAAAGCCGCTGTCAGCATTTTAATTTCAAGCTGGTCGATATCGAAGTGCTCAAACAGGCCTTAGCGGATACGGCGGCGGAGCTGCATATCCAAGCCGATGACGAAGCGCTCTATTGGATTGCGCGGGAGGCAACCGGCAGTGTCCGCGATTGCTATACGCTCTTTGATCAGGTTGCTGCATTTTCGGATGGCCACATCACATTTGAGAAAATTCAAACTACGCTCGGCCTTACCGGTACCGATTCAATCGGTGCGTTGCTGAGCGCCTGTGTGCAAAAAGACGCCGCTGCCGCGCTGCTGACGCTGGACGGTATCCTGCAAAACGGCGTATCGACCGAACAGTTTACCGTTGATTGTACCAATTATCTCCGCAGTCTCCTGCTGATACGGCAAGGGATCACGAAAGAGTCGCTGATCGGGCAGCGGGCTGAACGCTTTCCGCAAGAAATTCTGACAACCTGGGGCGCTCAGCAGCTGGAGCGGGCGCTATATTTGTTCCTCCAGCTTTTCAAAGATTTGCGTTATTCGCTTAATCCACGGTATGAGCTTGAATTAGCGGTTTCGCGCCTCGCGTGGCTTTCGGACTATGTTTCCCCGCAGGAGCTTAAAGCCGCCTTTGATGCGGCTCAGCAGGTACTCACCGGCGGTGCAGTAGGCACGGCTCCTGTCCCGAAAGCGGTGTTCAGCAGCAGCGCTCCGGCTCAACCGGTGAAAGCGCCGGTATCGGGTGGCGGCGCACCCCAAAAAGGCGGGGCTGGCTCCCCTTTTTTTAAACCCGGCAGTATTTCTTCTCAGAAACCTGCCGACAGCACGCCTGCCTCCCAACCGAAACAGGCAGCAAGCCCGCCGCCGCTTACGGTAGACAGCATTGAAGAGCTGAAAGAGGCGCTCATGCAGCAGCTGCAGATAGAACACACTATGCTGGCCACTGCGCTCGGTAAAACGCTGAACTGGCGTGAAACTGACGGAACTCTGTTTATTTCCGTCCATACGCCTTTTGAGGTACAGCAGCTGCAGCGGGAAAAAAACGTTTTAGCGCAAAAAGCCGCCGCACTGTATGGGAAAGACCTTAAAATACAGATTACGCTTGCCGAAGAAAAAACCGTGCAAGCGTCCGTGCCTGCACGGGTAGAAATGGTGCTCCGTAATTTAAAGGGGACAATCATTGATATACGGAAAAAAGTAATTGAAGAAGAACCGGAGGAAACGGAATGAATCCATTTGAACTGATACGAAATGCAAAAGACTTGCAGGCCCGCTTAGGAACCATGCAAGAAGAGTTGTCTGCCATGCGGCTGCAGGGTGTTTCGGGCGGCGGCTTAGTCAAAGTAACGCTGAGCGGCACGTTCGATATGATAAAACTTGAATTGGATCCTATTGCAGTCGATAACCGCGATATACCGATGCTGCAAGATTTGATCCGTTCGGCATATAGCGATGCCGTTGAAAAAATTAAGGATGCATTGAGGGAAAAGATCGGGCCGCTTGCAGCGCTGACCGGAGGGCCGACGCTGTAGATGAATGCGCTTGAAGACCTAATCGATAATTTCTGCCGACTTCCGGGTATCGGCAAAAAGAGCGCCGCCCGCCTTGCGTACCATATTTTAAAGCAGGAACCGCACTACGCGCACCGCTTGGCGGACAGCCTCTTGCATTTACATGAAAGCATTAAACCTTGTCCCATCTGCGGTGCCTTTACCGATTCCGACGTATGCGGCATTTGCAGCGATTCAACGCGTGACGGTTCCTGTATCTGTGTTGTGGAGCAGCCGCAGGATGTCTATACGCTGATGAGTATGGGCGAATACCGCGGGCTGTTCCACGTACTGGGCGGCGTTATCGCTCCGCTTGAAGGGGTTGGACCGGAACAGCTCCGTATCGCAAGTCTTGTCAAGCGGGTGAGCGGAACGGCGGTTAAAGAGGTTATTCTCGCGACAAACCCTACCATAGAAGGGGATACCACCGCCCTGTATATTCAAAAAGTGCTCAGCAGTTTGCCTGTAGAGGTTACCCGCCTTGCTTCGGGTCTTCCGGTCGGAGGTGATTTGGAATACACCGATAAGCTGACCCTCATGCGCAGCTTTAGAGGCCGAATCAAAATTTAAAAGTTTTATCAATTCATAATCGATAGCCAGCCTCCTGCTCGTTGAGGCCGATACATTCACGCCTTCGATGCAGGCGGAAACCTATAAAACCGCCCCTTTATGCTTTTTTTATTTTGCCGATATTGATATACGGAGAATATACTATGAAAAAGCGGCTAACGCTGATACTTGTATCCTGTCTCGCGTTATCATGGGCGGGATATGCAAAAACAATAGGATTTGTCTGTATGCATAATCCTGATATACCGGCAGGGGCTGCCGAACTGACCACCGCGCTTGAAACGGAGCTTTTTGAGCTCTGCTTTGACCACGGCTGTATTGTAACCAGTGCCGAACGCAATGCGGAAACGTCCGCGCAGTATGCCGATACGAATGCGTTGATCAAGCCGTTTGATTCATCAATCGATTATGTGGTGGCAGTTTATTGCGAATACCGTCAAAGTACTGAACGCGTAGCGAAAAACTCCGAATATGCAATACAATGGAAGAAACTTCAATGGAAGATAATCGATTTTGCTTCTAAACGCATCATGTTTGAAAATGTTGTTGATCCGGAAAAAATACCGGAACCCGAATTAAAACAAAAAGTTAAGGCCGCCGGTAAAACAATCGGCGATTCGATATTGAGCTCATTATAGGGATAAAGGGGATAGGGATGATTAAAAAAATAATAACAGTTGCAGCATTGTTCGTATTAAGCAGTGCGCTGACATGGGCGGTATGGGAAGGAAATGCCGCTGCAGGATCAAAAGAAGAATTTCCTTCGGGATTTTTTGCATCCAGCAATTTGTTTCCGCCGCATACCCTTATCGAAATTGTTAATTTGGAACAGAATATCACTTCCCGTGCGGTTATTCTCAACAATGAGGAAACGGATGGATTGTTAATCAAACTGTCCCCCGATCTCGCCGCAGCCTTATCGATTAAAGCAGGCACAAACGTGCGGGTTCGGATATCCGTACCGCCGCTGGTGGCGGAAGAAGGCGCGGATCCGGTGCTGCTTGGAAAAAAAGCAAGCGAAAAAGAAGCGTTGCCCCTCCCGGCTCAAGACAGTACCGCACCGGCAGCCCCCGTAAAAATAGAGCCGGTTCAGGATGCGCCGGTAATCGCGACAGCTCCGCGGAAACAAGCAGCAGCGGAGCCTACTCCGCAGGAAGTTGCCGAACCGCACGCGCCTGCACGACAGGCTACGGACGCGGCACAAGTGCCGTCCGAAGTCCGGGAACCGGCGCAGCCTTCTCCGGCCTATACAGCTGCTCCCGCGGCCCCCTCGGATATTGCTGCTCCGGTTGAACCGGCGGTAGAACAAACGCCTACGCCGGAAAGCGTAGCGGATGCAACGGATCCGGGAATGCCCCCTCAAGCGGATGCCGAAGAAGCGGCGCCGGTGCTTGCGTTGGCTCCCGTACCGGATGCTCCGGCCGAAAACCCATATCAAGCAGCAGAACCGGTACCGCAGGTTGCAGAAATTGCGTCTGCCGGTATGCCGTCTGATGAAGCCACTGCAGAGCCGGTTCCTGAAATTACGGCGCCTGCAGCTCCGGCTGCCGATACTGCGGCGAAAATGCGTCCGGTTGAAGAAGTTTCCACCCCCGAACCGCCGATCGTGGAAGAAGAAGCGGAGCCGCCGCTTTATGATGAAGATGATACCATCCCTGAAAGCTTTGACGAGCCGGAAGAAGATACTACCGTCTTGGAAGCGGCACCCCTTGAAGAAGCCGAAGAAGAAAAGGCTCCGATAGAGACGGAGGTTCTCGAAGCGGCGGAACCGGCTGCAGAAGAAGCTCCGCCCCAAGAACAAGAACCGGCGCTTGCTGAAGCGTCGGCACCTACCGATGTACAGCCGCAGGAAGAGCCGGAGCCGCCTGTTGTAGAACCGGTTAAAGAGCCTCCCGTAGCGGTAGCGGCGGATGAGGTTCAATCCGATACGGCGCCTGAACCGGTTGAACAGCATGTGATGCTGGTACCGACTGCGCCGAGAGCTCCCGTCGGAGAGGTTCCGCCCCCTGCACCGAAAAAACGCGAGGCAGCACCCCAGGTAGCGGTTGCCCCCGTTGAAAAAGAGAAAACGCCGCCCGCCGCGCAACCGGCAGTAGAACCGGATACAGCTGCGGCGCTCAAAAAAGGCTCATTTTATGTGCAGATAGGCCGCTTTAAAGATGCGATCAAGGTGCAGAGTTTTGTGCAGCGGTACGGAAGGCAGTATCCGATTGCAGTTGAAAAACTATCAAGCGGAGCGGGCAACGTATATAAAATCTACATCGGGCCGTTGCAAAAAGATGAACGGGGCGCAGCCTTGGAAACCTTCCAACGGTACGGCTTTAAAGATGCATTTTTAAAAAAGGCTCCGTAATCGGCTATAGGAAATCTCTAAGCACTCAGTTGCTTAGAGGGGACCCCTGAGCTTGTTGCGATGAGGAAGCAAATATAATAATTACACTGGAGTTACGGCGGAAACGATGTATAAGCAAAGTTATACGGTACATAAAATCATTTTCGGTCTCTTTCTTATGATGTTGTCGGCTGCTTTGCACGCGAAGCAATTGCAGTCGATCAAAACAGAGCATTTTGAAATTATCTATGCTGAGTCTTCGGCGCCGTCGGCAGCGCTCCTTGCAGAGTATGCAGACGGTTATGCGGATGAAATCTGTGCAGCTTTGCATAAACAGATTAAACATCGCATACCGGTGTACCTCGTCAGCGATACGGAGGAATTAAACGGGTATTTTACCCGCACTCCCTATAACCGTATTGTCATCTATGATACCGGTATCACGGATGGGCAGCTCGGTAATTTAACCGACACACTTTTACAGGTGTTTTACCATGAGCTCACCCATGCGGTGTCCCTTGACGCGCCGTTTTCGCTATTAAATCTGCTGCCGATGTCTTTTACAGAAGGCGTGGCGGTTTCATTTGAAAGTCTGCACGGACAAGGACGGCTGCATGATCCGCTCATCAAGCAATACCTCATTCAAAATAAAATCGACGGAATTACACCGACGTGGACAGAAGCCGCTAGTTCGCGGGATATGTATCCCGGCGGGTTATGGCCGTACATCTACGGCGGCGCATTTTCGGATTATCTGCAAAAAACATACGGTATGGATACCTATGCGCAATTGTGGAAGCTGTCATGGCGTCTTTTTATTACCGGAAAGTTTAAATCATTATATAATAAAGATATACGTGTAGCATGGAATCAGTTTATCAATACGATTCCATTGCCGGACAAACTGACGGAACCGCACGTCTTTGACGCGCAGCCTGAAAAATCGGGATATACGGCGCTTGCAGCCGGAAAAGACGGCTTTGCTTACTATGATTTTAACCGCCAAGCAGTCTATTTTATGCAGGTAACTCAAACAGTCGCAAACGGAACCGCCTCTCCTGCCGATCTTCGGATTTCGGATCCGGTCAAACTGTTCACTGCGGACTCTTTGCTCAATTATCTTTCCTTTTCCGAAGACGGCTCAGAGCTCATTGTCGCCGATTCCATCGCAACGAGCGGTAAGACGATGCAAAAACGCATTCGGATATTTGATATGCACACACGCCGCTTTACCGGTGAGCCCTTATTTTCCGGCATGGCAGCGTGTTTTGTTGACGAGCAAACGCTATGCGCCGTGATGCTGAAAAACCAAGCCTTTTCCGTCGTGCTGCTTGACCGCTCAACGCATGAGATAAAAAAGACGCTCTACACGGCGGGCCCCGGCGAGCCGTTCGCCGCGCTGTACAGTCCCTGCTTTATCGGAAACGGATCGGTTGCTTTGATTGCCGCAAATGGGGTCAAGAGGACTATCCTCCGTATTGATACGGATACCGGTGCGGTATCCATGCTGCCGGGCGCGGAAGCCCCGTATGCAATCCGATACCTGCAATCGGTAAAGAGCGGCAGCGAATATCTTCTTACATTTTCATGGGCAGAAATGGATATGCTCTATCGGCTCGGACTGTACTACCCTCAAAGCGGCGTCTTAAAGACACAGCAGATCGATGTTTCAGGCGGCGTCTTTTTTCCGGTCGTATTGCAGGGAACTGCCGCGCAAGCCGCACCGGCAACCGGTGAGAGCATTCTGCCGCGTGCAGCCGAAGACGATGCCGCTTCTGAAAGGAAGCCGGATGGACAAAACAATCATACGATCATATATGTGGGACAGCACGGAACCTATCACCAATTGTATACCATGGAAGAGACGGCGCTCGCGGCAAAAACAGTACAGGCCGTACAAGCGGTAGGCGCTGAAGGGATTGCGGCTTTGACGGTACAGGACGCCGCGGCTCAATCACCGGAGATGCAGCTGGGCGATTCAATGCCGTCCGGCGCTGCACCCCAAGTCGGCATACCGGCAAGCAAAGCGCCGCAGCTTGCGCTCTTGAAGCCGAGTCCATACAATCCGGCGTCCTGGTTATGGCGGACAAAAGTTCGTCCGGCGTTCAGTATGCCGTCTGAGTCTGCCCGATTCGGCGGCTACGGTGTTGGGCTGTCGCTTTCCATGCTTGATCCGACGGAAATGATTGAAATCAATCCTTCCGTTATCTTATTTCCCAAGCCTTTTTTTACGCAGGTATCGCTTAAAACGGCCTTTCATTTTAAGCCGCTTTCGCTGCATATCAACGCGTTTGATCAATTGGATGCAAAAACGTTCCGTTACCGCACAACCGGTTTCAGGGCCGGTATTTCCGGCTCCGTTCCGCTTGCCTATGTGTGGGAAAATCTGCAGTTAGGCTATCGCACTACGGCTGCCTGGATAGCGCCCTTATCCGATACCGGAAACACATACTATCCGTTTGCCTACCGCTATACCGTACTGAGCCATGAGGCAACGCTCAATTACCGGAATATCCGCAGCAGCCGTGTTATTACCAGCCCGTTTTTTGCGAAACAAACGCGCGGGATTACAGTATCTGGTTCTGCGGCTCATGCCTATTGTGTTGAAAAAAATACCAATGCCGCCGTTTTTCAAACCAAAGTCGACGGCTTTATACCTGTAGTACCGATACACCTTACTGCAAGCGGTTATTTCGGTATCAATGCTCGTTTTAACCCGCTTAGCAACGCCTACTCGCATATTGCGGCAGGCTTTCCAGTTGCCGTAACCGATTATTTTCCTGAATTAGGCGTGTACAATACCGCTCAAATGCGGTCGGCATTCAAGTCGGCCGGTACGGGAACCTTCTTCGGTGGCATAGCAGGCGTATGCGATATTACGTTCTTCAGCTATGAAATACAGACCGGCGGCTTTCTACCGCTGTTCCTTAACCGCATATCCTTACACACCGGGTACGCCGGGATGCTGAACGGTACTTTTGCGCAAAAGCAGCGCAGCACGCCGCTCTATCTTGATACCGTATATATCAATGCTTTGCTGACATTCAACAGCATCATAGATGCTGGAATCGAATATGCGCATCCCATGCGTACGCCCGAACGGCTTGGAGCTATCCGTGCGGTAATTGATGCGAAGTTGTAAAAGTTATTTTCATAGTTACAGAAGGAAATCAGATAACGAACTGCGGATATTGAAGGATCGGTTGAAAAACGAAGGCTTTGTTTTTTTGACTAATTCCGAATAGGATAAACGCACATTTCATATACAAGCCTGTACTGCTCGCACACGCGAACGTACAGGTTTCTGCATAAGATTATGAGACCGGCGGGATTCGAACCCACCACCTACTGCTTAGAAGGCAGTTGCTCTATCCGAATGAGCTACGATCTCAGGCCTTATCGCATAAGCTGTTGGTATATATACAATAGGACACAAAAAAAGTCAACCGCTTTATCCGGCATTATCCAGGGATTCAGCTGTGAGAGGAAAATAAAAGAAAAACATCGTTTTATGTGACAGCACGCATGAAAAAAGAGAGTGTTCAGGCACTTTCGCTTCGCTTGCATAAATCTACTGTCAAAAATGTACAAGGGAAGTACATTTTTTGACAGTACTGCATTACGGGCAAATTCACAACTCTCTTTTTTCACGCTTTTCTCATATATTTCGCTCTTTCATTGTTCTATTTACAGGTATCACAAAAATAATGACCTGTGCAGCGCTCTTGTATTTTCGTAATCGGTCGGATACACTGCCGCGTTATGGCAAATCCAAAACTTTTCAGGACAATTGATAAAGCCGTTTCCGACTATAATATGATAGAATCCGGCGACCATATTTTGATTGCAGCATCGGGAGGGAAGGACTCGACGGCGCTGGCTGAATATTTTGCCGCACGTCTGAAACGGAAACACCCCGTGTTTGAAGCGGCAGCACTGCACATCGCAACAGACATCGGCTCGGCTTTTTTACCCGGCTTAAAACAGCGGTTTGCCGACTGGGGCATCGACTTAACGGTTAAAACGATTTCGGTGTTGGATCGGCTGAAAGCCGGTAAAAAGATGAACTGCTGGTGGTGTTCCAGCCAGCGCCGCTTAGAGCTCAGCCGTTATGCTCAACAGCACGGATATAATAAAATCGCGCTCGGTCATCATTTAGATGATATACTTGAAACGGCGCTTATGAATGCACTCACGAAAGGGGAGCTCGCTGCAATGCCGCCGGTACTTGCGTTTGATAAGTTCCCGGTTACTTTTATTCGTCCGTTGTGTCTTGCCGATATTCCCATGATCATCCGCCATGCGGAAATGCAGGGCTATATTTCTTCAACATGTACCTGTAACTATCAAGAAAATTCCGGCAGAAAGACCGCCCGTTCACGATTGGACAAACTGACGGACGGTAAGTACGAACTCAAGCGCAAGCTGTTTGATGCTTTAAAAAACATCAATACGGCTTATTTGCCGTAACTGTTCTGTGTGGTTTGTTTTGACGGCACCGTGCTATCGGATATATCTCGTCCATGATATATCCGATACGGACAATACGTCGGCATTACAACAATACCGCCTGTTTCTCAACTCAATTTTAAATACTTTATTTTGATACCGGAGCAACGGCGCTGATCGTTCGGTGCCGTTCTTCCCACGGAGAGGCAATACGATTGACATCTGCAACAACTAAGAAACAGCGAGTCGCTTTGCCGAACCAGTCTTGATTGCTTGCATCCTTGCGCAACACATACTGACATTTTTTTCCGTCGGTAGAGAAGGAGCGGCAACCGTTAATCGGTTTGCCCGTTGCATCAATCATTGAGCCGGAATCGCGATAGTATTCTTCGCCCGGTACATCAAAATAAACATAGGCATTGGTTACCCGTGGGTCATTAACGGAAAAAATGATTTCGATCGTGTCGGCATCACGGGACACGGAATAAATAGTAGGAAATGAAAGCGCCTGCTGTTCGTCGGCCGTTTTTGCAACCGGAACAACCGTCACTATTGATTTCTTTCTTTCGTCCCCTTTCATATCGGTGGTATCGGCAATCTTTTGTCCGCTGATGCCGGTTACATTCAGCTCTTTTTCAAAAGGCTTTTGTCCTGCAAGCGTAATGGAGACAAACCATTTTCCCAATGCAACGGAGCCTTCGCCTTCCCCTGCTGCAAGGTGCTTAAGCATCAACAGCTTATTCTGTTTATCATTTTCAATGAGATTCTTTGCGTTTGCGGCATTAAGGCTCCAGATATCGATAGGAGACGCAAAGAACGCTTCTTGGAAATCCTTCTCAGTCAATTCGCCGGTATACCGCGCAAGGATCGTAACAAACATCTTGCCCGCCCCTTTGTACTGCTTTGAAACAAAAGAAGCGTCGGCCTGCTCAATCATCCACGAAACATCAACAATTTGCGCTGAGGCTTTATACGCAGCTGCTTTCTTCTCTGTTTCGGCCTTTGCGAGAGCAGCCTTTTTCTCTGCTGCAGCTTTCGCGGCCGCCGCTTTTTTATCAGCCTCGGCTTTTGCAGCAGCCTTCTTCTCTGCTTCGGCCTTTGCTAACGCAGCCTTTTTTTCTGCTGCAGCTTTCGCAGCGGCAGCTTTTTTATCAGCCTCGGCTTTTGCAGCAGCCTTCTTCTCTGCTTCGGCCTTTGCTAACGCGGCCTTTTTCTCTGCCGCTTCTTTCGC
>CAUTXW010000039.1:0-23697 GCA_963542655.1 uncultured Treponema sp. | reverse complement strand
TTTCTTTTTTGAAAATAAATTTTAATATCTTCAATATTTCCATTTTCTTTTTTTTATGTTATGCTGCGGTACTTTTATGTAATATCACAGACATCCATGTCCGTACGGCATATTGATCAGGAGCGCAGCGTATGAAAAAGTTTGAAGAACGGTTAGCCCGCCTTGAAGAAATCAGCGAAAAGATTAAGAGCGCCGATCTTCCGTTGGAAGAGGCGCTAGCTGCTTTTGAAGAGGGCATCAAGCTCGCAAAAACATTGGAAAAAGACATTGATAAAATAGAAAGCAAGGTGCAGATATTGATGAATCAACCGATGCAGCCTCAGGATAAGCCCGAGTTGGAACTGTTTTCCGTCGGCGACGTATAACGATGACCGCTTCATCCGAATTTTCTGAAATATCACCTGCCGCTTTGTCCACTGATATAACGGTGGCTCAATCGGCTGATCCCGCCGCGGCGTATAAGCCGGTAAAGGCGCTCGACCCGGAAACGGCGCGGAAAATTGCAGCGGGAGAGGTTATCGACCGCCCGGCAGCCGTTATCCGTGAGTTACTAGACAATGCAATCGACGCAGGCGCTTCAAAAATACAGGTGGAAATTGCAGGCGGCGGCATCGATCGTATTCGGGTTACGGATAACGGCTGCGGCATGAGCCGGGAAGACCTCGTCATCTGCACGGATACCCATACCACCAGCAAGATCGCGACGGCAGAAGACTTGCTCTCCCTGCGCAGCCTCGGATTCCGTGGTGAAGCGCTTTCTTCCATTAAAGCGGTCAGCGATTTGGAAATTACCTCGACGCGGAACGGCCCCGCCGCATGGAAGCTGCAGCTGGGGAATATACTCCCGGCGCGTCTGCCTGCCGGTACGGTGGTACAGGTTGAAAATCTCTTTGAAAACTTCCCTGCCCGCAAGCAGTTTTTAAAGCGAGCCGCTGCCGAAACAGCGCTGTGCCGGACAATCTTCCTTGACAAAGCGCTCCCTCACTATCAAACCGAAATGCGTTTTATTACGGACGGCGCGCTCCGCTTCTTGCTTCCTCCGGCAGCATCTTTGCGGGAACGCTGCCTTGCAGCATTTTCGTTTAAAGAACCGGAAGAGCTCTTTTTTGAAATTGAAAGAAGCGGAGAATATTTTTCATTCCGTATCGTACTCGGTGGTCCGGATGTGGTTCGCAGCGACAAGCGTGCGATTATGCTGTTTGTCAACGGCAGAAGAATTACCGAATTCGGGCTTACGCAAGCGATCGAATACGGCAGCGAAGGCTATTTTCCGAACGGCGGTCATCCCGTTGCGTTTTTATTCTTAACAGTCGCGCCGTCACGCGTAGACTTTAACATTCATCCCGCAAAAAAAGAAGCCCGCTTTCAGGATTACAGCGCGATTCACCACGCCATCAGCAGTACCGTCGGCTCATTCTACCGGCAACACACCGTAGCGAGCCTCTTAAAAGAACAATACGATCCCGGTCTTACCCGCCCCTTGGATTTCCGGCGCGGCGGATCGGGACAAAACGGCAGTGGATATGAACGTGCTCCCGGCGGAGCATTACAGGAGATGATCGGAAACGGCGGCTTTTCCTCCGGCGGAAACCGACAGGCAGACTCGATCGGGGAATCCTCTATCCCCCCCAATGCCGAACATAACCGGCAGGGAGCCGTACCGTATTCCGCATGGAGCGAACAGAACAGACTGTACGCCGAATCCCTCGCACAAAAGCACGGAACCTTTAGTGGAAGCTATCCGCCGCCCGGCGGTGCAGCGGACGGATATGGAACAGCGCAAAGAAATAATACCGGTATACAACAGGACGGATACGGCAGCGCGTTCCGCCACATAGCGGCAACAGCGGCGGTTCCCTACTCGCCGAGCGGACACATCATTCCGCCGCCTGCGGCTACGGGCACTACGCCGTACATGCAGCCGCCGCCGGATATTCCGCCCGCCGATTTTAAGCTGCTCGGGCAAGTTGCCGGTACCTTTATCGCTGTAGAAAAACACGATTCGCTGTATTTGATCGACCAGCATGCTGCCCACGAGCGGATTATCTTCGAGCAGCTGCAGCACAATATCGGCGGCGTACAGGAGTTACTCATCCCCTACCGGATTGTTACCGCATCGGAAGAAGACGATGCCTTTATCAAGAAACATCAGACGCTGCTGTGCAAGGCAGGGTTTGCCCTTTCAGATGAAGGCGCAGGCGTCTGGCAGGTAACCGCCGTTCCCGCACGATGGACGGGCACGGAACGGGACCTTATCCGCGACATCACCGGCGTCCGTAAAAATGCCGACGACATCCTCTATCAGATTTTAGCTTCGGCTGCCTGCCGCTCCGCCTGCAAGGATCACGCACTTCTCGACCCGGTAACGCAGCAGCGCATTGCAGCGCAGGCATTTGAACTGCCCGAACCGATCTGTCCCCACGGACGCCCGATCTGGATTGTACTCACCCGCGAAGAGCTCTTTAAAAGGGTCAAACGGACATAAGCGCTACAGACTGAGCACTCCAATTCACATAGTACACATCGCGCAAGGCTCCAGTTATCCGAAACACAATAGGCAGTCATCGCAGTAAAATGCAATTTCGGAATAGTTATCAATCTTGACAGCACGGGTTTTAAAATAGTAGTATCTTTTAATAGGTGGGTATTGCTTCATAAATTGAGAGGTGTAAGATGAAAAAAGGACTGTCGTATAAGTATTCAAAACAGCGGGAAGCTTTGTTTACGCTCTTATGCTCCACAAAGACACACCCGACGGCAGCATGGCTGTATAATCAACTTCGCAAGGATTTTCCCCGTATCAGTCAAGGAACGGTTTATCGAAATTTGAATATCCTTGCAGAACAGAAACGAATCAAAGTCATTACCGTAGACGGTTCTTTTGCTCATTTTGATGCCGATATGAGCGTACATAATCACGTTATTTGTACGAAGTGTGGCAGAGTCGACGATGCTTTTATGCCGTCGGATGAACATTGCGATCAAACGGCCGCCGCAGTAAGCGGTTACCGTATTATGTCACACCGGTTTGACTTTTTCGGACTGTGTCCCGATTGCCAGCAGCGCGAAGCCGAAAAGCATTGCTAGGCGGCCGGTACATACAAGCGTTTTTAAAAGACGGAGGTTGTCATGAATAGAACACTAAAAGACATCCTGTATATGCTTTGCATATGCACGGTATTGTTCGGATTTGGGGCATGTAAATCACAGCCCGAACCGAAACCGGAGCCAAAGCCGGAACCTGTTCGCCCGGCGGAACCGACACGAAATGAAGAACAGGAAAATGCGAACCGGTTGCTGAATGAACTTGCAAAGGTAAGGGCTCAAGCCGTTCAGCTTAAAGCGGATACCGCCTATCCTTCCGAATTTGCCGCAGCCGATGCTACGGCGGCCGCAGCAAAAGAAGGGTATGAATCGAATAACTTTGCTGCAGCTCAGGAGAAAGCGCAAATTGCCTTGATGCAATACCGCACCTTGATAAATAGAATGCAAATCGATGCGCTCAAAGCAAAAATCAATCAGCATGATTTATCGTCTTATGATGCCGAAAGCTACCAAAAGGCCGAAGCCTTAAATGATACGATTGCAAATCTGTATGAAACCGATCCGAAAGGAGCATTTGACGCATCGGTTCAAGCGCTGAATTATTATGAATCGGTTACGAATGCCGGTTTTGCAGCGCGTATGAATGATGCAAAAAAGAGAGCTGACGAAGCACGGGCTCGGTGCGATTCCATCAAGGCCGCAGCCGCGATGAAAGACGCGTATGAAAAGACGGTGCTTCGCTATCGCCAAGCGGGAGTTTCAGAAGGCAGCAAAAAATATGAACAGGCATATATCGGATACATGACGGCTGCAGATGAGTTTGACGATATTTATGAAAAAGTGAAGATCAAGCGTGCGCAGGCCAACAATGCGATGGAGCGGGCGAAAGCGCGACAAGATGCGAGCAGTCAGCTGGCCAAAGATGCAGACCGTGAAGCTCCTCTGCCGGAAAATGCCGAAGGCTTCTCCGATGAACCGGTCGATATTGAATCGCTTCAGCGGCAGCAAAACGGCGGAAATGAGGCAGCTCCGGTACCGAATGACCAGCCTGCATCATCAGAGGAAGCAACGTCGACAGAAATGGTAAAGCAAGAGAACGCAACTGAACAGTCGGCTGTACCCATACCTGACCAAGCGGCTGAAATGCCATCGGCAGAAAAAACTGAGAAAACCGATGCAGCCGGAGCACCGTCTGCAGAGAGCCCCGACCAACCGGTAAAGGGAGGTAATTAATGAAAAAACTCGCTATTCTCTGTACCGTATTTTTTTTAGCGGGAACGGCCTTATTATTCGCCGTATCCTATGACAATAATGAATTTCAGCGGAAAAGCCGTGCATATTCCGAGTTGGCAACGCGGGCATACGATGAAGGCGATTACGACGGCTCCATTGAATATTCCCGGCTTGCCGAAGAATACGCGCAAAAATCAGCCGATTACATTCAGTATATGCTTGCCCGCATTGAAGCCGAACAAGCGATGAATAAAGCACGCACCCGCTATGTATGGGCAAAAGACAACAAGGCCGAAAAGAAATATCCGGACGCATTTAAAACCGCGACCGAAGCATTACAAGCCGGACATAGCGCATTTGAAAATAACGATTTCGATGTGGCAGTTGTTTGTGCAAAAAAGGTGCTGGATGCGCTTGCAGGAGTTACCGGCGATGAATCCTCTTTTGCGACCTTACCGGCGGAATACCGTATCCGCACCTGGCGCGGAGAGCGTGACTGCCTTTGGAATATCGCAAAAGATAGGGCGATTTATGACAATCCGTATCTGTGGCGAAAACTCTACGAGGCAAACAAGCACAAATTTCCCGATGTGAATAATCCCGATTGGGTTGAACCGGGGATTATCCTGACGATTCCGAGCCTTCGCGGAGAAAAGCGCAGCGGTATGTATGACCCCGCGGTAACATACGAAAAACTGCCGCCCGCAAAAAAAGCAAGCGCAAAAAAGAGTAAGAAATAATTTAGATCGTATACATTCATTTCACATCCACCGCTAAAAAGACTGATTTTTAGCGGTGTTCTTTTTTCTTCTTCTACAAATGTTAAAAATATGCAGGATTATCGATATACGACCATAGATCCATAAACGTATCAAGATAGGCGGATTTTCGGCGCTTCGTGTAAATCTGCGTATACACGGCATCTTGATCTTTTTGTAATTCCATCGTGCGGATTTCAAGGTAATCGCCCGCAGAAAAACCCGCTTCGTCGGCGTAACTGCCGGGTATAACATCGGTAATACGGAAGGATTTTTTTCCTCCTGCGCTTTCGAGGTACATACCGTAAAGCGGCAGCATGGCGCGCGCACGGCGTTCTTTACGATAGACCTGCTCTCCCGGTTCCTCCGGACGGGCTTCAAGCTGAACATACCAGTCCTGCAGCTGCGCGCCGTCGGCAACGCCGCCGACGAAAGAAGAGCTGGATACGCCAAACGCAACGCCATCGGCGGACGGAGAAGAACCGGAGCCGGATACAGTATCAGCGGCGGATGTGCGATCTGCAGCACCACCGGGTGCAGTACCCTCGACAGACGCGGGAATAGTGCCAACAGACACGCCGGATGCAGCTTCGATATCCGGAGCATCGGTTTGCGGCGGCGCGTACCCTGAAATTTTAACGATCGTCCCGGCAGAAAACCGCATCAGCTCCGCTTGCAACGCTTCTAAATCCGCCACAGGGCGATCATTGATACGGGTAATAAGCGTTTCGGCCGGGATGCAGGAGGCAGATGCTCCCGGCAATGTGTACACCAGCTTTGCGCCGCCTCTTTGTCCTATCGCTTCCGGCACGGAAAGTCCGTAGCTCGCCATCCACGCGTGTACCGCTGCGCCGCCGCCGTAGAGCTGGGGTAGAATAAGTTTCAGCAGCTCAACCGGTATGGCAAAGTTTAAGCCTTCCTGCCGTTCAAGCCCGGCAAATACGATTGCCTGTACGCGCCCCGCTTCATCGATAATAGGACCGCCGGAACTGCCGTGATTTACCGGCGCATCAATCTGCAACACACTTCCCAAGGATAAAAAGCGGCGGTCTTTCGCCGAAACAATACCGGAGGTAAGCGTTTGTTCCAAACCGGCAGGAGAACCGATTGCATATATCCGGCTGCCGAGGTTTAAGTCCTCGGAAGAGCCCAGCACAAACGAAACCTCCGGAGTAATTTCCGTTTTGAGCAAGGCAAGGTCAAAAATCGGATCCCAGCCGATCACCTTCGCCGGTATCCGCACGGAAGTATTTCCCGCAGGCTTCACATACACCCGGGAAAAGCCTTCATATTCAGGATCAACCTCGCTTTGAATAACATGATAGTTGGTAATAAGAAAACCGTTTTTGTCGATAAAAAAACCCGAACCGATCATCCGGTCCGCTCTGCCGAGGCCTTTTTCGATGGTAATGCCGCGGTCAACCCAGACCGTTACGACGCCTTTCATCATCTTGCGAACCGTCTCTATGGACGGCGCCTCTGCAGATGCATCCGGCAGCAGCCCGGAAGCGCCTTGCACCAGGGCGGAAAAGCCTTTTTCTTTCCATGCCTCGCGCTGCGCTGCCGCAAGCGTTTCTTCAGACCACTGCACCGGCTGCTTTCCGAGTACGGCAAGCGAACGGGATATCCGCAGCGCAGCGTCCCATTTGCCGTCGGCCGCAGCGGCCTCAAGAGCTTTTTCAGCGACTGCTTCCGCCTCTTGATACAGCGCATCAATCTCGCCGCTGTGCTCCGTGTACAGCTTCAAGCGGTGAGCCCGCAGCAGCGCTTCAAGCGGTTCTTCCGCAATACGCGCACGGGTTGCGTCGATCTCCCGCAGTACGCTGCGGCCGTCGGTATAATCGATGCTTGGGGGAAACGGCGAGGGTTCGCTTGTACAGGCGCCGAAAGTGCAAACAGCCGTTACGAGTAATGCAATGAGCGCATACCGCCGACAGAATGGGAGAGGTCTCACTTTCGGCCGTCCGATTCAACAGGCACAGAAAACAATTGCACAAACACGGCTGCACCGGAACGGACTGCATACAGCTCATAATTGCCGAAAATTACCGTACGGGATTCCAGTTCGGAATTGGGTTCTTTAAACAGCGCCATCACCTGCTCCGCAACCTTATCCGAAAAAGACGGCCGCATTTCCAGCCAGTACAGCTCTTTATCGGGCTCTTTTATCAGCGCAATATCCTTCATACCGATTGTCAGCCGATCAGGCATCTCATTTTTATAATACACCGTTACCGGCCGTCCTGAATATCGATGTTTCCATATCGTCCGGTTATTTCCGGCAGGGTCTTGTACATACTGAATTTCAGGCGAATCGTCTTCGTTTTCATCCCAATTTTTTACAACCGTTCCGTCCGTCTTGTACAGTTCATAATACTCAAAGGCCTTATTTTTATTGATATCAACTGAAATTTTTTCGATTTTACCGTACCGATCATACTGCGTCAAAACCTCAAAAAAACCGTCACCGTCATAATCAACCTGCTGCTGCGCTATCACGCCGTTCCGGTACTGCGTCAAAGAAACCGTCTTAGAATCTTTGGTGATTTCAGCGGAAAGCGGCTTTCCTTCTTCAAAATGAGTCCGCAGCAACGCGGCGCTATCGGCTGGAGCCGGTTCATCACGATATAAAACCGAAAAAATAAAGTCGTGTTCCTGCAAAAGACGGGCGGAATCCCGCAGCTTCAACGTAAAAAAGGCAGGCGCATCGGGGTCGGTTTCCTGCAGCCGCAGATCAAGCTCGGATTGAATGACCGGCTCCCACCGGAACGCAAGCGGACGCAGGATATACGTCCGCTGTTCGATGTTTTGCACAATCGAACGTACGGCCGGATAGCTGTCATATTGCACGGCGGTGTTGTTTTTCGGGGTAATGATACGGTCGGGCGTGCCGAAATTACAGCTGACTTGATAGTCATATATCTCATCTTGATTTGAATCAAAATAGGCCGCTATGGGACGGCCTTGCTCGAAAAATACTGCGGCATCGGAAATACCGTCATAATTACCGTCTTCCAGCATCACGCCGGTGAAGTTTTTCAACTGCTCCCCGATAGTTTTCCGCACGGATGCCATTCCGGTGAGTCGGCACAATTCAATCAACTGATCGGAATAAAACACCGAACGCAGCATTTGATCCGTCTGCGGAATATGGACCGCAGCCTTTACCGCAAAAAACTCCTCAGCGGCAACTTTCTCATCAATAACGCCGTAGCGAAGCTCCGCCAATACGGCTGCAAGCTGCGTGCGGGCATCGAGTCCCTGATTATCCGCCGTATGCATATTCCGGTACACTTTCAGGCGGCGGTTATTTTCTTTCGGATTGGGGTCAAAGGGAGCGGCAAACACCGACAGTGCTGGATCGCGTTCGAGCCATACATAGAGCTGTTGCAAAAGCGAATCGGCCAGTTTCTTCCCGGATTGGGTCATTGGTTTGTTCCGTTCTTGTAAAAAAAAGAGCTGGGGAAACCGGACATCAAAACTCCAACGGGTCAGCGCTTCTTCAATCACGGCTCGCGCCTGCTCATCCCGCTCCAAACCGTAGAGCGCCGACGCGCGGTAAAAATCCCGGTCGGCAGACGGAAAGGCAAGCGGCTCCAATAATTCGAGCGTTTCCTTATACCGCTTCGTTTCCGTGTAGAGACGGGCAAGAAGCAAGATCAGCTCATCCTCATTGAAGATACGGCGCTGCAAACCCGATGTAATCGATTGCTCGGCGGCTTCAAGACAGCGCGCACGGCTTTCGTGCAAATGGAGGAGACATTGCGCCTTAAGATGGAAGAAATCCGAAAAAGAGCTGTCGAAGGTCATCCCTTTTTCGGCGTATGCAAGCGCATCCGCATAGTTTTCGGCAGTATACAGCGCCGACGCTTGCTGTAAATAATGAAGCGCATAGCCGGTGTTAATCCGCTGCAATTCGGTATCCGCCGTTTGAGCATATACGGCCACCGTCAGTAAAAATAACAGGAATCCTCCCGCCGACCGGATTCTCCATTGTATATTTTTCAGCATTATTGTTCCTCCACGAACCAGTTTTTATAACCGAGCAGACTGCCGTATAACGCACGTATCGGAGCCTGTACGCAGGTATCCTCTAGGATTATCGGCAAAACGGCGCGGGCAAGTGAATCGACATTCCATTCGTTCAGAATTTTTTTTATCTCTTTTAAACCGCCCGAACTCATCCGTATCCGGTCGCCGCCGCGCCGTGAGCGCACGGTAATGGGTAAGCGGAACGGCCCGATCCCGCTCTGCAGATCATCGGTGTCCCGCACAAAAAAGCCGCGCGGTGTTTTATAGACTTCCAAAAAACCGAGCGGATACGGGTAAATGCCGCACGCCTTAATAGTAAGAAAATACGATTTTTGATTGGAAAGCGCAAGATAGAAATCGGTACGGAAGAGCAGTATCCGATCACCGCGGCGTTCCAGACGGAGATTGCCCGCAGCGGAAATCTTGCTTCGAGTGCCCATACCCCCGTGCAAGGCGCCGGAACATGCCGATGCTTCCGATATTTCCGCCATGCCTGACAGCCTCATCGGTGCTGCAAAGGGCGGCATCTCCGGCAGCGGCGCTGATACCGCGCTCTCCGGAGATTTCACCGCGGCAAAAGGTTCCGGCGTTTTTGCGCTTCCGTGATTGTGTACCGTTTCCAACGCAAGCCTTAGCAGGATGCTCACAGGCACCCTCGTTTCGATTCCGAGTTTGAGGCAGCCCTGCTCCAACACCCTGAGCCGCAGTGCTGGGTGCAGCGAATCAAAGAACGCCGCCGAAAGTGCAAGCGCCTTATGCTTGCAGGGCTGCCAGTCTGCGGCTCCGGCACACTGCGCGCGCGAGACTGCCAGCATCTCATCGCAGAGCGAACGATCCAATCCGATCCGTTGGAGGGTTTTATCCAGACCGCTCTGCCACGAGCCGAAGGTCTCCGCTAAGGCCGGAACCAGAAAGTGCCGAATCCGGTTACGCAGATAGGCATTCTGCGTATTGGTGGCATCCTCACGCCACGGAACACCGTGCTGCCGTAAAAACGATTCGATATCACTGCGGTCTACGGTAATAAGCGGACGCAGATACATACCGCGCCGGAACTGCATCGCCTGTAAACTCGCCGTACTGCCTCCCTGAAAAAGCCGCATAAGCAAGGTTTCGTATACATCGCTTTTATTATGCGCGGTTACGATTATATCCGCTCCCACAGATGCAGCGGCTTTTTCCAACCGCTGATACCGGAGCGCCCGCGCGGCATCCTCGATCCCCCGCCCGCGCTCGTGAGCACAATGGGCAACCTCCCCTACGGCAAGCTCTTCTATTATGCAGGGGATCGGCGGCTCCAAGTGTGCACACAGATCGACAACAAAATGCGCATCGGCGGCGCTCTCCGCTGCGCTGCGGATATTGTGATTGACGGTAGCCGCCGTCAGCCGACAGGCAAGACGGGGCTGCAGCCGGTAAAACGCAAGCAGCAACGCCGTAGAATCCGCGCCGCCGGAACACGCCAGTAGAAAATGGCCGGAAACATCATCGAGCGCGGCGGTCAGATTTTGATGTACTGCTTCAATCAGCGGATGGACACACATAACAGCGAGGAGCATACGGCCTTACCGTGAAAAATGCAAGAGATACACTATCGCGAATACAAGGATTCAGCTGTATTAAAGCGCTGCGTTTTGGTATACTGACCGCATGAGAGAGTTTATACGGCGCGCATTGCGGAAGCTGCCGCGGATGAATGATTCCCAGCTGCGCTCTTTTATTCAATTGATTGCCGACGATTACGCGCTTTTTGATGCGATGATGGATTCGCTTACAAGCGGCGTAATTATTTTGGATTCCAACCACGTCATTGTAAAAACAAACCGTGCCGCATCCCGTATTCTCGGCATCCCCCTGTCCGAAAGTCCCGAACGCCCGCTGTGGCTGTCAATTTCCGATGCGAAACTAGCGGATTTTATCCATACGATGATCAAAAACGAAGAAGCGCGGACGGCGGAAGAATGTATCATCGTTACCGACGAAGGCAATCAATATATCGAACTGTCGGTTTTACCGCTGGTCAAAGAAAAGAAAGTACGCGGCACCATCATCACCGTAGAAGATATTACCCAACGGAAACGCGAAGAAATCAATAATCGGCGGCTCGAAAACCTTGCCAGCTTGACAAATCTTGCCGCGGCTGTCGCCCATGAAATCAAAAATCCGCTTGCCGCAATCAGTATTCATATTCAGCTGCTGCGGAAAAACTTTAAAGCCTGCAATTTGGAGATTAGCGCAAAAGCGCAAAAACATTTAGATGTCGTGCAAGAGGAAATCGAGCGCCTCAATAAAATTGTGGTCGATTTTCTGTTTGCCGTTCGTCCGCTGCAGTGCGAATTTGCGCCGGTACAGGTGAACGAGCTGATCCGGAACCTGCTGATGACGTTTCAGGAAGAATTTTCCGCTGCGAACATTGCGCTCGATGCGCAGCTTGACAATGAACTGCCGGTCATCCAGGCGGACGAGCGATTTTTGCGGCAAGCGCTCATGAATATTTTAACGAATGCAAAAGCCGCAATGATGCCGGATGGAGGGGAGCTGCGCATTATCAGCCGCTTTGATGAAGAAAATATCTATATTTCCATTGACGATACGGGAAAAGGCATCCCCCCCGACGTGCTGCATAAAATTTTTGAACCCTACTTTACCACAAAACCGGAAGGAAGCGGCCTCGGCCTTACGATGACGTACAAAGTGATTAAAGAACACGGCGGCGACATTCAAGTTCACTCCGAGGTCGGGCGCGGAACACGCTTTACATTAATTTTGCCCGTTACCCGCCGCGAAAAACCGTTGCTGCTCGAAGCGCATACAGCCCGCGAGATTGCTGCCGTATGACGGTATGAGCCCATACCTGTGGAATGCGCTGCAGCCGCGCAGCAGGAAATTTCGGAATTTTTTTTATTGTCATCTTTTTGCCGCTGTGATATGCTGGAGCAATATGAAAGATATACGCCGAAACGTGTTTATACCGCTCTTATTTGTTCTGATACTGATTTCCGGCTTTGCAGATCCGCTTACGGAGGGGATTTATGCCCGCGAGCGGCTCATGCAGGTGTATCGGGATGAAATTGCGGCGGCCTCATCGAATGAAGTCGCGCCAAGCAGTATCGGCGAATGGTACGATATTATCGAAACCTCCCTTTTTATGCTAACCCGGAGAACCGAACTCTTTCGAGGCACGATGCGGCTGATCATTGCCAATCAGCAAAACGCTGCCTGTATGCTGTATCCCGACGGGACGTTTTTAGTGAGCACCGGGCTGCTTGACGCTATCGATTCGCTCCTGTTTACCGACACCTCCGGCTCTGCACGGCGGATACGCAATTTCAACACCGAACGGGAAAACTTTTTTGCGCCGATTGCCGCCGTATGCGCCGCTCAATTTGCGCTCAACTACTATAGCACAACGGCGCAGGCCGCACTTTCTCCGATCAATGTTTCTACTATTGATATACTGGCCAGCGTCCTACTCGATATTGCCGGGTATCCGAAGGGCTTATTGGAAGTATGGCTTGAACGTTTAACGGCTCTTCAATCCGATGCGGAAACGGCGCGGCTCTTCCGTTCGTTTCAAGCAGGCTCCGTAACCGTGAGCGCAGAAGATCGGCTTGATCAGCTTTACAGCAACAGCGATGCCGTAACGCACTTGTATGAGGAAATTTCGGGGGTGCTCTTTGCGCTCCAAAACAGGAAAGGGACGACCGACGCCCGGACTGCGCTGGAAAATTTACTGCAGCTTTTTCCCGATAGCCTGTACATGAATCGGCTCAACGTGCTGCTTGCGCACCAAGCATGGCTCAACAGCCTCGACAAACGGGATCAGGAGCTGGCAACCATCTTACCGGCTGCAGTGTATGATAATGCCTCGGTGTTTTCTTTTTTCCAATCGGCGGATTTTGCACGTGAAGGCGATGATGATCTCGATGAAGAAACGGATTTTTTTTCAAAAACGATGCCAGCAAAGGGAAACAGCAAGATATATGCGCAAACCAAAAAAGCCTATAACGACTATCTCAGTCTGATGTATGAAGCGGGAATTGCTTCAAGTTATGCGCATCTGCTTGCCTCTTCTCCGCTCGCCCATGAGCGGGAAACAGTGCTCAGTATTGCCGAGCAAGCAGATCTGTTCCATGCAAGTTCCGACGATAAGACGGCTCGGGCCAATTATGCGGCGCTTTTGTATCTGGTCGGAAAAGATTATACCAAGGCGCAGCTGTTACTGGCCGATTGTCTGAGTGCATCGTCCCGTAAGAGCAGCAAAAACCTGTTTTTAACGGCCGGTTTTCCTGCCGATGAACGGTTAATCCGATGTAATTATCTTCGCGTTCTAAAAAAGATGAGCGATAAAACCGGAGCTGCGCAAGAGAAGAAATGGCTGGCCGATATCCTCAAGGAACCCGATACCGATGTGCCGATTGTGTTACGGAATATTTCCCTCGACGACACGGTTGATCAGTTGCTCATCGCATGGAACAAGCCTTCTACTATTATCTACAATTATTACAGCGAGCGGTGGCTGTACCGCATTCTGAATACGGAAGCCGTTATCCGTGCAAAAGATGAGGGCGGCGTTGTCCTGCAAATGACGGTCGGCTTTCCCTCATCTTTGACGCTCTTCAATGATATACGAACCGGCGATACGCGCGAAGTGTTTGAAAAAGAGTGCGGACAACCGGTGTACCGCAGTTGTGATGCCTTTGCATACCACCGGCAAGGAAATCTGTTGCTAGTGATATACGGCAATAATAAAATACGGAATATTACGATTCGGAAGATCAATGAAAAAAGGTAATCTGGTACTCTATAAAAATCAGCCTGCGCTCATTACTGACATACAGGGTGATAAATTTGAAATTACGCTTAAATCCGGCACAAAGAAGGTGCGGGATAAGGATATGGTGCTGCTCCATCAGGGTGAGTGCCGCAGTTTAAAAGCAGCGCTTGAGGCGGATGTCCCTCCGGCAAATTTGAGCGAGGCCGCCGACTTTTTTGAAGGCGAAACGCCGTTTTTTAGTGAACTTGCGGAGCTGCTGTGGGGCACGTACACGGCCGAGCAGAGTTGGAAGCTCTGGCAGACGCTGTGTTCGTCGCCGTATTTCAGCTGCACTTCGCCGACGCAGCCCATTATCATCCGTACCCAGGCAGAAATCGACCGCATCAATCAAAAACAAGAGGAAAAAGAACAGGCGGAAAAATTGCGGCAGGCATTTACCGCGCTGGTGCGTTCCTGTATGCAGGGGAAACCGTTTACGGAAGATACAAACCACTTTACGCCGTTTTTTCAAGAGATTGAGGCGCTTGCATTGGGCAATACCTCTGCGGCAAAGGTGCTCAAAGACGCAAAAATCGAGCAAAGCCCCGAACAGGCGCACGATATTCTGTTAAAAACCGGCTTTTGGCCGATTGAAAGGAATCCCTATCCGGCGCGTTTCGGCCATTCGCTGCATTCGTCAAAAGCCGACATACCGGCTCCGGCGCTTCCGGCTGATCCGCTGGATTTAACGGGCATTCCTGCTTATGCAATCGATAACCCCGGCAGTACCGACCCCGATGATGCGGTTGCTTTTGACGGCACACACTTATGGATTCATATCGCTAATCCGGCTGATACCATTCAAGCGGATACCCAAAGCGATACGGACGCCTGTGCACGCGGCGCTACGTTATACACGCCTGAGGGAGCATCCCGGATGCTGGGCGAAAACGCGGTCGAGTATTTTGCGCTGGGATTACAGCCGGTCTCGTATGCGCTGTCGTTTAAACTGCTTCTGACCGAGGACGGCGATATCCGGGATGTGTCGATACACCGGACAAAGCTGACGGTCATCAGGATGACCTATGAAGAAGCCGATGCACAGAAGGAGTCGCCTACATTGGCGCCGCTGTTTGCAATCGCTGCGCGAAACCGCATCCGGCGGGAACATGCAGGAGCCGTTTCTATCGACTTTCCCGAAATATCTATCAGCCTTGAGGAGCAAGACGGGCATAAACAGGTTTCGCTCCATCCTGCAGTCCGTACGGAAGCTGCGGCAATGATAAAAGAGATGATGCTGCTCGCAGGAGAAGCCGCTGCACGCTTTGCATTTCAGCACGGCATTCCCTTTCAATACATCAGCCAAGAAGCTCCTGAACTGCCGAGTAAACTGCCGTCAGGTCTTGCCGGGGAATATAAGAAACGGCGCGCGATGCGCCCGCGCAGCGTAGGAACCATTCCGTCGATGCACGCAGCGCTTGGGCTTGCCATGTATGGACAGGTAACGAGCCCGCTCCGCCGCTACGGTGATCTGGTAAGTCATCGTCAGCTGCTGAATTACCTTGACGGCAAGCCCTTGACCGCTGCTGCCGACCTCATCTTGAAAATCGCAGCGGGAGACGAAGCGGGACGAGCCTGCGTGTACGCGGAGCGGGCTTCCCGCCAGCATTGGACGCTTGTGTATCTGCTGCAAAATCCCGATTGGCAGGGGACAGCGGTTATCCTTGATATAGTAGGAAAAAAAGCCCGTATCTTTATTCCGTCGCTTGCTTACGAATGCGATATGACGCTGGAATCCGAAGCGGAGCTCAATCAGGAGCTGACGGTCAAGGTACGCCGTATCCGCCTGGCTTATCTGCAGGTATCGTTTCAACCCGTTTAAAAGGCAACGATAGAAACACGTGTCATATAGAAAGAAAAACACCTCTAACCTGACAAGCGCATGTTAGAGGTGTCGTTTTTTGTGTCTAATGAGACTATCAGAATAGCCGCAGGCTACTCGGTACCGAGGTTGTTGACGCTATAATCGTATACCGTCCAGATATTATCGCGGGACGCCAGATTATAGGTAAAGCGTTTTTTCTCTCGGAAGCTGGTGTAGTCAAACCATTCAATAACGGTTACTTCCGCCTCCGTTGCACTGTACATGGTACGCTCAATGGTAAATTCGACGGGAATCATCGCGATATCCTTATCGGTACGCGCTTGCATCAAATCATGCTTATAGGTGTCGATCATACTGATGCGGCCTGCTTCAGCCTCAGCTTTATACCGGCGATTCCGTATCGGATCGCGGGTAATCATGCGCTCAATATCCAAATAGAGGAAAAACTGATCCCATTGAGATTTTTGACGCGCGGCAAGCATGTAGGCGATGACTTTATCCGGAGAAATGGGCTGAGGCTGCAGCACTTCACGGGAAACGGAAGCAACGGGCACAGCACCGAGAGCCGCAACAGACGGAGACGGCTTGATTTCTAGGCCGAGCTTGTTGGAGCCGGTATGCGGTTCGGACGTATCGCTGAGCCGTTTGAGTTCGGGATAAAAGTCGGCGGACAGCACGTAGACGCCGGGACTATCGATCGTGATATAGTCCTTCAAGTTTTCAACAAAGGCGTATGTTTCGCCTGTTTCCAGAGAAATTTCACGAAAATAAATCTGCTGATTGGTATTCCGTTTTCTGATCCACGGTTCAGTGTGTGCAAGGCTTTTGTTTTTTGTATTGAGTACCGAAAAATCCAGGCTGAACATCCGGTCGTTCGCTAATTTAAACCGCAACGGCTGGCTGCTCTTATTCGTGATAGAGACTTTGACAAAAATCGGTTCCGTACCGTCGTTTCCCGGATAATAGACCCGCCGGTCGTAAAACCGGATTGCGATATCCGCATCAAAAGGCTGGGTTTCGGAATCCGTTTCGGCAGCAAAGCCGTATAGGCCGAACAAAATAACGGACAATATTAATACTAATTTCTTCATATATCCCTCTTCATTGATGGCATTGCGAATGCGCATCTTTACATATCATGCAAAGCGTCGTCATGCGCGGTCTACCATATCCTCTTTTCTCAATATCGGCATGTTCGGACATTCTCTTGATAAATGAATTAACGGCGTTTGAAGCCTTCAACCCGTGCGCTTGCAGGCGCATCAAGCGGGCTTTTGTCTCCGCGCTGTAAATAACGGTAACCGAGTCCTGCAATCATGGCGGCATTATCCGTACAGTATTTAAGCGGCGGGAAAATACACGTCAATTCTTTTTGTTCGGCTAGTTTTTCCCGAAGCAACGAGTTGGCTGCAACCCCGCCGCCTGCAACGATGGTGCGCAGTCCGGTATCTTCAGCCGCCCGCAACAGCGCACGCAATAAGATTTTCACGGCGCGGCTCTGGAATGCGGCTGCAATATTTTCGGGAGTCTTTTCGTAGCCGGGATTCCAAAATTGATCAAGCTGATTGATAACCGCCGTTTTTAAGCCGGAATACGATACGTCGTAGCGGCGCCCCGCCTCATGGAGTACGGGCATCGGAAAATTCGCCGCCTTAGGATTTCCTTGTTTTGCCAGCCGGTCGATAATGACGCCGCCCGGATATCCGAAATTATAGAACTTTGCAACCTTATCGAACGCTTCGCCCGGCGCATCGTCAATGGTGCTGCCCAGTACCTCGATTGAATCAAAATCGGACACTTTACAGATAAGCGAATGCCCCCCGGACACCAATAAGCCGAGGTACGGATACGGAATATCTTGCTCCAGATGCGCCGCATAAAGGTGGCCCAGCATATGGTTGACGGCGATAAACGGCTTATTGCACGACCATGCAAGGGTTTTCGCAAAAGTGAGGCCGACCAGCAAAGAACCCATCAGCCCCGGACGGCTCGTTACCGCGATTCCGTCAACCGTTTGAAGGGTTTCACCCGCATCCTGCAGCGCGGTTTTTACTACCGGCAATATCCATTCGGTGTGCTTTCTGCTGGCAATTTCCGGAACGACGCCTTTATAGGCCTCATGGAAGGGTATCTGCGTTGCGACCACCGAGCTGAGGATAGTCCGGCCGTCTTCTACAACCGCTGCAGCCGTTTCGTCGCACGAACTTTCAATGCCTAATACTTTCATCTGATACTTCCTCTTTGAGCCGTTTGCGCAATTGTAGAAAGCGAAAAGCCTTCTTCGACCAACATGGGGTACATTTCGGTTAAGAGCTCCGCCAGTTCGACGGTAAAGACATGTCCGATCATAATGGCGGATCCGGTGCGTTTTGCAATGCCCAAGCCCTTTTGTATCTGCGCTTCCATTGCCTTACGGCTCTTATCGTTATCAATAAAAATAGCCCGTTCCCAGACAGTCATATTTTGCTCCTTTGCAACTTTCGCAACGACGGATTTTGCAGTCGTCCGTGAATCCAAAAAAAAGATACCTTTTTCAGCGACAACTTCCAGCACGGCCTTCATCGCGGACTCGTCTGCAGTAATGAGTGATCCTTCATGATTATTCATACCGGCTACCGGCCAGATTTCTTCAAGGTTTTTTCTGACAATACTTTTTATCTGTTCGGCGGAAAAGCCGGGTTTTATGGCGCCGGGTCCCGGATCGATCTGTAAATCTACCGATTGCATGGGCTGATGCAAAATAGCCTGTTTTCCGGCCGTGCGGATTCTGCGCGCCGACTCGCTAGAGTAGCGCAAACCAGGTAAAACTGCAATAGTGCACGGAAAAGGAAGCCGCAGAAAATGTTCAAGCTGGGCAAGGTTATGCCCCGCATCATCGAATACGAATGTCAGCGTTCCCGCATACGGGACGTGCTTTTTCGGCTGCTCAGGTTTTGCGCGCGGTACAGCTTTCGCATGCAATGCCGGTTCGGCCGACGGTACTTTTTCCGGCGGGGAGGCAGCCGTTCCTGCGGAAGATGGCACCGACGATCCTGCGGCCGGTTTTTGCGGTTCCGTAAGACGCTGCTCAGATTGCGGCATCGATTCTGCCGGGCGCTGCGGCGGCATATCGGCTGAGGTTTGCAGTGTTTCCGTTTGTGCCGACTGCCGTTCATGTTCCGTCTGCTGCGCTGCGTGTTGCGCCGGTGCTTCACGCGTAATCGGCGGTTGTTCGCGTTCCGACTCCGATGCCGTATGAGCGGCAGGGGGCGAAGACTCCGCAGCCGTTTCACGCGGTTCATGCTCCATTCGGGGTTCCTCATATTGCTTGGGCGCAGACATGGTTTCCGCCGCAGCCCGGCTTTGACCGGCATCGGACAGCTGTGCTTGTTTTGTGCCGGAGAGCAGCTTTGTAATCAGAAAGAGATTAAAGCCGATGAGTAAAATACAAAATACGATGAGCGCACCGATCAGAACCCGGCTTTGACGCCTTTTACGGGCTGCCGTGCTTCGAGACTTTTTTTTAACGGGCGACTTTTGCGATTTCGGCTGTTCCTGTGCCGCAGACTGTTTGGCCGCTGTTTTTTTTGATGAGTTGGGCCTTTCTTGTTTTTCAGACATAGCGGCAAGCATAAAAAGCGCGCAGTCCGCTGTCAAGAGCGGTATTTTCGAATGGATAGGACTGCTGTGCATCCTCTATGCCTGAAACGTTTATAACGAGAGAGCCATGTTCTTTTGCCGTAACCTATTTCTTTTTATTCAAGACCTGAGTATCATGGTTAAAATGCGTACTATCAACCGGAAGCTCGCTGCAGGATTGAGCGTCTTTGCAGCACTTCTCCTTTTCATATGTTTGACTCCGGCGGTTTTTCAAAAAAAGCGGATGCACTGATTATGCGGATCATCGATGTGATGCTCTGCTTTCCATTTTATGTGCTGGCGTTGTCGGTCATGGCATTCCTCGGTAACTCACTTGCACATTTGATTATGATCATCGCCTTTTTTACCTTTGCGCCTTCCGCCCGCCTGATCCGTACGGTATATATGGCTGCCGGCAGGCGTGTGTATTATTCTTTTAACGTATTCAGTTCATCTCATCGGAGAAGGCGTACATGAGCTGTCTGGACGTTAGGCATTTAACAATCGGCCTGAGGCAAAGCGGTAGAAATTCAGGTAAGAGCATAACGTATCGGGACGGCGATGCAGGCGGGGGCGTTTCCCATAGCGCCGGTACATCCGCAGATACGCTGCTTGTACACGATATAAACTTCTTAATCGGTGAAGGACAAACACTTGCTATTGCAGGCGAATCGGGGTCGGGGAAAACGCTCACGGCGCTTGCAATTATGGGATTACTCGACCGCTCAGCCTTTGCTGTGCAAGGTGCCTGCTCATTTTTTCCTCGAAGCGTTGCAGCCGCCGATCAGCCTGACCAGCCGCTCGACCTTTTCACACTTACCGAAAAAGAACGCAAAACACTCTGCCTTGAAGAGATTGCGATGATCTATCAAAATCCGTTCCGCAGTTTATCGCCGGTGGAAAAAATTAAAACGCATATTGAGCATATTTGCGCGATAAAACGGCGGCAGCCTGATCCTGAATGGCTGAGCACGCTGTTTGACGCCGTGCAGCTGAATAGAAAAGAAATGCTGCGCAAATATCCGCATGAGCTGTCGGGTGGGGAACTGCAGCGCATTATGCTTGCGCTAGCTATCCTTTTTAAGCCGCGCCTTCTCATCTGGATGAGCCGACTTCCGCACTCGATGTTATTACGCAAAAAAAGCTTTTGGATGATATGCTTCCGCTGCTGAGCGGCAAAACAGTGCTGTTCATCAGCCATGATACACGGGTTATCGGCTATTGCGCCGATGAGACGCTCATACTCAAAGAGCAGCGGACAGCGCTTCAAGCGTAGACGAATATTGTATCGGAACTTATTACGCCGAGGCTTCTCCCCCGAAGCCTTACACCGCAGATGCCCCTTCCCCTTCTCCATCAGCAAAAGCTTTGATCGGCGTATCGACCGGTCCCGCGCATATAAAACGCCTATTTTCAAAAGGAAATGAATGTGTTATACTGAAAATCATACCGATTGCAGACACAATCGTCATCATTTGTATTTCGGTTTAAACCTCTCTAAAAACACATTATTTTTATCAAAAAGGAGTTTATAAAATGAGATGTTGCAATAATTTACCCCCCCCCCCCCCCATCTTTTGAAAATATACTTATGGCCGGTAGAGGGCCAAACAAAATCGAGATTTGCAAAATGCAAATCTCGCAGGTCAAAAATGTACATAGATGTGCATTTTTGACCGAGCCTGCAGGTATTTTTTGTACACTCCTAGCATCTACCTCACCTATTTCTAAAAGGCTTACGGATGTTTTTTTCAAAAATCTAGTTGTAAATAATCCTCACCGTATCAGAAGCAGCACGGACGCCACTGGTTTCCACCAGCAACAAGGTTGTTGTACAAACTTGCAACCCAAAAATGTGCATGGATATATATTTTTCGATAACCTATCCGTCTCTTCTCTTTCCTTATACATCAACTCAGGATAATGCGTGCTTTTTACCGATAACGCAGCCCGTTACCATGACACAGTGTTAGATTGCGGTTGTGCGCTTTTCACATACTAAACCGCATTTTTAATTTTAAGATAGGGGATTCCAAAGGGGACCCCCTTTGGTCGTAACGGACAGGATGTCCGTGGGCATACATTATACGAGTTTTTTACCGTTAGGTAAAAATACTCGCTGCCAAAGAATGTACACGGACGTATATTCTTTGGCGAGGGTCGTAGGGAGCTTTTTTTTCGATAAAAAGAAAAAAAAGCTCCCTACACAACAAGGAGGTATACAATGAAAAAGAGATTTTCTCTCCGTTATAAACTGATTTTAATTTTTGGATTACTGATCGCACTCGCATCGCTGGTCGAAGGTATTCTTGCAATCAGAACCGCCCGTAAAGCCGTAACCGAAAAAGTAGAAGCGCATCTTATCGATAAAGCATCCGATATTGCGGAAATTATCGACGGCAATGTCCATTCTTTCTTTCAATTCTTTGAAGGAGTTGCTCGTACACCAATCTTACGCGATGCAACGCTTTCATATCAGCAAAAGACGGCATACCTTGTTAAAGAGGCGGCATTCAACAACAAAATTCATAAAATGAATATATGCGATATGAGCGGCATACGATATGCAGAAAACGGACAGCTTGTAGATGTTTCCGATAGAGACTACTTCCGTGCGGCCGCTCAAGGCAAGAATTTTGTTGCCGAACCGGTTATTTCCCGTTTGGATGGAGCGTTTGTGCTTGTTTTTACCGTTCCCGTTTATGATGATAACCGCACAATCGTCAGCGTATTGCTTGCAACAGTTGAAGCGACAGTGCTTTCACAAGATATTGCCGATATTGTCGTCGGTAAAACAGGCTATTGCTTTATTCTCGGAAAAACAGGAAATGCGATTGCTCATAAGAACTTTGACTTTGTGACTAAACAATTTAACGGCATAGAAACCGGTAAAACGGATAAAACATTCGAATCGGTCGCAAAGCTGCATTCAACAGCGATCAACTCACAAACATCGTCTATTGTATTTTACACATACAAAGGAATTACCAACATCGCTTCGTATGCAAAAATGAAAACAACCGGATGGACGGTTATTATCGCCGCACCGGTGAATGAATTTATGGGAACGGTTAATACGCTGCAAACATCAATGATTGTCATCGGCGTCGTCATTCTTTTGACTGCTCTGCTGATCGTCTATCTGATTGCCCGCACTATTATCAAACCGATACAGACCGCGGTAGCAGCACTGCAGAATATTGCCCACGGCGAAGGCGATTTGACTGTCCGCTTACCGGTGCAGGGAAATGATGAGATTACCGATATGGCTGAATACTTCAACGAGACAATTGCGAAAATCGGTGTTTCCATTCAGCAGGTCGGCGTCAATAGTAATACAATGGAAGAGATTGGGGATGAGCTTGCTTCCAACATGACCGAAACCGCAAGCGCAGTGAATCAAATCAGTGCGAACATTGACGGCGTTAAACAGCAGGCGATGACCCAAGCGGCCAGTGTTACCGAAACGGCAGCCACGATTGAAGAAATCGTCCGCACGATTAAACAGCTGAACGGGAGCATTGAAACCCAGGCGGCGAGCGTGGCGCAGTCGTCATCTTCCGTCGAGCAAATGGTTGCAAATATCGCTTCCATTGGGCAGACGCTCGGCAAAACCGATGAGGTAATCAGAAGTTTGACGACTGCGACCGGCGACGGCAAAGCCACGTTAGGCACATCGAATACCGTAACCCAGAAAATTGCCGAAGAGTCCGGCTCGCTGATGGAAGCGTCGAATGTCATTCAGCATATTGCGTCACAGACAAACTTGCTCGCGATGAATGCGGCGATTGAAGCGGCTCACGCAGGAGAAGCTGGTAAGGGCTTTGCCGTCGTCGCGGATGAAATCCGCAAGCTCGCCGAAGATTCCGCGATGCAGGGTAAGACCATCACCGCCACGCTGAAAACCCTGAGCGGTGAAATCGAGACCCTCTCCGCCTCATCCAAAACCGTGGAAGAAAAGTTCAACGCGATCTTCACCCTTGCGGAGCAGGTTAAAGAAATGAGCGCCCGGCTTACCGAAGCGATGAGAGAACAGGAAAACGGCAGCAAGGAAGTGCTGACTGCGATCAAGAGTATCAACACGGTAACGATAGAAGTCCAGGCAGGCTCGGAAGAAATGCTGAAAGGCGGAGAGGGTGTTGCCTCCGAAATGCAGAAGCTCGATAGCCTTACCCGCATCATCACCGACAGCATGAACGAAATGGCGTCCGGCGCCGTGCAGATTAACAACGCCGTACAGGAAGTGAGCGAGATTACGCAGCGGAATAAGCGGAGTATTCAAAACCTGGCTCAAGAAGTATCCAAATTCAAAGTATAGACTTTTGAAAATATTCGGCGCATCTACTGCGTCGTACGGCAAAAAAGTGTCC
>CAUTXW010000038.1:0-24909 GCA_963542655.1 uncultured Treponema sp. | reverse complement strand
CCCCCCCCCCCCCCGCCCCCCCCCAAGCACTAATCTCATAATCTTTGCACCTCTCTTACGATAAGATAAAATATTTATGCAAACAAATCGTAAACATCAACAAAACCCCGACATTTAACGATAAATGTTGCATGGCGTTAATTATACCACGAAACAGAAAAAGCCACAAGGAAAAGTGTAACTTTTTTTTGTCGATACATTTACAGATGCCGGAAAGGAGGATTTCATGCACCGATATCGTTTTTACTTATTTGATATGGGCTCAACGCTCTTGGAATTTCATAATCCTGAATGGGATGAAAGCGTAATCGTGCGAAACGGGCATTCGCGCATGATCAATGCTATTGCACAAAAATACGGAAGCACTGTTGCAGACATTATAGATGAATCGGTGATCCTCCCTTGGTACGAATATATTGAACACGATCGTCACAAGCAGCTGAGAGAATACCGCATCTGCGAAGCGCTCTTTTTGAAATTCAATCAATTAAAAATATCGATTTCATATTCTGAGATTCTCCATCTATTAAAACTGGACTATCTTGATTTTTATGAGTATGCCCATCCGAACGAGGGTGTCATAGACAGTCTTACCGTGTTAAAAGCACGCGGGTGCAAAATCGGTGTTGTTTCAAATATTATGTATCCGCCGGAAATGTATCGTGAAATATTTACACGAGAAAAACTCGATCCGTATATCGATTGTTACAGCTTTAGTTATGAAAACACCTTTATGAAACCGCATTCTTCGTTGTTTGTCCGTGCACTGATGGCGATGAATGCGGATATATCCGAAACACTGATGGCCGGCGATTCCGAAACGAGCGACATTATCGGTGCACAAACGGTCGGATTGGCAACATGCCTGTATGATCCGTATATGCGTTTTCCGTCCACTACCGCCGATTTTGCCATTCGCCATTTTCAAGAACTAACCGATTGCTGAAAGAAATATTTCTTGACAAAGAGATATTTCTCATTATACAGTTATTCAATAAGGAGTCTTCGCAATGAAACAACTGAAATGTTTACGGCTACTCACGTGCGTATCGGCTATGGCTGCGGTGATGCTGACATCGTGTACCAGTACACCGCAAGGAGAAACTGCTTCGGCGCAATCAGCAAATGCTGCGGCCGATTGGAAACCGTATGATAAAAACGGCGACATGATACGGACTGACAGAGGCGCAACCGGAAAGGTCGGCGTCGTTTCGACCAGTAAGGTTGAAGCAAGCAGGATAGGGGCGGAAATCCTCAGGAAAGGCGGTAATGCGATTGACGCAGCCGTTGCTGCCGGATTTGCGCTGGGCGTCGTTGAGCCGAACTCTTCAGGTTTAGGCGGCGGCGGCTTCATGTTAATCAGAATTGCAAAAACCGGAGAAACCGTTTTTATCGATTTTAGAGAGCGGGCTCCGCAAAAATCGTCGCCGGAAATGTGGACGGTCGGCGCTGACGGAAAGGTTGTCGGCAATCAAAAGCTGGAAGGCGGAAAAGCCGCCGCGGTTCCCGGTGAAGTTGCTGGGCTTTTGTATGCGCTCGAAAACTACGGAACCATGTCGCGGGAACAGGTTATCCGTCCTGCAGCCAATCTTGCCAAAAACGGATTCTATGTAACGCCGACCTTATCAAACGATATGAAATCTCAATTTGATAAATTGGAAAAATATCCTGAATCGGCAAAAGTTTTCTTAAATCAAGAAGGCTTGCCTTATGAAGTAGACGACCTTTTTACCAATCCCGACATGGCGAAAACCTTGGATATCATCATAAAGAACGGAAAAGACGGATTCTACAAAGGCGAAGTTGCCGAAGCGATTGTAAAAACGCTGAACAAGTACGACGGCCTCTATACAATGGAAGATTTAGCGAATTACAAGCCGCTGGTACGGCAGCCAGTAAAGGGTACCTACCGCGGATATGAAATTATCTCTTCACCCTCCCCCAGTTCGGGCGGCGCAATTGTTATTGAAATCCTGAATATTTTGGAAAACTTCGACATTGGTTCGTTAAAAGTAAATTCACCCGAATATCTGCACTTATTCTCCGAAGCATATAAACTTGCGTATGCCGATCGGGCCAAATACATGGGCGACAGCGACTATACGCCGGTGCCGATGAAAGGCTTTGTGTCGAAAAAATATGCGAAAGAAATTGCAAAAGACATCGATCTGAAAGTATCGCATGACAGCAAAGCGCATGATCCGTGGTTGTATGAATCCGAAGATACCACGCACTATTCCATCGCCGACAAAGAAGGAAATATGGTCGCAATTACCAAAACCGTCAACGGCTTATTCGGAAACAGCGTGGTGGTTGACGGCTATGGATTTGTGATGAACAACGAAATGGACGACTTTGTACTCGGTGCCGGGCATCCCAATTCAGTTGCACCCAGCAAAACACCGCTGAGTTCCATGTCTCCGACGATTGTGTTAAAAGACGGAAAGCCGTTCATGGTATTAGGTTCACCGGGAGCAACAAAAATCATCAGCACCGTGTCTCAGGTGATCAGCCGTGTTATCGACCATAAGATGGGAATGCAGGACGCGATCGACGCCGCGCGTTTGTGGGATAACACCTCCAATAAGATCAATGTTGAAACCAGAATACCCGATGAAACGCTGAAACGGCTTGAGGCGATGGGACATAAAACGAACAAGACCTCCGAATGGGATAGAGGCATGGGTTCCGTGCAGGGTGTATTGTACAAGGCAGACGGTACATTGGAAGGCGGCGCCGATCCCAGAAGAGACGGCAAGGCCTTAGGTTTTTAATCATTGTACCGCGTTCTAAAACTCTATCACGTTTTTAGAGCTGCGCGTGATTTTGTAAAATTTTGATATGGGCACCGAACCGCCCCGGACGCTGCCGGAAACGGACAGCTGTGCACGGTTTCGTTCTTAAAAACCCATACAATCATTCGGCAGCCGCTCATACGCTTCGGCGGAATGGCAGGCGGCGTGCCTTTGCTTTTAAGGAGAAAAGTATGAAAAAAATACTTGTGGTTGCGCTTTTTTTATTGTCAGCAGTAGCGGTCTTTGCAACGCAGTTTGAAAAACCGGCTACCTTGACCTCCATCGGGCAAAGTGCCGATGTGCAAATGGTAAAAGCCTTGCTGAAAAAGGCAGGCATTGAGGCGAAGTTTGACGCATTGATAACCGCCGCGGGATTAACAGACGAAAAAACCTTAATTCTCGCCATTGGCGGAAGTTCCAAAGGGCTTGGAGCGGCAGGCATTAAAGCTGAAGATGAACTTGCGCGAGCTGAAAAACTTATTAAGGCAGCAAAGGATAAAAAAATAAAAATTATCGGCTTGCACATCGGCGGAGAAGCACGCCGCGGTGAGCTTTCGGATAAGTTTGTAAACGTCGCCGCTCCCTATTGCGATTATTTAATCGTTGTAAAAGACGGAAACAAAGACGGCTTATTCTCCCAGACCGCTTCCGCAAAAAACATCCCGCTGAATACCATTCCCAAAATCACCAATGGGGTTGATCCGCTCAAAAAAGCATTCCAATAAACCGTTCCGCAACCGCTCAAAGTTTTCAGATTTTGAGCGGTTTTTATTCGTGCAGAGGTGTTACGCCCCGGCGCTTTGCGTCAAGGCATCGATTAAAAGCTGTCATCAGCGGTCCCGGCACATGGCTTCGGGATATGTTGATGAGGCTTCCCTATCCGCACTCATCATTTTAAAGGAATTGTATGTCAATTGAATTGATATTATTTTTGGCAATGATTGCCGTATTCGCAATCTCCTGCTTTACATTCAAACTACCGGTTAGCTTAGCGATGGTTCTTGCGTCGATAACGGGAACCCTCATCGCCGGTAAAGGCATTCCGATCAGGCATCTGGTTGAAGGGATGTTCGGCTACTTAGATACGATATTGGTCATCGCAACCGCTATGATCTTTATGAAGGTGATTCAGGAAATCGGAACATTGAATGCGCTCAGCGCAACGATTATCAAACGCTTCCATAAAATCCCCTGGCTGCTGTTAATCCTGTTAATGTTTATTTCCATGTTCCCCGGTATGATCACCGGCTCGTCCACCGCATCGGTACTGACTGCGGGCAGCATCGTCGCACCGATTCTGCTCTTGATCGGCATACCGATTGTAGAAACCGCAACCATCATTGCGCTTGGCGGCTTATGCGGCATGATCGCGCCTCCGGTCAATATCCCGGCCATGATCATCGGCGGCGGAATAGACATGCCGTATGTCGGCTTTACCATTCCGCTGTTGCTGTTAACCGTGCCGGTGGCGATTTTCTCCGTTTTGTTCCTCGGCTTAAAGCATGTAAAAAAAATCAATTATGATAAAATCAAAAATGAAATAGATTTTTCCGCCATCAACCAATACGGCTTCAAGCTGTACATCCCGATTCTCGTCGCGCTGTTCCTGATGACAATGGATAAAGTCCTGCCGAACGTCTTCGGACTCGGAATGCCGCTAATCTTCATCATCAGCGCAGTAGTCGGCGCCTTTTGTGGAAAGAAAATCAACTTTCTGACCGTCTCGAAAAAGGCAATCGGTGAAAGCCTACCGGTTATGGGCATCTTGATGGGCGTCGGCATGTTTATCCAGATTATCACCCTCACTGGTGTGCGGGGGTACATCGTCGTAAACAGCCTCAGCCTGCCGCAGTCATTGGTGTACATCGCCATGGCGATAACCATCCCCTTGTTCGGCGCGGTTTCCTCCTTCGGCGCATCATCCGTGTTGGGGGTGCCCTTCCTGATGGTCTTCTTAGCAAAGAATCAGATTATCACCGGTTCGGCGATTTCATTTATCGCTTCGTTGGGAGATTTAATGCCGCCGACCGCGCTTGCCGGTATTTTTGCCGCTCAAATTGTCGGTATGAAAAACTACACGCCGGTGTTAAAAAAGTCGCTCATCCCTGCGCTGTTCATTATCATCTATTCTATTGTGATGATTATCTTCTCCAAGGAATTAGCGGCGCTCATCTATTAAGCCGAAAAGGAACAAACGTATGATGATGTATATCTATTTAGCCTTACTGTTCTATGTGCTGGTAATGGTTGTCGTCAATGTGTTGACGGAAAAAAGTATAACAAAGCAGTTAAATGCCGCGCTTGTTATTATTCCGCTCATTCTCAGAATTTTGTTTATAAAATAACGGAGGAAGATGATGAAAGGAACAAAAACAACCGGCCTCATTATGATTGCGCTTGCGCTCGGCATCGCGTTTGCCGCCGGGCGGGAGTTTCTGAAAACGAGGGAACTGGAACCGATTGTAACAGGCGAAGGGGTTACCTCGATGCAGCGGCTCAGCGACTACCTTCCTGCGCTTAAAGGTACGCGGGGTGATAGCGATATCTATATTCTGCAAGGCAAGGAACCCGGCGGCAGCGTTCTGGTTTTGGGAAACACCCATCCGAACGAACCGTCCAGTTTTTTAACGACGGTACTGCTGATTGAAAACTTGAAAGTAGAGAAAGGCACCGTGTATGTGCTTCCGCGGGCGAATGCGAGTGCGCTTTCGCACAACGATCCGCAGGAAGGCTCTCCGCAGCGCTATACGATTAAGACGCCGTACGGAGAGCGCTGGTTCCGGTTCGGTTCACGCGCGACCAATCCGCTTGACCAATGGCCCGATCCCGATGTGTATATCCATGCCGCTTCCGGGCAGAAACTTTCCGGAAACGAAACGCGCAACTTAAACCGCGCATATCCGGGACGACCAGACGGAACCTATACCGAAAAAGTGGCGTTCGCTATCACCGAATTAATTAAACAAAATAACATCGATATGACCATCGATCTGCACGAGGCGTCTCCCGAATACCCGGTTATCAACGCGATTGTTGCGCATGAGCGGGCAATGGCGATTTCTTCACAGGTCGTTATGAATATGGAGTTTGAAGATATTCAGATTGGACTTGAACCGTCCCCGGCTACGCTGCATGGTCTGACGCATAGAGAGCTGGGCGATTATACCTGCACCTGCGCGGTTTTGATGGAAACGGCGAATGCGTCGCAGGGACGGCTGCGGGGAAAGACCGATGCCGATCTGGTTCTGACCGGAAAAGACCCGATGTATGTAAAGGCTCAAAAAATCGGGCGGCTCTTTGTACCCTATGATGAAAAAGGTCATCCGATAGAAGAACGGGTCGGACGGCATGTAACCGGCGTTGTGCAGCATATTCTCGTTATGGGCGAAAATGAACCTGATAACGAAATTATCCTGGAGGGACTGCCGTCCTATGCCGAGTTGTTGGAAAACGGCGTGGGAGCATATTTAAAAGAAGTAAAATAACGCAACGTGGAACTCATCGTCGCTATCGCATCATTGAGCTACCTGTGTTATCTCTGTATTGAGGCAATACAGATACGGAAACTGAGAAAACGGTTAAAAAAAGTCATCCATATAAACGGGATACGGGGCAAGTCGACGGTATCCCGTTTAGTTGATGCGGGCTTGCGATCTGCCGGGTATAAGGTTTTTACCAAGACTACCGGCACTTCCCCGCGGATTATCGATGTGCACAATGCAGAACGCGAAATTCCGCGGCAGGGAAAGGCGAATATCCGGGAACAGATACAAGCGCTCCGATGGGCAGTTCGCCAGCACGCTGATATTTTGATTGTAGAATGTATGGCCGTTAAACCGGTATTGCAGGCGGTATGCGAACACGCCATCTTGCGTTCAGACGTTACGGCAATTACCAACGTGCGGGCCGACCATTTGGATGAAATGGGCAAGACCTTGGACGAAATTGCCGTATCCCTTTCCAATACCATTCCCGATCATGCCGCTTTTTTCACCGCTGATGCGGCGTATTTTGATTTTTTTAAACGGCAATGTGCACCAAAGCATACCAAAGCCTTTTTGAGCGGCGATCTGCAGGACGCCTACCGAGCAATAGACTTTCCCGATAATGTTGCACTTGCCCTGGATATCTGCGCGTATCTCGGCGCAGATAAGGCGAAAGCACTTGCCGCGATGCAAACCTATCGCAAAGATCCCGGCTGTTTAAAAACGGTCTCCTACCGCAATGCGCAAAATCGGACGCTCTTTTTTATCAACACCCTTGCGGCAAATGATCCGCATTCAACCGAAATCATTTTGAAAAAAGCTGCTTCGCAGGAGTATTGGCACCACAAACGCTTTTTGCTGATCAACAATCGGGCAGATCGAATGAGCAGGCTGGAACAATATGTGCAGTTTGCCGTGGCACATCAGAAACTCTTTGACATCATTTTGATCTCCGGCGAAAGTAAGCAGCTTTTTTATCAACGGTTACAGCCGCAGATCGGATGCACCAACATCATCATTGTGGATAACGTGCAGTATTTTGAAACACTGAAAGAAGACGCCGTGATATTCGCCGCGGGAAATATTTGCCGGTCGGGTAAAATACTGGCGGACTATTTTGAACGGAAAGGAACGCTCGTCTATGATACATGAAATGCTTACCCTTGGCGTTGTTATCAGCATTTTATTTTACGAAACAACCGAAGTCTCTCCCGGCGGGCTGATTGTTCCGGCGTACTGCGCGCTGTATCTGGATAATCCGCGTAAACTGCTCGTAACGCTGGCGGTCAGCGCGGCGACGGTTCTGCTGGTCAAATTGCTTTCACGGTATATCATCCTATACGGCAGAAGGCGTTTTGCCGTGTGCATTATCCTCAGCTTTTTACTGAAAGCTGCATTCCGGTATGCCGGTTTTCACATATTCGGCGGATATGCGCCGTTTTTTGCGGCGGACAGCATCGGAATAATTATTCCCGGTATCTTGGCGCAAGAAATAGACCGGAACGGGCCGGTCAGGACACTTTCTTCGTTGATTATCGTGGCTGTTTTCATCAAAGCCGTTGTTGAAGTCGCATACGGCATCGGAGCGGGCGTATGAAGTTGCGGCTCAGTAAAAAGCAAACCGATGCCGCGCTCTGCATCGCAGCGGCGCTCTTTTTAGCGATACAGTATTATGCGAAACCCCATGCGGCAACCGTAAAGCGTTCCTGTTATGCCGAAATGACCGCCGCCGCGCGTACGATGGCTCGGCTGCAAAAAGCCGTGTCGGAAGAAATGATACAACGCGGCATTGCAGTTGACCGGAGCCTTGATCCGCGCGGTACCGGCTTGATCGGGCCGGAGTGGAGCGGCATTACAACGACGCTCGGCAATATTGAAAGCAAACGGACGACGGTTAATCCCGATTTTGCGGCGTTGTTGGCGCGGCTCTTTATCGAAGCCGGTTTGCAAAAGGGCGATTATATTGCCGCAAACTGTTCCAGCTCCTTCCCCGCGCTGAACCTTGCATTTATCGCCGCTGCCGATACGCTGGAGCTCCATGCGGTTATGGTAACGTCCGTCGGCGCATCAATGTACGGCGGCAACCGGGAGGACTTTACCTACCTTGATATGGAACACTACTTATATGACAAAAAATTGATACGAAACAAAACGATTGCGTATTCCTTGGGCGGCGCGGGGGACGTCGGCAAAGATTTTGATCCGGAGGTTATCGAGCCTCTAAAAAAGCGTCTGGACGGCTATAGGTTGACCTTTTTGTATGAAGCGGATTTTGAAAAAAATCTTGCCAACCGGTATGCGTTTTATACGGTGGCCGCTGATGGACGGATAAAGGCGTTTATCAATATCGGCGGCAATCTGCTTTCACTCGGCGAGCACAGCGACACCATTGCAAACGAAAAAATACGCCTGCCGTCAACCGCTGCAATTACGTCCGGTTTGGTCGGCTCATTTCTGCAAGCGGATATCCCGGTTTTTTATTTGCTGAATCTTAAAAGCATCGCGCTCTATTATCAGCTGCCGTTTGATCCCGCCGAACTTCCCCCGATCGGGACGGCGCCCATATACTATCATTCAGTGCAGCATTTGTGGAATTACGGTATAATCGGTCTGTTCGTCCTATTGATTGTAGGTTCAATCTTCAGAAAAAGAGCGTTTCCATAGGAAACAGCAAAAACACATTGGTAATCCGCCCGGCGGATACGATAATTACTGGTAAAAGATGAGGAGTATTCATGTATACGATATCCGACTGCACAAATATCGCCGATTGTATCCGCACGTACGGGACTGACGCTCAGACCTGCTTTGTGTTTCCGTCGCGGATTGCAAGCAGGCTGTGGATGCATCGTGCGCTGACATTAACGGGTCTGGCGGCGATCCCTGCCGAGCTTTTCATCGCATGGGACGCTTTTAAAACCGAGTGCTGTATCCCGCAGGCAGACGGCCGCAGTCCGGTTTCTCAAGTAATCCGCTTGCTCTTTGCGCATCATATCGCCGCAGCCAACGCAGCTGCGACGAAGCCGTTTTTGCGCAGCCTAATTCCTGCTTCCTATGCTGCCGACAGCGCTATCTTTGCGCAATGGATTGCCGATATTTTGCCGCAGCTAGATCACTGGGAAAAACGGGCAGTGCAGCACAACGCGTATCGGGATGATGAAGCAGCCGACCTCTCGTTCCTGAAAAAAGCGTATACGGAATTTCTTGAAACGCATCAGCTTTTTGAACCGTCGTGGGCCGGAGCGGAGTTTACACCTCATGTTAAGCGGTATATTCTCTTTTATCCTGAATTAATGGAAGATTTTGAAGAATACCGCCGTCTTTTCGAGGATCGTCCTGAATTAGCCGTTGTGCCTGCACCGCAGTTTCAGCCGGAAGCAGCGCCGCTGACGGTTTTTAAAACGATGCGGGATGAGATCCAGGCTACAGCACTGGAAATAGAAGCGCTGCTGACGAGCGGTGTACCTGCCGATGATATTGCGCTCAGCATTGCCGGAATTGAAGAAGCAGTCCCCTATCTTACGCGGGAATGTGCGCTGCGGAATATTCCCGCCGAATTTCGGCTTGGCTTCAAACTGGGGGAACAGCAGGCAGGCCGCCTTTTCCCGCTGCTTGAAACCTGCGTTGAAGAGCGCTTCTCGTTTGAAAGTCTGAAACCGCTGCTGCTCAATCCGCATATTCCGTGGAAGCGCCCGCAGCAGATACAGGCGGTCATCAATTTCGGGATAAAGAACCATTGCTTTGTTTCGTGGAAGGATAACGGACAGTATAAAAATATCTGGAAAGAGGCTTTTAAACTGCCGCTGCCGTACAATCCGCACAGCTGCGTTGAAGAAGAGTCTGCGGAAAAAGAGCAGGCGAAGTCGTGGCTGCTTCCGTTTATGCAGGCGGCGGAGAGACTGACGCGGGCAAAAAGTTTTTCGGATATGCAGCGGCAGTATATGCTGTTCCGCACCGCATACCTTGATTACGAACGCTTTTCCAATGAAGATGATGCGGTGATTGCCCGCTGCGTTACCCTCATGCGGGAGCTTGTCAGTCTTGAGCAGGATTTTGCCGATTATATGCCCGCCCGTCCGTATCATTTTTTTACCGCGCAGCTTGCGAGAGAAATCTATGTACCGCAAAACACCGGCAGGGCGGTCAGCATATTCCCATTCCGGGTCGCAGCGGCCACGCCGTTTGCCCATCACTTTGTGCTGAACTGTAGCCAGAAAGCAAGTCGAGTCATCTATCAAAAACTGCCCTTCTTGCGAAAGGATAAGCGGGATCGGCTGGGCATTAGCGAAGAGGATGCAACGCAGGCGTTTTTTGCCGTCTATGCCGAATACGGCGCCGCGCATTTCTCCGTATCAGAGCAAACGTTTTCGGGCTTTGCCGTCACAAACAGCATTTTTTCCGTTCAAACGCCGCCGTCCGAATGCGCCGCTGAGGATTCTTTCGCGCAAGAATATGCCTTTTTTAAACAAGAACAGCCTGCGCCGTCTGCGTTGTATCCCCTGCAGAAAACCGGCTTTGCGCGTTTTGCCTCCTTGAATGCAACGCGGAATTTTTCATTTTTAACGGAGCCTTTTAACGGCAGCCTTCCGGCGCTGACCCAAACGCTGCATACCGAGCATTATGAAGACGGCGCTTTCCGCGTAAGCCAGAGCGGTTTGCAGCTTTTTTCAGACTGCCCTGCAAAATGGTTTTTGTCTTCACTGCTGCATATTCAAGAAGAGGATACCAACGCGGAGCTCTTCAATCCCCGCTACATCGGGCTTATTTGTCATCGCATTTTGAAAGACTTGTATCAAAAAATCCGGGAGACCGATGGGTTTTTTATCTCTGCGCATCTTGCCGACTATACTGCATGGGCACAGGAACTGTTTGATACGACGGTGCGCAGTCAGACCGATTTCCAGGGACCGCTGGCGGCTCCGTTTATCGAATCGATTAAGAAACGGACGCTGCAAAGCGTAAACTTTGTGCTTGCGTTTGATGCGGAAAAGTTAGACGGATATCAACCCTTTATGATGGAAGAAAAGGTTCGCTACCGCAGCGGCGATATTCTGTACCATGGCATCATCGACCGTGTTTCGCTCCAATCGGCGGAAGACCGAGCGGTTATTCTTGATTATAAGTCAGGCACGGTTCCAACCGCTGCGTCATACGATCCTGCAAAGCTCACGGATTTTCAAATACCGATGTACGTGTTTTTGACGGAAAAGGTTTGTTTTAAACAGGATGTTGAACATGCTTTTTTCCTAGCTATCACCGACGGCGAAATCAAATATATCATCAATGATAAGGATGTCATACCGCAGGGCTCATCCCTGTCAAAAACACGAGCCGCGTTTGAACCGTCTGTTGCGGCATTTTTGCGGGCTGCCGATACCTACGCCCAACATGCCCGTGCGGAAGACTTTAGGAAACCGACCTCGGTGCAATGGGCAAACTGCCGCGGCTGTACATTGCACACCATTTGCCGAACAGCGTTCACCGTTAAGGCGTAGGTTGAATATTATGCCCTAGTCTTTCGTTTTGAGTTTGTAAAATGGAAGGCAATCAGCTTCTTTCGTCTGTATAAAATACAAGGCTGCGATATTTTTCAGCTTGTCCTTTTGGGGAGAATGCCTATAATATATGATAGCGTTTTATATGATTAAAGAGCGATTTTCAAAACTGAGATTTACGCATGATAGATAAGAATAATTTCAAACAAGTGTTACAAGTACTCGGATTTGCCGAGCATCAGAATATATTTTCCAAGCAGTTTAGCTCTCTTACCGGCGATACGATGAGTGCGGATTGGAATAAGAGCGAGTTAAACTATCCAAATAAAGTAAAAGTAAACGATCGAACAACCTGTAATTTTGAACACCCTGAAAACTTTGTGGTCTTTGAATGCGTACACCGGTTGCTGGAAAAAGGCTACCGTCCTGAGCATATCGAACTGGAAAAACGCTGGCCACTCGGACATGACAGTAAGGGCGGCAAAGCCGATATTTGCGTGTATGACGAAGACGGTAAAAATACATTATTTATTATTGAATGCAAAACAGCAGGCGCAGAATATTCTAAAGCGCTTAAATTGTTACAGGAAGACGGCGGACAGCTTTTCTCATATTGGCAGCAAGAGCGCAGCACTAAGTGGATATCGCTATACGCATCTGATTGGAAAGACGGTAAGATTGTATTTAAAAATGACATTATAAACTGTACAGATGACAGCACTGTTCTCAAAATAGCGGAAGAAAATAAATCACTACCGCTCTATCGGAATGCGACAACAGCAAAAGAATATTTTGAAGTATGGGATGAAACGTATGGCAAAAAGCTTTGGCAGGGGTTATTAGTCGGCGAAGAAACACAAGCGTATCATATCGGCGTGCGTCCGTTATGTAAAAAAGATTTAAAGGACTTTGATCCTGAAGATAAAATCGTCAATAGATTTGAAGAAATTTTACGGCATAATAATGTTAGCGATAAAGAAAATGCGTTTAACCGATTGGTCGCGCTCTTTATCTGTAAACTCGTTGATGAAATCAAAAAAAGTGATAATGATATTGTAGACTTTCAATATCGGCAAGGTTCGGATACGTATGAAACACTGCAAGACCGCTTGCAGCGGCTCCACACTGAAGGCATGGAAGATTTTATGGGAGAGAAAATCTTTTATGTTCCAAACGATTATGCTGAAAATCTCTTTAAAAATTATACCAGCCATAAACGCACGAAAGCAATTGAAGACTTACAAAAAACTATCCGCATTTTGAAATTCTATTCAAATAATGATTTTTCGTTCAAGGATGTGCATAACGAAGAATTATTTTTTCAGAACGGAAAGATTTTAGTAGAAGTGGTACAATTATTTGAAAATCACCGGATTGTATACCCGTCGAAGCATCAGTTTTTGGGAGATTTATTCGAGCAGCTTTTGAATAAGGGGTTTAAACAAAGTGAAGGGCAATTCTTTACGCCGATGCCTATCACGCGGTTTATTTGGGATAGCCTGCCGTTGACAAAAATTCCCAAAGTAATCGACTATGCCTGTGGTTCCGGACATTTTTTAACCGAAGCGGTAGAAAGTATCAATAAGCGGTTGGAAACGGATGGAAATAACAGCTGGGTTGAAAAACATATTTTCGGTATCGAAAAAGATTATCGATTAGCCCGTGTTGCAAAGATATCGCTTTTTATGAACGGTGCAGGGGGAGGCAATATTATTTTCGGCGACGGGCTTGAAAACAAGCCAGAAAAACAGATTGAAAATAATGCCTTTGATATGTTAGTTGCGAATCCTCCGTACAGTGTTTCGGCTTTTAAAAAACATTTAAAATTAAAAAAAATTCGTTTGCATTGTCGGATAGGATTTCGCCTGAGGGAAGCGAGATTGAAACGCTCTTTGTTGAGCGTATTGCTCAATTACTGAAACCGAAAGGGATTGCAGCTGTTATCTTACCCTCTTCGATCTTGAGTAACGATAGTAACAGTTACATTGGGGCGCGGGAACTCCTACTCAAGAATTTTATGATTCGTGCGATTGTACAGTTTGGAAGTAAAACATTCGGCGCTACGGGAACAAACACGGTTGTGTTGTTTCTTGAAAAATACAATGAACCGCCCAAGCAAAGCGACCTCAAACAAGATAGCGCCGACGCGATTATTCAGGCAGCGGAAACGGCAGAGTGGGAAGATACCGAGATTTTAGAAGCCTATTTGAAAAAGATACAGGTGCCCAAAGAAGTATACCAAGCATTTACCGCTGAGACTGTTTCATTTGACGGCTTTACTCAATGCGAATATCTGAATATGTATGCTCAAATGTTTCTGAAAACTTCAAAAATTGTCAAACTGCAAGAAACAACACTATTCAAAAAACTGAATGCACACGATCAAGCTGAGCGGTTAAAACAGGAATTTTACAATTACGCAAAACCGATTGAATGCGAAAAACTTATTTATTTTGGGCTTACATACAAACAGACCGTACTGATTGTTGCCACTCCGAATGATAACACTGAACAAAAACGCTTTTTAGGATATGACTGGAGTAACCGTAAAGGCGCCGAAGGTATACAGATACAGACTCCCGGCGGTATGCTGTACAATGAACATAACCGTAACGCAGCAGGCACGATTGCAGCTGCCATCCGATCTCGGTTTTCCGATGATGCAGCGTTTAATCTTGACGAAGATAAAAAACCGTATTGTACCTTAGCGAATTTAAGCGATATGATCGATTTCTCTCGGCTCAGCTTTAACAAAGCCATAAAATTGACGCTGGATAAAAAGATTGAAATTAAGAGTAAGTATCCGTTGGTGCGGCTGGGAGACGTGTGTGATATAGAATATGGTACAAGAATTACTAAAAAAAACACATTTGGTGATAAATACCCTGTTTACGGAGGCGGTGGTGAGACATTTAGGTCTGACGAATTTAATAGAGAAGATCAATATATTATTTCACGTTTTGGAATGTCTCCGGAGTGTGTACGTTATGTAGAGGGAAAGTTTTTCTTAAATGATTCCGGAATGACTGTGAAGACCAAAACTAAAAACACTATAAAAACTCGTTTTATAGAAGTATTTTTATATACTCAGCAAAGGGCTATCTATTTAATGGGGCGCGGTTCTTCTCAAAAAAATATAGATATGGACGCATTTAAAGACATTAAAGTTCCTGATATAAGCGAACCTCTTCAACGTAAGATCGTAGCCGAATGCGAGAAAGTTGATGAGGAATACAACACGAGCAGAATGAGTATAGAAGATTACAAAAAGAAAATTGCGCAAGTGTTTGAACGGCTTAAAGTTATTACTAATGTTAGGAGGGGGATAACATTCAAGTTATCAAATCCTGCTGTCTTCGATGTTTCGATTGGCAGAAGGGTTCTTGGTTCGGAAGTAAGCCCTCAATATTCTGTTCCGGTGTACAGCGCTAATGTATTTGAGCCGTTTGGAATGATTGATAAACTGCTGATTAAAGATTTTTCAATTCCTTCTGTTTTATGGGGGATAGACGGGGATTGGATGGTCAATACCATTGATGCGGGTATTCCTTTTTATCCGACCGATCACTGCGGTGTTTTAAGGATAAAAACGGATACTATTTTGCCGCGTTATATGGCGTGGCTGCTTGAACAAGAAGGTAAAAAAGCAGGATTTAGCCGCAGTTATAGAGCCTCGATTGATAGAATTGAAAGTCTTTCGGTGCAAGTTGCTCCGATTGAAGATCAGCGGAAGGGAATGAAGGAAATAGAAACTTACGAAGCTGCTATCGTTCAAGCAAAAACGATAATGGCTACTTGCGCAGAAAAGAAAAAAATGATATTGGAAAAGTGGTTGTGAGGGGGAAGAAGGTCGTGAATAGAGCAACAAATGCGGGAGTACATGCAGCTACTGGATTTGAATTTCAGAAACATTGTGCCTTGTTTATATATTTAGATAGATATTTTCAAGATATTGATAAAATTTTTTTTATTTGTTTTGAACATCATGATGATTTTTTATTTGCATATCTCAATGATCTTGGCGAACTTAAAGATATTGAAATATATCAAGCAAAAAAAAGTACATCTCAATGGGGATTAAATAAAAAGCTAATAGAACCATTATCGAAAATATTAGATACAGTAGATCAAGTAGAAAAAGATGAAATTCAGAAAGAAGAAGATTATAAAGCGTTGTTATTTTTTATTACAAACGGATATATTAAGCTAACAAAAAACAAGATAACAGAACTAATAAATGCATCAAACTTAAAAGTTCCTTTTCTCCAATTACCTGAAATAATACAAGAAGATATAAAAAAGCAAATATTATCATTAAATAAGAGTGCTGCAATTAGTGAACTGGATAAATTGAATTTCCAATATATTGATTTTCCTCAGAATTATGAAGCACAGAAAGATCAGCTAATTGGTATGTTTGACAGGTTGTTCGGTGAAAAAGTTCATGATCACAAAGCGGCTATAGATACTCTGTTATCTATATTTCGCTCAGTTGAATTGACTTTCAACCAAGGGAATCAATCCCGTCTACTGGATGAAAAGAAAAGAATAACTTCTGATGAACTGTCTGATAGTATGTCAATTATTACTGAGAAAACAATGGCGTTTAAACTTTGGCGGAAATATGCAAGTGATATAGCCAGAAGTCTTGAAATTCCAATTAAAGAACATAAGTCATTTGAGCTTTACTTACAAAGCAGTTTTGATTTTTTTAAGGATAAAACACAAGTACAACACCAGAAAATTAAGGATTTTGTATTTAGTAATAAATCTGTTCTCGAAAACTATTATACTGATATTGAAGCTATATATGATCTTGCTGAACGATATAAAAAAGAGCATCGTTGCTCTTTGCCGGCTATTCAGCTTCGTGCAGCAATTTTTGCTGCTTATATAGAAATGAAAGGGAAGGAATAAAATGCCTAAATATCTTTTTTTTAATCAACTATTTGTTTGCAAAAAGAATGGAGAAAAATCTTTTCATTATACATTCTCAGAGAATGTGAATATCGTTTGCGGCAAAAATACAAGCGGTAAGAGTACTGTTTTTCAATCCATATTATATACTTTGGGTATAAATGACATTAAAGAAAAATTAGATGAAATAATTTCCGAAGATGTACTTTTTAGACTTGATTTTTCTCTTTTAGATAAAGAAAGTAAAACAGATTATATCTTTATTCGGGATGATGAGTTTTTATTTGTAATTAACAATGACAAAATACTCCGCTTTAATGGTATTAGTGCTGATAATTCAGCAGAGCATATAAAACTTAAAGAATATATTCATAGTATACTTAACTGCAATTTTATACTTGAATACAAAAAGGGTTTTGTATCGGCTCCTATCGAAGCATTGTTTCTACCATTTTATGTTTCGCAAGACTTCGGTTGGATTTATATCAGAAAATCTTTCAGAAATCTTGAGTTCTATAAATCGTTTAAGGAAGATTATCTCGATTATTATCTTGGTATTGATAACCAAATTAATAGAAAAGAGAAAAATGAGCTTGAAAAAAGAATAGATGAGTTAAAACAAAAAATAGATATATATAAAAAGATAAAGGATTCTAGAGAAGTTCAAACCGCAAAAGCAAATGATATCAAAGATCCGCAATTTATAAAAGAATATATTGATGACTTAAATAAAACAAATGCTGTTATTTTAAATGATGAGAAAAATCTGGTTTTAGAGTATAATGAATTTGAATATTGGAGAGAAAGAAAATCTGTATTATTAAAAATTGAGGATCATCATGCAAATCAATTTAAAAATAATAAGTGTCCAGTTTGTAAACAAATGTTACCAAATAACATTGAAATGATATATCAATATCATCAAGAAGCAAATGATACGGTAAACGAACTGAATATATGCAAAAAAAATATGAAAGAAATACAGTCACAGATTAACTCAATTGAAAAGCGTATTAAAGATAACCGAGAAGTTGCAAAAGAAAGAGAGCAAATACTGGGAAATAGAAAAATTAATTATTCAACAACATCGGAATGGATAGAAGAGAAAGCGTATATTAAGCTTAATGATACTATTAATGGAAATATTGGTGAAATAACAATTGAGCTTGATGAGTTACGAAAAGAAATAAAGGAGAAATATAGTGATAAAGCTATAGAGAAAATAAGAAAAAATAGAGAGAAAGAATTTAGGGAAATATTTATTGATAAACTACATGCTCTTGGAGTTACCAGATTTGATAATACTAAGTACCTTAATCTTTATGATATCAATGAATTTCCTGCTCAAGGAGTTGAACTGCATAAAATGGTGCTTGCCTATTATCTATCATTTTATGAATTGATAGAAATAATAAACTATGCCCATATAACGCCTTTACTTCTTGATGCAATTTTCAAAGAAGATATTGATGATGATAACAAACTTTTATTAATTAACGTGCTATCGAAATCGATGAAGAATAAAAAACAACTCATTGTATCAATTGCTGAAACAGAAGAATCGCAATACAATGCAGAATATTATAATAGGGAATACTTTGATAATAGTGCTAAAATTGTGCGAATTGGAGAATCAAAAAATGAACGCAGCTTTCTTACCGCTAATGTGATAGATAATCAGGAAATATTCAAAGAAACTTTAAGCTACGTAGATGAAAATTAGCCTAACAACTACTTAATCTTTGTTTTTAAAGATAACGACAATATTGATATTAACGACTTTACCAATGAAGTTATAACGGAACCTGATATTATTGAAAAATTCCATCACTACAAACAACGCTGCGAAGACGAAAACGGCATATCAATAGATAGTCAATTTGCTATTTCCGACGCTGCCCGTAAAAAACAGCAGCGTGCATATAAACGGGTTATTCGCTTGGATAAAAAAATTCAAATCGTCATCGACGGCAATACTCAAAATGTAGAACAGAGAAAGGATGCGCGGGGAAAATTCTACAAAGTGTATTATGATGAAGAAAAATAAATATGCCGACGCAATACATCGGGGTACAGAACTCAATGTTTCGTACCGTATGTCTTATAAGGTGATTACCCCCCCCCCCCCCAAAAAAAAAACCGTTGTCGCTATACGATATGAGATGAAAGCGTGGAAAATGCAAGAACGGCGGACAGCATAGTATGCAGACATGCCTATGAGCGATTGTATCCCTCTTAACAATTTTTAAACAGCGATTTATAATATCTGCAATGGCTGAAGTGAAAAAAAAGGGTGAAACCTACACGGCAATTCTCAAAAATGCAAAAAAGGAATTTTTGCAAAACGGATTTGAAAAAGCCTCGATGCGTTCCATCGCAGCAATGACGGGAATCACCGCGGGAGCGTTATATAAACACTTTCCGTCAAAGGCTGCGATCTTTGATGCGCTTGTGCAGCCGCTTATCGCGCAAACATTACGCATCGGTACCGATTTTTCGGCAATTGCGGTGCATCTATTCAAAACGGAAGACAGCAATGCGATCAAAGAAGCCATACGCATGTCTTTGCAGAATCTATTTTCACTTGTCTACAACAGCTTTGATGAATTTAAACTATTATTTAATCGATCTTCAGGAACAAAATACGAAAATATCCGTCATGAATTTGTCATGGCGGATGTCACCGCGTGTAAAAACTTCATCGGTGATTTAAAAAATAACGGAATAACCATACGGCCATTAAACGATGATCAACTTCACTTGATTTACAGCACCGCCTTAACACCGTTTTTTGAAATTATCACACATGAATATCCGTATACAAAAGCACAAAGTTTTATGGATATCTTGACTGACGTAATGTATTTTTGCTGGACAAAAATTATGCAGCTGGAAAAATCACCATAGAAGCATCACAGCATCCATACAAATAAACCATCTAAAATCCTCTTGCATAAAACGTAAAAATTATCTAAACTGAAAGTTAGCTGATACTAACTAAAAATGGGTAAATCTTTGAAACGAACTATTTTTTTCTGCATTGCATGTGTTTCTCTCACTCTTTTGTTTGCGCAAGAAGCTGAAGATGATGTTATTACAGTGAATGCGGAGAAAATTGAACAGCAAATTGACGATTCCGTCGAGCAAAAACGAACCATTACTACTGAAGATATACGGAAATCAGGCGCTAAAACGGTTGGCGATGCGTTAAAGACCTTACCGGATGTTACCGTCAGCGCCGCTACGTCGGGGAACGCCAACGAATCGGTAACTATGCAGGGCCTCGGTAACGGGTATGTAAAAATTATGATAGACGGAGTGAGTGTTTCTACCGACATATCCGGCGCAACACCGATTTTTCAGATTCCCGTTGAAAATATCGAGCGTATTGAAGTTATCAAGGGCGCAGACTCCGTGTTGTACGGAAGCGAGGCGATGGGCGGCGCAATCAATATCATAACAAAACGGGAACAACCGGATGCCGAAGAAGAAGATGCCAAACACACAAGCAAATCAAAGATTAAGATTGCCGGTAGCGTTACCGAAGAAATCGGTTTTATGCCGGTGATATTAGGCTGGAAAAATTATGCGGCAGGCAATCTTTCCATTACAGGTACACACTTTTCAAATACGCTGATCGGCAGTTTCGATTATAATCCCGGTAAGCAACGAACCACATTCGATGCGCTGGCCGGAAAAATCAATTACTATGAAAGTGCAAAAAAACTACAGGGATTTATCCGTAATACGTTTGTATGGAAGGATTCGTGGGGCTCCGTCGGAACGTATGGAGTGTACACCGGTTCTCAGCAAGTAAGCAATTATACGCAGTCGGGCTATGACAAAGGCTCCGAGATGAGGTACGCTTCTCAGCGCGGCGAGTTAGGCTTTACAGGAAAATACATAAACAGTGAAAAGTTCTATCTCGACGGCTTTGTGGTGGGAAAACTGTACTTTTTAGATACCGCCTACAATGTCAAGGCCGGGATGTATTCATCTTCTAAAGGAACTCATTCCAATGCCTTTGATAGCGAATTTGATATGCGCGCTCATTGGATGCCGAACACCATTAACGATTTAACCTTCGGCGTAAATGCGACACTCACCTCAATGAATGGAGCCGCTTTTACAAAAAGAAAGTACGCGTTGGAAACGGCTTTATTTGCGCAGGATACCATTTCGCTTTTCGATGGAAAGCTGACACTTGTTCCGGGCGCCCGTTTTACCGTTGCGCCGGGTATTCAGGAAAAAAGCGCCATCTTTATGGGAACGCCGAAGTTCAGCATTAAGTACAATCCGGTGGAAACGACCGCGCTGCGATTCAGCTATGGGATGGGGTTCAAGATTCCATCTCTAAAAGAAAAATACTGGATTTTCAGACATAACTATGCGCCAGGATTGGGCAATTTTATTCTGTACGGCAATCCGAAGCTTGTTCCCGAAAAATCCCACAGCGTGACCATCGGCCTTGAACAAAATGTACAAAATCTTTTTACGTTTTCCATCGGCGGATATTTTAACTACATACGTGACTTGATTGACAGCGTTGTGGTCGATCGCTTATCGTCGCCGCAAAAGCGCGAATATCACAATGTGGATAAAGCAATAACTTATGGCGGTGATGTTTCGGCTGGAACGGAACTGGATCGCTTTAAAGTAAAAGTCGGGTATGCATATACGGGCGCAAAGTTTTTTGATGCGCCGACCGCTCGATGGGAAAACCTCGCGCTGCGCGTCAATCACCGGATAACCGTATATACGTCATACTGTATTCCCGTTATCGAAACGGAAATTGCGCTCAATATGCAATGGAATTCGCCGCAGCTTTTAACCGCCAAAACCTCATATCATACCCCCGACTACCTTATGGCCGGTTTTGATATTTCAAAAAAATTCTTTGATGAAACGCTTGAAGTGTATATCGCGTTGGACAATATGCTCAACAATCTTCACTTTATAAAGGGAACAAACAACGAAACGCAAAAACAATATTACGGCTTAACCGACGGTCTTATCTTGCGTTTCGGAGGGAAATATACATTCCAAAACTAAACATAACAGAGTGCCGCTTTAAATCTTACTGCGATTTAATGGCGACTTAAAACGTTTTAAACAATGGGGGAGGAGATTTTATGAAAAACATTCGGTATTTTCTTCAAAGAGGGAAATCCTTTGCCGGACTGACAGTGCTGACCTTTTTGTTGGTTTCCTGTGGACAAGCGGCTCAGAATATCACGGGAGGGGCTCAAGAACATAACAAAAACGCACAGGGCATCAAAGGTTATGATATTTCCGCGCTTTACGGCTATACGTTTTATGGAAATATCACGGCCTCAAAAGGGGAAACATTAAAGCCTTCCCTTATTCTATATAATGATAATCGGGCTGCGTGGAACATGAGCATTAAATGGGGAGGCGATGCCGTGCAGTGCTATTATTATGCCGTTAAAAATTCTACAAACAATTACACATTATACTGGTATGAAGCAAAAGAGCGTGCAGCGGCGATGGCACATGACACGTCAAAAGCGTATCTCGTTATGAAGCTCGGCATCAACTCGTTGGATGAGATTGTTACATTGCGTATTGATAACAGCTTTATGGCGAAGACCCGTGTACCCATGCAAAAGCAGAAGGATATTGCGCGCAATACAAATCCTCCCGAAATTCCCTAACCAAAGTCTTAAACATTAAAAAATCAATGAACAATTATTGTGGAGCAATATGAAATACAACAAAAATTATGTAGTTATGATGGGGCTGCTGACCGTGTTCAGTGTGCTGCCGTCTTGTAAAAATCCTACAACGGCACCTGTACGGACAAGTATAAGCGTTAACGGAAAGACATTTGCAAAAACCTCTTTTGTAGAAATCGTTGCGCGGGGGACAAAGGCTTCAATTTTTATCGATGACGATTCAAGCTGGAACACGTATTGTAACGGTGGCGAGGACAATTACATACCGGGCTTGTTTCTGCTCAAAGGCGTGTTTCTTAAAGGCAGAAAAGTCAGGCTGAGCCCGTTTGCACTTTCGCAATATGAAGTAACGCAGGAATTGTATGAATCGGTTATGGGTCATAACCCGAGTAACTTTAACACCGGCAACGACCAAAAACTCCGCCCGGTAGAAACGGTCAATTGGTACGATGCGATTGTCTTTTGCAATAAGCTCAGCTTAAAACTAGGGCTTAAACCGTATTACCGTATCAAAAATAGAAACATTAATTGGGAAACGATTCAATTTGATGAAATTCCGGATGAAAAGACATCGCAGCAAGAACGCGCGGCATGGGATGATGTTGTGTGCGACAAAACCGGTAACGGTATTCGCCTGCCAACGGAAGCAGAATGGGAATTTGCAGCGCGCGGCGGTAACCTCAAAAGGGCTGACTGGAAGTATGCATTTTCCGGAACGCAGTGCACGCCGCTTGATCCGGCTCATTTTCATGAGCGGCTCACCGATGCAAACCTCGACCGCTACGGATGGTATGTGGACAATAGCGGGCAAAAAACGCATGTCGTCGGTACAAAGATGCCGAACAGTCTTGGGCTGTACGATATGTCGGGCAATGTTTCGGAATGGTGCTACGACTGGGCTGCCGCGTTAACGATACCCGATACGGTAGAAGAAGACCCTCATGGCGGTTCGCGTCCTGCTGTCGCCGAACCGTCCCGGGTTGACCGCGGCGGCGCATTCCGCAATGAAGCGTACAACTGCATTGTTTCCCGCAACGATTGGTACTATCCGTATCGCCGCGCAAACTACCTCGGCATACGGCTTGCCTACAGTTTAAACTAACCGATAAAACCGATGCGCCGTGTTTGACGCACCGGTTCGGGCTTTTGAATTATTCAATTTTTTGAAATGAATTGTAAAAAATCTTTCGGGGAAAAAATAGTCACATTTGAATTTTTAAAATCGGCTGCATTACGTGTAATAATCACATCAAAATTATGCGATTCGGCTACTGAAGCACCACGTTCGTATCAATCAAGACGTGCATATTTTTTCAGTCTTTCCTCACGGTATTCCGACAGTTCTCGTTCTCTATTAGGAAGTATACCTATCAGAGAATCTACCGTCGATGAAACGGTTTCTTGTTTTGAATTTGTAGGAAGAACCGTATAAGTAATAATGATTTCTTGACCCTGTTGAAATTGCACAGGAGTATTCAGTACTATATGCGAGCCATTATAATAACCTTTAGCTGTTGCAAGCATAACGTCTCCCTCTTTAAGATTGTGTCGCTGTTTTTATCGTAATGTTTTTAATTCTCATTATCAATCTCTTTCCTACTTCCCCGCCCGCTTTTCCTGCTTAAAACTTGCGTACATCATCCATAGCACACCGATGGTACTGAAAACGGTAATCAGCACCGAGAAGGCGGATGCAAGCGGCCAGTTGCGGATTTTTGTTACCTGATCTACAATCAAATTACCGAGCATGTAGGAATCTTTGCCGCCAACGAGGAGCGGTACGGTATAAGAACCGAATACGGGAATAAAGGTAAAGATGACGGCCGTTAAAATTCCGGCGCGGATATTCGGCAGCATGACTGTGAAAATTGCCTGCGTTTTGGTGGCGCCGAGGTCGCGCGCCGCTTCCAAAAGTGAGAAATCGAATTTATCGATTGCTGAAAAAATCGGGAACACCGCATACGGGATAAACATGTACACCAGCACGAGGATAACTGCCTGCTGATTATACAAAAACGGAATGCTTTCCGTGATAAGATGCATCTTTTTTAAAAGCCCGTTTAAAAATCCCTGATTGCCGAGTATCGAAATCCACGCATTGATTCTGATAAGGGAATTCGTCCAAAAAGGGATGATGATTAAAAACAAAAAAAACAGCTGCCGTTTGCTGCGCGCAATCGCATACCCTGCAGGCAGCGCCAGCACAATGCAAATCAGCGTTACCGCAAGACTGACACAGAGCGTTCTGATAAAAAGCAGGCCGTAATTCGCGGTAAAAAGCTGCGTATATGCGCCGAACGTCAGACGCCATACAACGCCACCGTACAACCCCTTTTGCAGAAAGCTGTAAACGGCAATGATGAGAAGCGGCAGCACAAAAAACACGGTGAACCAAGCCGCCATCGGGCAGGTATACAAAAAAGCAGAGCGGCGCCGGGAAATGTCTTGAGCCATAGCTTACGTTAAATCCTCTACAATATAGCCGTCGTTAGCCGCCCACGAAACATACACCTGATCCTTC
>CAUTXW010000037.1:0-27793 GCA_963542655.1 uncultured Treponema sp. | reverse complement strand
GCGCGGATAACGCGGACGGCAATTTCTCCGCGGTTTGCAATCAGCATTTTCCGTATCATGCTTAAATCCTGATAATAAAGAGCGGTTGGTCAAACTCAACCAAATCGCCGTTCGCCGCGAGAATTTCTTCGACTGTTCCGTCATATTCGCACTCGAGCGTGTTCATCATCTTCATCGCTTCGAGGATGCACAGCGGCTGTCCCTTAGAAACCTTGGAGCCTTTGTCCACATACGCGGGCGCGTCGGGGGAGGGTGAGCGGTAGAATGAGCCGACAATCGGACTTTTTACCGTAACGAGGCGGGGATCAGCCGCGCCTGATGCCGCTACGGGAACCGTGCCCGCAGGAGCCGCTCCTGCGACCGGCATACCTGCTGCCGTGTTTGCGATAGATGCGGCTCCGGCCGGAACTGCTGCATTCATCCCGGCAGCTGTCATGCCTGCTCCGGAAACGGCGGCTCCATTCACAGGCGCTCCCGGCAATACGCCGGTTCCTGTCGCTGCATATCCGGCTGCATCCGCTCCCGCAACCGGCTGGATAGGAGCATTTTGCAGCGCAAAGGGCTGCATAGCCGGTATGCTCTGATACGCGGCCTCTTTTTTCAAGGTCAGCTCCGCTTCGCCTTCCTTTATATGGAGCAGCACCGCCGAGCTTTTTTCAAATTTTTCAAAGACATTCAAAATAAATTTTTCGTTCATACACTTACTCTTTCTTACGCTGTATATGCGCAATAAAATCCGTTTCGGATAGATGCGCACTTCGTTTAAAATAGACTGATACGCTCCGCGGGGATTCACCGGTATTGTGTTACATACCCTGATGAGTCCCGTACGGACAGTTCAGCGGTATCCTTATATCCGGTCGAACCGGTCAATTTCGGCATCATAATCGATGCCTGCAATATCAAATCCGTTGATGGCCAAAAAGTCGTGCCGGTATTCGTCCACGTCGGTACGTTCGCGGCTGGTTTCGTCGGTAACGGTTGCCATGATTTCCGCAACGGCGGACTGCACCGACTCATCCAATTCCCAGTCATCGATACGGATACGGTGTTCGCTGTCTGTCGGGATTACGCCGTCTGCCGTATAGAGGCGGCTGTCGAACAGACGGTTGATCTGCTCGATACAACCTTCATGCGAGCCTTTCTCTTTCATCACCTTGAAAAGACTTGCCAAATACAGCGGAATAACCGGAATAACGGCGCTCGCACGGGTTACAAGCCCCTTGTTGACGGACACGAACGCCTTGCCTTGCAGGGCGGCGAGCCGGCCGTTCAGCGCATGGGCGGTTGCTTCCAAGTGCTCCTTTGCCTTACCGATGGTTCCCTTGCGGTACAGCGCCTGCGTCGCTTCCGGCCCGATATACGAATACGCTACGGTGATGCAGCCGTGTGCCAACAAGTCCGCCGCTGCAAGTTTTTCTATCCACCGCTGCCAATCTTCGCCGCCCATGACTTTCACGGTAGCGGCTGCCTCCTCATCGGTTGCCGGGTCCGCAGTAATTTCCGTCAACGCACCGGTGAACGGATCGAGGGTTTTGCCGGTGAACGGTTTCCCGAACGGCTTGAGTGCCGAACGGTAGGTAACACCGGTATCGGGATCGGTGCGGACGGAACTCGCGATGCTGTACACCAGCAAATCGAATTGTATGCCGAGTTTTTTCGCTTCGGCAATAACCTGCGCCTTGATATCATCGGAGAATGCATCACCGTTTATCGTAACTGATGTAAGCCCTGCCGTTTGTGCGGCGGCATCAAAGGCTAAATTGTTGTACCAGCCGGGAGTTCCCCATTTTTTTTCCGAACCGGCTTTTTCATACGACACTCCGACCGTCGCGGCCCCATATCCGAATGATGCCGTAATGCGGCTGGCCAAGCCGTATCCCCCCGAACAGCCGATTACAAGAACATTTTTCGGCACTGCCGTTCCCGCCGGATGAGACGCCGCCCGCTTTTTCGTATAGGCGATTTGATCTTCAACCGCTTTTTTACATCCTTGCGGATGCGCATTTAAACAGATATTGCTTCTCAGCATCGGTTTCATACTCATAATTTTTCAACTCCTGACAATAGGGACACCTCTGAAAACTAAAGTTCTTAGAAGTTCCCATAGGTATATTATTAACGGAGAGCGCTCAATTGTTAGAGCAGCCCAATATGTTATCGGCTCGTAAAGTCTGCTACCGGCAGCACTACCGATAGACGTGCAGGTTGTAGAGGTTTCCCTCAATAAAATGACGGATAAGTATAGCACGCTTTTAAAGCAAATACTAGAGCCGATGTAACCGCTTACAGTATTTTCAATACGATTGACCTGTTGTGAACAAATGATGTAACTTCTGGTGCAGGAGATACCCTCTGATGAAAAGATTACTATATACACTGATTATTGTTCTCGCAGCCGGAAGTATGGGCTGTATTTATGTCTCAACCGGTATAAAAGGAAACGGCATTTCTGAAAAACGTACATTTGATGTAAAGCATTTTGACACCATTACGCTAACCGGCGGAATGACGGCTGTCATCGTACAAGGCGATGAGTACAAAGTTGAAGTTGAACTTGACAGTAACTTATATGAATTTTTTGATGCGTATGTATCAGGCGGTACGCTGCACACCGGCTTTAGAAGAGGTACGAATTTACGAGGGTACAGTACCTATAATATACGGATACAGCTTCCGCATCTTGTATCGATGAATAGTACCGGTTCGGGGGCTGTAACAATAACAGGTTTTATCGACACCGATAAGGAGATGTCCATTTCTCAAACAGGATCGGGCACGATCGGTATTAACGCTGTATTAAAAAAGCTTGAAATAGAGACGAGCGGTTCAGGCACAATTACTGCAAAAGGAAGCACGGTCATGTTATCGTTTACCGGCAGCGGCTCCGGTAGCCTCAATGCTTTTGATCTGAAGAGCGACCACGTTCGTATTACGCAGTCAGGATCGGGAAATATCGACGTTACCGTTAAAAACAGTTTACAAGCCGATTTATCAGGATCGGGCCGTCTTCGGTATAAAGGCTCACCTACCCGGATGACAATACATACATCAGGCTCTGCCAAAGTAGTGCATATTGAATAGCGGTATTTACTCACATAAAAATCTAACCATAGCTGTCTATATCCAAAGCTGAGCCATAGGGATAAGTTTACGTTGCAATGCGTGCGCTGCCCATTGAACGTGTAACGGAGAACAATCTTACAGAAGTATTCCCGCTCAAGCTTGATTCGCGCGGAGGGTTTAATACCCCGACGCTTGTGTCGTAACAAAGGGTATTAAAGCCGACTGCAACCACCTCGTCAAAAATGTACATCCTTGTACATTTTTGACTGCGAGTTTTTTGCAAGGCAAAAAACTCGTTCCTGTTTGGAACAACCGGCATCCGTGCCGGATATCCCATACCGTGCGGAACATTGAGCATTGCATATACCGCCATGGATGGCGGTTGTTCTACGCAGTAGCGATGTTTTGGCATAGCCACAACATCGCAGGCAAAACTATACACGGATGTATAGTTTTGACGAATGCTCCGCGTCGGGGTTGTTGATTGAGCTTTCTTTCTGTTCTTCACATAAAACAATCCCCGTTGGGGCTAAGACCTATCAAAGCGATGTAGAAAGTTCTCATCGGCTCATTGAGGATGAGTTTTATGCTTGTCGTTCTTTTGCCGGTGCTCAAGACTTTTTTAAAAAGGCTCATCAGTATCAAAAGCACTTTAATTTTACACGATTTAATTCCTACAAAAACGGCTCACCCGTCCAGCTATTACAGCGGGCAGCCCCTCTTATTAACCCCAATGTTTTGAACTTTACACCGGTTCTTGTTGACTCTTTTTTTCATCTCTATAAAAATGAATTTAGATTACTTGCTTCTTAATTCTCAGGATACCATCTCTCTTCATATCCCAGTTCTTTTTTGTATTTGGTATTTCTATTATTTTCATTTCTTTAATAAAACATATTGATCTATAAGTATGTTGGCCAAATATTGGAAAAACTTCTAGTTTGACGCAATGTAGAAAAAAATATTCCATATTGGTCCGCCAGGATTATTCTCATTTAAGTATTTATTTTTTAGTTCTTCAAGTTTTATTAATTTATTACCAATATAATTTTTTTGAATTGACGTTAATTTATTATTTGATAATTTCCCACCATTTTTCCACCCGTATAAACGCAGCAACCGCAACCTTTCCGCTGCCAGCTTCTTTCCAATATTTTCTATATATACTGATTCTAATTCATAGGAATACAGCGAAGCCCGTAATCTACAAATACTTAGACAGCTTTTTTATCGTTTATTGATTTACTATTCAATTCAGGAAAATTCATATATTTCGATATATAGAAGCAGTAAGATAGCCAATTAATTCTGCACATTCTGATTTATTAAAAAGATCATTTTGTGCAGCAGCTTTAGTTAATTCTACTAAACCCCACATTGGTAATTCAGCTGATGAAATAGGATCGAACCCACCATTACTATTTGACCAAGCAAGTCTTACTGAAGAATCATCATACCCTTCTTTTTCACCCCAACTTGAATTTCCACCATCTTTATTATTTGCAATCTGTACTTTGCTACCATGTTTTGATTCATACTCACTAGAAACTTTCATATTTTCTCCTTTTGCGCGCGTAGCGTGTCTGTCTAACGGGCGGCGGATAAGCTGCAAGAAGCGAGAAAGCCGTAAGGCTTTAGAAGCTTCGCCGTCAGCTTAATCCGCATGTTGGACGGCGCTGTGCGCCGGACGACAGGCGGATATTCCGCCGCCCCGTTGAACGGGCGCGCAGCGTCCGTTCAACATTCGCTTAACCTGCATTGCCGCAAAGGCAATGTCAGGTTGAAGCGGGTGTTAGACGTTCTTTTCTTTATTCGATTCCTCTATTACATAGGGCTTGAAGTTCATTTATTTTATTTGTTACGAAATCATAAATAGTTTTCATATCCGAAAGAGCTTTTACAACATGATATTCTTTTATATTTAATTCCTGCGGATAACGAATTTTTACGCCATACGGTGTAAGTGCGTCAGCTGAATTTAAAATATCCTCAGAAAAAGTTACAAACTTTGAAAGTTCATCTGTAAGTACCCCTAAGTCATGAGTTTTTTGTAATTCTCCATCATAGGCAAGCAACAATGCCTTTAGCATTTTCTCTGCCGCTTGCTGACAATGATAACAGATTATCTCCAGTGGTTTTGGATACTGAATTTCATTCAGGTGATTTGCAGAAAGAACATCCATATTCGCATAACGCACCCATTCTTTTACATCACTTTCATTTTTCATACAATACAAGCCCCTCGCGATGTACGATATTTTCAAGGGTTTTTCGGGTTTTTCTTTCTTCAAAACCGGAAACAGAACCGACAACTATATCTACTGAACGGCGTTTCAAACCACGCAAAGAACGATAAGCTTTTTGAGAAACAGATAGCCTGTCTGTAACAGAATCTGACATTACGAGATAAAAATCATAGTCACTGTCTGTTTGTTCTTCATTCCGTGCAAAGGAACCAAAAAGGTATATTTTTTGAGGGTTTACACTTTTCTGAAGCTGCTCGGCAATACAGCGGATCTCATTTGTTATCAAATCTTATCTTACTCCTGACAACTTTATTATATCATAGTATCCTGCTTTTGTATATCCCATTAAAACAGAAGAAGATAGAAGGTCATATTTGTGAAAGAGCTTACCGAAATAAACCGCTTACCCAAGAACAAAAGGAGCGTAACAGAGCGAAATCAAAAATACGAGCAACATTGTCAATAATAATGATGAACCTTACGTATAACTTATGTCGCTACTGTGTTCTAAAGAAATAAAAAGAAGTGGGTAGATGAAAATATGGGTACAATGAAAAATAAACACCCCCGACGCTCGCGTCGGGGGTGTTTATTTTTACTTGAAAGTTCCTTTTCTTGCTTTCTTTGCTAACGCTTCTTTATTTTTATAAGAATCTGAACGGCCTTCTACTGCTAAGACGGTAATTATTAATTTTTCATCTTCCAAATAGCCGATAATCCTATACTTTTTAAAATCGGAACTTTTAAATCTCCAGAGACCTTTTAAATTCCCGACTAATTCCGTACCGCCAATTTCATAGAGACCTTTTTTACCCTTAGCTTGAAAAATTTTTTCTTTAAGATACTTCTTAATAGTTTGTTTAGTCGATTCTTCCAATTTCGCAATTTGCCGTTTAGCCTTTGGAGAGAATGCTACTGTAAACATCAGTTAAAAACCTCATCAAAAGAATAGGTTTTTTTTCCTTCTGCAATCCAGTCATTGTAAGACTGTTCGGCAAGATAATAATCTTCCATATCGTCAAGCTGCTGCTCAATTGCTTTTATAGCGTAAAATGTTTTCGTCCTACCTGTTTTTACAGCAAGATTTGCAAGTCTGTTTTCGAGTTCGGGTTTTAATCTTAATGCCAGCATAGCTACCTCCCATAAAAAGTCAAGAAGAAAGTATCAACTTTGCTATACAAATATAGCACTACTGAGACAAATATGTCAATAAAAAAACATTATAATCATATAAGTCACTGAATAATAATTTGTGTTATGAATCTTTATTTGTGCGTATGGGTTAATATCCCGGCCTGTTGCATGAGCGGATTCTATTTGCTGCTTTTAGGCAGAGTCCTCTTACATTCGTTTTACTTACACTTGCAGCTTATCCGAAATGTCATATTGAATCGGAGGTGGGTAGGTTAATAATCACCTGTAGTAATAGCTTTTCTACCGGGAAAATTTGAAGCTGTCGATAAAAATGTACGATTGTGGTAGTATACGATTATCGGACATCCTTTTATTATGGAAGTAAAAATGAAAAATCAAAATACGCGCCGGGAACATGGTATGAAAAAAAGTTCCGGAGGAGAAAAACTCGATATTTTATATGAGGACTCGTACATTATCGTAATCAATAAACCGTCCGGGTTGCTTTCCGTTCCGTATCCGGGAAGCAGCGCCCGAACTGCCGTCGGCATTCTGGAGCGCATTATGCGCGGCAAAGGGGCGTACGCAAAGCACCACAAGCCTTTTGCCGTACATCGGCTTGACCGCGACACTTCCGGCGTGATGCTTTTTGCACTAACCGAACGCACGAAGGATGAGCTCATGCGTTCTTGGCACACAATCGTTACCGAGCGCATATACCGTGCGGTTGCCGAAAACCCGGCTGGAAAGGGGCTGCCTGATTCCGGCCTTATCGATGCGCCGCTTGCGTACAACGCATACAACAGAGCCTTTGTGCCCAATGCCGAAAAACAAAAACGCGGACGCTTCGATACGGTCGTTGCACGAACAGGGTATAAAATAATCGAGCGCGGCTCGGCGTACACGTTGTTTGAACTTTCGCTGGACACCGGTAAAAAAAATCAAATACGCGCGCATCTCGCAGCCAACGGCTATCCGATAGCGGGAGACCCAATCGGTCACGCGCGTACCGACCCGTTCAGCCGTCTTGCCCTTCATGCCCGTTCGCTGGCCTTTACGCATCCGGTTACACGGAAAGCGCTGCGTTTTGAAGTTCCCGAACCGGATGCGTGGCTCTCGTATGTCCGCACGGGCAAACGGTAACGGAACCTCTTTCTTCAATGCACGGATAAGCGACTGGATACGGATAAGCGTCCGACTGTTTCGGAGCTGCTGTATCGGAAAATAAAAGCCTCCGGACTCTATCCGCCGCGCACTTTTTTTTGTATCTTAATAGCATACCGTATTACAACGGACGGCATCACAACACCGCCGACGGTGCAGATGCCTGAAAGAAAAATGTAGCTAAGGAGGAAACCATTATGGCTATACTACACCTTAATCAGGGAAACTTTGATCAAACAATCAATGCTGAAGGAACAACTTTGGTAGACTTTTGGGCGCCTTGGTGCGGCCCGTGTAAAATGCTCGGACCGGTTTTTGAAGAAACCGAAAAAGAAGTGAACGGCAAGGCGGTACTTGCAAAAGTCAATGTTGATGAACAGCAAGACCTTGCGGTACGATACGGCGTTACCAGCATTCCGACCATTATCGTATTTAAAAACGGAAAAGAAGTAAAACGCTCGCTTGGATTTATCCCCAAAGATAAGATTCTGGAGCTTATCTAATCTCACTTTTCTGCATTCGTTCCTGTCGGGATGAATGCAGAACTTCCCGCCGTCGCTACAGTATCAGCATTGCAACCGTTAAAATCGTTATATTGATAATCAATAAGATGCCGAGCGCTTTTCCGATAAATGTAAGCCATGTCCGGTATTCAACGCGGCTGATTGCCAGTCCGCCCATCACAACGCCGCTAGTCGGGGTAAATAGGTTCAGCAATCCCGACGCCGCTGTAAAAATCATCACCATCACCGCGGGGTTATACCTGAGCTTATACGTCAGCGGGCCGATAATCGGCATCGACACCGTGGCGAGCCCTGAGCTTGACGGAATTACAAAAGTGAGCGCACCGTAGAGCAGGTAGATCAGCGGCGCAAAGATACCGGCAGGCATTCCCCGTAACGCATCCGCAGCATGTTCAAGGATGTATGTATCAAGGCCTGTTTGCCCCATCAACACCGAAGCACCGCGTGCAACGGCAATCACAAAGATCACCCCTATCACGCCTTGCGCGCCTTCGATAAATGCTGCCACCGTTTCGGATTCGGTTAATTGATTGATGCGTCCGACGACAATGCTCATCATCAAAAACCACATGCCCAATTCACCGAACCACCACGTACCGAGCGGCGTATCGGTCAAAAATGCAGACCAGCGTTCAAAAAAAGTGATATTGAATTTTGTCCACGGGACTATGCCGATTACCATGACGGTAAATGCCGCGGCAACAATGAGCATCGTCGCTCTCATGCGGCCGGTAAACGCAGCGCCGGTTTCCGCCGGGGTTGTACCGAACGTCTGCTGCATAGCCTGCCGCTCTTCTGTAGACAACAGAGTTTGCGCCGGATTGCGTTTTACCCGTGCCGCATACGCCATAACAAACCGGCACGCCACAATCAGCGACGTCAGCCAGATAACGGTTCCCAGAATGATAACCGTACCGGTATTCACGTCGGCGGAAATGCCAAGGTCGCGGCAGCTCTTGTTGATGCTGTCAACGGCAATCCCCGGCGCAAATGGATTCACGGTAGAACCGATTACGCCGACGCCCGATCCCAGCAAGACGGTCGCCATTCCCGTCAAGGAATCAAACCCGGCCGCAACCATCGTAGCCGTTATCAAACTATAGAAGGCAATTGTTTCTTCAGCCATGCCGAATGTGGTGCCGCCGATAGAAAAAATCAGCATCAGGATGGGGATCAGCGTTAATTCCCGTCCTTTAAACCGCGCAACCAAATGGGCAATTCCGGCATCGAGGGCGCCGGTTTTTGCAACGACATTGAGAAAGCCGCTCAACACCAGCACAAAAAAGCATACATCGATGGCATCGGCAAAACCTTTATACGAAGCCATCACAATCGTCCCGATGGAAGCCGCTTTCACGTCCGGGATAAGCCACGTCAGCGCGGCTAACGCAATCAATATAAGATATAAAATGGAAAATGCGGAGAAAGCCGCACGCTTTTTTTGTGTATGCCGTGTCATCAGCGGGGTTACGCAGTGATAACGGTACTGTTACCGCCTTTCAAGGCATTTCCGGCATTTGCAAGCGAGGTAATAACCGCCTGTCCTGCAGGATGATTGCGTACAAACTGGATACATGCTTCAACTTTCGGCAGCATACTGCCCTTTGCAAAATGACCTTCCCGTATGTAACGTTCCGCTTGGGCTGCCGTTACGGAAGACAGCGCCTGCTGATTCGGCCGGTTAAAATTGATGTACACGTGATCAACTGCGGTTAAAATGATGAGCTTATCGGCTTTTACGTCGGCAGCCAATTGCGCGGAAGACTTATCCTTGTCGATAACGGCATCGACGCCGCACAGCCCCTCCGGCGTTTGCAGAACCGGAATACCGCCGCCGCCTACGGTGATAACAATATGATTTCCGGCTATCAAATCTTCGATAACATCTTTTTCGACAATCGAAACCGGCTGAGGAGACGGCACAACACGGCGGTATCCGCGCCCGGCATCTTCCATAAAGGTATATTCGGGCTTTGCAGCCTTGAGCTTGTCGGCGGCTTCTTCGGTATAAAACATACCGATCGGTTTAGTGGGATGGGAAAAAGCGGCATCATCTTTTGATACGATAACTTGCGTGATGATCGAAACGGCAGTACAGTCAATATGCCGACGCCGTAATTCATTACCGATCGCTTGCTGCAAATGATAGCCGATATATCCTTGGCTCATCGCGCCGCATTCCGCAAAAGGCATCGGAGGAGTTCCGGCCGTTCCGTTTGCCGCATAATCCATCGCTCCGTTGATCATACCAACCTGCGGCCCATTCCCATGCCCGACAACGATTTCGTACTCGTCTTCTGCAAGATCGGCAATCACCTTTGCCGCCTCTTTTACCAACGTCAGCTGCTCTTGCGGACTATTGCCTAACGCATTACCCCCTAAAGCAATAACGATGCGTTCCTTTTTCACGTAACCCTCCATGGACGGAGCTTCGCCCTTCCGAATCCTACTGCGCTCACTTAATCTACTTAATACTATTGTTGAAAAATGATTATGAGCAGGCAGTATAATAAAGATACGGAGATTTCACAAGGGAACCCGGACGCATAACCCCTTACAGCAAGCCGCTTACAAGAGCCGGAACTGCGATAAGGTTGCCGATTGCGCCGCCGAGGCTGGACAAAAAGAAGATGAGCAGGATGTGTGCGATTTTATTTTTGTACCAGCCTTTAAGCGTTGTTATGTCGGCGGTGAGCATTTCCATGTCGGCAACCTGCGGCTTCCGTATCCATGCCTGGACAATGCCGGTAAAAAGGCCGATCCCGATAAACGGGTTCAGTGTGGCAAGCGGCGCGCCGACAAAGCCGGTGATAATGCTGAGCGGATGGCCGAGCGCAATCAGGGTACCGAGCGCGGCAAGGCTTCCGTTCCACAGCAGCCAGCGGATCAGCAAGGCGCTCGAAGCCGCAACGCCGCCTTTTAAAAAGCCCGCGGCAATCAGCAGAATAATCAGCGCGGGGAAGAGCCACCCGGAAGCCTTGGCAAGTCCGCTTTTGGGCGGTACGTCGGATATATCGGAAACATCGTCTGAGGCGGCGCCGCTGTGCAGCTTTTCAAGATAGGCAGCGGTTCCTTCCAAATGCCCGGCGCCCAGCACGGCCACGGTTTTTTTGCCCGGCGCGTTCCATATTTTGGTTGCCAGGTAGCGGTCCCGCTCATCAATCAGCACTTCTTTTACCTGCGGCAAATACTCCGCCATTTCCGCCATCATGCCGTCCATTTCGCTCTTATCTTTCAGCGCTTCAATTTCCTCGGCGCTGAGTTTTTCGGTCGAAAAGGCGCTGCTCAGTAACGTTCCCAGCAGCTTGGATTTGCCCCATAGGTTATTTTTTGCCCATGCCCGTTTCAAGGTGATGTGGATGGGGCGGTCAACCAGTTCGGTCTGTATGCCGCCTTCCTGCGCAGCGGTAATGGCGGCCTTCATTTCATCGCCGGGTTTTACCCCCACATCGGCGCCGATCCGCTTCTGAAATGCAGCAAGCACCAGGTTCGCCAACAATAAAAAGCCCTTACCGCTTTTTAAAACTTCGATAATATCAAGCTCTTGCCATTGTTTTTCATTTGTCAGTGCTTTATACCGCTGTTCATCCAGCTCAACGCATACGCAGTCCGGCTGTTCGCTGCGGATACACCGTTCAACCTCTTCGATGCTTTCTTTTGAAATATGAGCGGTGCCCAATAAGATAATCTCTCTTTCGTTAAATGATAGATGCTTCAATGGTTGATTCATCGTAAAATCCTTTTAATTCGTTTTTGTTTTGTCCGCGTCAGAGGCAAGCTCACTCACCGCCAGCCGGTATTCAAAAAAACTCGGCGTCTGCGTTGTGGTAATGTCGAGCAGATACTTTTCGGCAGTATGGCTTTTCCCGGCTAGCTGATAAAATTCAGCTAAATAAAAGAACTTCCGCAAGCGATCCGTTTCATCCTTTTCCTTCGCGATTCGGTTACTCACATCGCTATCTCCGGCAAAATCCACAAAAAGACGGCACAGAAAGTATTCGTTTTCATGTTTTGTACGGTCAACCGTCTTCAAGTACTTCGACATAAAGTCCTTTGCTTCCGTTTTTTTCTCCGCTTTATAACTGCAAAGCGCGGCAGTTAGCGCATAATACGTGTTATCCGGCGCATAACGCAGGGCATTGACAAAGGCACGGCGGGAATTTTCCCAATCCTTTCGCTCAAAAAACAAAATCCCCAGCCCTTCATAGGCAAAATAATACTGAGGATACAGCTCCGTAACCTTCTGATAGTGCTTAATGGCATCATCTTTATTGCCGAGGTCGTCATTCAAACCGGCAAGATAAATGTGGATAAAATATGAGTCGGGTACCAGCGCCACCGCATGATTAAACGCATCGAGCGCCTCTTCCCGCCGACCTACTTGCATCGTATACGATCCCAGATCAGTCCAATGCGGAGCTGCATCCGGTTCAAGCGCAATCGCTTCTTTTATGTCGGCAATAGCCTCCGCCATCCGGTTCGTTTCGGATTTTATCCGCGCCAATTCCGCAATCGCCAGGCTGTTTTTCGGCTCATATTGCAGCGCAACACGGTAGCACTGCTCCGCCTCTTTGAGCTTATTGCCCAAATAGCGTACCTTGCCGCACCAAATTAAGGCTTGAATATTGTTCGGATGCTTTTTTAAAATCTTGCTGAACGCTGCGTCGGCTTCCTTGTAGCTGCCCTGATTATATAAATCGAGCCCTTCCTCCTGCAGCGCTTGCTCGTTATCGGGATCAATCCGCAAAATCTTTTTTAAATACGTCGTCCGCATCTTTTTATCGTTTTTCGCCTGCGCAATCATCGTCATCGTGTACAGCACATCGATATCCTTAGGATACCGTTTTTCCAACGCACGCGCCGTTTTTTCCGCCTCCGCGATGCGCCCGACCGAAACCAACACCGCCGCCTTCAAATTCTGTATCGCACGCGAATCCCGGTCTTCTTCCGACAAGGTATCAAACAGCGCAATCGCTTCTTCCCACTTCTGTTCACTCAGCAAAATATTCAGCTGCTGTCCGAAAATAATCCGCGGCGGAACCCCTTCATCAGCCTCCGTATCTGCCGATGCGGCGCTTTTTTCCGTCTTTTGATTTTTCAGTTGTGCAACCGTCTTATTTTCCGGCCCGTTCAGGCAGGCCAGACTTCCTGTCAGCACGCACATACAAACAATCTTCCATATTACACGCTGATATACATTCTTCATTGAAACTCCTACAAATCGGATCGGCCCCTCCAAGCGTTACTGCTTTCGGGAGGCTCCTTGGGTATCGCTAAAATTGAAATTTTAAGAGGCGTTCATGTATTGAATCGACGCCAATGCAGCTTTTCTTCATTATGAAAATAAAAATATGCCCGCTAGTTTACATAAGTTTTTCAATCTGGTCTAGGGTTTCATGGGGCGGGGGAAGTCTCCCCCTACGCTCCATAAAAGTGCGCCTTTTCCGTACAATACGCGGCAACGTTTTTCCGCTGCGCTGCAAAAGTTGCTGCTGCGCCATTGGAGCGGCGCACTTGTTATTCGCTACCCCCTCAAAAAATGATATAATGGCGATAGGTTCTTCCGAACGAACATATCGGAAAATCTAAACTGGTAAAGATAAGAGGATTCACCATGCATCGATATATTGAAGAGTGCGGAAAAAAAATACGGCATCACGTGAACGGATATATGCACTCGGTATGGCCGGTAAAAATCGGCCTTGTGGTGTGTTGCGTTTGTTGTATTGCCTGCTGGGGCGCAGTTGCGGAGCAGCGTTTACAGCTGGGCATTGAACGGCTACCGCACTACCGCGCCGTGTTTGCCGGAAAGCGGGTTGGGCTGATTACCAACCAAACCGGCATCGATTCCGGCGGAACCGCCTCAGCCGTACTGCTCGGCAGGGTAGCGCAGGTGACGGCACTCTTTTCTCCGGAGCACGGACTCCAGGGTAATGAACGGGAAGGCGCAGTCATCGGGCACAGCAGCGATCCGCGGACGGGACTGCCGGTTTATAGCTTATACGGAAGCACAAAGCGGCCGACGCCGGAGATGCTGAAAGACATCGATGTGCTGTGCTTTGATATTCAGGATGTCGGCGCGCGGTTTTACACGTATATTTCTACGATGGCCTATGCAATGGAGGCATGCGCGCGGCTCAACAAGCAATTTGTCGTGTTCGACCGTCCGAATCCGATCGGCGGCGCTGTCGAAGGCAATATGTTGGAACTTGAATACCGCTCCTTTACGGGATATTTCCCCATTGTGCAGCGGCACGGTATGACGGTCGGCGAGCTTGCCTTGCTTTTTAACACCGAATACGGTATTCACTGTGATTTAACGGTTATTCCGATGGAAGGCTGGGTGCGAACCTCCTATTTTGACGAGCTGCCGCTGATATGGGCACCGCCGTCTCCCAATATTCCGTCTCCTGCAACCGCCCTCGTGTATGTCGGCGTCTGTTTGTTTGAAGGAACCAACCTATCCGTCGGGCGGGGTACCGCGATGCCGTTTCAGTACATTGGTGCGCCGTTCATCGATGCGAACCTCGTATCAGATCAGCTTAATCAGCTCGGCCTTGAAGGAGTGTGCTTTTTACCCGCGTTTTTTACCCCGTCGCTTTCACTCTATGCGGGGAAACGGTGCGGAGGCGTGCAAATTGCCGTAACCGACCGAACCCATTTTGCACCGGTGAAAACAGCCGTCGCACTGTTTTATGCACTGAAGCGCCTTTACCCCGATGATTTTACGGTAACCAACGCCGGGAAAAAATACTGCGGCATCCATTTACTGACCGGCTGCACCCAGCTGACCGATCCGTCCCAAACCGTCGCGGACTACTATGCTCGCATCGAAAAAGAAAGCCGGCAATTTACGGCCATCCGCAGGAAGTATCTTTTGTACTAGAATTTCTTGCTTTTCAACGGTTATTTTCCTATAATAAGAATCACTATGAAAACCCAAAGTTTTACCGTAACGGGCATGAGTTGCGCCGCATGTTCCGCTCACGTTGAAAAGTCGGTTGCAAAACTGGAAGGCGTGCGTTCTGTTCAAGTCAATCTTTTAACAAAACGGATGGCCGTCAAATATGATCCCGACATAATCGGTGCCGATACAATTATACAAACGGTGGTAAAAAGCGGATACGGCGCTTTTCCGCTGGAGGCTGAAAACCGGAAACGGACAGCGGAAGCCGAATTTGAAAGCGCCGAAAGCGAAAAACAACAATTTCTGTATTCACTCTTTTTCCTCATTCCGCTCATGTATGTTTCGATGGGGCGTATGATTGGGCTTCCGCTTCCGGCGCATGTTATCGGAACGGAAAATGCACTGCTCTTTGTGCTGACGCAGTTTTTATTGACACTGCCGGTGTTGGTACTGAACCGCCGCTTTTTTACGAACGGCTTTATGACGCTGCTGCACGGAGCGCCCAATATGAACAGTTTGATTGCCGTCGGTTCCGGGGCAGCGGTGGTGTACGGCATTTTTGCGCTGTATCGAATCGGCTACGGCTTGGGGCACGGTCAGCTTGATGTGGTGCGGCAGTATCTGAAAGACCTCTATTTTGAATCGGCCGCGATGATTTTAACGCTGATTTCGTTGGGGAAATTTTTAGAAGCGCGTGCAAAAAAACGGACGTCGGAAGCGCTGACCAAATTGGTTCAGCTGCGGCCCAGCACGGCGCAGGTAATGCGGAACGGCGTAGAAGTTGAAATTCCCGTTGAAGATATTGCGATCGGCGATGCGGTTGTGATTCGTCCGGGGCAAACGCTGCCGGTAGACGGGGTTATCATCGAAGGGCGCTCCTCTCTTGATGAATCGGCGGTTACCGGAGAAAGCCTGCCGGTTGAAAAAGGCGCGGGAGATTCTGTTATCAGCGCCTCGCATAATCTGTCGGGGACTTTTGTGTTCCGGGCCGATAAGGTCGGGAATAATACGACACTCGCGCGGATTATTGCGTTGGTAGAAGAGGCTGCGTCGACAAAGGCGCCGGTCGCAAAACTTGCCGATACCATCAGCGGATATTTTGTACCGGCGGTTATGCTGATTTCGCTTGCAGCCTTTATCGGATGGCTGGTCGCGGGGGCGTCATTCGAATTTGCGCTTTCAACGGCAATTTCGGTATTGGTTATTTCTTGTCCGTGTGCGCTGGGGCTCGCGACGCCGACCGCTATCATGGCCGGTACGGGTAAGGGGGCTCAGCTGGGTATTTTGATCCGGTCGGCGGAGGGGCTGGAACTTGCGCACCGCGTTACCGCCGTCTTGCTTGACAAAACGGGCACCATTACGGAAGGCAAGCCCACGCTGCAGCATATCGAGGTGTTTTCCGATCAGTATACGGCTGATGACATTTTGTGGATCGCCTACAGCCTTGAGCATCTATCCGAGCATCCGCTTGCCCATGCCGTTATCGGCGCGGCGGAAGCAAAGCAATTTACGCCGTTCAAGATTCACAATTTTACCGCAGCTCACGGAAAGGGGATTTTCGGCACCGCTGCCGTGGATGACCCGACAGGGAGATCGCTCATCGGCAATTTGAGAATCGGCGCCGGAAATCTCAAGCTCTGCGAAATGCTGGGCGTGTCCGTACCGGAGCGGATTCAAAGCAGTCTTGCGGCAGCTGCCGAAGGTGGCGCCTCTCCGCTGCTGATCACTGTGGGAAATGACTGCGCCGGGCTGATTGCCGTCGCCGATCCGGTGAAGGAAGACAGCGCACGCGCGATTGAAGACTTCCGTAAAATGGGCATCCGCACCGTCATGCTCACGGGAGATAATAAAAACACGGCGGAAGCCATCCAAAAAAAGGTCGGCGTTGATGAATTTGCCGCCGAGCTGCTGCCGCAGGATAAGCAGGAAAAGGTTGCTTACTACCGGATGCAGGAGATGCCGTCCGCATTTATCGGCGACGGCATTAACGACGCGCCTGCGCTGACTGCCGCCGATGTCGGTATTGCAATCGGCAGCGGCACGGATATTGCGATGGAAAGTGCCGATATCGTGTTGATGAATAACAGCCTTGAAACCGCCGTTACCGCCATTCAATTAAGCAAAGCGGTGATGCGGACGGTGAAACAAAATCTATTCTGGGCGCTCTTTTATAATTCGCTCTGTATTCCGCTGGCGGCAGGCGTTTTTTACCGGCTGTTCGGTCTAAAACTCAGCCCGATGTTTGCAGCGGCGGCAATGAGCTTTAGCTCCGTATCGGTGGTGACGAATGCGCTGCGGCTGAACCGCTTCCGGCCGAAAAATACCCCGGCGGTCTGTTCGGCACAGTGCCGTGCAGCAGTGGCAGCAAACGCAGAGGCGGCGCAGTGCGCAATCGCCGGAAATTCCGATGCGGAACAGCTCGCAATTGCGCAAACAGATACCCCCGCCCGTCTTCCGGCAACAGCGGTTGCGGAAGCAGCGCTGGAGAAAGCCTGCGATGCGCCGTCGTCGCAGACGCAACATAACACTCAGCATGAGGAGATACCGATGAATAAAACCACTCTCTTAACCATTGAAGGCATGTCATGCGGACACTGTTCCGCCCGCGTGGAAAAAGCGCTCAACGCCCTTGAAGGCGTTTCGGCAACGGTCGACTTGGCAGCGAAAACCGCGTCGGTAACGCACCCCGATGAGGTAAGTCTCGACGCGTTGAAGGCCGCCGTCACCGATGCCGGATATTCAGTCAGCGCAAACATCTAGGGCAGGCGAGGGGAGTCGCATTATCAATATGCAAGGCGCTAGCTCCTCTTCTACATGACACTTTGAATACAAAAAGGCTTCCGCATCGGAAATAGTGCCAGCGGTTGCCCTGAATAAACGAACAAACGAGCGGAAGCTCTGGAAAAAAGACCTGAAGAACGGTATACTCTGAGCTACTATGAGAAAATACCTTCCTGTCATTCTCGGCATTTGCGTATGCGTCGGTATCGGTCTTTTTTTTATGCTCCGTAATAGAGCCCCTCAAAAAAAGTATATCGCGTTTTATTTGCTTTCAAACGAAACCGTGCAGGCGTTTCAAACTGCGTTGAAAGATCGGTTCAGCGGCATTGAGCAGCGCTTTGACTGGCGCATTATCGATCCTGCGCTGTCGGTTTCCGCATTTATGGAACAAAATCCGCAAACGGCTTTTGTCATTTCTTCCGATAATAAGAGCCTGTTTGAAGCCCGCAGCTTCTTTATCCGGCATTCCCAGGAAGTATTTCAACCGCTGCCGTCGACTTTTTTAAACAATATTTTCGTCAACGACGCGTCTGATCGGTTTTATGCCTTTCCGCTCCTGCTTAATCCCGTCAAATTATCGTGCAGTGCTGCGGTTGCGGAACAGCTGGGGCTGCATTCGTATATCGCGTGGGAAGATTTTGACCGGCTGCATCAGGCGGCAAAGGCTTCTTCCATTCAGTTTCCGTGTATCTGCGCAGGGGGAGAGGATGAGTCGCTGTTCGCGATGATTTCAGCCGTTGCTGCGATGCAAGGTGCTTCAATGAAACGTGAAGACTTTGCTGCGCTGGGAAAGGACGCCGATTTACGCACTGCGTGTCCGCCTGCTTTAAAAGCGGTGTTGGATACCTTGGTCTCGTGGCGGGTGCAAGGTTTTTTGCATCCTGAATGGTATCGCCTTATTCAAAGCGATATCGAAGTATTTATGAAGTTTCACAGCACAGCTCTTACCGCGATGCCGCTTTCTACCAGTCGGCAGCTCGGCAGAGATGAGCTTGAAAAATATATCACCATGCAGATACCGCTGCCGCAAGAACTCAGCCGGAAGAACATGCCGACCGATGTTATCGTGTGGACGCAGGCAGCGGCGCATGAGAGCGACTCGTCATCGCTGATCAATGAGATACGGGATTTTCTGTATTCTCAGGAAACGGATGAATTGCTCGCTCGAACAACCGGTCTTGCGCCGGTGTTTTCCGCAGCGCAAACAACGGATTCCGAAGCGTCTTCGGGACGATACTGGGCAGCGTCCTCAAATATGGCGCTTCCGTTTTTTGACAACTGCGTATGCACAACCGCTGCGGAAAAAAAGCAATTGGCCGAAAGCATTCGCCGGTATCTTGAAGTAAACGGCGTCGGCTATTAAAAACATGCACAGAGGAGTCTATATGAACAGACATTTGAATCGGACAGCCGCAACAGCGGCAATAATGGCAGCAGTCGTGTTTATCACGCTGTTTGGAGTCGCGTGCGCAAAGCAGGAAGAAAGCGGAAGCGTCAAACAATCGGGCATCGTTGATATGAGTGGCTCGGAGCTTGATCAAATTATGGATGATAAACAAGCGAAAGAACAGTATCTGGTTATCGATGTACGGGAAAAGCATGAATATGATGCAGGGCATGTCCGCTATGCCATCAATCTCAGCGTCGGTGATCTTGAAAATAATCTGAATTATATTAACGATTTAAAAGATAAAAACGTGGTTACCATTTGCAGAAGTGGAAGACGGAGCCGGGCCGCTGCCGAAATCTTACATAAGCATGGATTTAAGAAGCTATTCAATGCTGCTGGCGTAAGCACATATAACTATACCTCGTTGACAAAAGTCGCCAATGTGCGCGGCAAGCAAATGCAGGAATTGGTCAACACGGGAAAATATTCCGTTGTTGACGCCCGCGAACCGCAAGATTATGAGGCCGGTCATTTAAAAGGCGCCATATCGGGAAGTGCGGATACCATCGCTGAAAAACTGGCCGAACTGCCCAAAGAACGGCCTGTACTCACCTATTGCTATTCCGGGAACCGTGCGTTCGCCGTTGCGACGAAATTAGCCGATGCAGGCTATACCGTCATCAGCAGCTTGGACGGCACAAAAGAATATCAGTTTGAGCTGGTAAAATAACCTGCGATAAACGGAGCCGCTCGCACCGATTGTGTGAAGCGGTTCCCTACTTGATTATCATATATAAGATTACTATGCTATAAGTACAGATAAAAATATACGGTATTAATGTTTCGAGCCATGTAAGCAGTCTATACTTCCGTATTTTTGCGAGATGCCATTCATACTGTCAATTATCGCCATGACTTCTACAAAATGTCAATCCGTCATATACTGATACGTCATTCCGGAATCAATATCAAACGGACTATAAAAACCAAAAGAAATCATTTTCTGCACAACCGATGCAGTGAGAAATGTATCGGAAGATACTACCGAGGTTGCCGAATGGATGAACCGGTGCCTGTTTTTATCACTTCGATTTTTTGCGGGATGCGGCTCTGCAGTTCTCCGACATGGGAGATAATGCCGACCATCCGGTCTCCGCGGATTTCGTCCAAAATGCCGATTGCGTTCTCCAACGCTTTTTCGTCGAGCGAACCGAAGCCTTCATCAATAAACATTGAATCGAGTCGAATGCCGCCCGCGCGGGCTTGAATGGAATCGGCAAGACCTAGTGCGAGACTGATGGATGCCATAAACGTTTCTCCGCCGGAAAGTGTTGCGGAAGGGCGGCATTTTCCCGTGTAGGCGTCGGCAATTTCCAAGTCGAGCCCCCGGTAACTGTTGCCGGAGCCGTGTTCTTCGCTGACGGCGAGCCGATACCGCCCTTCGCTCATCCGTTCCAGCCGTTTGTTTGCAAATAGAGTTACTTCGTGCAAAAAGGCCGAAAGAATCCAGGTGTCGAATTGTAATTTTCGCGGATTACTGCCGGTCAGGTCTTTTGCTAAGGATACCCAGCCCTGCGCCTCCGTGGTTTTCACATTGAAATGATTTGTCAGTTCGGTATGCTGCGCATGCAGCTCTTCCAGCTTCGCTTTATCCGCGTTGAGCACTTCAAGCCGCGCCTGTATTTCCTCATAATGCTGGCGGAGAGAATCTACCTCATTTTGAAGAGCATCGATGTCGCGCGGCTCCATACCCGACAGCTCTTTTTCCAGCCCTGCGGCGGCTTGCCGGTACGCCGCGTACCGTTCGTAAAAGGTTTCCGTTTCCGCCTGCCACCGGCTCAAGTCGTCTTCGGTACATACCGCCTGCTCCAACTCATCCAAACCGCTAAAACCTTCTATTATATATGCGGATTCAAGCTGCGTAGTTTTTTGACGATGCTGCTGCCGGTGTTCATCGCGGTGCGCTTCGATAGCAGCCAGTTCGCCCCGTATCCGTTCAAGGGTTTGCGTGGCTTCAGCCGTATCGGTGCGATAGGCGTTGATGGTCAGCTTGAGTTCTTGCAGCAGCGTTTCGCATTGCTCCAACGCCGTTTCGGCATCGGGACGCGGCGCTCCGGCCGGTTTACTGCCGGATGTCTCTGATGAGCCGGAGGTGCGGAATGCTGCCGAACTATCCACGGTGTTTCCCGCCGCGCTGCTGCGGATATCCTGCGGCAGTTGCGAGAACGCGTGGTCGAATTGCCGCCGCTTTTCCTGCACCGCCGCCGAAATACCGCTTACTTGCTGCTCCGCCGAATTTTTTTGCTGTGCGCTTGTGCGCTGTTCATGTTGCAACCGGCGGAGCTCCTCCTCAAGCGCTGTTTTTTCCGTCAGCGCTTTGCGGGATGCGGTGTAGGCCTGGAGCGCGGCGTTAATCCGCTGCACGGTTTCTTTAATCCGGTCTTCGGCGGCGTTCTTTTCTTGCGGAAACGGCTCCGTGCCGTATTCAGCATACCGCAGCAAAAGCTGTTCCGTCGCTGCCGCCCGCTCATCGATCTGTTTTTGATAGTTTTCATACGAGGCTTCCGTACCGGCGAGCGCCGCCTGCGTCTTTTCTTTTTCCGTTTGAAGCCGGGCGGCAGTCCGTTTTGCCGTGGCGATCCGCTCGTCAAAGCTGAACGCGCTTTGCGCGGTATCATGCGCCGGGGCAGGGTGGTGCACCGAACCGCAGACCGGGCAAGGGGCTCCTTCTTCCAGCTGTTCGGCCAGCGATGCTGCCAGCCGCAGCCGTTCCGCAGCCTGCTTTTCCGCTTGCAATCGATCTACTTGTTCACTGTGAATGTCATAATCGCGGGAAAGTTCCGCAAGCTGCGCCCGCGTATGTTCCGCAGCCTGCGCATGGCTGTGCAAAAAGTGATTGAGCTGCTCCCGCTTCGCGATCTGTTCGTGGAGCTGTTTTTCCAGGTCGAGCTGCGCTTGCAGGCTGCGGTAGGCATGTTCCCGGGCATCCAACGCATCGAGCGCAGGGGCGAGCGCGGCATTTTTTTCCGTGGCCGCCGCGAGTTTTGTTTCAATCGTGTGCAGCCGTTCTTGAGCTGCTGCTGCGGCTCGTTCAAGCTCCTGCTGCTTGGTTTCCGCAGCTCGGATTTCCTGCTCCAGCGCAGCGGCGTTTCTCAAGGAATCGATGACGGCATGGAGACTATCGCGCTGCGTTTCTTTTGCGTCGATTTCACCCTGCCGCCGCTGCAATGCCGTAAGCCGGTCTGTTATCATGTGCAGCCGTTCCTGTTTTTCGCGGAGCTGCCGTTCATCCGCATCGCAGGCAGCTGCCAACTCCCGCAGCTGCGCAACCTGCACGGCAAGCGGGGCAGCCCGCTGCGCTTTTTCGATTTTCTGCTTTAAGCTGCGGATATCGGCTTCGCGGATACGGCATGCCTCAAGCTCTTCCTGAACCTGCCGCAGCTCCTGCCGTTTTTCAGACAGCATCTGCTCTTGTTGCAGCACGCGGGTCTTTTCCTGCCACGAATCAAACACGCGGCCGTATTCGCCGCGGATACGGCCGATTTCGTTTTGCAGTTCTGCGGAATCGCTTTCGTAGCGGTGGTAGGCGAATCGGCTTTGCAGGGCTTCAAGATTTGTCTGAATCGCCCGAACTTCCTGCTGCAGCTCATCCGCGCGCGTTTTTGCCGCCTGCATCAGCTCGGTATAGCGGGTGATGGGGAACAGGTGCATCAGCGTATCTTTTTTATCGCTGGACGGCGCGCGTAAAAACTGAGCAAATTCGCCCTGCGGCAACAGGACAATACGGCTGAATTCCGTATCCGAAAGTTTGATAAGGCCTTGAATCGCCGCATCAGTTTCCCGTTTATTCGTAAAAGACTTGCTGACCCATGAGCCGTTTTCGTACAGCTCCAGCGATACTTCCTCAGGCGTTTCGTTTTTGCGGCCTTCTTTTGTATACGGCAGCCGCCGTTTGACCCGATAGAGCTGAGCGCCGATGAAAAAAGTCAAGGTAACATCGGCAACGGCGTAATCGTCTGCAAAGTGACTGCGCAGATTGCGCATGATACCGGAGCGTCCGCCGAGCGGTTTGCCGTAAAACGCGTATGAAATGGCGTCAAAAATGGTGGTTTTTCCGGCGCCGGTCTGTCCGTAAATTAAAAAAAAGGAGCCGAGAGTGTCAAAATCGATGGAATGTTCACCGGCGAATGGGCCGATATTGCGGAGTATCAGTTGTTTAGGTCTCATAGGAAGTCTCTTTACAGAGGAGTTCAAAAAGCTCCTGCTTTATCTGATTGGGTTCGCCGTTAATTACGGTCTCGAATCGGTTAAAATTATCGGTTAAGGTCTGCGGATCATCGGCCTCGTTTTCCCGGATAGTCAGTTGGTCTGTTTCGGGGTTCCGGGCGGTATCCATAAAGCTTTTTTGCCGGATGCTGAGTAAAAACGGAAATTTTTGACGGAGCATCTGCATCGGATGAGCAATGACCTCCGAATCGGTCAACGTGATTTCGAGGTAACAGTTGTTCCATTCATCGAATGCCCGGCCGATAAAAAATTCCGCAAAGCTGCCTTCCAGCCGTTTCAGCGGCCGTTCGGAACGAAGCGGTATCTGCTCAACCGTTACCGGATAGGCGCTGCCGCCATGCCCGTCAGCCGGAGCGGAACAATCAATATCCACCGCAAGGACGCATTTTTCATCGTCCGATTCATCAAACGAATACGGCAGCGGCGAGCCTGAATAGTACATCGTGTCGGTTACGCGTTGACACCGGTGTAGGTGGCCGAGCGCAACATAGTCGAAAAAAGCAAAAAGGCTGGGATTGATGTATTCGGCAGTGCCGATAAAGGTGCGTTCGCTCGCCGAACTTTGCCCGCCGACGGTAAAAAGGTGCGCCATCAAAAGCGACGGCATATCGGAAGGCCGTGCTTGTTTGAGGATATCGGCTGCAATAGTCGCCATATCAGCCTGCGAATCGCCGGTGCGGCCGTATTGCTCTTGAATATCTTGAGAAAACGAACCGAAGCTCAAAAAAGGCAGCAGGAAAACCGCCAGCTGTTCCCCACCCTGCGTGATGATTACCGGTTTTGCAAGCTGCGACATATCTTGCGCAATGTAGATGTGCTGGTTTTGTAGGATTTCATGCGCGAACGCAAGCCGTTGCGCCGAATCGTGGTTGCCCGGAATGATGAATACCGCCGTTTCAGGGCACGCGTCCCGTATCCGGGCCAGAAAGCCGCTGAAAAGCGAAACGGCTTCTGCAGAAGGAATAGCGCGGTCGTATACATCGCCCGCAATCAGCAGGGCCGCGTAGGGCTGCTGCGTTAGAATATCAAGAAGCGAATCCAGCATTTTCGCCTGCACGTCAAGCAAAGACGTTTCGTGCAGGGTTTTACCCAAATGCAAATCGGCCGTATGGAGCAGTTTCATTGTTTCACTGTATGCCGAATGGACGCTTCTGTAAAGAGGAAGGGCAATCAGAAGACTCCATTGCTGATCCCCTTCCCAATGTATTTTTTTACTGTTCCGGCACGTCAGCCGTATATGTCGTGTGCATGGAGGGCTTTTCCCAAAACGGGCTTAGCGCGGTCGGTGTAATCGTTCGCAACCGGCAGGGATTTCTCCATGCCGGAGCATATATCCTCCTAAAAGTCTGCAATACAGCATACTCGAAGATCGAGAAACTTGTGGTCGGATGTTATGGTACCGTAAGTAAAAACAACATCGTATGCATCATCACTGCGGTAGAAATCCTGCGACGATGACCAATACGTATCGGTTTTAAAGACTTCATCTGTATAGGTATTTCCATTCGGCAGGTCGTGTATTGCTTTCATGCTTGCATTGATGACCGCACGGTTTTTATATACCTCGCACAGTTCCGCAATGCTGGGCATATACCATTGGTGGTGTGAACCGCCAAGCTGCGCGGCATAGGTTGCATTATACGTATTCACCCAGTTGAACGCCGGATAGTTTGTTGCAACCACGGCGTCCTGCGTACCGGCAGAATCCTTCTCTTTGATATACGCCCAGTTATCACTGCCGTCTTTGTCCTTTACGAAGCCGGAGGTTTCAGCATATCCCGGTTGCTTTTCCTGAGTGGGTTTGCAGATGATACCGTCAAAAGACCGAGATACAATTGTTTATTTTCTCCTTCCATGCTACATGTTACACTCTAACACTTGCAGCACTTCAGAGCGATCAAGCATGTTCTTTCTATATTGATTTATTATTGATATAATATTCGACGCAGCGTCTCCCTGCAAAAGGTAATGCAGCCCTTGCGTGTATAATTCTTCATCGTTTTGCATAATGCTGATATGCTGAGCATACCGATACAGATCAGCCGCTTGCACCGCATCGGCTGTTTTCGCTTCTTCCATACACTGTTCAATTACGGCTTTATTCGTGCGGAGGGTTTAATACCCCGACGCTTGCGTCGTAACAAAGGGTATTAAAGCCGACTGCAACCACCTTATGAGAACAACATACCCCGACGCTTGCGTCGGGGTTGTTGATTGCTTACTTCATTTGATGCATCCATGAGCTGCTTCAATGCTGTTATATAGGTAGCATGCCGTCCGTACTGCCGATGTGCTTTTTTTACGGCAGCTGTAATAGTTCGATTTGTTCGGTAATCTTTAATGGATATGCAGAATAGCATATATTCATGGTATCGTACAGCCAACGTTTTATCATTATCCTTTGATGTACCGACCGTTATGTAACGGCATACGACATCTGCAGCCAATCATAATGCAAGAGGTATGGGTATGAATACCATCGAGAGCATTTATCGGAAAAAATATAGAAGTAACTTTTCGTGAAAAGGCTTTACGGGTATACTAGCGCTATGGAACTACTGTCAGTATTGCATGAAATCGATCGACTTAAATCTGAATTAGACGTATTACGGCCGCTTTCGGTACAACAAGTTGCAAATCTAAAACGGCTCTTTGATGTTGATTTTACCTATAACTCAACGGCAATAGAAGGAAATACCTATACCCTGCAAGAAACTCGTATTGTGCTTTTGGAAGGGATTACTATCGGCGGCAAGTCAACGCGGGAGCATTTAGAAATTGTTAATCATAAAGAAGCGATTGATTATATTGAAAAGCTATCAAAAAAAACGTTAACGGATATGAGCCGCACTGATCTTTTAACCATCCATCATCTGATCTTAAAAGGTATCGATACCGAACATGCCGGAGTTTTCAGAGATGTTCCGGTGTATGTCCGATTGAAAAACGGAAGCATTCATAAGTTTTGCGATCCCCTCAAGCTTATTGATGAAATGGACCGTTATTTTCAGTGGTTTTTTTCAGAAAAAAAAGCGCATCCGCTCTATATTGCCGCAGAAGCTCATACAAAATTGGTGAGTATTCATCCATTTATTGACGGAAACGGCAGAACAGCACGTTTGCTTATGAATCTCATCCTTATTCATTACGGTTATCCTCCGGCAATAATAAAGGTCAGTCAACGAAGTCAATATTTAGATGCAATTGAATGCTGGCAGCAAACCTGTGATGATCGTCCCTTTATGCAATTACTAACTGACTCGGTAAAAGAGAATCTTGAACTGTATCTGGAAACACTGAAAAATAAAGTGATTTGGAAGTAGTGCATTTATCCTGGAGGGATTCACGTCTTCTAAAAAAGATTGGCATCGTTCTCCTCTAAAACTTCCATTTGACGGGGTGTTAAGATAATACCGGTTATTCTGCTCTCCTTTTATTTTCATAAAAATAGGTATTCTCCTTTTGCTGCAATGAGTTGCCAGAATGTTTGTGTTTGCAAATAGATTTGTAACGCATACTCAGCATTTATTTGCGCATAGGTGCTTTCGGTAACAGTATGTTCTTCATATAACCGGCGATACTCTTTAAGCAGCGAGGCTTGTTCGGCAGTGTATTGCTGCATCAAGCGATACGCTTGTTCCAGCGAAGCAATTTTTTCATGTAACAGCAGTGTTTCATGCTGCCGTTGCTCATGTAATTCACGAAGTTGTAAATCGATTAAGGAACTGCGGTTTTTAAGCAATTCGCTTTTTGCTGCTGCACGTGAAAAATAATCAGGCGACCATACGATTCCGATACTTGCATGGAAAATCCACGGTACATTGCGGTTAACCAGTTCCCATGAAGTACGGTAGTCTGAGGAAAAACGGAATACTAATTCATCGGGGACTGCCGAAAATTTTAGTAAAAGCTGCGGAGCTTCATCCTTTTTTACAGAAAGCAGCTCAGCGTCAAGCAGCTGTTTTTTTCCGGTAAGAAGCTGCGCTTCATAATTATCCCGCGTATCGGTACAGCGTAAAAAATCAGCTAAGTTTCTTTTATCGGTTTCATGCAGAACAAGCGCAGAATCTCCATACCGGACGGCAAAGGCTTTTTCTTTCAGCATAAAGGCAGAGCGATTCAGTTCGTACTCCTGCTGCGCCTTGAGCATATTCCGCTTTGCGTCAAGCGTTTCCGGCGCAGCAGCACGGAAATCAATTTTTGTCTAAAAGCGGTAATAAGTCGTGAGGATTCATAAGTGCGCGGAACATAATGCCGTTCAAAGCCAGTTTTGATTGAGTTTCCCGCTTGTATA
>CAUTXW010000036.1:0-28536 GCA_963542655.1 uncultured Treponema sp. | reverse complement strand
ATTCAGGCAGGAGCAACTATTCTCCTGCTGCTTGCATCGGGAATCATGCTGTTCTTTGTCAGGCATCAAACAAACCATCTAATTGCTTCATATAAAAACCAAGAATTACTGATGCTTGCCTCAAACGAGATTAGGCAAACATCCCAAGATTTAACGCGGTTATGCAGACTTTTTGCCGTAACCGGAAATGAACAATACCGTCAAGATTATCTTACCATTGTACAATGGATTAACGGCGAACGCCCCCGCCCTCAAACTGTTGACGCAAAATTATACCCCGGAAGAACGATAGACCGGAACGATCTTCTTATCGAATTACAGTGCAGCAGCCAGGAAATGTCGCTGTTGAACGCCGCAAGCAGCTTTTCTTTAAAATTGACTGAACGCGAGAAACAGGCAATGGATAGCGTTCTTGCGCATACCTGTATCGCAGGCAAAGCGGAACCGCTGCCGGGCGAAACGGGTCAAAATTTCGCAATCAGAATCCTGCACGATGACGCGTATCACCAAGCCGTTGCCGATATTATGTCGCCGCTGAATGAATTTTTCACCGTTCTGAATACCCGGACGGATGCCGTTGTCGAGCACTCCGATCACTTACTGCGTGTCTACCGGATGGCTACGTTGATATTGCTTGCCATCGTCATGCTGTCGATTGCATCGTTTATCGTATTCATCCATCGGGAAGTCATTAAACCGATTATCAAAACCTCGCATGTATTTTCCCATCTGCGTTGCGGAAACTTTACGGAACGGATGGAGGTGCGCTCTTCCAACGAAATAGGGACGATGTGCCGGGACTTTAACCAATCGGTGGATAACGTCCGTATTCTCATTGTTACGGTGAAAGAGAATGTGCTTTCGCTTTTTGAAGTCGGACAAGAGCTGTCTGCAAATATGACGGAAACCGCAAGCGCGGTGTATGAAATCAGTACCAATATCGAAAATATCAAAAAACAGGTGATGAGCCAGTCAAAGAGCGTCATCGAAATCGGTTCCTCGCTGCAATCGATCACGCGTACCATTGAAAAACTGGATGCCCATGTCAATGTGCAAACAGAGGCTGTTGACGATTCGCGTATTTCCATCGACCGGATGGCGAACAGCATTCAAACCGTCAATGCCGGAATAGAGCAGAATATGCAGACGCTTGATGAACTGAACAAAGCGACTTCCGGCGGTAAGACGGTTGTGTTGAAATCCGTCAATTTGAGTAAAGCTGTCGATGAAAGTTCGGAAATTCTGCTTGAAACCAGCAGCATTATTCAAAATATCGCTGCACAAACCAATTTACTTGCAATGAATGCCGCAATTGAAGCCGCCCATGCAGGCGAGGCCGGAAAGGGATTCGCCGTCGTTGCCGGTGAAATCCGAAAACTTGCGGAAGAATCCAGCAATCACGGAAAGAGCATTACGAAAATCTTAAAAGAATTGAAAACAAAGATCGAACAGGTTACCGCGTCGGCAGAATCGATTGAAATTCAATTTGATTCCATATTCGCGCTCGTCGAAAAAACAAAAAGCCAAGAACAAGTCATTATGCATGAGATGCAGGAACAGCAAAACGGCAGTCTGCATATCGTTCAAGCGATGGATAAAATCGGAGACATGACGCATGAGGTGCAAGCCGTGTCTCAGGAAATGCTGAAAGGCAGTACGGCTATTTCCACTGAAATGAAGCTGCTTGCAGCGCTGTCCGACACGATCGCTTGCGGCATGAACGAGATGGCTTCGGGCGCGGTACAAATCAATACTGCCGTTCAGGAAGTGAACGGTATTACGCAAAAAAACAAGCAGAGTATCGACAGCCTTACCGTTGAAATGGAAAAATTCCAAGTGTAGACACTTTGATGCACTGCCCTGTGCAGTTTTTTCGTTCCGATGATTCCGATAAGCGTGCCGGTTCGCATAATGTTCTCATAATGCCGAACGCATCACGCCGGAGCTGCCGTTGTGTAAACGCACCGTGCAGCCCACCGGTTATGCCCCGCCTCCCGCAACCGCATCACTGAACGGTTACGCAGGGGCATTCTGGCGATGAAGCGCTCCGCACAGTGTTCGCGCTGCTCCGGCAAGCTGCTCCGCGGTAAGACCGGCTGCTTCCAAAATATCATGGCGGCTGCCTTGCATGAAGACGGTATCGGGAAACGCGCGTACAGCCGTTTGTATATCGGCGCACTGCTTTTGCACCAAACATTCCAGATACTGCCCGACGCCGCCGATCGCACAGCCGTCTTCGACGAACAGCACGGCCTGATACCGATCCCGTATCATTTCTACAAAGGCGGATTCGTCAATCGGCTTTAAAAAGCGCAGGTTGTAAATATCAGCGGGAATACCTGCATAGCGGAGAATTTCCGCAGCCTCAGTCGTTTCGCGGTATATCCCCCCGGTACACACAAAAAGCAGCGCGCTTTTGTCTGAGGCGACGGTCAACACGCCGCAGCCGGTTTTAAGTGGCAGCGCAAATGCGGGACATTCCGCAGCGCAAGTGTTTTTCGGATAGCGAATGGCAACCGGTGTATCCGTATGCAGCGCCCAATGGAGCATCGCCCGCATTTCCGCTGCCGAAGCGGGAGCGAGTACCGTTATATGCGGAATGCTGCGCAAAAAGCAGATATCATACAGCCCTTGATGAGTTTCCCCATCATAGGGTACCGCTCCCGCGCGGTCGATCGCAAATACAACCGGTAGTTTTTGCAGCGCAACGTCGTGGATGATTTGATCGATCGCCCGCTGCAAAAACGTGCTGTAAATTGCTGCGATAGGCCGCAAACCGGCTGCGGCGAGCCCGGCGGCAAACGTTACCGCGTGCTGTTCCGCAATTCCGACATCAAAAAAGCGGTCGGGGAACCGTTGCTGGAAGCGCTGTAGTCCCGTTCCTTGCGCCATTGCGGCGGTAATTGCGACAATATCGCCTCGTGTTTCCGCCTCTTCGATAATCGCCTGAGAAAAGACTTCGGTAAAAGAATTTTTGCTCGCTTTTTCAATCTTTCCATCGGCAATATTGAACGGCCCGATTCCATGAAACACCGCGGGATTATCTTCGGCAAGCGAATAGCCCTTGCCTTTTTTCGTTTCTACATGGATCAGCACCGGCGTATGGAGCTTTTTAACGTTGCGGAACACTTTTTCAAGCTCCCGTTCATTATGGCCGTTGAGCGGACCGACATATTCAAACCCGATGTCGGTGAAAAGGTTGTTTTTATAGAAGATACCTTTCGCGCCTCGTTTAAGCCGGTACACTAAAAAATTGATCCGGCGGCCTAAAAACGGAATTTTGCCGACAAGCATCTTGAATAGATATTTACATTGCTGATAGCTTTTACGCACGGTTAAACGGCTTAAATATTCTGAAATAGCCCGTATGTTCGGGGAAATCGACATTTTGTTATCATTCAGAATGACTACCAGATTCTCTGTCTGAGGCATGACGTTGAGTAAGCCTTCAAACGCCATGCCGCCGCTCAGCGCTCCGTCGCCGATAACGGCAATAACCTTACCGCCTTGATGCTGTAAGAACCGGCCGGTCAAAATACCTTCGGCGGCGGAAATTGATGTTGAAGCGTGTCCAGTATTAAAGATATCGTGCGGACTCTCCTCCCGTTTCGGAAAGCCTGAGAGCCCGTCTTTCAGCCGGAGGCTGGAAAAATGCTCATACCGCCCGGTCAGGAGTTTATGGGGATAAGACTGATGCCCTACATCCCAGATAATGGCGTCTTCCGGACTTGCAAAAACCCGATGCAGCGCAATGGTCAGCTCAATCACTCCAAGATTGCTGGCAAGATGCCCGCCGTTAGCGCTCACTGTTTCCAAGATAACGCTCCGCATCTCCTGTGCAAGCGCACGTATATTTTCTCGCGAAAGAGATCGCAAATCCTTTGGTTCCCGTATTGATGAGAGTATTGGTTGATTCATGTAGATGTTCAGTGAACTGAGGGACGGATAAATAAAAAAGGGCTGTGAAGTATACTCAACAAAGCCCTTTCTCATTGCTCATAAAAGCGATAGAATAATACGCTCTCAAATAATCTTGTATGATAATCTTCTGAATAGTAACGCGTTAGATGCATCAAAAGAAGCGTACAAGATTATTACTTGTTCTTATGTCTATTCTTTCGAAGCTTCTTCTTTCGTTTATGCGTGGCTATCTTCTGTCGCTTCCGTTTCTTTCCGCAGGGCACGTGAACACACTCCTTATTTATAAAGATAGATGATAGTAGCCGAATCAGAATAAAAAGTCAAGGTTTCGTGAACTGCGCTCCAGGGCAAACGTATTGGAAAAGAATACTCTTATGGTAAAAAACGCGACTGAAATTGTTTTTCAAAGCCGATAGCGGTTGTTGAACCGTGACCGGGATACACCTGCGTGTCGCCGGGCAGCTCATTAAAGAGCCTTTTCAGTGACCGGTAGATTTGGGATTCGTCGCCGTCGAGCAAGTCCGTTCTGCCGCGCGAACCGTAAAAGAGTGTATCACCGCTGAAGAGAATAGACGCAGCCTTATCCCACAAGCAAATAGAACCGTGCGTATGACCGGGCGTATGCAGCACGGTAAATCCGTTGACAATATCGCCTTCGTCGTAGAAATCCGTCGGTTCCGGCAGCGGCACCGTATCCAAGGGCTCAATCAGCTGCTCTGCTCGAAGCGGCCCGAAACTGCGTATATGCGTTGCTTTTGCTTCTGCGCCGAGGTAGGACCTATCCGCCTTATGAATCCAGAGCCGGTAATCGGGATAGTATTTTATCAGCTCCGGTATTCCGCCGACATGATCAAAGTGCCCATGAGTCAGCATAATTTCAAGATGCTGCGAATTGAGCTTCTGCAAGTGCTGCAGCAATTCATCGCTAATACCGCCGGGATCAATCACTGCGACACATTCCGTATTCAGCGGAAATACCCAGGTGTTAACCATTAAGTAGCCTGTTTCAAATTTAGTAATTGCATATTCCATATCAGAACGTCCTTTTGCTGCTGTAAAACTCAATCAATCTTTTATAAATTTTGTTGATATACTCGACTCAATTTGACGATATGTATAAGAATATAAATGATTTTGTCCGTTAAAACAATATTGTATCGTTGTTTCCTCTAGTCAAGCCATCGCTAAACACATACAATGGAAAATCATTAAAAACTTCGGCTCTTGGCACTGCTTAAGAGCGCGTATGGTATGGAAAATCATAATGGAAAAAACGTGCGGATATTTATCGGTTTTAAATCCTGAACAGCTGGAAGCGGTGTGCCATACCGGCTCTCCGTTGCTAATTCTGGCGGGCGCGGGGTCGGGCAAAACGCGGGTTATTACCACCAAGATTGCCTGGCTTATTGCCGAGCAGGGGGTGTCTCCCGAATCGATTTTAGCGGTTACCTTTACCAACAAGGCTGCCCGAGAAATGGCTGAACGGGCGCAGGGACTGGATGGACGGGCAGCCCGCTCGGTGATCCGGACATTTCACTCATTCGGGGCATGGCTGCTGCGCCGATATGCGGAATGGGCGGGACTTTCCCGGAATTTTACCATCTATGATGATGATGACGCGGTAACGTTGTTGATGAAGGCGCAGCCGCAGTTGAACAAACAAGAAGCGCAAGGCTTTATGCGGAAAATATCCCGTGCGAAAGATTCGTGTTTGCTGCCGAGCAATCCGCAGCTTGTAGCAATCGATCCTGCGCCGGAATTTGCCGCAATATACCGCGCGTATCAGCAGCGTTTACAGGAAACTGGAAATGCCGACTTCGGCGATTTGATCATGCTGCCGGTTAAGCTCCTGCAGGATCATAAAGTTATCGCACAACAGCTACATCATCGGTTTAAAGTGATCCTTGTGGATGAATATCAGGATTCTAATGGCGCTCAATTTCAGTTTTTACAGGAACTGACCGGCCCGGAGACCTATGTTTGTGTTGTCGGCGATGATGATCAGTCGATCTATCGGTTCCGCGGCGCCGAAGTACAAAATATCCTTACCTTTGACCATCACTTTCCCCATACGAAGATTATCCGGCTGGTACGGAATTACCGTTCTTACGAACCGATCCTGCAGGTTGCCGACTCCGTAGTGTCCCGGAATAAGGGACGGCTCGGCAAAACGCTTATCGCAGCGCGCGGAACCGGCGGGCAAAAACCCCGCATCTACTATCTGCCATCCCAGGATGCGGAAGCGGAGCTGTGCGCCCAGCTGATCAAGCAAGCGGTGCGGCGCGGCGGGGCCTATGCGGATTGGGCCATCCTTTACCGCACCAATGCGCAGTCGCTCAATTTTGAAACGGCTTTCCTGCACGAAAAGATTCCGCACCGCGTGGTCGGTACGCTCAAATTCTATGAACGGGAAGAAATAAAGGATGCGCTTGCGCTGCTTGCGCTCATTGCGAACGGCTGTGATGAAATTGCCTTCCGCCGCATGGTGAATAAACCGGCGCGGGGAATTGGCGAGACAACGCAGAATAAGATTATCGCCTACGCCCGCGCGGAGCTGTTCTCGTCGCTGCACCGGACGCCGCAAGATGATTTTATCACAGTGCTGCAGCAGCCGGGGTCAAATCTTGCGCTGTCAAAAAAAGCGGCGGCATCTTTGCGGGAGTTTATCGATAACCTTGCGGAGCTCCGCGCGCTGCTTGCCGCATGCAGCGTATCGGCGATGTCAAAACCGGCGTTGTCCGCATCGGCAGGTTCTGTGCCGGAGGAATCCGATACAGAACCTGCTGCTGAAAATTCCGTCATGCGAGATACGATATCGGAATATCCGCGTGCCGATACGACCGGCATGGATGACGGAAGTCCGGAACACGGCGACGATTCTGCGGCTACGAATGATGAGCCGGATATGCTGGGCGCAGCGGCATTGAAGCGGCATGGCGAAGGGCTTGCTGCATTCGTACTGACTGTGATCAAACAAACGGGACTTGAGCTGTATCATAAAAATCAGGATGAAGTGATGGGTACGCAGAAAACAGCAAACTTACAGGAGCTTGCCAATACAGCGAGCCTCTATCCGTGTACGCAGGAAGGCTTAACATCATTTTTGGAACATATCGAACTTGACCGCAGTCTTGCGGAAGACACGGACAATGCCGATGCCGTGCAGCTTATCACCATTCACAATACGAAGGGGCTGGAGTTCCGTAATGTCATCATTACCGGGCTTGAAACCGGTATCTTCCCACGCAGAGACGAAAATCCTGACGAAATGGAAGAAGAACGCCGTCTGATGTACGTTGCCTGTACCCGCGCTCAAGATGCGCTGTATATGACCAGCTGTTCCGCGCGGCGGATGTACGGTAAGCTTTCGTTTATGGAACCAAGCGTCTTCCTGGCCGAAATTGATAAAGGGCTGGTTGAAACCGTCGGCGCTCCAACACTAGGCTTTTCCGCTCCTGTGGATGAAGAAGCCGCGCTATGGCAATGCGGGCAGCGTATTTTTCACGATGATTACGGCTACGGGTATGTTGTGCAATCGCGGAAAAGCGGAAATGAGCTGGTCATCACCGTTCAGTTTGAAAACGGCAGTCAGAAGCGTTTTTTTCCTGCGTATCAAAAAAGTCAGCTTCTCCGGGTTGACGACTGACGAAGAGGTGCTGTTGAACCGGGCCCATAAAAACGAGTTTTTTCGGCTTCTACGGCGTAGGCTCGTAAATAATGCTAGGATGCCTGCTTGTGCATTTTCTTGTTACATGTTATAATGAAATCATACTGGATGCATAATATTATTCTTATTATGTATGTAAATCAGTATAAATCAATCTTTTATAGCAAAGAAGGCGCTAAAATGATGAATTATTCAAACAATACCCCCCCCCCCCCCCCCCATGAGGAACGGACAAGTAACAGCATAGGTCGCCGGAAAGCCCGTAGAAGAACACTCGGCTTTCAAATCGGTGGCATTTTCTTTTGTGCGTCGTTATTATTCGTTATCATTCTTTTGCCTTTCACCGTGTATACGATTCAAGCAACTGCAAAAAATACACTTGATATAACAGCCGGGAAACATTTAAACGGCGGCCTGAATGCAGTGCAAGGCTTTCTGGAGCTCCAATACGGTCATCTGCAGATACGGGACGGCCAACTGTGGGGGACGGAAAAAGCCGTTCCGACTGAGGCGATTGATACTATTTCGCAGCAGCTGGGAATAGCGGTTACGATATTTTCTGCAGAAAACGGCGAATTTAAGCGCGTTTTGACCACCGTAAAGGATAAAAACGGTAGCAGAGCGCTTGGCACTGCGTTGGAAAAGGGTGGGGCGTACACCGCGCTTATGCGCAAGGAGCAATACAGAGGGACTGCCCTCATATTGGGCGAAGCGTTTCTTACTGCCTATCGGCCTATTGTTGAAGGAACTGCCATACGGTATGTGCTCTTTTGCGGTATCGCGATTACCGAGGCAAATGCGAGTATTAATGCCGGATTGGATAGGGCGATTGTAACTATTACGCTTGTGTCAGTAGGTATCTTACTGGTTGTGATTATCGCGAGCATTCTGTTTGTCAAGCATATTGTTGTGCGCCCGATAACGGGCATGGTTGCTATTTTACGTGATGTAGGGAATGGCGATTTGACCGCGCGTTTCGATTTGATCGGAAACAGCGAAATTACCGATTTTTCGGCTTATTTTAATCAAACGCTTGATAAAATGAGCGCTGCGCTGCGATCGGTACACACCGATAGTATTACAATGGAAGAGATTGGGGATGAGCTTGCGTCTAACATGACCGAAACCGCCAGTGCTATCAATGAAATCAGCGCCAATATCGACGGCGTAAAGCAGCAAGCGCTGACTCAAGCCGCAAGTGTTACCGAAACAGCGGCAACTATCGAGGAAATCGTCCGGACGATTAAGCAGTTGAATGGAAGCATTGAAACGCAGGCCGCGAGCGTCGCGCAGTCGTCATCTTCCGTGGAAGAGATGGTCGCCAATATTGCATCGATGGGGCAGATGCTTGGTAAAACCGATGAGGCGATCAGAAGTCTGACGACTGCGACCGGCGACGGCAAAGCCACGTTAGTAACGTCGAACACCGTAACCCAGAAGATTGCAGAAGAGTCGGGCTCACTAATGGAAGCAAGCAGCGTTATTCAGCACATTGCCTCGCAGACGAACTTGCTCGCGATGAACGCGGCGATTGAAGCGGCTCACGCAGGGGAAGCTGGTAAGGGCTTTGCCGTCGTTGCGGATGAAATCCGCAAGCTGGCGGAAGAGTCGTCAGCTCAGGGTAAGACCATCACGGCAACGCTCAAAACGCTGTCGGGTGAAATCGAGACCCTCTCCGCCTCGTCTAAAACCGTGGAAGAAAAGTTCAATGCGATTTTCACCCTTGCCGAGCAGGTCAAGGAAATGAGCGCCCGCCTGACCGAAGCGATGAGGGAGCAGGAAAACGGCAGTAAGGAAGTGCTGATTGCAATCAAGAGCATCAACACGGTAACGGTAGAAGTACAAGCAGGCTCGGAAGAAATGCTCAAAGGCGGAGAGGGCGTTACCGTAGAGATGCAAAAACTGGATGGCCTTACCCGCGTGATTACCGAAAGCATGAACGAAATGGCCTCCGGCGCCGTGCAGATCAACAACGCGGTGCAAGAGGTGAGTGAGATTACGCAGCGGAATAAGGCGAGTATTGAGAATTTGGCCTCGGAAGTCTCTAAATTCAAGACATAGACGAAAATAGAGCGGTATCTACTGCGTTGCTGCACAAAAATTAATCCTCAACGTATCAAAGATACGCCTCCGGTTAATTTTTGTTCGCGCCTTGTATCTATCCGCTCTATTTTCGTCTGCTTTGGTCTTAAAAATGACGACTTAGGTAGATTGCGAGCTGGCGCAGCAATCTTCCCTAAGAACCCGCTTTGGTTCCAAATTTTATTCTAAAATAAAAGCTGCGCAGGTATGCTTTTTACGCAACTCCGTTTCAGGAGCGGCACGGATGCCGCTGGTATTAAGCAGCAGCGATGTTTTGCCGAACGGCAAAACTCGTGTTTACCGATAGACACGGACGTCTATCGGTAAACGAAATTTCAATATCAATCGTCGTACCATCTTTGATGTGAAGCTTAACGTCGAGGATACCTGTCTTATCGGTCATCGCACCTTTGGTAAGCTCTTTATCCAGCAGTTCCAAGTCTGCAATCGTGTCAGCAGGCATATCCAGTACGCATTCAAGAAAGTCTTGCAAGCAATCTTTATTCTCTTCCGATCCAAGCAAAAGTTTGAATAGATAATCATTTCTAAGGGTAAGTATCAGTGTATCGCTCATTTTCTACCTCCAGTAATACTATATGCATCACCGAAGGCAAAATGGCTAAAAAAAGAGGAAAGAAAGATGTTTTTCGGAGAAAAGATTGCTTTTTTGCCTCGGAAGCCCGTCGTGGTATTAACCGGCAGGAAGTTTTCGATAGAAAAACTTATCGTTGAGAGTTATACATGGCTGTATAACTCTCAACGGTCATGGAGGGGCGGATGCGGCATAAATCAGCATAAAAGCCGGTAGTACCGGACAACTTTAATTTTTTTCAGCAGCATCCGATTATCGGCATCAAAACACGAAAACGGCTTCCCAATCGGGCTGGATCGCATTTTTCTGTACAATTGCTTCGGAATTAAGCATCAGCAAAAGCATGATAGCCCCGATTCAAGCGATGAAAGCAATCGGGGCTGTGGTGGATGTTATTTTTTCTTTAAATATTTGACGCTGTCGAGGGCGACGGCGGCGATGATGATAAAGCCTTTGAATACGAACTGTAAGTTGGTATCGATGCCGAGGAAGGTAAGGCAGTACGTCAAACCGGTGAAGATGATAACACCGATGACCGCTCCTTCAAGCTTACCGATGCCGCCGTTAAATGAAATGCCGCCGACGACACAGGCTGCAATGGCATCAAGCTCATAGCCCTGTCCCGTACCAGCGCTGGCGTTCGCTTTAAACGCTTCAAAGAAGGCGCCGAAGCCGTAGAAGATACCCGCCATAATAAACACGCTCATTGTTACCTTGAACACGCTGATACCGCTGACGCTGGCCGCTTCGGCATTCCCGCCGACTGCATACATGTTTTTACCGAGTACCGTTTTGTTCCAGATGAACCACGCAATAACGATTGCGATAACCGCCGGGATAATCAGCTTGGGGAAGGTTACCAGCTCGCCGTTGATAACGCCGAGTTCCCATCTGCCGCCGAAGAAGTCTTTAATACCGGCGTCAATCGAACCGACCGGCGTACCGCTGGTACCGAAGAACAAGAGTCCGTAGATAATCAGCTGGGTTGCAAGGGTAGAGATAAAGGGGTGAATTTTCAGCCATGCGGAAAAGAACCCTGCAAAAATACTGAATATAACGCAGAGGATGATAGAAATACCGACGGACAGCAGCACCCGGACCGGCATCGCCAGCGCGGTAAAATCCCACGGTCCCATCCCGAAGAAAGTTACGATATTGGTTCCCGGATGGAGAATTAAGCCGGTAACAACCGCTCCCATGGCAACCATGCGTCCGACGCTCAAGTCCGTACCGGCCAGTAAGATGATGCCTGCAACGCCGAGCGCATAGAACATACGCACGGAAGACTGTTCCAAAATGGTAAGGATATTGGCAAGACTGAGTAGGTTGCCGCTTCCCGACAAGGGCGCTACGATGATACAAACCACAAAGAAAATAGCAATGGCGATATAGAGGCCGTTTGCCAAGAAAAACTGTGCAGGCGTAAATTTATATGCATAATCTTTGAGCCCTAGGACAAAGTTTTCCGAAAAACTGGTTTGGCTATTCCGTAAATGAATATTTTTTTGTACTCGATCGACATAGACCTGATGCTTAGCGTTTTTACATTTCCACAATGCATTTTCATATTGATTTTTTGCATCGAACAACGCAGACTTGTGCGCGTTACCGGCAGCAGCCAATTCTTCCGCATATTCCCGCTTGTCCTCTTCCGAAGTTTTACCGGCAAAGGCAGCCGCAATGTCCTGCTTTTTTTTGTCGGATGCTTCGGTGATACGCTGTACCTTTTCGGCATACTCCTGCTTATAGCGCGCCGCTTTCGCGTTTTCGTTTTGCTTTACCGCCTGCTCAAAGGTTCCAGCAAGGGTATTAACCCGTTGCACCGCCTTGCGCGTCAGCTCTTTATCTTCGCTCTTATACTGCGCGGCAACGGCTTTCGCTTCTTCAATCTGTTTTTGAAACGCTGCAATCTTTGCGCTCTTTTCTTCGGCGCTGATCAGCTTATTTTTCCGTACCGCCGCAATTTCCTGCATCAAAGCGGAAATTTTATTGACTCCCTGCGCGCGCAGCGTATCCAGCCGCTGCGTATATTCGGAGAGAACAGCGTCTTCTTCCAAGAGCTTCGCCGTATCTGCCTGCGCAATCTGTTCTTCAGTAAATATATACTGCATAAGGTTTTGTTCGGGGGTATCCTTCATTCCATCCTCCTGTTTTATGATAATCAACGAAGCGGCGGCGGTAAAAACTCACCGTGAGCGTTTTGCGGCGCGCTTCTATATTGATCGTATTGATACCGATACACAGCGGCACCTTTTGCGCTCGGTTAAGCGTTAAAGCTGCCCATCGGGTACCGTGTAATGCCCCATCGGTTAGGCCGCCCGCTACGGCCTCCTATAAATACCGGGCGGAAAGCCGCAACAGAGCTTCTTGATCGGTGGTGGCGGTCTCCACAATACCGGCAAGGCGGTAGTTCGACATAACGGCGATGCGGTTCGTGATGCCTAAAATTTCGGGCATTTCACTTGAAACAACGATAATTGTCTTTCCTGCCTTTGCCATATTGATAATCAACTGATAAATTTCATACTTGGCGCCGACATCGATACCGCGGGTCGGTTCATCAAGCAGGAGAATATCAGGCTGGCGTTCAAGCCACTTGCCGATAATCACTTTCTGCTGATTACCGCCGCTTAATGCGCTGATCAGCTCATCAGCGGATACGCACTTGGTATGCATCGTCTTAATTTCGCGGTCAGCGGCCTCCTGCATCTTCCGGTTCGACAAGACGCCGCATGTTTTATACGCATCGAGGTTCGAAATAACCGTGTTGAACTTGATGGTCGCCTTGCCGAACATGCCGTTAAACTTCCGCTCTTCGGTAACCAGCGCAAAGTTGTAATCCATCGCATCCTGGGCATTTGAAAAATGAAGTTTTTTACCGTTTAATAGCATATCGCCTGAGGCAATAGTCCGAAGCCCGAAAATACTTTCGAGCAATTCGCTCCGTCCCGCACCCACGAGCCCATAAAGCCCGAAAATTTCTCCTTTTTTTACCGTAAAAGAAACATCCTTAAGCTGCGGTTCATAGCGGGTAGAAAGATTGCGCACTTCAAAGTAATCATCGCCGACAGTGTTATCAACATCGGGGAAGCGCTTTTCTAATGACCGCCCGACCATTGCCGAAATCAACTCATTCATGTCGGTTTCTTGGATGGGTTTTGAAAGCGTCAACTGCCCGTCGCGGAGTACGACAACCTCGCTGCATATCTGGAATATCTCATCCATCTTGTGAGAAATATAGACAAATGATACACCTTTTTTGCTTAATGTTCGCACAATAGAAAATAATTTGATTACTTCCGGTTCGGTGAGAGAAGAGGTCGGTTCGTCCAACACAATAACCTTTGCATTGTATGAAACAGCTTTTGCAATTTCCACCATCTGCCGCTGCGAAACGGACATTGTACGCATAATCGTACGCGCATTTACATTCATTTTAAGCGAGGCAAAAAGCGCATCGGCATCCTTCTGCATCTTTGTTTCGTTGACTGCACCGAATTTGACGGGGTATCGCCCTAAAAAGAGATTATCCATGACGGTTCGGTCAAGGCACTGATTAAGCTCTTGATGAACCATAGCAACCCCATTTTCGAGCGCATCTTTGGGAGATTTAAAATCAATCAATTTATTATCGAGGAAGAAGCGGCCTTCGTCTTTGGCATAAATACCAAAAAGACACTTCATCATCGTCGATTTTCCGGCGCCGTTTTCTCCCATCAAACCGACTACCGCACCTCTTTTAACCGTGAGACTGATATTTTCCAATACCTTGTTTTTGGCAAAAGACTTTGAAAGATTTTTAATTTCGAGTACCGTGTCTTCCATATTTTCGTCCTTACATAAATTTTTTTTCTTTTTTAACTAAAAATCTATTATGAAATCGTACCGTCCATTAAGAACCCCTGATATCCTGTCAGCACCGCCACGGACGGCGGTGGTTCCACGTAAGACGATGTTTTGCCGTAGGCAAAACTCGTGTCTAGCGGATGCCACGGATGGCATCCGCTAGACAGCGTTAGGGATAGCAGCGGTATCCTTTTTGAGGCGCTGTTGCAGCGCGGCAAAAAGATACAAGCGGATAGCCCGACGGTCTTTTGCCGCCGGGAAAGGCGGAAAAAGACCGGAACGCCCAAAAAAACATGCGATATATGCAGTATTTTGAGCGTGTTTTTGATTAATACTTCAACTTACCAGTGTAGTCGGCACCTGAATTTGTTTTGACCATGTTGACGGCAAATGCGTCGAAGTTGTTGAGGTTGGTAAAGCGGTCGAGACAGCTCAGTTCGTTTTGTCCGTCGCCCTGAACGATGGTGAGTTCAAGGTTGAGGAGCGGTGCATAGTATTTGAGCGCGGGGACATAAGACGATGAGAGGAAGTTGTCGGCCGAGTTGTAGATGGTCAACAGGACTTTTTTCTTGTCTGCCTGGATCTGCTTAACGCCCATATCGCGTTTACCGCTGGAGTAGTTTTCCCAGTTTTCCATAGTAACGCCTGAGTTTTCAGCCATAACAGCTTTGACATCTTGCCAATATTGAACGGGAGCAGAGATTTTGTTGCCATATTTATCTGCTTCAGAGATACCTTTGGTATAAACATCCTTTCCGGTTAAGCCGTCGAGCAGGTTTCTGAGCACTTGGAGCGTTGCGGTTGCCTGCGCGTCTACGTTTTGAGACACGGTGCCGGTTAAAACGCCTTTGCCGATTGCTTCGATTGCGTCGGCGTTAGCGTCGTATCCGAAGATGGGAACGCCAGCAGGATAGTTTGAAGCTTGCAGACAGCCCATTGCCATTCCGTCGTTGTTGGAAACGACCATGTCGATTTGGTCTGCGAATTTGGTTGCCCAGCCGCCCATTGCTTCGGTTGCGGCATTTGCGTTCCAAGTTGAACCATCGGTTCCGGTCATTGCTTTACCTTCCAGCTCAACGACTTTCAGAGTTTTACCTGCGATAGTGACGGAACCTGCCTGTACGATACCAGGGTCGGTGGAGCCTGCCCAGGTGCCGAGTGCTTTTCTGATACCTTCTGTCCTAGCTTTGGAGTCGTTATGGCCGACATCGCCGATGCAGAGCACATAGCCTAAAACGCCGTCGCCGTTCCGGTCGATGGATGCGTCAGCCTGCATGAGGTAATTCGTGATGAGTGTCCCCTGTACGGCACCGCCGCCTGCTGCATCAAAGCCGACATAGTAGGTTTTGTCGTTCCAGTTCATCGATGCCATATCGATCTGGCCGGTGGTAGGATCGGACGGCTGCCGGTTGAAGAACACGAGCGGCTTATCCTTGTTGAGCACTGCGTTGCTCTTGCCTCCGCAGCTTGCTAATGCTAAAAGACTGCACGCCAGTACAGCCAATGCGCTTTTGTAAGATATTTTTGAAATTGCTTTCATTGATATCTTCCTCCTCAAAATAGATAGCGTATCTTACGGATGGTACTGCACGCTGCAGTTTTCCGCAGGGATACATTGTTAAATTATACTATATGAAGACAAATATTTCAAAACCTTTTTTTCGATTTTCGCGCATTTTTTATAAAACAGGCTTTTAGGGGGAATAGGCGAAGAATCCTGGCTATCAGACATTTTAACTTGACATTTTTTGTAAATCTCTGTATACATTTGCTCCGTCATATTTGCAAATGATTTGCATGTATGAAGACGATGATTATGAAGGACAGAGAAAAGGCGTATTGTTATCAGCCGCCGTTTTTCTGCAAAATAGACCTCGATCTTATAAAAAAAGAGCGCGAGGCCGCTCCGGCACGGCGGAATATTGCACAATGCAGCTGGTGCCCCCGTTTTGTGACAACAGAACGGGCCGCATCTTTGAGCGGTGCTTTTCAGCCGCTCAAAAGAGGCGCACTGCATGTTCCGGCAGTGCGCCATTCACGGGGCTATTCCTTTCCTGCGGAGTACATGGCATTACCGCCGAGGAAATACTTGGAGAGGGTTAAGAAGAGGATGACCATCGGGAGGCTGGCAAGCAAGGCGACTGCCATCATCGCGCCTTCGTCTGCAAATTTCTCTTCGGCAAAGCTGACGATATAGGTCGGGATGGTTTTCAGCCGTTGATCCTGCGCAACCATCAACGGCCACATCAGGTTATCCCATTGCTGACGGAACGTTAAAATAGCAAGCGTCGCAAGTGCAGGGCCGGAGTTGACCAGTACGATACGGGAAAAAATCCCCGGTTCACTGCATCCGTCGATGCGGGCGGCGGCAATCACATCATCAGGGAAGGTGAGTAAATATTGCCGCATCATAAACACGCCGAACGCATTCATCATAAACGGAATGATAAGCCCGCCATAAGTATTTTGCAGCCCTAAATTGAGTACGACCATATAGAGCGGTACCATAATCGTTTCAAACGGAATCATCATCGTCATCATAATGAACATGAAAACGGTATTGCGCCCTCTAAAGCGAAATTTTGCCAATGCATAGCCGGTAATGCAGGATAATAACAGCGTGGTTACGGTTACGGCGGAAGATACGATGAACGAGTTGAGTGTATTGCGCACTAACACGAAATTTTCGTCGTTACCTGCCAAGGCGCGGTAAAAGTTCGACCAATGAATTTTTTCCGGTATCCATCGATACGGGATGCTCGTAATTTCAGACGCGGGCATAAAAGCCGCCGTGATCATAAAGAGGAGCGGCATCAAAATGACGGCGGCACTGAGGATTAAAAAAAGCGTCATCAGGATATTTTTGCCGCGGTCGGGGAGGATAAACATCAGCGCACTATACACAATCGCGCTTATTCCTAAAATCAATAAAAATTGCATAACCGCCCCCTAATACGATACGTCTTCGGAACGCGAAAAACGCAGTTGGATAACGGTCAATATCAGCATTGCTAAAAAGAGCAATACGCTCATCACGCTTGCCCTGCCGACATTGTAATTGCGCATGGCGGTGTTATAAATATTCAAGGTGATGACATTGATCGGGCTGAGCGGAGAACCGGCTTGCGTAAACAAATACTGCGTAGAAAATGTTTTAAGACACTGCAGCATCGCCATGATGGAAACAAGCACCGTCGTAGGCTTGAGCAGCGGGACGGTGATGCGGAAAAAGGTTTGCCCGCGGCTTGCTCCGTCGATAAGCGCCGCTTCATAGATGCCGCGCGGAATTTTTCCGAGTCCCGTTAAAAAGAGCACGGTAAAATAGCCGATATATTTCCAAAAATACACAATCATAGTTGAAATTTGCAGCATAACGCCGTTGCTCAGCCATTTGAAATCAATACCGGATGTCAGCATAATCATATTAGCCGTTTGATTCGCAATACCGCGCGGCTCAAAAATGAGCTTCCAGATCAGCGCGGCAACCACCGACGACAGCACTGCCGGAGAATAATAGATGAGCTGCAACATCCGCGAACCGGTCGGACGGAACGTCAAAAAGGCAGCGAGAATCATACTGCCGAGCACCAATGGAATAAAAGTCCCCAGCGTAAACACCACGGTCGCCCGCACCGAATTCCAAAAATCGGGCGAGGTAAGGATTTTTGCATAATTGGCAAAGCCGATAAAGACCGGCGGTTTCAGCGAAATCATATTTTTATTGCAAAAACTTAAATAAAATGCATTCACAATCGGATAAAATGAAAACAATGCAAAAAACAGTAACGCAGGCGTGACGAATAGCCACGCCCACAGCACAATTTTTTTCTCAAGGCTTCTGTGCGCCATAAAATCTCCTGTAAAAAGCGGGAATGCACACCCGATGCACACTCCCGCTTGACTGTCTGTTACATTTCGTCTAAAAGCGCCTGCGCGCTCTTTTTCAGTTTGGCAACCGCATCTTTTGGCGATACGTTATTCATCATCACATTTTCAATTGCTTCTTTTATGAGTTCGTTGATCTGCCAGCTTGCTGCGCCGAAGTATACCGGCTCCGCGCGTTTGAGGTCTTCGATATACACATTGCTATAGGGAATCTTTTTGAACTGTTCGCTTGCTACCAATTCTTTTTTAGGAGCGATGAGCGCTACTTTTTCCAAATAAACCGTCGGATGGCTCAACAAGAAGGCAACAAACTTCCATGCTTCCCGCTGTTCGCGTTCGGATATCTGCGAATTGACCATGTAATATTGAAAGTAATAGCAGTTCGAGATGTCTTTTCCGCCTTTAAAAACGGGATAGGGAATAATCATCCAATCCTTACTGTTGTAAAAATCGGGATTTGCTTTGAGCATCCGCGCTTCCTGATAGAGCCCCGACAGGTGCATCGCGATTTCGTTTTTATCGTTGTCGAATACTTTCCGTGCAGCCGTATAGGTCGGTGCTCCGAGGTTTTTACCGTTCGGCCCCCACTGGCGCATATACTCAAGCGCCTTTTCCCATGCAGCCGTATTCACGATAGCTTCTTTCCCATCGGCAGATACGACAGCGCCTCCCAGCTGGCTCACCATCGGCACCCATGAAATGAGGTAGTCGCCGTACCGGAAGTCGAAACCGCGGCGTGTAATAATGTCGCCGTTGCGCTTTACGATTTTTTCGGATACCGCCATAACATCTTCCCATGTCTTGGGATAGTCTTTTTCGGGATCGAGCCCGGCATCGCGGAATATCTTTTTATTGAGGTACATGCACCAGTTCTGCAATTCAAAGGGCAGGCCGTACACCTTGCCTTTTTTACCGAGGAGTGAGCCGTCCTTATCGGTAACGGGATCGAGCATGTGCGGCATATACTGCGCAATGATATCGGCATCGCTTTTAAGACCGAGCGCTTCGGGAATGACCGGAGCTACTAACCCCTGCGCCAAAAGCGGATAGGCCTTTTGCAGTTCCAAATTCCAAATTGAAGGTGCATTCTTTGCTGCATAAGCAGTCGGGATGAGGTCCTGTATTTTGGTTGAAGGATAGACTGAATACTGGATCGTAACATTCGGATGCTGCGCCATGTATTCGGCAGCCCAGGCTTCTTCAAGTTTTTGCCGATTCGGGTCTTCGTGCGTCCACATCACCAAGGTGATGGGCGTGTTGTCGTCTTCTTTACCGCCCAATGCAAATGCCGCAGAGCCGAGCATGGCACACATCAATAACAATACGGTAAGCTTTTTCATCATAATAACCTCCTCACAGCACACAATCCTTCCACCGGCAACCGGCAGAAGAAACGGTGCATGTTTTTACAATCTTTCATTGTATAACGGCAGAGAGGAAAAAGCAAGAAAAAAGTGAGAATGATTATCCGTGCACTTTCCTATATGTAACCCGCTTGGAAGGTTTTCAGTTGGCCGCCGATCATTTTTTCAGTGAGGAAGAAAAGGAAGCGCTTTAACGCGCCGTATGCGGCCGGACTCAACGGCAGATGGCGGGAATAGCCGGGGGCTTTTTCGGTAACAGCGTGAAGATAGCGGAGGGCCTCCACCGATATCTGAAAGGGTGCGTCATCGTAGCGGCGGCAGGAGGTGCAAAAACAGGCGTCTTCCGCAGGGCTGTACACGGCGGCTGCCTCTGTACCGCTATAGGTGGCGCCCTGCAGTTCTGCGTTCGTGATGTCATCGGAGGTATCAACACCGGCGGATGTAGCCGCCGCCAGCGCCGCGCCGCATGAGCTGCAGCGGAATATATCCGGGGCAATGCCCGAAAGCCGGAGCAGCCGCCAAAGGAAGCGCAACAGGCCTCGTTTGCATCCTTCATCGTCGGAGACGCAGAGCCCGTCCAAAAAGGCATTCACGAGCCGCCATTCAACCGTGCCGCAGGTTTTAATAGTTACTTCGCTGCACACGGCGGCGCACCAGCTGCGTACAAGGCTTTCGCGCAGTTCCATCCGGTACGCGCTGACGGAAAAATCAGTAATTTTATTGGAGTTTTTTATCGGATTGGAATAGAGCCAGATGCGTCCGCTTTGGTATGCGGCAACCATTCCCCGCAGTTTGCTCCGTGCGCCGCCGAAGAGGGTTGCCGGTACGAGCGCGCACCCTAATTCCTGCGGCGTTAAAAGCAATACGTTCCGGTGGTCATCCGCAAACGGAGAAACCGACAGCACGAGCGCTTCCGTATTCAGACTGCGGCTGCTCATACTGCCGGTTCACAAATGGATATATTGGTTGTAACGAGATGAACGTTCAACAGTGTTCTACAGTTAAAATTCCGCGGATTTAGGCGTGCGCGGATACGGGATAACATCCCGGATGTTTGCCATACCGGTAATGTACAGGAGCAGCCGCTCAAAGCCGAGTCCGAATCCTGAGTGAGGCACTGTCCCGTAACGGCGTAAATCCAAATACCACCAGTAGTTCTTTAGATCAAGGCCGAGTTCCTTCATGCGGGTTTCAAGCGCATTCAGGTCATCCTCCCGTTCGGAGCCGCCGATAATTTCGCCCAACCCCGGCACCAGCACATCCATCGCCCGCACCGTTTTTCCGTCATCGTTTTGCTTCATATAGAAGGCTTTTATCTCTTTCGGATAGTCCGTTACGATAACAGGGCCTTTGAATACCTCTTCGGTGAGGTATTTTTCGTGTTCGCTTTGGAGGTCGCAGCCCCAGTACGGTTTAAACTCGAACTTTGCCGCATGTTTTTCAAGCTCCGCGACGGCTTCGGTGTAGGTGATGCGGGTAAATTTAGACTGTACGACGTGCTCCAGTGTGTCAATCAGACCCGGTTTAATATGCGCATTAAAGAATGCAAGGTCGTCGCGGCAATGGGTGAGTGCCCATTTAAGGAGATACACGACAAAGTCTTCCGCCAGTTCCATGTTGTCTTCAAGCCGGAAAAAAGACATCTCCGGCTCTATCATCCAGAACTCTGAAAGGTGCCGTGTTGTGTTGGAGTTTTCCGCCCGGAACGTCGGCCCGAACGTATAGACGCGGGAGAGCGCCGTTGCGTACGTCTCTATTTCAAGCTGACCCGAAACGGTGAGGTACGCTTCTTTTTCAAAGAAATCCTGCTTGTAATCCGGGCTGTAGGTTGCCGGATCCGCTTTTTCGCGGAGTGCTTTGCGTACCGTTTCCTGAATATCAAGTGTGGTAACGCGGAACATTTCGCCGGCGCCTTCGCAGTCGGAGGCGGTGATCAGCGGCGTATGCACGTATTGAAAACCTCGTTCCTGAAAAAAGGTATGCACGGCAAAAGCCATCTGGTTCCTCATCCGGGCAACCGCCCCGAAGGTATTGGTACGGGCGCGGAGGTGCGCTATTTCGCGTAAAAATTCAAAACTATGACGCTTTTTTTGCAGCGGATAGGTCTCCGCCGGGGCTTCTCCGTAGACAAAAATCGTTTTTGCCGCTACTTCCACCGCTTGCCCCGATGCGGGCGATTCGACTAATGTGCCGACCGCTTTGATGGAAGCACCGGTTCCGATTCGAGCAAGCTCTTTTTCGGTCTGCGCGTCAAGTTCCTTATCCCGATCAAAGGTGAGCTGAATTGACGCTAAGCAAGAACCGTCGTTTACTTGAATAAAGATGAGATTTTTTGTTTCCCGCTTGGTACGAACCCAGCCGTGAATAACAACCTCTTGTCCTTCCGGTTTTTGCGTCAATATATCTTTAATTAATGAGATCATTTTAAATTATTATCCTTATTAATAGGCTATTCGCTGTCGTATTCAATCAATGTTTTAATCGGTAGGTCGCCGATTACCCGGTCATAGTGTAAAAACGGCAGACCGATAACCCCGCAAAAACCGACCACTTCAGCGCCGCCTTGCACCAGCATTTTGCGCGCTGCATTGAGCGTTCCGCCGGTTGCGATTAAATCGTCGAGCAGCAGAATCTTCTGGCCTTTTTTTATGTCGGAGGTGTGCACTTCGATGGTCGCCTGTCCGTATTCAAGATCGTAGGAGCAGGAGTACGTTTCCCCGGGCAGCTTTCCCTGTTTCCGTATCAAAATAAGCGGAATGCCGAGCCGGTCGGCAAACGGCGCTGCAAAAATAAAACCGCGCGATTCAATCGCGGCAACCGCATCGATCTTTTCACCTTTATAAAAGCCGGTTAGCTTATCAAGGCAATAATGAAACGCTTCAGGATGTATCAAAAGTCCCGTAATATCGTAAAATAAAATCCCTTTCTTGGGAAAATCCGGTATTTTACGGACGGCCTTATCTATCAAAGTATCATTCATAAAATCATTGTAACTGATACCGTGTACAAGTGCAAGAGCTGGAACAACTGCATTTTTTGATATTCCGATTTTTATATTCAGTTTTTTCACACGCGAACCGATACCTAGAAAGGTATTGATCGGAGTTTTCGTCTCCGTTGCCTTGACTGTATTGCAAAATTCGTTACACTCATGTTAAAAATGCGTGAGTATGCTTTTATCCGAGCGGGAATCTATACGTCTTGATAGATTTTCGATACGAAATGGCGCACTGCCCGGAGGTATTATGGTTACGGTAGATGAAATTCAAGAAGCATTGTCGTTTATTCGCCCTCATTTACAGGCGGACGGCGGCGATGTAGAATTTGTCTCTTTGTCGGAGGACGGTGTTGTATCCGTTCGGCTCAAAGGGGCATGCGGTTCATGTCCTGTCGCTTTAATGACCTTAAAATCCGGTATCGAAGCTCAACTCAAAGAATCATATCCTGATATTAAAGAAGTTATATCCGTGTAACGCTGCGTACGGCGCGTTCGGCTTGCCGAAGTCAGATGCCGGTATCGTTATTCGTGCTTAGTACGTAAAACGCTTGATAATCCAGATGCGGATTATGATGTTCTAGCGGAGGCGTCTGTGAGTAAGACGCTGGAACTACACCTTTGTATAACTCGAAGGTGTATATCTTTTAATAATAAGGATCCTCTTATGAAGAAATTACGACTCCTTGTTTGTGTGTATGCCTCGCTTCTGACCTTTGTGTTTGCGGCAGGGAAAAAGGACGTGGAAACCCGTACTGCAGAGAATCCCGAAAGTTGGACGGAAACTTTCGATTTATCTGCGAAAAAGAAGGGTAAGTACAATGTCCTGGTTACGGCCGAGGATACTGCCGGTAATATCGGCGAAGCAGGCGCATTCAATATGTACATCGATCCTCGATCCGATTTACCGGTTGTTGCCATAACGAACCCGCTTAAAAATATGAACGTTACCGGGAGTTTGAGTGCCTCCGGTACGGCTTTTGATGATGACGGCATCGATTATATCGAAGTCGCACTGGATGACGGCGAACCGGTTCGAGCAAAAGGCACTCAGTTCTGGTCATATACCTTCAGCACGGTGAACCTGAAAGAAGGGCTCCATCATATCACCGCCTGGGGTATCGATATCAATGGGCTGAGAGGCGACGGCCTTTCGATTCCCTTCCATCTAAACTTAAACACACCCGACACGCTCGTAACCAATATGGATCCCGGCGCACTTGTTTCCGGCAAACGGACGATTGAAGGTATCGTCCAGGACGGCAATGGGGTCGGTAAGCTTTTCTATTCGCTTGATTCGGGCGAAACCTATACGCCGCTTTCGTTAAAATATGATAAAAAGAATAATGTTTCTTCCTTTAAACTCAATATTGATACACGGAAAATGCCGGAAGGCCCGACCGTTTGCTGGTTTAAGGCAATCGATAAACTCGGCGCGGAAGGTATTTCAACCTTTCTGTTCTTTATTGATAATACCGCTCCTGTTGTCGACTTTTTTTATCCGTTATCGTCAGATAGTGTCGGCAGCTTATTCGGCGTAGGAGGTTCCGCAGTTGATACGGTTGACCTTGAATCCGTATCGTGGAAATTAGGGAACCAAAGCGGCGTTTTTGAGATGGTGAAGGGGAACCCGTACTGGGTAAAAGAGTTTGATGTCAGCCAATCGTCAAACAAGAGCGAAAAGGTAGAAATTACTGCAAGAGACGTGGCCGGCAATACCACAACTATTTCGCGCACATTCAGAATAAATAAAGATGCCGACTTACCTAAAGTGACAATCGCCCGGCCGACGGCAGGCGAAACGGCCGATTCAAGCGTGTATCTTGCCGGTTTCGTCGACAGTTCATTCGGCGTTGCAGAAATCCGGTATAAAGTCGATAAAGGGGCGGAAGTATCAGTACCGGTGAGCCTTGGGCCGTTCGGAGTTCGTATTGACGGCCTGAGCGCCGGAAATCACAGCGTCGCGGTGTATGCCGTTAATCCGCAAGGTGTAAAAGGCAAGCCGGAGACGGTGGCCTTCTCCGTGCTCGGCGCCAAGCCGGTTATCGGCCTGGATGGAACCGGCGGGGTTGTCCAGACCGTTGTGCCCGGTACTAAGACAACCGTTGCCATTTCCGTGACCTCCGGCGCGGGGCTTGAGTCTGTGTCGTACAGCATGGACGGACAGGCCGATATTGCGCTGCCGGTCAAGCGGGGCGCAGCCAACACGGCAATCCGCATTCCGGTTGACGCGTCGTTTACCGGGCGGTCGGTTCCGGTGGCGGTACAGGCAACCGATGTGCGCGGACGGCTGGTTACGCAAACGATTTTGATTGATTCGCAGGCTGCATCGGAGGACGAGTCGTTCTTCTGGGCTGAAGGCAATAAGTCGGCAAACGGCGCGCTGATCGTATCGGATGCGCAGACCTTAACCGGGGTCTATCACCCGCGGGGCGGTGCCGCAATTGCATCGGCGGAATTGGCCGGTTCCGACATGGCTGCGGAAGTGTCCTTTTTCGGCCACGTGATTACCGTCAGCGGCATGAGCGAAGGGCTGTATAAGAATGTACAGCTCACCGTAACGGATACCGATGGGAATACGTTTACCTCTTCCGCGGTAGATGTGTTAGCCGATAAAAGCGCGCCGTCTATCAGCCTTACGATGTCCGATGAGCCGCAGTTAGTAAAGGATGCTGTCGATTTAACGGGATCGGTATCGGACGCATCATCATTACAGTCAATCACATATACCATTGGCGATTCCGAGCCGCAGACGCTGCCAGAAAACTTCTCCCAGAAAATTTCGTTGGACGGCTATCCCGACGGCCTTGTGATCGTAGGCGTTCACGCCACGGATGCGCTGGGGCAAACAACATCCGAATACCGTACCTTCTATAAAAATACCCAGGGGCCGCAGGTGTCGATGATTTTTCCGCGTGAAGGCGATAAGGTAAACGGTTCTATTATGGTTGCGTTCAAGCCGGAAAACTATTCGCTGCTGGAAAAAGCGGAATATAAACCGGAAGGCGAGGATCGTCCGTGGGAACCGATGGAAATATCGCCGATACCGCACCGGATCATCGGGACAGCAGCCGCTCCGATCGGAAAAGGGATGCAGTTCCGGTTTACGGATAAGCTCGGCAATGCGGTTGTGTATAATGATTATTCATTTGAAATAGATACCGAAGCGGATAAACCGGTAATCGAGGTGCATCTGCCGGTTGAAGATGAAATTATCACAAAAGATTTTGAGCTGTCAGGTATCGTGTATGATGACGACGGCGTGTCGAAAGTCTTCTATCAAATTGATGAAGGTGCTGTAAAATCGCTTGAAGTAACGAATACCTTTGTCGTGCCGTTCGCGCTTACCGATTTTACGGATAACGAGCATACGGTATCGATCTACGCGGAAGATATTTACGGCATTAAAAGCAATGTCTTTCAACGGAAGGTGCGCGTTTCGCTGGAACAGCCTGTAACCGAGGTACTCGGCCCGGCAAGTACGGCGATGGTGAAAGATGTTATCAGCATAACGGGAAACGCAAGCGATAAAAACGGCATCGAGCTGGTCGAAGTTTCGCTTGATAACGGGAATTCGTATGATAAGGCCGTAGGCGGCGAAAGCTGGCACTATGAGTTTAACACGCATGTTGTCGCCGACGGTACGCATGTCGTATTCATCAAAACGACCGATAAGTACGGCCAAAAATCGCTCGTTACCACGCTGGTCAATATCGATAATACGCCGCCGGTACTGGAATTTAAGTACCCGATCCCCGGCGGGCGGTATGACAGCGAGCTCATGGTGTCCGGTCAAGTATATGATGAGCTTGCGTTAAAAGACATTGTGGTGAATATCAAGGGGCTTGAAGGCCAGACCGTACCGTCAAAATTTTTGAACACGGTTCTTGAGCACAATCTGCTTGCGGCAAAGACGATCAGCATTGGCGAATTGCCTGAAGGATTGTACAACCTTGAAATCGTCGGCTCCGATGTTGCGGGAAATGTGACGAATATTGCACGAAACTTTGTGATCGACCGGAGCAATGAAAAAGGAAAAATCGATTTACTGTATCCGCTTACCGGAGAAACGCTGACAGGCGAGTTCAATGTTTACGGTAAAGTTTCCAGTACCATCTATCCCGATTCGGTTACCCTGTATGTTGACGGAACCGAGCGAGGTACCTCAACGCTTTCGGCAACCGGTTACTTCAGTTTTGCAATGAGCCCGGAGGAACTTTCCGAGGGGGATCATCAGATAGCGGTTAAGGCGGAGATTGTCAAGAATAAGCCGGAAAGCTCTTTGGTGCATACTATCACGTATAATCCGGTCGGGCCGTGGATCACGATTGACAATTTCGCAATGGGAGATTTTGCCGTTGACCGTCCGTATTTACGGGGAAGGGCAGGGTACAGCCTCTCTGAAGAAGAACAGGCGTTGTTAAATGATTCGGCGACTGCAAAAGAAGTGCGTGCGCAAATCGCCGAAAAAAAGCTTGAGAAAGTTGAAATCAGCTTTGACAATGGAAGAACGTTTGAATCGGTTTCATCGCGCAGTGCCTGGAAATACCGGCTTGAAACCGGTGATATGGCCGAAGGTGAGCACTTCTTACTGCTGCGGGCGCGGATGCAGAACGGCGAAGTGGCCGTTTCCCGCATGATCGTCAGCGTCGATAAGACCGCACCGCAAGTGACGCTGATTACTCCCGATGAAGGCGGTACCTACAATCAGGCCTTAACATACGCAGGAATTACCACCGATAATGTTGCTGTCACCAATGTCACTATGTCGCTCCGCAGGGGGGATAAATTCCTGTACGGCGTACCCACTATTTTCCAGGGCCTCCATTTTGAATTGGGCTTTTGGGGCGCAACCCTCTGGGATATGGGCGTCGGGTTGAGTTTCTTCGGGAACAGCGTAAAGCTCCAGCTGCACTACGGGCAGTACCTCCAGTCTCAATGGAATTGGGTATACCGGAAGACGCCGGGCATCAAAATGCGGTACGGCGGACATATCTTCGGCATGAAGATACTTGCCAATGTGTTTGAGCTGCCCTTTGAACGCTTTGCCGGGCCTGATTGGTCATGGCTGTATATGACCGGTGCATTAGGTGCAAACTTTTCGCTCTTTACACAAACGCAGAGCGGCAAAGTACAGGTGCTTGCGGCAATGTTGGCCCAAATCGAATTCCCGCGGGTAAAGCTGCCTAAGAAAAAGGTGAAGTATTTTAGGAGCTTTGCGGTATATACCGAAGGGCAGCTGTGGTTTATCCCGACCGATGTCGGCGACGGTACATCGAAAGCGGTAAAATCGTCGAAAGACAATGCAATTAAATCGGTTGTGCCGCGTATATCGGTCGGCATCCGGTTTGACGTATTTTAACCGAATGCGGGGCGTCGGCGCTGTTAATGTTTTATAACCGGTATCGGGTGTAATCGGCCAGATGCCGACGTCCCAATGAACGTCGCCCGCTGTATGTGCATATACGAATACGCATAGACAAAAAATAAGCGAAATATCCTGTCGGATGTTTCGCTTATGCGGGCATAAAAAAAGCGCCGTACCGGTACAGGTACGACGCCTTTTATGATGTACGAATATATGAATTAATATATATAATAGAAGAAACTTTTTAAGCCGTAATGTGCAGTTCCTCCGTCGTGTAGATGTAGCGCGTTCGAGGTGCGTTACCTCGGCCGTTAAGCCTTTTGCGGAATAAGCCCGTCAACAAGATATTTCTCCGGGAGCTTAGCCGGTTTACCGGTTTTATCTACACAGCCCCACGAAACCTCTGCCTCAACGCACACGAGCCCTTCGGGGTTTGTTATCACTTGCTTAAAGGTTCCCGATAGTTTTCCTAGCTTGAGCGGCGTAACATCGATACGGAGCTTGTCATACAGCCGAGCTGAATATTTATAATGAATATCGATGTGAGTCACATAGAGCATGTACCCTTCATCGACCAGGCCGACATAATCGAAACCGATTCGCCGCAGGTATTCCATACGGGCATATTCCAGATAATTCAAATATACTGCGTTGTTTACATGATTATATGCATCCAGTTCGTAACTTCTTACTTCAACCTCTATTTGCATTGCCTTTTCCCTCCAACTTTTCACCGGATAAAAAAAAAGACTGCAAGCAACCTTGCAGTCTTTTGAGCTATGATGGATTCGAACCATCGACCCACGCCTTAAAAGG
>CAUTXW010000035.1:0-28756 GCA_963542655.1 uncultured Treponema sp. | reverse complement strand
CCAGTCTTTTGGTTGCGTTTTTGGAAAAAGCCTTCCCCCCCCCCCCCCCCCCCGATGCTTTGCGTCGGGGGTATCGATTTTTATCAAAAACATCCGTAAGAGTCTTATGCCCAGCCGTATGCAAAGTTACCGCGTGCACGGCTGTATATAGACTTCTGCAAGGCAGCCTTCTTACCATTGCCAAAAAGTATAAATCCGGTTTACAATGCCCATCATTTATAGCCAATGTGAATTGAGGTTTATATGTTATTGAAAGGAAAAAAAGCATTGATAACCGGTTCGTCACGGGGAATCGGAAAAGAAATTGTCCGCCGCTTTCTGGAAGAAGGGGCTGAGGTGTGGGGGCTCTGTACAAAGCCTTCGCAGGGAAAAGCTGAAATGGAAGCATTCGCACAACAGCACAACAGTGCGTTCCACGAAATATATGCCGACTGCGGAAATGCCGAGGAGTTGACTGCAACGGTCAAAGATGCGCTCAAACAATCAGGCGGTTTTCAGATTTTGGTCAATAACGCCGGTATTACGCGGGATGGGCTTTCGTTCCGGATGCCGCAGGAGGACTGGGACGCCGTGCTGCGCGTTAATCTCACCGGTACGTTCATCACTTCGCAGCTTGTTTCAGCCGATATGCTGCGGAAGCGGGAAGGTTCCATCATCAATATGGCCAGCATCGTCGGGCTGCACGGACAAGGCGGCCAAGTAAATTATGCCGCGAGCAAAGCAGGCTTAGTTGGGCTTACCAAAAGCCTTGCAAAGGAAATCGGCAGCAGAGGTGTCCGTGTTAATGCGCTTGCCCCCGGCTATATCGAAACCGATATGACGTCTTCCCTACCGGAAGAGGTGCGTAAGGGCTGGGTTGAAACCGCCATTCCGTTAAAACGCGGAGGCACGCCGCTGGACGTTGCCAATGCAGCGGTTTTCTTGGCTTCCGATTTATCATTGTACATTACTGCGCAGGTAATCGGCGTAGACGGCGGTATGGGGGCGTAAGCGCGTCAGAGCATTGTGAAAGCACCTTTTTAAATCGGCGGATGGGATATTCAACAGTGAATAGTAGCGCCCATACCGATGAAAGGCGCTCATCATCGCTCTTAATAATGGAGGATATTATGAGAAAGGTTGTAATTACCGGCATTGGCGCCGTATCCGCGCTGGGAAACACGGTTGCCGAAACATGGCAAGGAATAAAAGAAGGCCGCTGCGGCATCAGTAACATTGCCAACTACGAAGTTGGAGACGACCGGGTGCGGATTGCAGCGGAATGTAAAAATTTTGATCCGACCGTATTCATGGATAAAAAAGATGCCCGCAAAATGGCACGGTTCTCGCAGTTTGCCGTAGCGGCGGCCGTTCAAGCGATGGCGGATGCAGGACTGACCAAAGAAACGCTAGACGCCGAACGCACCGGTGTAATGATCGGAAACGGAATCGGCGGCTTTGAAATTCACGAGAGCGCATTCAAAAAATACTTTGAAGCAGGCCATTCACGGATACCGCCGCTCACCATTCCGCTGCTCATTCCGAATGAAGCGGCAGGTAATGTTAGTATGCACTTTGGACTGCACGGCGTGTCGTGGACTATTACCACTGCCTGCGCCTCCGGTACCGATGCATTGGGCAATGCGCTCGACTTAATCCGGTCGGGCAGAATGGATATGTGCCTTGCCGGAGGAACGGAAGCCGCGATTACGGGCTTCGGGATCAATGCATTCAGCGTACTGCAAACCCTTGCTGCGGACTACAACGACGAACCGCATAAGGCGTGCTGTCCCTTTGATAAAAAGCGTTCCGGCTTTGTGATGGGGGAAGGCGCAGGCATTCTCATTCTTGAAGAATACGAACATGCAAAAAAACGAGGTGCAAAGATATATGCTGAGCTTGCCGGTTACGGCGGCTCCTCCGATGCGTATCACCTCACCAGTCCCGATCCTTCAGGCGCGAGCGGGGCTTCGGCTATGCTGCGGGCTTTGGAAGACGCAGGTGTCAAACCGGAGGACGTGCAGTATTACAATGCGCACGGAACTTCGACCCCCATCAACGACCCTGCCGAAACGGCGATGATTAAAAAAGCCTTTGGGCAACATGCCTATAATCTGAAGATTTCGTCAACAAAGTCGATGATTGGACATTGCTTGGGAGCCGCCGGAGCGTTGGAGGCAATCTTCTGCGTAAAAGCGATTGAAGACGGCTTCTGTCCGCCGACCATCAACCTTACGGAGCCGGATGTGGAAGCGGGATGCGATCTCAACTACCTTCCGCAGAAAGGTGTTGCCTGTACGGTTGATTGCGCCGCATCCGGTTCGCTCGGCTTCGGCGGGCACAACGGCGTGTTAGTGTTCAAAAAAGTAAAATAGGGAGAAACCGATGAGTGTTACGAAGGATATTGAAGCCTTACTGCCGCACCGGAAGCCGTTTTTGTTCGTTGACGAGATTATCCGCGCCGACGACGAAGGCAGCGAAAGCCGGTATACTTTTCAACCGGAGGAGTTCTTTTTTAAGGGACATTTTCCTGAATATCCGGTAGTGCCCGGCGTGGTGCTGGTAGAAACGATGGCGCAAGCAGGCGGCGCCGCGCTGAGCTCTATGGGAAAGTTTGAAGACGGCGCGCTGTTTTTTTTGGCAACCGTCGACAAAGTCAAGCTCCGTGCACAAGTACGTCCCGGAGACACGGTGCGCATCGAGGTCAAAAACCTGCGCGTATCGGCTCAGATGATCAAACAATCCGGTAAAATCTATGTCGGCGACGCCGTTGCTGCGGAAGCCGAATGGATGTGCCTGGTGGGGAAGGTGTAGCGCGCGCCGTTCTCCAGCAAAACCGGCGTTCTGCGCCGGAAATGATGATTTCCGACGGCAATCAGGCCGAAATCGCTGTGTTGCCGCATCGGAAATAAACGTTGACCCTGAAAAACTTTGACAAAAGCAGGGTTTTTCGCTATCGTGTTCGGATATGAGTACGGTAACGATCAAGGACTGTTCGGCCGCGGAGACGGATGCCTCCGCCGCGCATTTTTTACAAACCCGCTTTTGGGCGGAATTTAAACGGCAGCATGGCTGGACATACCGGCGCTATGAAGTAGGCGGCATTACGGCTGCCCCTTTTGCGTTGACGGTGTTGATGCGTCCGTTGGAGCCGTTCGGTCTTTTGGCATATATCCCGATGGGACCGGAGTGTTATACCGATTGGGATGCCGCGTTGCCGGATACGGCGGAGAAACAAGGCGCTCTTTTGACCGAATTGGTTGAAGCCGTGTTACCGTTGCTGCCGCCTCGTGTCTTTTTAATCCGGTTTGATCCGCCGTGGGGCTGTACGGTTGTCAACGGCACAGAGCAGGACGATCCCGGACGCGCGTTTCCGCTCACGCCGCATACCGGCAACCGTAAAACGCCGTATCGGATTATCAAGGCGGATACCGATATTCAGCCGCCCGATACGGTACAGCTTGATCTCCGGCAACCGCTTGATGCGCTGCTGAACGGCTGTAAACCGAAATGGCGCTATAATATCCGCCTTGCAGAAAAGAAAGGCGTACGGATTCGTTGTTTTTCCGGCTCTGAAGCGGAAACTGCCATTCCGATATTTTATAAACTCTATCGTGAAACGGCGGCGCGGGACGGCATCGCCATTCATGCTGAATCATACTATCAATCGCTCTGCACACTCGCTCTGAATCCTCAGTACAATACCGAACATATTCTGATATCCGTGTATGTTGCTTTTTTTGAAGACACCCCGCTTGCCGCCATTATTACGCTTTTTTCTTCTGTCGAGGCAGTGTATCTATACGGCGCGTCGTCAAATGAGCGCCGCAATTTGATGCCCGCATACCTTTTGCAGTGGCAGGCAATACAGGATGCCAAAAACCGTGGCTGCCTCACCTATGATTTCTACGGGATTCCTCCTTCCGACGATCCCGGGCATCCCATGCACGGTCTGTATCGCTTTAAAACCGGTTTCGGCGGCATGATTATCCACCGAGTCGGGACGCTTGATATTCCGGTACGGAACTTCCGCTATCATGTGTACTCTTTTGCCGAACGCGTACGAGCCTTTTGGTTTAAATCGTTCAAGAAAAAACTCCGCGCCGTGTTACGAACGCACTGACTTTTTCGTTATAGAGCGCGAATATCGTTTGAAAAGTTGAAATAGAACCGCTGGAACAGTCATTATATGATTTCTCATTGATATATGAATTGATATATAAAAATCAATTTTAGAAATGAAAGGAGGCGCTATGCCGACCCATATTGTAAAAGCCGAATCTTTCGGCGTAAATTTTGTTAATAAGGCCTTTCTCGCTGCGGGACGGGACGAATATACCATACGCTTTATGCAGAATCCCGAATCCGTGCACCGCTGGAGGCCGCTCACCTTTAATGAGGTTGAAACGCTTATCAAAAACGGGAACACCTGTACTAACTGGAATACGTTTCTCGTAGAAGATCCGTTTACGCCTTCGCTGATTAAAAATTCGCTGTTTGCCGGTTTAGTCAGGTTATCGTCGCTGACTGAATGCTACCTGCGCTACCATGATTTTACCGTGCCTGCGGGTATCACGAACAGCAAGATTATCTCCTGCGATATCGGCGCCAACTGCGCGATCCACGACTGCGCCTATCTTGCGCACTATATCATCGGTAATACCGTTATTTTAAGCAGAATCGATGAGATGGCGATAACCGATCATGCCAAGTTCGGCGAAGGTATTCTAAAGGACGGTGAAAATGAAGACGTGCGCGTTACGATAGACGTGATGAACGAGGCGGGCGGACGCGAAATTCTTCCATTTAATGATATGATTTGCGCCGATGCGTTCTTGTGGGCGCGGTACCGGGACGATGCAGCGTTGATGGCTCAACTGAAAAAGATTACACAAGCCTCGTGCGATTCTGCGCGGGGATATTACGGTACCGTCGGTGATAATGCAGTGATAAAAAGCTGCCGGATTATCAAAGATGTCCGGTTCGGAGAATCGGTCTATATTAAAGGATCGAATAAATTAAAAAATCTCACGATTAAATCATCCGCAGACGAAGCAACGCAGATCGGCGAAGGAGTCGAGCTCGTGAATGGGATAATCGGATACGGCTGCCGCGTCTTTTACGGTGTCAAAGCGGTGCGGTTTGTGCTGGGTAATAACTGTACGCTCAAATACGGTGCCCGGCTCATCCACTCGGTGATGGGGGATAATTCTACGATATCCTGCTGCGAAGTGCTGAATGCGCTGATTTTTCCGTATCACGAGCAGCACCATAATAACTCATTCCTCATTGCAGCGATGATCCAGGGGCAGTCGAATATGGCGGCAGCCGCTACCGTCGGTTCCAATCATAATACCCGCGGCAACGACGGAGAAATTATTGCCGGTCGTGGATTTTGGCCCGGTCTTTCAGCCACGCTCAAGCACAATTGCCGGTTTGCCTCGTTTGTGCTTTTGAATAAGGGCAATTATCCGGCGGAGCTGGATATTCCCTTCCCGTTCAGCCTGGTCAGCGACAATCTGCACGAAAATTGTCTTGATATTATGCCCGCCTATTTCTGGATGTATAATATGTATGCGCTTGCCCGCAACAACGACAAGTTCATCAAGCGGGATAAGCGGAAGACGAAGATACAGAAGATTGAGACGGCGGTTTTGGCGTGCGATACTGCTGGAGAAATCCTGCATGCAATGGCGCTTCTTGAACACTCGTTTGAGGCGGCTTGGAGTGCCTCCGGAAATCCGCCGGAAAAGGCTGCGGTTTTGTTGGACTTCCATCAAGACGTGCTGCGGAAGCTGCCGCTAACCGCCGAAAATATTGAACGTTCGGTGCGTCCCGTGAAGATTCTGCATGGCGTGGACGCATGGTATGCTTACCGCGACATGCTGATATGGTATGGGGTAATCGTTCTTGCGCAATACATGGATGAGCACACCGAAGACGGCGGCGTATTCAGCTTCAGCCGCTTCGCGCTGAAAAACGGTGAGCTTCCGTGGGTGAACGTCGGCGGTCAGCTGATCAGAACCGACTGCTTTGATGCGCTGCGCAGCCGTATCGGTGCCGGTGAGCTTACTTCATGGAAGGCAATCCATGCTGAATACGACCGGCTCTGGCAGCGCTATCCCTTTGATCGAGCGGAACATGCCTATAGTGTGCTGTGCCGCCTTGCAGACGTTCCGGCGTTGGATGGAGCTCTGTGGCACCGCTATCTTGATGAAGCGCTCCGGCTCAGCCGCTTCATTGAAGAGCAAATTGTTATCACCAAGAAAAAAGACTATACCAATCATTTCCGCGATATTACCTACCGCAATCGGGCGGAGCGGGATGCCGTCCTCGGTCTAGTGGAAAACAACGCCTTTGTGCGCCAATCCCAACAGGATACGCAGCGATATACCGAGCTTTTTGAACGGGTATGGCAATTTGTGTAGGTGTGCTCTTGGATGAGGCTCTGTATTTCTTTCCTTGACAATATCATATCGGCATAGTAGAATTATTTATGTGCTGAAATGAAGTGTGTAACTGCATAATGTTAGGTATATATAGTGATAAGTACCGCTTTTTTTATCTATATTATATATCACTTTAACATATATCACTTTAACGCCGTTTTGCGCATGGATGTCGGCATTATGTAATGCGAGGAGGCGCTGGAATGAAAATCATTTTTTACGGAGTGCGCGATGTGGAAGTTCCCATATTCGAAGCAGTCAACAAGAAATTCGGGTACGAAATGACCCTGATTCCTGAATATTTGACTGATGAAGCAACAGCAAGAAAAGCTGCCGGGCATGAAGTCGTGGTACTGCGCGGAAACTGCTTTGCGACAAAAGAGCGGTTAGATATTTACAAAGAACTCGGTGTTAAATATGTACTGACTCGCACTGTCGGGGTTAATCATATTGATGTGCCCTATGCGAAGGAGTTGGGATTTAAAACGGCCTATGTTCCGTTTTATTCTCCGAATGCGATTGCTGAATTAGCGCTTACGCTTGCAATGACCCTCTTACGGAATGTTACATATACCGGAAATAAGACCAAAGATAAAAACTTCATTGTTGATAAGCAAATGTTTTCACGGGAAGTCAGAAATTGTACCGTCGGGGTGCTGGGGCTCGGCCGAATCGGTATGACGGCTGCTAAGCTGTTTAAAGGCTTGGGCGCAAACGTTATCGGTTTCGATATTTTCCCGAAAACCGGCGTCGAAGATATTGTCACGCAGATGCCGATGGATGAAGTGCTGGCAAAATCCGATATTATCACCCTCCATGCGCCGTATATCAAAGAAAACGGTAAAATCATTACAAAAGAAGCGTTTGCAAAGATGAAGGATAACGTCATCCTTATCAATACGGGGCGAGGCGAGCTTGTCGACACCGATGCGTTGGTTGAGGCGTTGGAAAGCGGCAAGGTCTACGGCGCCGGTATCGATACCTTGGATAATGAGGTCGAAATCTTCTTTAAAGATTTTAACGGAAAGACATTGCCGGTTCCTGCGTTTGAAAAATTGATCAACATGTACCCGAAAGTCATTATCACACCACATGTCGGTTCGTATACTGACGAAGCTGCTTTGAATATGATCGAAACAACCTTTGACAATGTAAAAGAGTATCTCGAAACGGGCGACTGTAAAAATAAGATTCAATAATTTTCTTCCCATTATATTCTCTAATGACGCAGCCTGCGTTTTTAGAGGCGGTTCTGTGTGGCAGTAAATGCATCTGTAGGAGGAGGTACTGAAAGATGGCTACATTTACGTTTGATATGTATCTGACGTTGGGACTGGCGATTGTACTGTATTTGCTGGGAAGCGGTATTAAAGCAAAAGTGGGAATTTTGCAGAAATACTATATTCCTGCGCCGGTTATCGGGGGCACACTGTTCTCAATTGTAATGCTGATAGGCCATAGCATGGGGTGGTTTTCCTTTACATTTGACGGGAACTTAAAGAATTTCTTTATGGTGGTGTTCTTCACGACGATTGGCTTTTTGGCAAGCCTTTCCGCACTGAAAAAAGGCGGCATCGGCGTTATTTTGTTCTTAATCGCTGCGGTTATCCTTGTCATTATTCAAGACGGGGTTGGCGTTGCCTTGGCAAAGGTATTCGGTCTTAATCCCGGCATCGGTTTGGCGGCAGGCTCTATCCCGCTCACCGGAGGACACGGAACATCGGGCGCTTTCGGGCCTTATCTGGAAGAGCGCGGGGTAAACGGCGCCACGGTCGTAGCCATCGCATCGGCAACGTATGGATTGGTTGCCGGTTGTGTTATCGGCGGCCCGATTGCAAAACGCTTAAAGGATAAGTACAAGTTAGTGTGCAAAGAAGACGCTTCTCAGAAAGCAGCTCAAGAGCAGGCTGAAAAAGATGAAACACTGGCACAAAAAGCTGCAATGAGTGAAAAATCTTTCTTCAAAGCCGCTGCGATGATCGGTATCGCAATGGGTGTCGGTTCCATCATTACGCCGATTATTAAAAAGGCTGGGTTGTCATTACCGGCATATCTTATTCCGATGCTGATTGCCGCTATCATGCGCAATATTGTGGATAAGACTCCGAATAAAACGCCCATCGATGAAATCGGTATTATTGGAAGCGTATGTCTGTCCTTCTTCCTCGCAATCGCGCTGATGTCGATGAAGCTGTGGGAATTAGCCGATCTTGCAATTCCGCTGGTTGTGATCCTTTTGGTACAGACCGTTGTTATGGGCTTGTTCGCTTATTTCGTTACCTTCAATATTATGGGACGGGATTACGATGCGGCGGTTATCGCAACCGGTCACTGCGGTTTCGGTATGGGCGCAACACCGAACGCAATTGCCAATATGGAAGCCTTTACTTCGGTAAACGGATTTTCTACAAAGGCGTTCTTGGCTGTTCCGCTCGTCGGCTCGCTGTTTATCGACTTTATTAATGCGTTGGTTATCCAGACATTTACGAGTATCTTTGTCGGATAAATTTTCGAAATAAAACTGTTCGTACCGACAGTTGAAAAGTGTTTTGCCGTATTTGGATTGTGCGATGAACTCGTTGCAGTTATAGCGCCTTCCCGGACGGTGAAACACTTTTTGTTATGGGTACACATTTTACGTTTATCGAAGCGGACACGCGTACGAGACGTCCGCTTCGGTATGGAGAGGGTATTATAGGTGATTACAACAGAGTACATTAGTTTCGGTACAAGTTTTTTGTCATCGCTGCTCGGATTGGGTATTGTCTTTTTATCGCTGGTTTTTTTGGCGATCTTCGTTATGATCGTTTCAAAAGTTATATCCGCGTTAGAGAAAAATTTAGCGGTGCAAGCGCCGACTCCGCAGGTTGCTTCGGCTCCTACAGCAGGAGCGGTACAGGCTGCAGCCGGTTCGGAAGCGGTAAAGGTTGCCGTTATTGCGGCTGCAATCAGCGAAGAGCGGCGGGAGCCCGTTAATTCATTCGTGATAACGAATATTAAAAAAATATAATACGCAAGGAGTCACAGCTATGAATTATATCGTTACTGTTAACGGCGAAAAATATGATGTTGAAGTAGAAAGAGTCGGCGGCGGGTCTTCACCGTTGTCTCGGCGGCCGATGGAGCGGACAGCTCGTCCGCGTGAAGCAGCTCCCGTTGCGCAGTCGGCTCCGGTGCCTCAGGCGGCCGCTCCTGCTCCGGCAGCGGCTCCTGCTGCAGCCGGTTCCGCCGGGGCGGTTGTCAGCCCGATGCCCGGTACCATCCTTGAGGTAAAAGTAAAAGAAGGCGATTCCGTATCCGTAGGGCAGGTTGTCGTTATTTTGGAAGCAATGAAAATGGAAACCGAAATCGTATCCGAAGTTGCCGGTTCCGTATCCGCTATCCGCGTAAAGAAAGGCGATGCCGTGGATACGGATGCGGTATTGGTAGAAGTAAAATAAGGGGCTCCGTATGGAATTTATTAAGATTGTAGGAACCATGATGGAACAATCAGGGTTCGCTGCGCTGACATGGCAGCAGCTTGTGATGTTCGTCATATCGTTTATCCTCATTTATTTAGCAATCGTAAAGCAGTTCGAACCGTTGCTGCTGCTGCCGATCGCGTTCGGCATGTTTTTGACCAATCTGCCGTTAGCGGATTTGATGAAAGAAGCCGATCCGTGGTATTCGTCCGGGGTTTTGCGGATTATCTACAACGGTATTAAAAGTAATCTCTTCCCATGCCTGATATTCATGGGCATAGGCGCGATGACCGACTTCGGGCCGCTTATTGCAAATCCGATCAGCTTGCTGCTCGGCGCTGCGGCGCAGTTCGGTATCTATATCACCTTTATGGCTGCAAGCGCGTTACCGATTTTCACGGCAAAACAGGCTGCTGCTATCGCTATCATCGGCGGCGCTGACGGCCCGACCTCCATCTATATCGCCAACAATTTGGCTCCTGAGCTTTTAGCTCCGATTGCCGTTGCCGCGTATTCGTATATGGCGCTGATTCCGTTGATTCAGCCGCCGATTATGAAGCTGTTGACCACGAAAAAAGAGCGTGCGGTTAAGATGAAGCAGCTGCGGAAAGTCAGCAAGACTGAAAAGATTGTGTTCCCCATCGGAACTGTTCTGTTTACTGCGCTGCTGCTGCCGTCAGTTGCGCCGCTGCTCGGTATGCTGATGCTGGGCAATATCTTTAGAGAGTCCGGCGTTGTGCAGCGCTTGTCGGATACCGCACAGAATGCGTTGATCAATATCGTTACGATTATGCTCGGCGTTACGGTCGGTGCAACAGCTAACGGGGAACTGTTCCTGCGGGTACAAACAATCTCCATTATCTTTATGGGCTTGTTTGCATTCTGTATGTCGACCGTCGGCGGTATCTTGCTTGGAAAGATCCTGTATGTGGTAACCGGCGGAAAGATTAACCCGCTGATTGGCTCTGCGGGTGTTTCGGCGGTACCGATGGCTGCGCGTGTTTCGCAAACGGTCGGTTCGTCCGAAAATCCGACGAACTTCCTGCTGATGCATGCGATGGGGCCGAACGTCGCCGGTGTTATCGGTTCAGCGGTAGCAGCCGGGTATTTCATGCTGATTTTCGGTAAATAATCCTGATAAAGAATCAAGAAGAGGGAACTCTAATGCTGTTAGTGTTCCCTCTTTGTACAAATAGCGGGTACTGTCGGCGACTGTCTTGCAGCGTATTACATACGTTCCATGTTCGTTCACGACGGTTCGTCCGCGCCTATAGATTATGTCGGAAGGAGATTGATTATGAGTAAGGTTATGTCATTGCACGATGCAATTAAAACGTATGTGAAATCGGGGGACAGTCTCTGTTTCGGCGGTTTTACGACAAACCGCAAACCTTATGCGGCGGTAAACGAAATTTTACGCCAGGGGTTAGGCGATTTTATCGGATATTCCGGCCCCGCGGGCGGTGACTGGGATATGCTGATCGGTGAAGGTCGGGTAAAGGCCTTTATCAACTGCTACATTGCAAATTCCGGCTATACGAATGTGGCGCGCCGTTTCCGCAATGAAATAGAAAAAAATAAAAAAATGCTGCTGGAAGACTATTCGCAGGACGTGTTGATGCTGATGCTGCACGCTTCTTCGCTCGGCCTTCCGTATCTGCCGGTTCGCTTGATGCAAGGTTCCGACTTGGTAAATAAATGGGGAATTAGCAAGGAAGAGCGGGCAAAAGACCCTCGGCTTCCGAACGATAAGCTGGTAGAAGTGGAAAATCCCTTTAATCCCGGTGAAAAAGTCATCGCTGTGCCGGTGCCGCGGTTGGATACGGCAATTATTCACGTGCAAAAGGCTTCAATCGAAGGCACGTGTTCAATTGAAGGCGATGAGTTCCATGATATCGATATCGCAATTGCCGCAAAAAAATGTATCGTTACCTGTGAAGAGCTTGTAACCGAAGAAGAAATCAGAAAAGACCCCAGCAAAAACTCAATTCCTCAATTCTGCGTTGATGCGGTTGTGCATACGCCTTACGGTGCTCATCCCGCTCAATGCTATAACTATTATGACTACGATGCGGACTTCTTTAAAATGTACGACAGCGTGACAAAAACCGAAGAAGACTTTAAAGCCTTCCTGCAGGAATGGGTATACGGCGTCAAAGATCATACCGAATATATCGACAAATTAGGCGCGAGCCGGTTAGCGGGACTGAAAGTTGTTCAGGGATTCGGCTATGCAGCGCGGCTTGTAAAGGAGGAAAAGTAAGATGGCGAACTATAAGAACTATACCAATAAAGAGATGCAGGCGATCACAATCGCAAAGACCATCAAAGACGGCCAGATCGTCATTGTCGGTACCGGCCTTCCGTTAATCGGAGCCTCCTTGGCCAAGCGCATTTTTGCGCCGAATTGTAAGCTGATTGTGGAAAGCGGTTTGATGGACTGCGCGCCGATTGAAGTACCGCGCAGCGTTGGAGATAACCGTCTGATGGCTCACTGCGGCGTACAATGGCCGAATGTCCGTTTTATCGGCTTTGAAACCAATGAATGGCTCAACGACAACGACCGCATGATCGCCTTTATCGGCGGCGCGCAGATTGACCCCTATGGAAACGTAAACTCAACCTGTATCGGCGACTATCATAACCCTAAGACCCGTTTTACCGGTTCCGGCGGGGCAAACGGCATCGCGACCTATTCAAACACCGTCATTATGATGCAGCACGAAAAGCGCCGGTTCATCGATAAAATCGACTACATTACCAGCGCCGGTTGGGGCGACGGAGCAGGTGGACGCGAAAAGCTCGGTCTTCCCGGAAACAGAGGCCCCGTTGCTGTTGTTACCGATCGCGGTATTCTGAAATTCGACGATAAAACTAAGCGGATGTACCTTGCCGGATATTACCCGACCTCTTCCCCGGAAGATGTACTGGAAAACACCGGTTTCGATTTGGATGTTTCCAAAGCGGTATTGCTCGAAGCGCCGAGCGAGGACGTCATTAAAATGATCCGGGAAGAGATCGATCCCGGGCAGGCATTTATTAAGGTTCCCGTAGAGGCATAAGTAGCATTGGAGGAAAAAATGGGTGAATATTCGATGCCGAACTATTTCCAAAATATGGAACAAGTTGGAAAGGCGTTGGCACAGATTGATGAAGCAAATGAAAAGCAGATAAAAGATATTGAAGATAAAATCGGGCAGCTCGTGGACGAAATTCACGAAGCGGGTACGCCGACGGATGCCATCAACGAAAAGGGGCAGATGACCGCCTTACAGCGGATTGCCGACCTGATCGATGAAGGAACCTGGTGCCCGTTGAACAGTCTCTATAATCCGCAGGATTTTGTTACGGCAACCGGCATCGTGAAGGGCTTGGGCCGGATTAACGGAAAGTGGGCGGTCATCGTTGCGTCCGATAACAAGAAAATCGTCGGCGCATGGGTTCCCGGCCAGGCCGATAACCTGCTGCGTGCATCCGATACGGCAAAATGCCTCCGCATTCCGCTGGTCTATATCTTGAACTGTAGCGGCGTTAAGCTTGATGAACAGGAAAAAGTGTATGCGAACCGGCGCGGCGGCGGAACTCCGTTCTATCGGAATGCGGAGCTGCAACAGCTCGGCGTGCCCGTCATTGTCGGTATCTATGGGACGAACCCCGCAGGCGGCGGCTACCACAGCATCAGCCCGACAATCTTGATTGCGCACGAAAAAGCGAATATGGCAGTCGGCGGCGCCGGTATCGTCGGCGGTATGAACCCGAAAGGTTTTATCGACCAGGAAGGCGCCGAACAGATTATCGCCGCCAGCAAAAAATCCAAGGGCGTTGATGTACCGGGCACGGTTTCCATTCACTACAACGAGACCGGCTTTTTCCGCGAGGTGTACAGCGATGAAATCGGCGTTTTGGACGGCATCAAAAAATACATGGACTATCTGCCTGCGTACAATCTTGAATTTTTCCGCGTAGACGATCCGGCAGAGCCCGCACTTGATCCGAACGATCTGTATTCCATTTTGCCGATGAACCAGAAGAAGGTGTACAATATCTACGATATTATCGGGCGGCTGGTGGATAACAGCGAGTTCAGCGAGTATAAAAAAGGCTACGGGCCGGAAATTGTCGCCGGTATTGCGAAGGTGGACGGGCTGTTAGTCGGTATTGTCGCAAACTTCCAGGGACTTTTGATGAAATATCCCGAATACAAGGACGGCGCAGTCGGTATCGGCGGCAAGCTCTACCGGCAGGGTCTGATGAAGATGAACGAGTTCGTAACGCTCTGTTCGCGCGACAAGCTGCCCATTGTATGGCTGCAGGATACGACCGGTATCGATGTCGGAAACGACGCCGAAAAAGCGGAGCTGCTGGGCTTAGGGCAGTCGCTTATTTATTCGATTCAAAATTCCCACGTACCGCAGATGGAAGTTACCTTGCGGAAGGGCACGGCTGCCGCTCACTATGTATTGGGCGGGCCGCAGGGCAATGACACGAATGCGTTCTCACTTGGAACTGCTGCAACCGAAATCAATGTTATGAATGGGGAAACGGCGGCAACCGCAATGTATTCGCGCCGGTTGGTCAAAGATCAGGATGCCGGAAAAGATTTGACGCCTACCATCGAAAAGATGAATAAATTAATCGATGAGTACAAAGAAAAGTCCGTTCCGGAGTATTGCGCAAAGACCGGTATGGTTGACGAAATCGTCAATCTGTATGATCTGCGCATGTACATGATTGCGTTTGCAAATGCGGTCTATCAGAATCCCAAGGCAATTTGCGCATTCCATCAAATGCTACTGCCGCGGGCGATTAGAGAATACAATACCTTTGTAAAGAAGTAGATGCGGTGAGGCCTCTAAAGCTGCCGGTTTTAGAGGCCTTCTTTAGATTTATAAACGCCGGTATCGATAAATCCGTTTTAAGCGGTAAACTCGGTATCGGCTTTAAATCCGGCCGTACGGGGGTATGCGCTTTTCTGAAAAGTGACGGATTGTCGGAGCTCATATAATGCAGAGAAAAAAAAGTTGTACGGGACTCTGCTTATATTATGTATGATGTTTGGAGTTTATCATTTTTATGGAAAGAATTGTTTTAAAATTAGGTATGTTTGAAACGCTTATGGTTGCCGTTATTGCAATCTATGTAGGGGAGTTTTTACGTAATAAAATTCCCGTGCTAAAAAAGTATTGTTTGCCTGCCGCCGTTGTAGGTGGTACTTTGTTCGCACTTATTTCATTGTTGCTGTATTCGGTTAATATTTTTGAACTTAATTTTGATTATAAAACGGTCAATCAACTGTTTTATTGTTTGTTCTTTGCGGCAAGCGGAGCAGCTGCTAGTTTGGCGTTGTTGAAAAAAGGCGGTAAGCTGGTAATTATCTTTACCATACTTGCAGCTTTGCTTGCAGCTTTACAGAATGCCGCGGCGATTTCGGTTGGAAATCTCTTCCATATTAGCCCGCTTATTTCGATGATGACTGGTAGTATTCCGATGACTGGCGGGCACGGAAATGCAGCATCGTTTGCACCGATTGCCGTAGAAGCAGGCGCAACGGCAGCTATGGAAGTCGCGATTGCGGCGGCAACCTTCGGTTTGATTTCGGGATGTATTCTCGGCGGGCCGTTCGGTAATTTTATGGTAAAGCGTTTTCATCTTGAAAATCCTGAACTTGATGGTAAAGAAGAAGCTGCGGAATTAAAGGCTGAAGGTTCGGGCGGTACTGCTGGGGTATTGGTTGACAAATATAATGTGCTGCAGGCGGTGTTCATGCTTTGTATTGCATGCGGTATCGGACAAGTTTTATTTTTAACTTTGAAGCATTTTAAAATCAATTTCCCTATTCACGTATGTTGTATGTTTGGCGGAATTGCGATGCGTCTTTTGCTGGATTTGACCTCAAAAAATAATCCTGCAAAACACAACGTATTATATGATGCCTTCGATATCGTCGGAGAGTTCTCTTTGGCTTTGTTCGTATCGATGTCTATCGTTTCAATGAAGCTCTGGCAGCTTGCAGGGTTAGGTACCGCGTTGGTAGTCTTGTTGCTTGTACAGGTTGTTTTGATCGTAGCTTTCTGTTATTTCCTTACGTTCAATCTTTTAGGAAGAAATTACGATGCGGCGGTTATGGCGGTCGGCCATATCGGGTTCGGTTTAGGAGCGGTACCCGTTTCGATGACCACGATGCAGACAGTTTGCCGTAAGTACCGCTATTCAAAGCTGGCATTCTTTGTTGTGCCGGTTATCGGAGGCTTTATCAGTAATATTACCAACGCAATTATTATCACAAAGTTCTTGGATTTGGCAAAGCACATGCTTGGCTTAGGCTAAGAAGTACTGAAGGATTTTGACCTTACGATATTTGAAAACGGTAAAACAAATACGAAGTAGTCGTAAGAGACTGCGATGTTTAAAAGTAAGTCATTAATATACAGAGACTTTGTTTTAAACTCGTCGAGGGATGGCGAGAAAGCAACCAACTTTTAAGACATCATCTTTCTTTCTTGTGTATTTGTAGTTTAACCGGCAGGAGGCATGCATCGATATGAATACATTTACTATGGGCGTGGACGTCGGGTCTACTGCTTCCAAGTGTGTCATTATCAAGGATGGGAAAGAAATCGTTGCGACGGCGGTGGTGCCGGTGGGAACGGGAACGAGCGGGCCTGCGCGGGTAATGAAGCAGGCACTTGAACAGGCCGGTTTTACGGCAATCGATCAGCTTGATGGAGCCATTGCAACCGGCTACGGACGGAATTCGCTGCAGGAAGTCCCGGCGCAAATGTCGGAGCTTTCGTGCCATGCGAAGGGCGCCTATTTCTTGTTTCCGCATGTCAGAACGATTATCGACATCGGCGGACAGGATTCAAAGGCGCTCAAGATCGGTGATAACGGGATGCTCGAAAACTTTGTGATGAACGATAAGTGTGCCGCCGGTACGGGACGCTTTCTTGATGTTATCGCAAAGGTGCTGGAGATCGGGCTGGAAGACCTTGAAAAACTGGATGAACAGTCAACAAAAGCGCTGACGATCAGCTCTACCTGTACTGTGTTTGCTGAATCGGAGGTAATCTCCCAGCTGGCGAGCGGCGCACAGATTCCCGATATCGTTAAAGGTATTCATACGGCAATTGCCAGCCGCGTCGGCAGTTTGGCCAAGCGCGTCGGTATTCAAGATGATGTAGTAATGACCGGAGGAGTCGCCCTGAATAAGGGGATGGTCCGGGCAATGGAAAGAAATATAGGATTTACCATTCACACGAGTGAGTATTGCCAGTTAAATGGCGCAATTGGAGCTGCTCTGTTTGCACATCAAAAGTATGGGAACCTCTAAAAACTTTAGTTTTTAGAGGTTTTCCTTAAACTTTTGGCGATGTTTTAATATAAGTCCTTTTTAATAAAAAACTTATATTAAAACTCGTCGGGTATCTCTAAAAATCTAACCGAGTTTTTAGAGATACCCTGTATGCAGGCGGCAAAATAAGTACGGTCTGCGCCGGTTTATGCAAGGCCGGTGCGGGCTTAATGAGGAGGAAACAAATGGCCCAAAAGATGGAAAAGTTACCCAACAAAACGCCGCGGCCGATCGAGGGACACAAACCCGCCGCCGCTGTTTTACGCGATGTGGTTGATAAGGTGTATGCAAATGCCTGGGAAGCGAAACGGCGCGGTGAATTAGTCGGATGGAGTTCTTCTAAATTTCCAATTGAATTAGCGAAAGCTTTTGACTTGAATGTAGTCTATCCCGAAAACCACGCGGCGTCGACGGCTGCAAAGAAAGACGGCTTGCGACTTTGCCAGGCGGCTGAGGACATGGGATACGACAACGATATCTGCGGTTATGCGCGTATCAGCCTTGCGTATGCCGCGGGTGAGCCGACCGATTCACGCAGAATGCCACAGCCGGACTTTTTGCTGTGCTGCAACAATATCTGCAATATGATGACTAAATGGTACGAAAATATTGCGCGTATGCATAACATTCCGCTCATCATGGTCGACATTCCGTTTTCCAATACGGTGGATGTCCCCGAAGAAAAAGTGGACTACCTGATTGGACAGTTCGACTATGCGATTAAACAGCTGGAAGAACTTACCGGGAAAAAATTCGACGAAAAGAAGTTTGAGGATGCCTGTGCGCGGGCGAACAGAACCGCTGCTGCATGGCTGAAATCCTGTTCGTTTATGTCGCATAAGCCGTCCCCGTTGAGCGGCTTTGACCTGTTCAACCACATGGCTGACATCGTTGCTGCCCGCTGCGAAGAAGACGCCGCTGTCGGCTTTGAGCTTTTGGCACAGGAATTTGAACAATCGATTAAAGAAAACACATCTACATGGGAATATCCCGAAGAGCACCGCATCTTGTTTGAAGGCATTCCGTGCTGGCCGGCGCTTCGTCCCTTGTTCGATCCCTTAAAGGACAGCGGCGTCAACGTAACCGCTGTCGTATATGCGCCCGCGTTCGGATTCCGGTATTCCAACGTCCGTGAAATGGCCGCCGCATACTGCAAGGCGCCGTGCTCCGTCTGTATCGAAACCGGTGTTGAATGGCGCGAAACCATGGCAAAAGAAAACGGTATCAGCGGCGCGTTGGTCAACTACAACCGCAGCTGTAAACCGTGGAGCGGCGCAATGCCCGAAATTGAGCGGCGCTGGAAGGAAGACCTCGGTATTCCGGTTGTTCACTTTGACGGCGATCAGGCCGATGAGCGGAACTTCTCTACGGAACAGTACAAGACGAGAGTACAGGGCTTGGTAGAAATTATGGATGAACGCAAGCAGGAAAAACTGGCCAAAGGCGAAGACATCTATACCAACTTTAAAAACACCAAAGAAACCGATTGGTCGAAGCCGACGCTGGAGTAGGGGGGGAATAGCATGGAAACAATCAAAGAATTATTGGAACAATTCAAATATTTGGCGGAAAATCCTCGGAAACAGCTGGATAAGTACCTTGCGGCAGGGAAAAAAGCCGTCGGGATTTTCCCGTACTATGCTCCCGAAGAGATTGTGTACGCAGCGGGCGCTGTGCCGTTCGGCGTGTGGGGAGGGCAGGGACCCATCGAACGGGCAAAAGAATACTTCCCGACGTTCTATTATTCACTCGCGCTGCGCTGTTTGGAAATGGCCTTGGACGGCACGCTCGACGGTCTGTCCGCTTCGATGCTGACAACGCTGGATGATACGTTACGGCCGCTTTCTCAGAATTACAAGGTGAGCGCCGGGCGGAAAATCCCAATGATCTTTATCAATCACGGACAGCACCGTAAAGAAGATTTCGGTAAGAAGTACAATGCGCGCATCTTTACCAAGGCGAAGGAAGAGCTGGAAAAAATCTGCGGTCTTACCGTAACCGATGAGAACTTAAAAAAGACGTTCACGGTGTATAACGAAAACAGGGCTGAAAAGCGCCGGTTTATTAAACTTGCCGCCTCGCATCCGCAGAGCGTGAAAGCGTCTGATCGCTGCTATGTGCTGAAAAGCTCATACTTTATGTTGAAAGATGAGCATACGGAACTGCTCAAAAAGCTGAACGCCGCACTCGAAGCGTTGCCGGAAGAACAGTGGGACGGCGTGCGGGTCGTTACCAGCGGTGTTATCACCGATAATCCCGGCCTGCTGCAAGTCTTTGACGACTACAAAGTCTGTGTTGTTGCCGATGATGTGGCGCACGAGTCCCGCGCGTTGAAAGTCGATATCGATCTGTCGATTGACGATCCGATGCTGGCGCTCGCCGATCAATTTGCCCGCATGGACGAAGACCCGCTTCTCTACGACCCCGACCTGACCAAGCGTCCTGATTATGTCGTGAAGCTGGCGAAAGATAACAACGCTGACGGATGCTTGCTTTTTATGATGAACTTTAACGACACGGAAGAGATGGAATATCCGTCGCTCAAGCAGGCGTTCAGTGCAGCAAAAATTCCGTTGATAAAAGTCGGTTATGATCAGCAAATGTCGGATTTCGGGCAGGTAAAAACGCAGCTCGAAACATTCAACGAGATTGTACAGCTCAATCGGATGTAAGGGAGGTTAAGCGGAATGAGTGAAAACGTATGGGAAAATGATGATTTTATTTTTAAAGGCGCTGAATTAAAGGGCATGACTCCAAAAGGAAAGGATAAGGTAAAAACGCAAGGGCTTACCGATATGGTCATTCCCGCAACCGCGCCGGACGGAACCCCGATTACGCGGATCGGCGACAACGCGTTTTACCGCCGGGGCTTAACCTCCGTGGTGATCCCCGACACCGTAGAGAGCATCGGCTATGACGCGTTCGGCGTCTGTAAATTGACTTCGGTAAAGCTGCCGTCAGCATTGAAGGATATCGAAGGCTTTGCGTTCTACCGGAATGCGTTGAAAGACGTTACGTTCGGCGGTAAGGAAACGAAGATCGAGCCCAGTGCCTTTGCGCTGAATGCGTTGACGGAACTCAACTTGCCGGACACGCTTGAGCTGATCGACTCTTCAGCCTTTTACAAAAATGCGCTGACGGCGGTTACTATTCCGTCTTCGGTAAAAAAAATCAATATGTACGCTTTTTTGAAAAACAACATCAAGGAGGCGCAGATTCCCCAGTCGGTTGAAAGTTTGCATGTGCATGCATTTGAACCGACGACGGAAGTAACACGCATATAGTTTAAAACGTTGACTGTAAAGGAGTGATTTATGAGTATAAAAAAATTGGGCTTATTGCCGCGGCTTATCATTGCGATTGTGGCCGGTATTGTCATTGGGACGCTGACCCGTTCGGCGCATATCGATGTGCCGGTGCAGATTTTGGCCACCTTTAACGGGATATTCGGCAACTTTCTCAGCTTTATTATCCCGCTGATTATTCTCGGGTTCGTTATTCCCGGTATTGCGGATCTTGGAAGCGACGCGGGAAAGCTGCTTGCGATTACCGCGGGTATCGCCTATGGTTCAACGCTGCTTGCCGGAACGCTGGCGTTTGCGACCGATTCGGTTTTTTTCCCGCTGTTTCTCAGTTCCCATGCCGATATCTTTTCCCATGCGAACCCCGAAGATGCGCTGCTTCCGGGGCTGTTCGGAATCGATATGCCGCCGCTGATGGGCGTTATGACCGCGCTGATTTTGAGCTTTGTGCTTGGGATCGGGATTGCGGTAACCCGGTCGGAAACGCTGAAAAATGCCGCCCGCGAATTTCAGTCGATCGTTACCAAGGTGATCGAAGTCATCATTATTCCGTTGCTGCCGCTTCATATTTTGGGCGTATTCACCAATATGACGCATGCGGGACAAGTCGGGCTCATCCTTAAAATCTTCATCAAGGTATTTGCAATTGTCATTGCGCTGCATGCCATCATCATTTTGATTCAATATGTCATCGCGTGTACGATCGCCAAGCGGAATCCTTTTTCTTCTATTAAAATGATGCTGCCTGCCTATCTGACCGCATTGGGAACCCAGTCGTCCGCAGCGACGATACCGGTTACCCTTGCTTCCGCAAAGAAAATCGGGATTCAGGAACGGATTGCAGACTTTGTTATTCCGCTGTGTGCGACCATCCACCTGGCTGGAAGTACGATTACGTTGACCAGCTGTTCCATGGCGATTTTAATTCTGCACGGGCAAACGGCAAGCGCCGGATTGATGCTCCCCTTTATCGCCATTTTGGGTGTCGCGATGGTTGCAGCGCCCGGTATCCCCGGCGGCGCAGTTATGGCCGCGCTTGGGTTTGTACAATCGATCCTCGGCTTTAACGCAACGATGAGCTCGCTGATTATCGCGCTCTACATTGCACAGGACAGCTTTGGAACCGCTTGTAACGTAACTGGAGACGGCGCAATTGCGATTTTAGTAGACGCGCTTGCGAAGGACAAGCATCAGAAGAAGTAGTCAGGCCTATATTCGATAGGAGGATATATGAAAAAGACAAAGATTGTCTGTACCATCGGTCCTGCTTCCGACTCGGAAGAGGTGTTGCGCGAACTGTTTAAGGAAGGCTTGAATGTGTGCCGCCTGAATTTTTCGCACGGCACGCACGAAGAGCATCAGATCCGTATCGACCGTATCAAAAAGATTAGACAGGAACTGAACCTGCCGATCGCCATTATGCTGGATACCAAGGGGCCGGAAATTCGGCTCAAAAATTTCGGCGTTAATTCCGTTATGCTGAGCAAAGGGCAGCAGTTTACGCTGACGACGCGCGATATTCTCGGCGATGAGAAGATATGCAGCGTAACCTATACCAACCTTGCGAAAGAGGTAAAGCCGAATGACCGTATCCTCATTGATGATGGGTTAATCGAGCTGCGGGTCGAGAAGGTTACGGATGGGACGGATATCGTTTGTACCGTTATGAGCGACGGCCCCGTATCGAATCACAAAGGCATCAATATTCCCGGAGTTAAGATTAAGCTGCCGTTTTTGAGCGAGCAGGATATTTCCGACTTAAAATTCGGTGTAAAAAATGAGGTTGATTTTGTGGCGGCCTCTTTTACCCGCGGGCCTGCGGATATTTTGAGTATCCGGAAGGTATTGGAAGAAGAAAATGGGAATAATATTCACATTATTGCAAAAATAGAAAATCAGGAAGGCGTTGATTCCATCGACAAGATTCTGGAAGTTACCGACGGTATCATGGTAGCCCGCGGCGACTTAGGTATTGAAATTCCGCCCGAGCAAATTCCGATGGTGCAGAAGATGATCATCAGAAAGACGCTGCGGGCGAGCAAGCCGGTGATTACCGCGACGCAGATGCTGGATTCGATGACGCACAATCCGCGTCCAACGCGGGCAGAAGTGACCGACGTTGCAAACGCTATTTTTGACGGTACCAGCGCCATTATGCTTTCCGGTGAGACGGCCGCGGGACGCTATCCCGTAGAGACGGTGAAGATGATGAATCGTATTGCCGTTACCGCCGAAGGCTCCCTGAACTATGAGAAAATCGTCGGCGCCGTTGCGCGGGAGCATTCCTTGACGATTACCAATGCGATTGCACACGCGACATGTTCGATGGCGATTGAAATGAATGCGCAGGTCATTGTTACGGCAACGGCGTCGGGGGAAACGCCGCGGGCATTGTCAAAGTACAAGCCGAAAGCGCCGATTGTCGCGGTAACGCCGTCCGAGGAAACTGCCCGCCGTCTTTCATTGAACTGGGATGTCTATCCGATTGTAACGCCGTACTTTAACTCGACGGACGAGATGTTTGAACGCTGTATCAACCTTGCAAAGGAACACGGCTATGTCCGGGAAGGCGAACTGGCCGTACTGACCGCCGGTGTTCCGATTGGACTTGTCGGTTCGACCAACCTACTGAAAGTTGAGACCGTCGGAAAGATTTTGCTGAAAGGCAAGGGGACGGGGATTCATTCGGTGGTAACCGGACGAGTCAAAGTGATCCGCACCGAACAGGATTTGCTCACCGATTTTGCAGACGGCGACATTATCGTAACCGAATCGACCAACGATTTGATGAATTCCTTCATTGAACGGGCAGGCGCCGTGATTACCGAAAACGGCAACTTAAGCGGTCACGCTGCCATGATGGGACTCAATCTTTCCAAACCGACCATCGTCGGCGCAAAAGAAGCCACATCGGTTTTGCACAACGGCGACATTATCACCCTCAACGGAAAAACCGGGGTTGTCGTAAAAGGCACTGCCGTTATTTATTAAGATGCGCGATTTTGCGGTATAATGAATGTACTATGACTGAACATGATTTTTTGAAACTGCAAAACGGAAGCGATATCCGGGGCGTTGCGCTGGAAGGTGTTGACGGCGAACATATTAACCTGACGCCGGAAGTGTGCCGGAACATCGGTACGGCATTTGCACTATGGCTGGCGGCAAAAACGGGGCGACGCACGGAATCGCTTGTTATCGGTATCGGGAGGGATTCCCGGCTTTCCGGCGAAATGCTTGAACAGGCGCTTACCGAAGGGCTTGCGGCGCAGCAGGTTACTATCGTACGCTGCTCGCTGGCGACCACCCCGGCCATGTTTATGGGTACGGTTTTTGAAGAGACTCGGTTCGACGGTTCAATTATGATTACCGCAAGCCATCTGCCGTTCAACCGGAACGGGTTTAAATTTTTCGACAAATCGGGCGGACTGGAACGCAGCGATATAACGGAGATTTTGCACAGCGCCGCTGTTCAGCAGTTAAGCACGGTACAGCATTCCGCCGGAACTGATCATGCCGATGCAGGAGTAGACGCCGCGCCGAACTGCCGTTCGTTCGATTTGATTGCACGGTATTCGGAGCACCTGCGCAACGCGATCCGCAAGGGACTAACCTTCCACGACGAAAAGCCGCTTGCCGGTCTGAAAATCGCCGTCGATGCCGGAAACGGCGCGGGAGGATTTTTTGCGGAGCAGGTATTAAAAGAGCTCGGTGCCGATACGAGCGGCAGCCGCTTTCTTGAGCCGGACGGAACTTTTCCCAATCATATTCCCAATCCGGAAAACAAGGCGGCGATGGAAGCTGCTAAAAACGCCACCGTGCAAAGCCATTCCGATTTAGGTCTGATTTTCGACACGGATGTTGACCGCATGTCGGCAGTGCTGTCCGATGGAACGGAAGTCAACCGCGACGCCATTATCGTAATGACGGCGGCGATCCTGGCGCCCGACTATCCGCACAGTACCATCGTTACCGACTCGGTAACCTCCGACCGGCTTACCTTCTTCCTTGAGCAGGAACTCGGTCTTACGCACCTGCGGTATATGCGCGGGTACAAAAACGTGATCAATAAGTGCCGCGAGCTGAATGAGCACGGCGTTACCAGTCCGCTTGCGATGGAGACGTCGGGACACGGCGCGCTCAAGGAGAATTACTACCTTGATGACGGCGCGTTCCTTGCGGTCAAACTCGTTACCGCGCTGGCAAACGCAAAACACGCAGGAAAAAATATCGAAAGCCTGATTGAAAAGCTGCCGCCGCTCATTGAAGAAGCGGAGTTGCGTTTTAAGATACAAGGGGAAGATTTTAAAGAGTACGGTACGGCGGTACTGCAAGCATTTAAGGAACGCGCCGAAAAAGCGGGGTTCGAGCTGCCGCAGTCGTATGAAGGCGTGCGTATTTCGTTTAACAGCGCGGAAGTGCAGGGCTGGATGCTGCTTCGTTTATCGCTGCACGATCCCGTCATGCCGCTGAATATCGAAAGCGCACGGAAAGGCGGGCTTGCAAAGCTGAAAGCTATCGCCCGCACGCTGCTGGACGGCTTTGATCGGCTGGATATCAGCGCATTAGCATGAGTAACCGCCCGGCATGACGCTACCGCAGCCGCACAATCGTCTTGCCGGTACCGCCGTGTTCGGGACGCGCAAAGAAAAATTCCGCAATATAGGGAGCGGCGGCGAGTTTTTCCTGCACCATCGTTTGCAGTACGCCGTTCCCTTTCCCGTGTACAATCGAAAACTCATGCATATTGTGCATCAGCGCAAGGTCAAGTTGATTTTGCAGATGCTTTTCCGCTTCGGCCAGCCGCATACCCAACAGGCGCAGCTCAAATTCCGGGCGGCTTTCCCGGTGCAGATCCGCCTCGACCACAACCTGCGGCGTTCGCAGCGGCGCAGCGGTGGGATTAAGCGGTTCAAGTTTCTCGGCTGGAAAGCTCATCTTCACGGTATCAAACGCCACGAGCCACTTCTTTTTTTCTTTCCGTACAATCACGCCGCGCCGATGCAAATGGGGAATGAATACTTCCATGCCTTCCGCCAGCGTTTGGGTTGAAGCCTCCCCGCGCTGCGTTCTTTCGTGCGGCTTTTGCTCCGGTTTTTGGAGCGTGTGCTGCATGGTGGCAATATCCTGCTGTTCTGCACCGATTTCCGCCTGCTCCTCCGCCAGCGTTTGTCCGAAGTCGGCAAAAAACTGCTTGAGTTTACTGGTTTTATCGTGTGTCAGTGCCCCTTCTTGGATTTCCCGCACGAGGTTTTCTATTTCGTTCCGTTTTTGCTCGAATAAATCATGCAGGCGTTTATAGCCTTGAGAGCGGAGGAGCAGCTCTTGTTGCCGAATCTTGAGCGCGTGTAAATCGCACCGGCGCTGCTTTTCTTTCAATGCCTTTTCCGCCGCTTCTTTTTCTCGCTCAAAGACGGCAAGCTGCGCATGTTTTGCCATCAGTCCTTTGATAAGCGCGGCAGCATCGGCGGAGCTGTCCGCCATGTAAGCACGGGCGGCGTGGATAACGTCCGGCGGCAGCCCGTTTTTTTCGGCAATATCTACCGCGCGGCTTTCTCCCGGAATACCCATCAGTATTCGATAAGACGGGCGCAGCGTTGTTTCGTCAAAGGAGACGGACGCATTCACGCAGCCGCTTTTGCGATATGCATAGTTTTTCAGCACTCCGTGGTGGCTGGTGACAAAGACCCGCGACCGTCGGGCAAACAGCTCATCCAGAATAGCCATGGCAAGTGCGCCCCCTTCTTGCGGATCGGTACCGCTGCCGAGTTCATCAAGGAGGATGAGGCTTTCCTCATCTGCTGCTTCCAAAAGATCCCCCACGGTACGCATATAGGCGGAAAAGGTGGAAAGCGATCGGTCAAGCGACTGTTCATCCCCGATTGCACAGCCGACATACCGGAACACCGGCAGCCGCGTGGCTTCCCCTGCGAGTACCGGCCAGCCGGTTTGGTTTAAAAGCACAAAGAGCGCCGCTGTTTTCAGGCTGACGGTCTTTCCGCCGGTATTCGGCCCCGTGATAATCAGTATCCGTTCTTCTTCCGTCAGTTTCAGATCGATGGGCACCGCCGCAGCTCCGAGTAAGGGATGCCGTGCCGCCTGTAGATAAAAGTATTGAGAAGCGCCCGTATCAGGCACAAAGATGCCGTTTTCCGTATGAGCCCAGCGGGCGGCAGCGGCGGCGCAATCCAGCTCCAACACAAGCCGGTATGCGTCCGCCAGGGATTCCGCTTCTTCGGCAATTTGAACGCTGATATTCAGCAGGAGTCGGTGCAGCTCTTGCTCATACTCCGCCTGCGCCCGCATCAATTCGTTATTCCGCAGAACAATGCTTTCAGGTTCAAGGTAAAAGCTCTGCCCCGACTGGGAATATTCGTGGATGATGCCCTTAATCCGTCCCTTAAAATTGGAACGCACCGCAATAACCTGCCGACCGTTCCGCAATACGGGTGCAGGCGTTTGCAGCATCCCCTTGGTCGACTCATCGGTACAGTAGCTCCGCATCGTTTTTTCAATATCAGCTTCGATACGCTGCATCTTTTTTTGAATAGCTATAAGCGCCGGAATATCCCGCAACGCACCGTTCTTATCGATAAACGAGAACACGGCCTGCTCGGTTTGCGGCAGCGGCGGTATCGATTCGATGAGTGTATATGCAGCGCTCTCGGCCTGTTTCCGTTTTACCGCCCAATCCTTGAGCTCGCCGACCTGCAATGCCAAAAGTCCCGCCGCATAGAGTTCCTCTAGGGTAAGACAGACGCCGTCGGTATGGAGTTGCTTTATCACGGAATCAAGCGGCGGGATGGTTTTAATCGGAAGCGGCTCATCCGCCTGCAGAAAACGGAGGATATCCCGTCCCAGCTCCTTCGCAGCTGCAATCTCCGCCGCATCCTGCATCGGCTGTTTTTGCACGCAGCGTTCACGCGCCTGTTCCGATTTACAATAACCTGCGATAATCTCCGCAATGCGGAAAAATTCTAAAACTTCTCGTGTATGCGATGTCATCAATTTTCCTATATCGGTATTGATATTAACAACTTTTACGGATAATGCAAGGGCAGCTCCGGTCTGTTTATCGATGTTTCGCTCATTTTTTCCTTGACCCTTTGCGATTCTGTGAGTATTTTTTATACATCAGGTTACAACATAAACGGCGGCGCCGAGGGGCTCATTCAAAAGAAAGCTACTAAAAACGCCCGTTTTTAGCGATGCGCAACAACGCCGGATAATGTGAGGAAACAATGACAAAGAAACACGGAAAAAAGCATGAGCATGAAAATGAGGCTCAGCCGATAGAACCCGCCGGTACGAATTCCGCAACCGGTACGGACGCTGCGGCACATGCGGAAAGCTGCGCTGCGGACAAACACGGGCAGCATACAGCGGCTGAAGCGACCGGAAAACCGCAGCATGAAGGCGCTGCCGGAGATGCCGCTCAACATGCGGAACCCGCCCGCGATGCGCAACAGGAGCCGTCCGATACCGACAAAATTGCAACCCTTGAAACAAAATGCCGGGAACTACAGGATCAATACCTGCGCAAGGCGGCGGATTTTGACAATTACCGCAAGCGCATGATAAAGGAAAAGCAGGAGGCGATCGATTACGCAAATACGAATTTGCTTTCCGACTTGCTGCAGATATTGGATGACTTTGACCGTGCGATTGAGGCGGGTAAAAGGGCCGGAGAAGAAAGTGCCGCCGCATTTATGCAGGGCGTTGTGATGATCCGCAGCGGCTTACTCACGCTGCTGGAATCAAAGTACGGCTTGCAATACTATGAAGCGCAGGGGCAGGTCTTTAACCCGGACATTCACGAAGCGGTTGCAACGAACCCGTCGGCGGAGGTTACGGAACCGACCGTTGGGGCTGAGCTGCAAAAAGGCTATAAATTGAAGGAACGGGTACTCCGTCCGGCAAAGGTCATGGTATTGATGCCGACCCCGGCGGAAACAAAATAGGCTGTCGACTGCACATTGTCTGTCGGCGCTTTTACAAAATAATAGAAACAGCATCCTACGGGATCATATAAGGAGGTCTTATTATGGGAAAAATTATCGGAATTGATTTAGGAACAACAAATTCGTGCGTTGCAATTATGGAAGGCGGAGAGCCTGTTGTTATTTCAAATGCAGAAGGAGGACGCACCACCCCCTCTATCGTTGCATTCAAAAAAGATGAACGGATTGTCGGTCAGCCTGCAAAGAACCAGAT
>CAUTXW010000034.1:0-29802 GCA_963542655.1 uncultured Treponema sp. | reverse complement strand
TCCCTTGCACATTGTCAGTGCCCACATAGGGGAGTTAGGACTGACTCTTGCGCAACAAACAGTAGAATCAAAGAGTAACGAGATACCTGCGGCACCGAAACCGAAAACGGGACGCTTACCGTTACGGTAGTAAAAATGCTGTGGATGGAAACCCTCGCGGTAGAAGGGATGTCCTACTAGCAGTGTTGCACGGCTCTCTTTCGAAATGCGCTTTTGAAAGAGAGCCTCCGCATACTAAATAGCTGAAATGCACTTCTATGGGATGCAGAGCATCAGCTGTGAAAAAACATGGTGCAGTATGTTGAATTGACTTGACATATCTGCACAACATGGTTACAGTATAAACTATTAGCAACATAAGTTGTAAGGAGTTGTGTATGAAAACAAAGATGAGTTGTATCAGCTGCATACTTGCACTGATTATAACCACAACCGTATGGGCGGATGACATTTCTGAGGCTCCCAAAGTGCCCGAATCTCCCCAGAATACGGCGACGGCAGGATTAACGACGGCTGAAGCCGATCAGTTTATGAGCACCACCGAGTGGGGCGAAGTCAAGTTTGATAAAGCCTTTATCTACGCAGGCTTTGAACAAGGCAAGACGAGCACTCTTGACTTGGGCGCCGCTTTTAAAGCAGGTCCCGTGTACATCGGTTCATGGTATCAGGGAAATCTTGGGAGCTATGGCCGCACCAAAAAAAATTCCGTAACCACCACAATTGAGGAAAGTACCACCGGTCTCCTGGGAAATAAAAAGACGCAGTTTCAGACGAATCTAAATAAAAACTATACCGCCGATCATACAGCTGTCGTGCTGGTGGGATTTGGCTCCATGGGGATCAAATTAGGCTATAAGCGGGCAGGAGAAAATAAATCCGGTAAATTCGATCCTGATGCTGTACTGAATGCCCCTCCTGCCCCTCCTGCCCCTGATAACCGTTACGGACAGGATGATATCATAAAACATTCCATAGCAGGTGGGATTAATGAAACAGTGTACAGCCCCAAAGGCTATATCAATGCGGCAAAACATCTGCCGTTCGTCGAGTTCGGTATGAATGTAGGGCTCGGCAGAATGACCCTGTCTCCGACTGCCGGACTTGAAGTTTACGTTAATCAGGATTCCAGCTACGGCTTTAAGACGGTAACTAAAAAAGCAAGCGATGTAAATTATACTGTTATGAAAACAGCAAAGGCAAAGAACGACTCTCATGTCGGTATTATTGGAAAGCTCGGTGTGGGGCTTGCGCTCGGTGATTCGCTTAATTCCTCCTTTACATTCGGCTATGAGTTAACCGCAAACGCGTATGGAAAAACCTATAAGGATGCAAGCGGCAAAACGCACAAGGTTCGCGGTGAATATAAGATCAATACTGACACATCGAACGATGTGTATGGTCCTACAGGCACGCGCGTTCGTACCGATACGTTTGATGCTGACTTTACCACTAAGAGCTTCTATAAAAATAAGCTGAATGTGGAATATACGATGCAGAAAGACTTTACCGACCGCTTTTCATTATTTGCAGGAGTTGCCTGTCCTATTACCGTTACTGCAGACAAAAAGGTTGTAACAAATGTTTATGAACAAACAAAAGTAACGACCCAGCTGAATCCTGCAAAGAACTATGAAAATACGACGGTAAAAACAGTAAGAACTGGTCCTGAAACGACCACAAATATCGTAACGTTGAATATTGATCCCGTGATAAAGGCTGCAGTAAGCTACGCCGCGGTGCCGAATCGGCTCTTCTTAAACTTGGGAACAGAAGTCAAGGTGTTACGGGGAGAATATAAAAATACAAAAAAGACGGTTAATTCTTTTGTCAAAAAGGAAGTTGAGACGACGACAAAGGACGACGGCTCCGTTACGAAGGGAACAGGCGCCAGCTCTGCGGGTGCGACTGAAGAATTTGTAGAACATGGAAGCACTCTCAAGCCGGTAGAGGCGGAATTGAAGGGCGGTTTGCGCTGGAACGTCGTTGACAACTTTGCGTTTGACCTGGTGTATAGGACACCATTGAACGCACAGCTCATTAACTTGACTCAGTTCGGCGATATAAAGCTTGCTTGTACCATTAAATTCTAATAAGGAGACATGAATGAAAACAACATTAAAGATAGGAATGTTGGCTGCAGTCGCTGCGCTTGCGCTGGCAGGCTGTAGAAACGCCATACCTACTGAACCGGCTGCAGATTCGTTTGCATATAATGCCGATCAATACTATAAAAACGCAACCAATGGTGAAGGGCTTTTTACGGTGAAGTCTATTGAAAGCACCGCATACGGCGTTGCGAAAACCGGCGATACACGGCTGCATCAAATTGTCGTCGAGTTTTCCCACCCCGTTACCGAAAAAGCGGTAAGGGAGGGCGTCAATTGTTATAAATTAACAAGTGTTGCCAATGTTGCCAACTATTATTTGATGCCTGGACAAGCGCCTGCAAGCATCACCGATGTACGGGTTGACAGTATGGGTACGAAGGCGTATTTGACCGTCAATACAAATGATATTGATTATCTGTATGTGTATGTAACCGCGTCTAAAATGCGTGCGGTAAACGGCGCGCTGCTGAATTCGGATGGCGACGACGTATGGGGTGAAAAAGACGATGACGACTATGCGAAGTATTTCGCTATTCCGCGGGCTTCTGCAACACCTCTGCTAGGAAATTACAATTACGCAAAAGAGACAGGCGCTCTGAACAAAACGCTCTTGGGTGAGAATGTTTTTGCCTCTTTGGCTGTGAAAACAGGATCCGTAATAAGTGAATTTGCGTATATGGGTAAAACGCTGACGCTGGACACTTCGGCTTTCGTGAGCAGTTTTATTAATTATCCAAGTGCATATACGGCTGACGTTGCATATACGGCTGACGTGTTGAATAAATTTGCCAGTGAGGTACTGAATAAGTATTTGAAACTTGAGCAGTACAATTGGGAAAAGGCAACATGGGAGAACGTAGCTGTCAGCTTTGCAGCAAATACTACAAAGGATGCATGGGTTTCCAAGATCGACGTAAAACCGAACCGCCAACTGCGGGCGCGGTTAATTGATGCCGATCAGATTCAACTAACGGGCTTAAGAAGTTTTGGGTACCCGATCAGGGCTCACCTTAAGCATAACGGTCCTAAAACAGTTGTTCTTCCTTCTGCTGATTCTGTTCTAAAGACCGGTTATCTTTCGCTGCAGGAAGGTGATAATTGGCCCACAGACACAAACGATGAAATAAACGATTTAACGTGGAAGTTCGCAGCGGATAAGAAGACCATTGAAATTACCTTAAAGTCGGACAGCCTCGGCTCGGGTTATAACGTCTTTACTGATAATAAGTGGGTAAAGGTGACTGCTGCCAATAAAGATGCTAGCAAAGATGCATCCTTCTTTGCAGGTTTTGATCCCGCTACGGTAGCAAAGGATAACTTTAAGTGCTTCAGTAACTACGATATGGTGCCAAACGGAAAACGTCCGCTCGTTATTAAGGATGTCATTGTGGTGCAGTCAACTGTTGGAACTAATCCTAAGGCGTTCGATAAGATCATTATTTCCTTTGAAGACGAAGTGAAGGGGTCAACGTTTGTCTATATCAGCCCCGAGGTGAAGACCAATTCGTTTGAAGGTTCTTATAGCGACGGTACGCGCAAAGGATATACGGTACCGAAGCTTCGCTTTGTGAAAACACTGACTTCTAAGGATCCTGAAGAACTGTATGGTTGGAGAAAAATAAAAAATAACTAACATAGAACATACCGTTACTGGTTAACGGTATACCGGAAGTTCAAGGCTGCTTGTACGTCTGTTCAAAAGACGCTGCAGGCAGCCTTTTTTTATTCTGCGGTAATAATACTCCATTCGGAATACAGCCCGTTGCCCTCCAGGGATTCAGCATGAAAAAAAATTCGTGAGAGATAACAGAGAAACAGGAGGGTTTCTCATAGAGCCTGTGCGGATTTTTGAATGCTTTTTAGGACAGAGAAATTCAAAAATCCGCACTTTTCTAATCAGGACAGGGATTCAGCAGTGAAAAAAACAATGAAAGACCGGAATATAGTTAGAAAAGCGTGAAAAAAGAGGGTTGTGAATGGCCTTTGAGCGAAGCGAAAGTGCCTGAATGGCCTCTGACTTTCACGCACAATAGAGCAGCATTCTTCTATTTTGCCTCTCATGCGGAATCCCTGCGTTGCCGGAGTTATTCATGCGGGAAGAGATTAATACTCTCGATAATTTGCGCTGGAGCTGTTCATTTGACAGTATATTTCTATCAATATATATTATTTATAGGGATTTTTATGGGGAACACGATAATAAGCAAGAATGGACGTTTTGAATGGGATGAAGAAAAAAATAAAATAAATAAGAAAAAACATGGTATTGATTTTGAAGAAATTTTAGAAGTGTTTGATGATCCTTATTTTTTAGTGAGGTATGATGAAGAGCATTCTGGCGAAGAGGATAGATATAGAGGAATTGGATGTATTAATGGACTTCTGGTGGTGATCACCACATTTACGGAAAGAACACGAACCAGAATTATTTCGGCGCAAAGAGCAGACAATAGCGTTAAGGAGTTTTACAATGATTATGTCAAAAAAATTAACCGCTGAACGTATTGCAGAAATTGAAAAGATGCCTATCGTTTATGATGATGACAGCCCTCAACTCACAAAGGAAGAATTACAAGAATTTGTACCCTATCATAGAAAATACTTTGATATTGTGCCTAAAAAAGTTTTAATCTCGTTCAAGGTTGATGCTGATATTTTAGCAATGATGAAAGCGACCGGCGAGGAATATCAAACGCGAATGAATAAATGTTTAAGAGAAGCCGTATTAGAAGGGCGCTTTTAATATCAGGTAAAAAATAGAGCTCACTAACGGCTTATACCGGTTTATTCGTGCGGAGGGTTTAATACCCCGACGCTTGCGTCGGGGTTGTTGATTGTGCTGAAGAAGTTTTACAAAAATGTAATATACTGAACTTTTGAAAGCTGCCTTGTTTTGTGTAGAAAATTTTGGAACAATGTTACCAAGTATGTAACTCCGGCAAAGATTGACTTGCCAGAGCAGGGCTTCAGCATGAAAAAAGAATCTTGAACGATAACAGCAAAACAGGAGGCTTGCTCATAATGTCCGTGTGTATTTTTGAATGCTTTCAGAATATAGAAATTCAAAAATACACACTTTTTTTTAGTGAGGACAGGGATTCAGCAGAGACAAAGCAGGCAAAATAGATCAAAGGCATGAAAAGTGCGTGAAAAAAGAGGCCATGAATGGCCTTGAGCGAAGCGAAGTGCCTGAATGGCCTCTGACTTTCACGCACAATAGAGCAGCATTCTTCTATTTTGCCTCTCATGCGGAATCCCTGCGTTGCCCTCCTGCCGCTCTTTACAGGCAGTTCAAAACATGATACTCTTTTCTCCATCATATCCCTGCAGGATATTTTTAAAAAGTCACGCAGATTGAGCTTCATTCATTGCTACAGCTTTTCGTTATACGCGTTTGCGGTATCAGCGACCATTTAAGCAACTTTCGTGCCAAAACAAATGTCAGGTTGAAGCGGGTGTTAGGTGTTTTTAATATAAATCAGAATGTGTTCCTATCCTAAAAAGAAGTAATTCCAATTCTTTTTTCTTTATCGTATAAATTAAAAGCAAATCAGGACGAACATGGCATTCTCTATAACCTTTATAATTTCCAACTAAAGAATGATCTCGTTTCTCTTCCGGAAGCGGTTCTTGTTTTTGAAGCATACTGATTACTTTGAAAAGTTCATCAATATCAACATGACGTTTCTGAGCAAGTTTATAATCCTTTTTGAATTGACTTGTGTATACAAGATCAAGCATCTAATGAAGCCCTCAAATCAGAAATAGTTGAAAAAGGACCATGTAATTCTTTTCCATCTTCAGCAAGCTCGATTGTTTGTCGTGTAAGACTATTCGGTAAATCACTTTTTATTTCAAATGGAATTCTATGTTCACGTACAACGGCTTTTGCAAATAAAGTAATTGCGGTAGAAACAGGCATACCAAAATCCTCACAAATGAGAGAAAATTCATTCTTTAACTGACTATCCATTCTAACACTAAATGCTGACTGGCTCATATCTATACCTCTCTGATATAAATATACACCTGTTTGATACTAATTTGCAAGTCGTTAGTATTGTAAAATCAATACTTAGTTGAACGAAGTGATATTAATTCTTCTTGAGTATTTTCCTATTAAATCTCCAACTAACCTTTCGTACGGCGGAGGATTTTCAAAAGGGTTATTCTTTATAATTTCAATTAAATGTTTTACTGTGTTTTTTAGATTTGACTGTTCAATTTTCTTGCTATCTTTCACTGCCTGTTTTGAATAAATTACAGTCCACATTACCAGTCAAGTTCCTTAATACTATCTTCCAATGGCTCTTTACTTGCTTCAAGAATAGATTTACACATTCCGGGAATTGAACATAAATATATCGTCTCTTGCAGTGATTTCCAATCACTTTCAGAAATCAAAACAGCATTATTTCTCTTTCCGGAAATTATCACCGGTTCATGAGATTGTTCTAGTTCATCTATTAAATTATATAAATTTGCACGTGCAGTTGTTACATTTACTATTGCCATGAAACCTCCGCTAAAACTTGACATAAGCGTACGTTATTTCGTACACTCGTGTCAAGTCTATTCCCCCTAACGGTATATCCTACTCGTCCATACTGTCTTGTACTGCTCTGACAATACCATACGCAATGCACCAGTAGCAACTGCTGCAGCTACTGGAAGGGCTGCAACAGCAGTAATCCCTGTAGCCATAGTGCCTCCTAAGGCTGCCAATCCACCAGTAAGCCCTGCTGCACTAGCACCGCCTCCAGCAGCTGTTACAAGTGCACTCGCTCCTGCAATTCCTCCAGCTGCACCAGCGGCAGCTCCTGCTCCTGCAGCAAGTTCTGCAGCTTTGTTTTTCTTGCTCATAAAATTCTCCTATAATATTTATTTTTCAGTCGAAATAAATGTTATAGGCTGGTTCCGTACCTGCCTGCCTTTAGGCAGGTCAACCTAACTTACGCTTGACCTGCATTTGCGGCTTTGCCGAAGCGAAGCGTCAGGCAAAGTTGGCGTAAAACTTGCGGTGCCGTATAGGCACTTTAAGCAAGTTTTATGACAAAACAAATGTCAGGTTGAAGCGGGTGTTAGGTTTCGTTTATTTGTTCATCAGTATTTCCTCTATCATTCTTTATTTATTTCTTCTAAAAATTCTTTGGGAGAAAATAGCTGTAAATTTGATTTATTATAATCACCTTTATTCCTTGTAATAATAACATCATAATTATGTGATTCTGCGACAGAATTTTGAACAGAATCCTCAAAATCAGACCAATCTGAATTTAATGCAGCAAGAATATTAGCTTCAGCAACATCTGCTACATGAACAACCTGTAATAAAGTTTTTATTAAATCTTTTACCTTAATTTTATCTCTGATTTCTTGATAGGCAATATAATAAATATCTGTAACTGCAGATGCCGAAACAAACTTTTGCATATTATCTTCGGGTATTTTAAGAATTTTTACAGCATCTTGAACAAAAGGATTTCTATTCAACAGCACATCAAGTATAACATTTGTATCAATCAACACTTGCATATTTTCTGAGCCTCTCTAAGCGATATTCAGCAAGAGTTTTTTCGCTGCTTGGAATTGAACCTACAAGAGAATCCACTAGAATACCCAAATTCTTTTTCTTTGGGAAACTATCAATTATTGCATACGTGACAATAACTTCTTGTCCACACTGAAATTGAACAGGTGTGTCAAACACAATTCGAGAACCATTATAATAACCTTTTGCAGTTGCAAGCATTTTACACCTCCTAGACTATATTATTAATACTATTTTTCTAAAAAATAATATATACAATCCATCCATGGCAAACTTGTATATATTTTATATAAATTTATATTTTATGCAAAATATTATTTTTATTATAAGTGCCGCACTGCGGCATCAACCTAACATAGACTATACCGTTACAGGTTAACGGTATACCGGAAGTTCAAGGCTGCTTGTACGTCTGTTCAAAAGACGCTGCGGGCAGCCTTTTTCGCTCTTTACAGGCAGTTCAAAACATGATACTCTTTTCTTCATCATATCCGTGCAGGATATTTTTAAAAAGTCAGGCAGATTGAGCTTCATTCATTGTTACCGCTTTTCGTTATACGCGTTTGCGGTATCAGCGTTTGTTATTCCTGATGGTATAAGGACTTATGCGGAACCGATTATCGATACTCAATGCTGCATGGTAAGAATCCCGAGGTCAATTATCAATGAAACTACGGAGAACGTTCGGCATCTTTTTACTGCTCATGCTTTTTTCCTGTACCGATCGCCGCGTTGAACAAGAAGAAACAAACGATTCCTCATTAGCAAAGATCATCGTCAACAATGAACTGGTGGTTGGTATCGATCCGTCGGTGCCTCCGTTGAGCTTTTATTCCAGTTCTGGCGGCATCATCGGGTATGAAGTTGATGTTGCGCAGGCCATTGCCGATAAGCTGGGCGTCAAATTGCGGCTTGTCCCGGTTACCGTAGAAACCAGAATTAACGAGCTTGAAAATCGCGCAATCGATTATATCGCGAGCGGATTTATCAATAATGCGCGGAATGCGGAGCGCTTTTTACTGAGCACCCCCTATGTGCGCGATGCGTTGATCGTTGTTGTTGCGCAAAGTTTTACCGGCGAAATGCCCTATCGGACGTTTGCCGATTTACGGAATAAGCGGATCGGTCTTGTGGCCGATGAAGAAATCGGCAATATCGTCATTAATTCGCCGCTGTATGAGCACAGCTCCCGTCAGCCGTATTTCTATCCCCGGCTGGAAAACCTGTTGATTGCGCTGGATTACGGCCAGCTTGAGGCTGTCATTATCAATCTATTGACTTATTATAGTAAGATCACAAAAGAAAAAAAATCCTATCGTCCAATCGGCGACCCGCTCGTTATTGCGACCTACAGCTATGCGCTCAGAAAAGGTGATGATGAGCTGCTGAAAACGATCAATTTACTGCTGAACGATATGGCTCAAGACGGAACATTACGGGCAATTTCTACAAAATGGTTCGGCGCGGATGTGTCGATTGTCGGAAAGTATTAAAAAAGGAGCAGATCATTCATTGCAATGCTGACTGAATGAACGGTGCTCGCAAGGGTGTAATGATGAAAAAATGGAACGGCATCTTTTTTATTGCATGCTTCGCCGCGTGCTGTATCGGTTGTGCGGGCAAAGGCGCTCATATCGAATATATAGAAGACCCGTCGCTGTCAAAAGTGCTGGTGAAGCGGGCCTTGGTCATCGGTATTGACGATTCTATGCCGATTCTTTCATTCAGAAACGAAAAGCGGGAATACGCCGGGTATGATATTGAAATTTTTACGGCGATCTGCAAGCGTATGAAAATACGGCCGATTTTTTATCCCATCAAATGGTCTGAAAAAGAAGCGTTGCTGAATGACGGCCGGATTGATTGTATCGCGAGCGGTTTTTCCGTTACTGCCGAGCGGCAGCAGCACTATACGCTGCTTACGCCCTATCTGCAAAATGCCCAAGTGATGATTACGCTGAACCGGCAGAGTCATGCGCGGTTGTCCGATTTTGCAAAAAGGCGGATCGGCGTACAGGCCGGGTCTGTAAGCACAGCGGCGATAGCGCAGCACCCGGTCTTGGCTTCCGCTTCCATTATTGAATATTCCGATTTTGATACGCTGTGCCGCTCATTGGATGAAGGCGATACGGACGGAATCGTGGTCGACCTGATTACCAGCTACGATACACTGATGGAACAGCAGCGGTATACCGTCATCGATGAACCGCTGTCGGCGGAATTTTATACGTTCGCTTTTAGGAAAAACGATAAAACGCTTGCCGCAAAAATAGAAGCCGAGCTGAAAGCCTTGGATGCAGAAGGTTTTATCCCTGCCTTGTCACGGAAATGGTTCGGTGCTGATTTATCCGTGTTGAATATCAAATTTTAACGGACACGTCTGATGCATGCCGCTTTTTAGTATCCCGGACGGCGCATCAGCAGCGCGTAAAGTACGATACCGGCGACCGGAAACAGGCCGAAGCTGATAAAGAGCGCCGGATAGCCGACATAGTCGATGATGTAGCCGCCTGCCATGCTGCCGATAACGTAGGCTATTCCGTTGACTGCCGTGTAAAACGTCATCGCGGTGGCTGTTTTGCCGTTGCTGTGGGAAGCGCAGAGCAATACGCTCAACGGATGGAACAGCCCGAAGCTGAGCGAATGGAGCAGCTGGCCAGCAACGGCTCCGGTGATGCCCGGCACCGCGATGTAGCAGAGATTCCGCACGGCAATGCTTAATAGGCAGAGGGCAAGCAGGCGTTCTTTGCCGAAACGCTTGATGAGCGTACCTGAGAAAAGCATCACCGGGATTTCCGCCATCGCCGAAAGTGCCCAGAGCCCTGCTGATGCGTTGCTTTTGAGGTATTCTTCTACATAGAGCGAAAAAAAGCGCTGGCAAGGAACTAATCCCAGGAAGGCAAGGAAGATCAGCAGCAGGGCTTCCCAAAACGGCCTTGGAAAGGCGGTGAAAAATTGCCGCGCATGATGAAAGAAGGCCGCTGTTTCCGGGTTTGCAGTGGGGTGCAGCGCGGCGTCAGCCGATGGGCGGTTCGGAGCTGCCGCTGATAGAGCTGTTTCGGTCTCATTGGCCGGTATGCTGCTTCCGGCGCCGTGCGCAGTGCCGGTCTGTTTTCGCAGCCCCGGTACCCAGAAGAGTGCCGCGACAAACAGCAGGGCTTCAGCGCTCACACTGATGATGATCGACGCCGGGTTTTTGCCGGAAATCAGCGGACTGAGCTGCAGGAAGAGGCCGGTACACACAAACCCGATGGAACCGAGCGAGCGGATTTTACCGTATTGCGTATTGTGCGGCCCGAGCTCTTTTGCCGTAAAACCGTCCAGTACCGGTACCAAGCCTTTAAACCCCGCTGCAAAAATACCGAGGCAAATTGCCGTAATCAAAAAAGAATGAAAGGCGAGGAGCGGCAGCAGCAGCAAGGCGATATCCAATCCGAGTATGCCCATCGTGAAGCCGTAACGGCCGGTTTTATCCAGCTGCAGCGAAATAAAGAACGGAATAATCACGCCGGTTACTTCGATAATGCCTAATAGCAGCCCGATTTCCGCCGCGGAAAAACCGACTGTCCGCAGCATAATCGGCAGATAGGTATTGATGATTGCATATATCGAAAAAAGCAGAAAATACGGTAAGCCCCGCCGCATGTCGAGTTCTCCTTATGAAAGTCTTAAAATAGCACAAAAGATACCGTATCTACAAGATATGATGCAGCCCTGGTATGCATGGCAGTATGGCTTGACAAAAAATGTAAAATACGGTTTACTTTTTTTTAAAGGTTATAAAAGAAGTGAATTGTACCACCATTGTATTATCATCAATATATCATCCCCCTCTCCCCCGATTTATTTAAAAAATAGCGGTAATACGCGCCACGTTTTTACAGCTGAAATTTTTTTTAATGTTCAAACGTTTTTATTCTCTAGATATAAGGAAAGGTAAAATGAAAAAACTCATTTTTTTACCGGTTGCAGCCGTCCTCTGTATTGCGGCGTGCAGCAAGACCAATCCGGCAGGTCAGGATGTCGGTAATACTACATCTAAAATGGAACCGAAAAGAGAACTCATCGTATCGATGGGGTCCCGTATCCCGCACGAATTTGAACCGAAAAAACGATGGGGTATGTATAACGAAGCGCATATTTTACACAGTACACTTTTACAAAAAACTGCTGACCTTGATATTGTGGGTGACTTTGCAAAAGACTACGCAATTTCTTCCGACGGAAAAACATGGACATTTCATCTTTACGATAATTTTAAATTTTCAAACGGAGAGCCGGTTACGGCGGAAGACGTTAAGTTTTCTTACGAAATGTTAAAAAAAGACGGAACACATTGGGATTTAGGATTTGTAAAAGCCATCACGATACCTGAAAAAGATACCATCGTTTTTGAGCTTGAACAGCCTCGTTCAACCTTTGTTGCACAACTTACCGAAGTACCGATTGTTCCGAAAGCTCACTATGACGAACATTATTCGGAAAATCCGATCGGTTCAGGCCCGTATATGCTTCAGCAATATGATGAAGGCGAGCAGGCTATTTTTACGGTAAATCCGTACTGGCATGGCAAAGAGCCTTATTTTAAAAAATGGACATGGGTTTTGTTAGATGAGAATACTGCTCTTGCTGCTGCAAAAGCGGGTAAGGTAGATATGATTTACGCGATACCTGAATTTGCTGACGTACAAATACCCGGTTGGAAGCTGTTTGAATTTGAATCGAATGATGTACGCGGGCTTTCTTTACCGTATGTAAAACCGGGCGCCGCAGTTTCTCCCGACGGGTATCCTGTCGGTAATGCTGTTACGAGTGATCCTGCAATACGGAAAGCGCTCAATATCGGATTAAACCGAAACGAAGTCGTAAAGACCGTTTTAAACGGACACGGGAAGCCCGCGTTTTCCGTTGTAGACGGTATGCCGTGGTGGAACCCCGAAACAGCTATTCAAGATTCCCGCATTGAAGAAGCGAACAAACTTTTGGAAAACGCGGGCTGGAAGATGGGAAAAAACGGTGTACGGGAAAAAAACGGCATTGCCGCCTCTTTTAATCTGTATTATCCGACCGCCGATAAATTGCGAACGGATGTTGCAATTACCGCAGCAGAGCAGGCAAAGGCATTGGGAATTGACATTAAATTGGTAGGCAGCAATTGGGATGAAATGATTACAAAATCACATACCGATGCGCTTTTATTTGCAGGCGGACGGCACCATGCACAGCAGTTTTATGAATCGCACCATCCCAGTATGGCAGGGCACGGCTGGACGAATATTACCTTCTATAATAATCCTACAGTTACCGCTTATTTGGAACAAGCAATGACCGCATCAAGCGTTGAAGAAGCGAATAAGTATTGGAAACGTGCACAATGGGACGGTGCGACAGGCGTAAGTACCTTAGGCGATTTGCCTTTTTGCTGGCTTGTCAGGTTTAATCATACCTACTTAGGCGATAAGCACATCAATGTCGGAAAACAACCTGTCCACAGTCACGGCCATGACTGGTCGCTTTTGCATAATATTTACGAATGGACATGGGATGAAAACGCCGAATAACCCGATTGCCGAATCTCCGGTAGATTCGGCAGAGGCTTGCATCGAAGAAGCCGCTCCGGCAAACAAAACGGGGCACACCGCGCTGGTTACATCAAAGCTGCGGTTTATTGCAGGAAAGTTCATACGCGGACTTTCCCTGCTTATCGGCCTATCGGCGCTTGCTTTTATACTGGTTCGTACCTCGCCGGTCGACCCCGTACTGGCAAGCGTTAATTACGATATGTCGCTTACCGAACAGCAATATCAAGCCATTGCGGAGTATTGGGGTTTGAACGAACCGCCGGTAACACAGTATTTCGTGTGGCTTAAAAATATGCTCTCCGGCAATATGGGGACTTCACGAATTTATCGCAAACCGGTAGCACATATTATACGCTCACGCGCAGGTGCTTCATGTGCGCTTATGGGCATTTCGTGGATACTTTCAGGCATTATCGGTTTTTTACTCGGAACGACGGCGGCTTTTAAACGAGGTTCCGCACTCGATACAAGCATCAAATGGTTTTCGTACCTGCAGGCCTCCGTACCGGCTTTTTGGGTTGGGCTTATCTTCTTACTGATATTCGCAGTATGGCTCGATATATTCCCGATAGGAATTTCGGTACCCATCGGAATTGCACGAGACAGTGTAACCCTTGCAGAACGGCTTCATCATCTTATCTTGCCGGTGCTCACTTTAAGCGTACTCGGTATTGCAAATGTCACGCTCCATACGCGCGAAAAAATGATAGATGTACTGTCAAGCGAATATATTCTTTTCGCTCGCGCACGCGGAGAAACGGATTTTCAAATTTTTAAAAATCATGCGATACGAAATGCCGCCATTCCCGCCATTACCATCCACTTTTCGTATTTCGGAGAGCTGTTCGGCGGTTCGGTGCTGGCGGAACAAGTATTCTCATATCCGGGACTGGGATTAACGCTTACCGAAGCCGGAATGAAAAGCGATATACCGCTTTTACTCGGAATAGTAATGATTGGAGCAGTCTTTGTCTTTGCGGGGAATCTTATTGCAGATATTCTCAACGCTGCGCTTAATCCCTATTTAAAGGAACCGATATGAAAATCTCCTTTAGAACAACCGCAGAAGAACATTATATGCCTGCATTACATTCACGCCAACATCTTATGCGGTCTCTTATGCTTTCATTGCTTTTAATTATGACGATTGTGTGTTTGAGCTTTGCACTGGATACGGCATATCTAACTCCCGATTATTCCATCAAAAGTTTACCGCCATCTTTCGCACATCCTTTTGGAACCGATTGGCTTGGACGGGATATGCTCACGCGTACCGTAAAGGGGTTGCGCTTTTCGATGGTTATAGGCTTGCTCGGTTCCGCCATTGGTGTTGCCGTTGCCGTGCTCTTCGGGATTTTTGCTGCAGCAGGCGGGAAAAAGGCGGACGCAGTGATCTTATGGCTCATCGACATGTTTATCGGAATGCCGCATTTGGTCTTTCTTATCCTGATTTCATTTGCCGTCGGAAGAGGTGCAAAAGGGATTATTATCGGCGTTGCCCTCACGCACTGGCCGTCGCTTGCCCGCCTGGTGAGGAATGAGGTTAAGGCGGTACAAAATCTTGAATATATTAAACTTTCTGAAACCTTCGGGAAAAGCCGTCTTTTCATCGTAAAAAATCACATTTTGCCGGTTATTCTTCCGCAAATCATGGTCGGGTTTCTTTTGCTGTTTCCTCATGCTATTTTACATGAAGCGTCTATGACCTTCTTAGGCTTCGGTCTTTCGGCGGAAAAACCGTCAGCCGGTATTATCCTATCCGAAGCGGTAAAACACATATCGCTTGGGCATTGGTGGCTTGCCGTTTTCCCCGGAGCGTTGCTTGCTATTTTGGTAAAAAGTTTTGATTCTATCGGGGAATCGTTACGAGTCTTAATTGAACCGCAGGGGGTAAATGATGAAACATGATGTTTTAACGACACATAATCTTTCAATTTCTTTTATGCAATACGCCAATGGTTTTAAAACGAGGCTGATCACACCGGTACGGTCATTGAATATCCGTATCCGCGAAGGAGAAATTCTTGCGGTCATTGGTGCAAGCGGTTCCGGGAAAAGTCTATTGGCGCATTCAATACTGGGGATACTGCCGCATAATGCCGTCGTTGAGGGGCAGATGTACTATAAAAATACGCTCTTAACGCAAAAAACGATTAGACAGTTCCGTGGAAAAGAAATCGCATTTATTCCGCAATCGGTCAACTATCTTGATCCGCTTATGAAAGCGCACCGTCAAGTTGAAATAGGTTTGCCTAAAAAAGAAGCGCATTCCATTCAAAAAGAGCTTTTTAAGCGTTACGGATTAGCGGATGAAGCAGGAGGTCTGTATCCGTTTCAGCTTTCAGGCGGTATGTTGCGGCGAATCCTCTTTGCGACAAGTGTGCGGGAAGGAATAACGCTCATCATTGCCGATGAGCCGACCCCGGGTATTCATCCCGAAGCGTTGGAAACAGTGTTACGGCAACTGCGACGGTTTGCCGATGAAGGAAAAGCCGTTATGCTTATTACCCATGATATTATTTCCGCCGTTAAAATCGCCGATTACGTTACCATCTTCAAAGAAGGAGAAACGGTTGAAACAGCGCCTGCTTCCGCCTTTACCGGTAGCGGTGAATCCCTTGTAACCGATTATGCAAAGCTTTTATGGCGGGCCCTTCCTCAAAACGAATTTATACAGGCGGTGTAATATGGCATTGGAATGCAAAGACCTCGGCTTCTACTATGAACGAAATGCATGGATTTTTCAAAATCTGAATATCACCGTACGGGAGGGTACCGTCTTCGGTATCGCAGGCAATAGCGGCTGCGGGAAAACAAGTCTTTCAAAGGTGTTGGCGAATCACCTACGGCCGTGTGCAGGAGAAATCCTAATCGATGGAGAAAATACCGCACAAAAAGAACGCAAAGGCACGTGCTGTTTTTGGCCGGTGCAGCTCATATATCAGCATCCCGAGAAAGCGGTTAATCCAAAATGGAAAATAGAAAAAATAATCAAAGAAAGCTATGAACCGTCTGCAGAGCTTTTGGAGCGGTTCGGTATAAGGGATGAATGGCTTCATCGCTTCCCTATCGAACTATCGGGAGGTGAACTGCAACGCTGCTTAATTGTCCGCGCTTTGCACCCTCAAGTTCGCTACCTCATCGCCGACGAAATGACCACAATGCTCGATGCAGTGACGCAAGCGCTTATCTGGAAAGAGCTTTTAGCGGTGACAAAACAGCGGAACATAGGGCTGCTCATCATCAGCCATGAACAAAGCATTATCGAAAAACTCTGCTCCGAGTATCTGTACATGCCGAATCACTTTGCACAGTTTTGATCTGTTCGCAGAGGCGGATTGGCGAACGGATTATGCCTTACAATTTCTATCAGTTTTTTTGCTTTTATAGCCAACTGTGCCGATTTTAGTTTTTTTATATCTTTGATAGTCTGTTTATCGTATACTATGCTATACATCTGCTGCTACCACGAAACATCTTTTTCTGCAACGCATTCTTCTAACGGAGTTTCCATTCCCTTTTTTAACGAATCAACCATCTCCGGAACGGAATTTAGATATATCGTTTCTTGCAGCGCATTCCAATCATCTTCACTAATCAAAACTGCATTTTGCCTTTCGTATTTGTCAAAATAATCGGTTCCGAACGCTCATTTACCTCTGCGATAATTTTGAATAGATTTGCTTGTGCCTTCGTGATATTGATTGCGTCCATAGAAAACCTCCGCATATATGTTCCTAACAATATAGTATAGCTATTTATGCACGTCAATGATATAAAAAGAGCGAAAACTTATCGTATATAGGACTTCTATACCATCTTCAATACTTTATTTCTTTCAAATATATATCATGTTGAAGCTCTATCGACATGCGGCAGTACTCTTGCCTCCCCGATATGAATACCGTATAGTGGGGGCATGAAACAGAAATACTTGATTGTATTGGCATGGATTACCATGATGGTGATTTCGTGCGCGACTGGAGGCCTGGCAAAGCCTGAAAACCGCCAAGGGCAAGACCGTCCGGATACTTCCGCTGCGCAAGATCGGCCGCAAACACCGCAGGCGCCTACCGTTGATTCGAAAACGGAAACGTCTGCTAAGCCTTCTACGCCTGCCGAGGCTGAGACTCCTGCATACGCGACTCCGCTTGCTGTGGAAGTGCTGGCGGAGCTGAATTTTGTCAGGACAAATCCGCGCAAATATGCGGAAGAGGTGTTAGTACCCCGTCGCCGTTTGTTTAATGGAAAGATTTACACCGAACCGGGAAAAATCCCTCTTGAAACGCAGGAGGGTGTTACACCCGTTGAGGAATGTATCCGCGTGTTGATGTCTACCGCTGCAGTCGATCCGTTGTCGCTGGAAAAAGGCTTGTGTCTATCAGCTCAATGGCTTGCCGATGATCAGGCGCGTACCGGCAGGGTAGGGCATACGGGAAGCGACAAGTCCGATCCGGGGACGCGTATCAACCAGTATGGCAGTTGGGGCATTACCTGCGGTGAAAACTGCGCGTACGGTAGTACAACCGCGCGTGAAATTGTTGCTCAGCTGTTGATCGACGATGGGGTTCCGAGCAGAGGGCACCGGATCAATATCCTACGGAAAGAGTTTAAGAAGGTTGGGTTCGGCTTCAGCGATAAAGATAAAGCGCCGTATAATGCCGTTTCCGTCATGGACTTTGCGGGCTCTTATACCTCAAACTGACAAAATATATCAAACCGTTTGAAATGATGTAAGGAATGAATGCCGCTTCCGTGCAAAATCCGTTTACGAAAGCGGCATTCAGTTACCTCAACAGGTGCCGTAAAGCATCGAATAATTGAAGTAAGATTTTTATACGGCTATTTCCAGAGAAGTTCCGGATAGTAGTGTTCTGTAATTTTTTGTGCAATCTCTTTTTTCACGATGAGCCGGTCTTCCGGGTAGGTCATTCCGAACCATCGTTCATCTGTGGTATAGCACTTAATGGTTCCAAGCCCGTTAGTCACCAGAGCACTGGCGCCTTCCGGCAGTAAACATTCGGCTTTTTCGCTTGCAGCTTGTTTTTTTATAAACTCTTCAAAAAATACTTGGAAGCCTTCAAAGGCTTTAGGGCTGAATCCAAACAAGTTCATCGAAACGGTTTCTTTTCCGGTCAGGTGCTCAACCCCGCTTTCCAGCTGAGAAAGGATGACCCGTTGCCCGTTTTCCGTTCCGTAAGAAATCTTAGTGTGTTCTTTCATCGATACCAACATTCCGTTTTCAACATGGCAGACGCCCCGAGAAACGGAACCGGATTCGCTCATTGTATTTTCCAAAATATAGCCGACCATTGCGTGATTGGGCGAATAGGAATCGATAGATGACAGATGCTCCGCCATGGTCTTATAGGCCTTGCGTCCGTAATAATCATCGGCATTGATAATCGCGAAGGGGTTTTTAATCGCATCCTTTGCACAGAGCACCGCGTGGATTGTGCCCCACGGCTTTTTCCGGTTCACTGCTTGTGTAAGCTGATCCGGCGTGATCAATGAATCGATGGTCTGAAACAAATAGTCGGCATCGCAATTGCGGGCAATCCGGTCGAATAAACGTTCGCGGAAATCCGCTTCAATATCTTTTCTAATGACAAATATGACTTTTCCAAAGCCGTTGTTAACCGCATCGTAAATTGCGTAATCCAGCAGCGTTTCATTATGAATGCCTACTGAATCGATCTGCTTGACTCCGCCGTATCGGCTTCCCATGCCTCCTGCTAAAACTAACAGTGTCGGTTTCATGTCCTTCCCCCTTACCATTTCATAATACGGACTGCTTTGGCGGACCGTTGTCACACCATCCGCCAAGCACGCTTTTACGGCATAGCTGCCGTTGTTGTGTAAAATGCCGCTTAGCGCCTATTCACGTGACGGAAAATAATGCGCTTTTCCATTGTCGTGTTGGTTTTGCCGGTCAGCGCACCTTTTAAATCTTCAACTTCAACCGACGAGAACCCATGCTCCCGTTTGTAGTTTGAAAAGAACTCATACATTGCCTTTTCGGCTGCATTTTCGTTAAAAGAGTTCTTATCTTCTTCATATACGCAGTAATATTCCGCCCAGTTATCGGTTTTGTAAATTTCAGTCAGATAGATATACGCCTTATCACGACCGTCAACCTTGAATTTTTCCTTTTTGGGCTGTACCGTTTGCGCGGAAACAATCACCGCAAGCAGCATGAATGCGCACAAAGCAAGTATCTTTTTGTTCATTATAGTCCTCCTAGAAAGTAATAAACATCTATAAGTATATACCGAAAGCTGCTTCTATGCAAGATTCAATGATCTATTTGCCGAGGCGAACCCTTTGTTCGGCTTTTTGCATCGCTGATCTTTCTGCATGCTGCATTTGCGAATCACAAATATGTGCGGATTGCTTTCCATGCGGCCAGTAAATCATCAAAACGGAAACGGGCATTGGCCGGGCTGGTAGACGGCAATTTTACAGCGGAAATGCTGATCTGCTTTGTGCATACCTCATGGGCTTTATTGCCGTTTGCAAAGACCGCTTGGATTGCCGCTGTTTGGAATATGCCGCTTAAATCTGCCGGAACCACCGCATGAATGCTTGCATCTGCGGAATTGTCGACCGCACACGAGCTTATGGCATCATAGAGCGCAATACGGTGATTCAACAGTAATTGTTTCTTTTCTTCTATTGTATATGGTTCCGGCTCATTCAGTAGTGCTGCTAGAAGCGGCCAAAACCGGTTTCGCGGATGGCCGTAGTAGAACTCCCGGGCACGGGACGCCGTAGACGGAAAAGAGCCTAAAATCAGTATCCGCGATTCCGAATTATAGATCGGCGGAAAAGGATGGATGATCGTCTGTTCCATTCAAAATCGATCTTAATAAATGAAAGGAATAATCCTCTTAGGCCGGAAACGGGCAAACTCTTCAGGGAAATCCCGCGCATACTTTTTGTGGATGGTATCGGAGCGGGGAACTAAATTACAGGCTGTCCAAAAGACAAATAGGACACCGGCGGAACTCCATGTTAGTACGGCAAAGCCGAGCCATTCAAGCAGCTCCCCAAAATAGTTCGCGCTGGTAACGAACCGGTACATTCCGCCGCATGGATAGTAGTGCTGCGAATCGCCCGGCTTTCGCAGCGAGCGGATGTAGGAATCGGATCGGATATTGATAATCATTCCACAGAAAAAAAGCAGCGTCCCCAGTATAAACTGCGGCGTCAAAAGCCATGCACGTGCATACTGTTCCGGCGGAGAAAAATAAAAAATCCAGAGGCCGATTAGAAAGGCATTCACCGTATTAAACAGCATCCCCATTAGTACAATCACGAGGGGCATGTTGCTTTTCCCTTTCAGTAAAAAGGGAAAAATCAGTGTTCGTTGCGTATAATGCAGAATATAAAAGGCTGCAAGCAGTATTCGCACCGGCCGATGTGCAGAATCGACGGCAAACACCAGACCGAGCATCACGAGCAGCGCGGGAAGCTCCATAAGTATCCATGCCGCTTTGTTGTTAAAACTAAATCCCCATTGCTTTCCGATCATTTTTCCATATCCGGCCGGGATAAAATACAGTGCGATAAAGCAGAAAAAACCGATTACCGCCATAATAACCTCGGTAATGCAATATGTTGAATAGGTCATTTGTCGAGTATTATGCTTTTTATCGTTTTAATCAAGGGAGCCGGGGGGAGATCAGGGGTTCAGTATGAACGGAAAATAAAAGAAAACATCGTTTTATGTGACAGCACGCCCTCTTTTTGCACGCTTTTCTGATATATTCCGCAAGCTGCAATACAGCCGTGTCTTATCGGTTGCACGAAAACGATAGGATGATTTCTGCAACTCCTCTAAAAACGTTCATTTTTAGAGGAGTTCGTTTCAATTTATTTTTTTAATGCGCTTTGTAATAACTTACGGCCGGTGCTCATAACACGGGCTGCAACTAAATCTTCTGACGCATCTGCCGGAATACAAGTCGGCTTCGAGCCGTCAGTATTGGTGATTTCGCTTGGTTTCATGCCGTACCATACATGCATGTGGGCGGGTTTTCCGTGCGGCGTTGTCATTGACAAGAATGCAAACTTACCTGCCTTCTGCCGGTCGGCGGAGGTAAACGCATTGGCTGTTGCCCGCAGTTCATTTGCTCCGTCACGGCTATAGGTTGTACGGGAAACTTCCTTATTGCCCTTCCAAACCACCAGCTCGTTTTTTTCATCACCGGTGATAAACTCAAGATGGGTAAAATCGGATGCATTACCGTAGGATTTTTTTGCCAGCATGATAATTTCTTCTTTTGTAAAGTCTTCGCCGTCCTTCTTACCGGAGAATTCTTTAATCAGCTGTGTATAGGCGCTTTGTACCGCCGGGCGGGGATCATCATAAATGAGCGAACTATTGATCCATTTGCCATTATATGCAGCGAGCGATGCCTTCGGCAGCATTCCGGCAAGTTCGGGAATGAGCGGGGTAAACATTTTAACCAGCTCTTCTTTTGTAAATGCTGCATCAACATAGGTCGGCCACCATAGCGGATCCGCATTCACAAGCGATTCAATATCCTTGCCGCCGAACCGTACATGCCAGTGCAGTAAGCCGTCGCCATCATCTCTATGCGGGGGAACCGCAATAAAATAGCGCGCATCCGACAGGCCGGGTACCTGTTCGGCTGCTTCAAACGTATACCACATCGCTTTTTCAAAGCCTTTAATCGGTGCCGTCCCTACAGCCCGATAGGTGCATGACAGCTTCTGTTCCTTTCCGTCTTTATCCAGCACGGTGAATGCTACGGTGTCGGAACCGTCGAACGCTACTTTTACAATAGATGTTGCGAGCATCTTAGACACCATCGTTTTCAGACCGTCTTCGGTATAATACGGCATCTTTTCCGCTTGCGTTCTATACGCTTCGTTGAGCTGAGATGCGCCGGAAATTGCGCTGAAAGACTGCCATTCGCCCTTCCATGCCGCAAGTCCTTTGCCTGCTTCAGATTTTGCCGCTGCAGATGTTGATGCACATCCGGTAAAAAATACTGCGCACAACAGAGCGAGCGCAGCACCGTATCCGAAATGTTTTTTAGATAACATTATAACCTCCTAATGTTATCTTATATTGACTAAATGAATATGAAATGTCAACCCCGTATTACAACACAACCTGCTTTCAGTTAAGAGCTGCGGCATTTTATCCGATACTTGGAACATGATTTTCCCTATCCGCTTTGATAAAGTACGGTTTGCGCATTATTGCCTTGGGCTGTTTTTTATGTTCGGCTTTTTTGTTCCGCTCCATGCCGAACTCTTCCGCTTCCGTTTTAAGGAAGGGGATACCTACCGGATCAATTCTACGGTTACCGAAGATGTCTATTTGAATAGGCAGTTTGCCCATAAGGCGTATATTACCAACCGCGTTACCGTGACCGTTTCCGATGTGCGGCAGGCTGCTTCCGGTGTTCCGGCATCAGGGCTTCACACCTGTACCTTTATGACCAGCGAGCAGAGCAGTAATCGGACATTCGCATGGGGGCGGGCGTATCCCAGCGTATTCAGAAGGGATGAGCGCGGTATTTATACGATTGACGAACAGTATTTTATGCCGGTGGTGCGGGATGTGCCGGTGTTTCCTGAGTACGACGTAAAAATCGGTGAGAGCTGGCGGCATTCGGCAAGCGAGGCACATGATCTGCGGGATAATTTTAACATTCAAAAGCCGTTTGTCGTGCCTGTCGACGTTACCTATACCTATCAAGGCCCTGTTCAGCGGGCAGGAAAGGATTATCACTTAATAGAAGCAAATTACGATCTATACTATGAAATTCCGCTCAGAGCGCTGCAGAACACTCAAAACGGATCGCGGACAATGCCGATGCTGTACCCGGTGCGGACAATGGGATATTCAAAGCAGCGGCTCTATTGGGATAACGAAGCGGGTACGCTCCCGTTTTATGATGAAGTGTTCACTATACAGATGGAATTAAATACCGGTGCGATTATTGAATATCGTGGCAGCGCTAAGGCTGAAATAACGGCGCTGCAGCGTATGGATAAAGAAAAAATTGCCGGCAATCTTGATAAGCATATCCGAGACCTCGGTATTGCGAATGCGACTGTGCAGAAGACCGATGAAGGAATTACCATCAGTCTGGAAAATATTCGGTTTGAAGCCGATTCCGCGCACCTTTTGCTGGAAGAAAAAGAAAAGCTTGAAAAAATCGGCGCGTTGCTGCGCGAATATCCCGACTACGAGTTGCTGATTTCAGGCCATACCGCGCGGGCGGGGAAAGCCGAAGACCGGCAGCTCCTTTCCGAACAGCGGGCAGAGGCAGTCGCGCAGTATCTGATCGAACTTGGCGTGCGGGAAGAGCACCATATTTTCACGCGCGGCTTCGGCTCGGAAAAGCCGATTGCTCCGAACACTACGGAAGAAAACATGGCGCGGAACCGGCGGGTAGAGATTACCGTGTTGGAAAAATAGCGATTGAGTTGAATCCATCGGCTATGTATGTTATAACGAAAGACATGCAGCCGTCGATACCGTTTTATGATTCAGAGCATCCATCCATATCGCTTCCGTTAGAGACCGTATTAAAGCTGCATCGGAAAAAAGGCCACTTACTGCCTCGGCATATTCCCCGCTTATCGCATGAATTTATCGATAAAAATCCGGCTCCGTCTTTTCGCGATGTCGCTTTTGAAGTCGTGAGAGCTTTCTTGCAAGATGCCGTACCGGAAGCGGATCTGTACATACTGATTGCCCAAGCGTTTCCGTTCAAGGTTCCGGTCTTTCCAATCGATCCCCGTACCTATATTCTGGAGCTTACGCACGGCGACTGCGGATGCTGTACCGATTTCGGCGCCCGGCTTACGGCGGCGCTCATCAATTACTTTTCAAATAGCTGCGATAAGCCGCTGCACATTCTGTTTACCGGCGGGGTCTTTGAAACGATGTCGCTTGCAAAAGCATTTGCTGGATATCCTGATATTCAGGCAACGTTCTTATCGCCCAAAGGACTCTTCCAAGAAAAGCTGAAACAGCTGCTGTTATCGCTGCCTCAAAATATTCATATTTTTGAAGTAGACGGTTCTGCCGCCGATTGTAAGATGATGGTTCAAGAAGCAGCTCGGGATGCAGAGCTTGCGCAGGCGTTGAATCTTTTTATTTCCAGCCCGGCGCATCCTGAATATCTGCTCTCGTATATCAGTTGTTGTATTTATGCTTCGCTTGCGGTACTGTCCCGTGCAAGTTACGATAACCGTATCGAGCAGCCGCAGCTCATTATCGGCGCGCCGCTCAGATTGCCGAACGGAATCAGCGCTGCGGTGATTGCCAAAAGAATGGATGCGCCGATCTGCGGTTTTATTGCGACCGAAGCGGCGCTCGGTAGCGCTTCCGAAATGCGTTATAGAAAAGAGTGTACGCAGCTGAAACGGCTGTATGAAGGCGGTGCGGATTCCGGCTATGAACCTGATATTGCGTTGTGCAGGCTGAATCAGGATGATATTCTACAAGCGATGCGGAATTGCGATGATCGGACGGGCTGTATTATCAGCCCTCATGCTGCAGAGATATGGAGCGTGTGGAATACGCTCAGAAACCAGCGCAGCGCCGATCATACTGTCGACATTTTGGATTCGATGCGGGGGCTCTGTACGGAACAGTCGGCCTTGCCCCGATGGATTACCGACAAAGATACGGCTCAGTCATGCATCAGCATCATACCGGAAACCAGTTTGCCTGCTTTCTATGCGGAAGCGGTGAAAACGGCAACCGGCCGCGATACGAACCTACCGTACCGCCATGAATATAATCCGCAGTCTACGCGGCAACCTGCTTTTATGCAGCCTTCCGCGCAGGAATTGAAGGATTGGCTTTTGTCTTTTGCTTAAAATCCGTTTGTAAGTGCCGTATACTCCGTCCGAAAGGACTATTCGAGACGGACGAACCGAAACCACCATACGAAAAAAATACTCTGATGGCCTCTGCTTTCCTATTGTTCCGTGTACTCTTCTACCGTATCGCTTAAATGTTCAAGGATGACTCCGGCTTGTTTAAACAGCTCGATGGAATCTGCGCTGTCGTGGTAGCGCTTTTCGGCAATGACCCGTTTAATTCCGCAGTTGATGATCAGCATGGTACAGGTACGGCAGGGGGTCATTTTACAATAGAGCGTTGCGCCGTCGATGCTGATTCCGCGCTTTGCTGCCTGACAAATAGCATTTTGTTCCGCGTGAACGGTACGGACGCAATGCTGACTGACGGAGCCGTCTTCATGCTGTATTTTTTTAAACTGATGACCGACATCATCGCAGTGGGGCAGTCCGCGGGGGGCGCCCACATAGCCGGTAACCAACAGCTGATTATCCCTGGCAATGACACAGCCTGATCGGCCGCGGTCGCACGTTGCCCGTTTCGCGATTGCCCGGCATACTTCCATAAAATATTCATCCCAAGTCGGGCGCCGATATGTTTTGTCGCTCATCTTGTCTCCTTGTGGTTCCACCGGGCTTACAGCCACGGATTATGCCCTTCATCCTGAATGACGGTGCCGGTGTCCGGCGGCTCCGCTTCGTGCTGTTCTTGCGGCGCCTGCTGCGGAAAAGACGGTACGGGCGTTCCCTCATCGATGACGGATGCAGGATTTTCGGAAGGCAGCGGACCGGTGTGTGCAGCAGGCTCTTCCACGGCCGGGCTTGCCGCGTTCGGCAGTATCTGCGGCGTTTCCTCCTGTTCCGGCTGCGGAATCAGCAGTCCGGGCTGTTCCGTGTTTGCGTGTTCGTTCGGCTGCAGCAACGGTTCCGCTTCCGACGGTATATCCGATATTCCCGGATTTTGCGGGGTAAAGAGTTCGGACGTGTCCGGCTGGACAGTCTGATCGTTGAAGCGGGTTGTATTTTTTGTACGCTTGTTCGAACTGGGTTCAGGGTCTTCAAAAATACGCGGATCAAGGAAAACGCCGGTTTTAACCGTATCGACCGGCGTCTGGCCGGTGCTGTAGTTGCTCTTCCGCAGCCGGTCTTTCGCAATTTCCAACAGGACATTGTTCGCTTCGTGATAGCTGCAGGAGACGGCTGGCGCCGTGCCGGATAAAAAGTAAAGCGATACGCTTCCCTCGTCGCAGTACGCCGTTTGCAGTAAGCCCGATTTTGCGCATACCGATACGGCGGTTAAGCCTGTTTCCGGACGGATAAAATCCTTGTAAGGCATATCCTCGTGGATTGCCTTCATAAAATTTGCCCATGGCGGGCCTGCGAGCGTTGCACCGGTGTTGTCAAGACCGAGCGACTGGCCTCCTTTATCGTATCCGAACCAGAGAGCGGCGGTGTAATAAGGCGAGTAGCCGATTGTCCATGCATCGGCCCAGTTTTGCGTCGTGCCGGTTTTCCCTGCGACGGGCAGCGTAAAGTATTTTCCGGTTTTTTTGTCTTTATATCGAAACTTCGAGCCGCTGCTTGACGCGTAGGCGAGCGTGCCTTCCGTAATGGTTCGCCGCAAAACTGACGTCATAAGGTACGCATTTTGAGGACTGATAACCTGCATTGCATTTCCCCGCCGCCGTTGTTCAAGCCGCAGCTCCCGTTCAGGATCAAGCACAATTGTGCCGTTCCGGTTTTCGACGGTACGGATGGCAATCGGATCGACCTGCCGCCCTTGATTTGCAAAGCATGCAAAGGCCTTTGCCATCTGAATCGGCGCAACGCTGATAACGCCGAGCGCCAGCGGGTACAGCCGCGGAAACGTGCGCTCTATTTCGTCCGGATCGGTGATGCCGAGCAGGGCGGCGGATCGCGTAATAGCCGCGTCAAATCCGATCGTATCAAGGACTTTAATCGCGGGGATGTTTAAGGATTTCGCAAGCGCCCGCCACGCGAGTACCGTTCCTTGCCAGTGCCCCGCGTAGTTATTCGGAATATACGGAATCCCGCTCTGGTTTTTAAACACTTGCGGAGTATCCTCCAGAACCGTGGCGGGCGTTATGAGCTTGGTGTCGAAGGCTGCGGAGTAAAGGAGCGGCTTAAATGAACTACCCGGCTGCACGCGGCCTTGCGTCGCCCGTATCATCTGGTTGGATTCATCGAATTTGCTGCCGCCTACCAGCGCGGTGATGTAACCGGTGCTGTTTTCCATGCAGATCAGCGTGCCTTCCACTGTTTTTTTTGCAAGTTCATCTTGAATTTTTGCCGTGCTTTTGGCGCTGGTGATTTTCAGACCGTTGAGGCCGCACAGCATCGCCGCCATATCGACAATTGGATTTAAATCGCTTCTATAATATGAAAGCGTTTTTGCCTGTACGCGCTGGGAATCGATATGCAGCGCCGGAAGGTTAAAGGCCAAGGACACCAACGCGGTAATATTGCTGTACAGTTCGCTTTGCGCAAACCGGTGCGAACGGGTATTTTTTACACGGGTATTTGCAATTCTGATATAGTCGCCTACTTCTTTTTCTGCAGCGGCCTGATGCCGTAAATCGCAGGTCGTATGCACGATATAGCCGTCCGAATAAAAATCCATCGTACCGTACATCATTGTCTCAAGCTGACGGCGTACATATTCGGAGAACCACCGAGCCTTGTCTTCGCGGTTAAACCACGCGGAGGAATTGGTACGGGTATAATCAAAATGAGCCCAATAGTCATCATACGATTCATCCCGTTCTTCCTGCGTCAAATAGCCGAGCCGTACCATTTCATTGAGGATGTATTCTTGCCGCTCCTGTACCCGATTGGGATATTCAAAGGGATTGTAATACGCCGGGTTTGAAAGCTGAATCACCAGTATGGCTGCTTCCGCCGGAGTAATTTCCGCGACGGGATGCCCGAAATAAAAGCGGCATGCTGCGCTTACGCCGTAGGTACCTCCCCCGAAGTAGACTTTATTCAGATATAATTCCAGAATTTCATCTTTTGAATAGCGGCGTTCCATTTGCACTGCCCACCACAGCTCTTTTATTTTTCGTGAAATGCTCATATCGGTGCGGTCGCAGTACAAGAGCCCTGCAATTTGCTGCGTGATGGTACTGCCGCCTCCGAGCGTTCTCCGCGTCAGCTTTCCGATAACCGCGCGGAAAATCGCTTTAACGGTGAACCCGCGGTGCTGATAAAAGCTGCGGTCTTCGCGGACAAGCAGCGCATTGATCAGCGCTGGGGGCAGCTGTTCAAACTTGATAATTTCACGTTTTTCATTGGAAGAAAATTCGGTAATCAAATCGCCGCGTACATCAAGAATCCGTGTCGGTAAATCGGGGTTAAAAGCCGTAAATTGTTCGCTTTGCTTGACCGCAGCCGTCTGGGCCAAAAGGTAACCGAGCAGAGCCGAACCTGCAATAAGCACGGTAAAGATAAAAACAAGATAAAGATATAAAAAGACTGTCCGTCCGCGCATTCGAGTATGAAAGCACAAAATAATTTTTTTTTCAAGCAGAGAATAAAACGGCGTACAAACGCATCGGATGTTTCTGAATATTTCCGTTGCGGCGCCTGATACAAAAGATATGTGCAGAGAATTTTCCTATTATATGATGATATTACAGGAGATCGGTATAGAATCTTGCCGCTCCCCTCATCGATCATTGCACAAGGCTATAAAAGCGGTTACACTAAATTTGATGATACTTGATAATAAATATACGATGCCGTATACGGTGCCTTCAACCGCGATTGATGGCCGGTACCGCTGTACACCGCTTACGTTTGCCGCTCTTTCTCAAGATTTGGCGGCCAATCACTATAGTTCAACCGGTATTTTTACTCCTCAGTTGCAGAAACGAGGTCTTATCTGGATTATTTCCAAGCAGCATTTTGAAATCTATGATTATCCGCTTTGGCTTGATTGCCTCACGCTGCAAACATGGGCGCAACCGCCGAAGGGGCTTTTTTGCTTTCGGGATTTTGCGTACTACTATGCAGCAGGCGGCAAAAAAGCCTCATTGACCGAAGCCTTTCACGATTTTGATTCGGCCGATCGACGAAGCTCCGAATGGTCTGCTGCCGCTTTGCAACAGCACCAAGAGCTCTGCGTGCGCGGTAGTTCTTGCTGGATCGTGTTTGATACCAAAACCAATCATCCCGTTGCGCCTGACGATACGATATTCGGATCGCTCGGTTTCTGTGAAGACCATTTGGAAGGGCGGGTTTTTGCGAAAATTGCGTTACCGGAGCAATGGCATTACGAGGTGCCGGTGAGCCCGTCGCTGCTGGATATCGATATGAATGGGCATGTTAATAATCTCCATTATATCCGTTGGGCGCTTTCGTATATGGATGCCGATTTTTGTAACGGTCAGGCGCTTAAAAGCCTCGATACTCACTTTTTGCTTTCCGCACAATACGGTGATGAGCTCTGTTGTCGGTCTCACTATATAGAAGAACAGAGCTGTATCCATTCTATTCTACGGACTTCCGATGGCAGCGAAATATTCCGGGCTCGTAGCGAATGGGCGGCTGAAACTTCGCTCTCTCGTCCTCTACAAGTCTAGTTCGTTCGCTCTCTTTTAATTGATAGAAATGAGGTGTGAAAAAAAGTATGAAAAAAGCGAAAAAAAAGAGAGTTGAGTATTGACAAGAAGATGAGGTATGT
>CAUTXW010000033.1:0-30332 GCA_963542655.1 uncultured Treponema sp. | reverse complement strand
CTTTTCTCCTTTACCCCTTTCCCTTATACTGCCTGCTTCCTACCGGTATTGATAATATATCTTATCAAGTACACTTTTATCCTTGCTATTCTGCACTACCCACCATTTACTTTCCCTTACCAGTGCACACTGATCTGCGATTCGATCCGAATATCATACCATTTATTTTTATTCTTTATATCTTTGTATTCTAAAGAATAAAAATATCAGCTTCTATTCTATGGGTATAGTAATAGTATAGGAGCTGTTTTTCTCTTTTGTCAATTATGATCTATTAAAATAGGTTTCCGTAATAGGTTAAAAGTGGGATAACGATACTTTGAATAAGCAGCAGTACATACACACCAACAATGGCGATTGCCGTCGGTTCGATAAATTTCATCGTTACCGCCCGTTTTTTCATATCTTTCTTTCTATAATAGTTTGCAAGAAAGGAAAAGATAGAAGCGCCGTCTCCATGCTTCTGAGCGATTTCAAGCCACAACAAAACAAACGGCAGAAAGTGCTGCGTTTTTTTAAAAGCATACAATACAGACGTTCCTGCAGCCAGTTCTTTTTTTACAATAACCAAGGCCTTTTTCATTTTCGGATTGCGAGCTGCCTGTACCGTTTCTGTTACCGCTTCCACAATCGGGATGTGGGAGGCAAGCAATGCTGACAAGAGATAAAAGCACTGTGTTTCAGCAGAATCTTCTTTGAAGATTTTAATCAGTATATAAGCAAAACATGCCGCTGCTGTGCATAAAAAAAGGTGAGCAGCAAGAAATCCGTGTAATGCATCCGTATAAAATTCCGCCGGTATATTGCCTGTTTGTCGTAAAAACGGCAGTCCTATCCGCAGTAAAACTACCGCTCCGGCAAGGGCGGCAAGTACGATAAAACAGGGATAGACCAATACCACAGTCAGTTGCCCCTGTAAATCATCTTTTCGTTCAAGATCGTCGTGGATGGTTGTAAGCGCAGTGCTGAGTTGGCCCGTTTTTTCTACCGAGTCAAAGAGTGCAAAATGGTACCTGCTAAACCCGAATGCCTTTGTTTTGCTCTGAATGTCTTGAAGTGCTGTAGAAAAAGCAGTGCCGTTCTCTAAGGCTGCTTTTAACACGGTGCAGCTTTCCTGCAGCCGCTTATCAGTTACTGTGCCGCTTAAAAGCGCAACGGCATTAAAAACAGTAAGCGAGTTTTCGGTCATCGTCAAAAGTGAATCGGTAAAAAGCAGGGTACGTTTTAAGGTATTCATGGTTCAACCGGTGGTGTACCGAGTACCCTCGCTATTTCTTGTTGTGTAATAATGCCCTGCTGCATTTTATCGCAGGCATCTTCATACATTGACGGTAGTCCTTTTTGTTTGCGTTGCTGGTACAGTTCACGCGGTGAAGCACGGGTATATACTGCGTCGGCAAACGATTCATCTATCGGGAATATTTCGGCAACGGCGATGCGTCCCTTGCCTCCTGTATAAGCGCATGCTTTGCATCCTGTACCGCCGCATTCGGTACAAACACGCCGTATCAACCGCTGCGAAATAATTCCGCGCAGTACCGCACTGATAAGGTACGGAGGCACGCCGAGGTCTGCCAGTCGCATCACCGATTCTACGGCGTTATCCGTATGCAGGGTAGAAAATACAAGATGGCCGGTTAATGCAGCTCGTGCAGCCAGTTCGGCTGTTTTTGCATCCCGTATTTCGCCGATCATAATAATATCGGGGTCTTGGCGGAATATCCGTTTTAGCAGCACATCAAAACTCAATCCAAGTTCATCGTTAGTCTGTATTTGTGTAACACCGTCAATTCGATATTCTACCGGATCCTCAATGCTGATAATTTTTACATCGGGCTTATTCAAAGTATGCAGAAAGGCTGCGAGGGTCGTCGTTTTCCCTGATCCGGTCGGCCCCGTTATCAAAATCAAACCAGATGGTAGGTCTAAAAACGGCTTAACCAGCTGTATCTGCTCATCGGAGAAGCCCAGTTCTTGCAAAGAAAGCGGTAGCATAGTATCAGGCAATATCCGCAATACGACGGATTCTCCCCATGCAGCCGGTACAATGGAAACACGTACATCCAAGGTAAGATGCGCGGTACGTAGTTCAATTCTTCCGTCCTGAGGTAGTCGCTGTTCAAGTACATTCAAATGGGCCAACACTTTTAACCGCGCTGCAAGCGCCTTACCTACTGCCGTTTGAACTGTCTGCATCGGCACCAAAAGCCCGTCCAATCTGAACCGTATCACCGTACCGGTTTTTCCGGTTTCAATATGAATATCCGAAGCGTTCTTTGAAATTGCTTCAAGAAAGATACTATTCATCAAGTTGATGATAGGTGCTTCATCTTCAATCGTATCGATATGCGTATCAGGCTGAGTGTGAGCTTCCGCAGAATATTTCCCATTTTCCGTTTCAATGTTTTTTCCTGTGTTCGAGTTTTCCGTATTTTCCGAACTGTGATCCTGTGTTTTAGAAAACAAACGCGCAAGCTGTACTTGAAACGTATCTTGTTCGATAATGCGGAATTGCAGATAAAGATTCGGCCATGCTTTTTTCAGTTTCCGCTCCAGTGCAGTATTTTCTTCCAATATGCCGAATACACAGGTTTGCTCATCCTGTTCCAAAATGATGATACGATTATGTGCGCAAAACCCTGCATGTAAAATTATTTTCTGCATTGCTGTTCTCCATTCTCAGGGTTTCGCTAAACGTGGTACAACAAGCCGTTCGAATATGGTCTCCCGCCGTAATTTGCTGTTACCACTATCATCACCTGAATAATCGATATGCGGCACCAGATAGATAACCATCTCAGTCTTCTCCGTTGTCTTCAATTTGTCTTTAAACAACAATCCTATTGCCGGTATCTTTGAAAGACCTGGAATACCTTCCTCAACATTGCTCATTTCATTCTGTTTTAAACCGCTTAAAATTACCGGCTCACCTGATTTTGAGCGAACCTGCGTTGTAATAATTTTTTCGGAAGTCGGTGGCGGGTTTCCGGTGTTGAGAGCGACGTCAGCGCCCCGTTTCGAGATAGAAGCTGTAATAGTTGTAGTAATAACACCTTCTCCTGATACCCATCCGTTAATGGTAAGCATCAAACCGGATGTTATCTCGCGTGTAACTCCTGTGTATTTCGGCTTGCCGGTTTCGGGGTCCACATTGGAATCGCGATAGCGGTAAGTATTAGTATTCTGAAACTTAATCTCCTGCCCTGAAAGTCCGTACAGCATTGTATCGGCAAATATTCGCGCTTCGCTGCTCCCCATTGCAGTACTTAGTTTTGCTGCAAATTGATATCCGAAGACCGAGATCGCATCGAAATTCAATGACAATAAACTGCCGAGTACGCCGCTGACCAATGTTTGATCGCCGGGTTTTAGACCACGTGCTGCAACGTTAAAATTCCACTTAAAATTATCTGTAGACTGATACTGTATAATTAGTAAATCATATCGGAGCTGTGTATGAGGTCGATCAATATAAGCAATATCTTTTAAAAAAGCATCCCTCCGCTCTTCGCTGCCCACATAAAAAAAACTGTTACCGTCTCCGGTGTCAATAATATTGTTCTGATTTGCGGAAGGAGGCAGCTTTTTTAAAAGGTCTTCTGTCCGTATATATTTCAGTTTGATAGGAATACTCTGCGGTTGCTCATCAACTGATTCAAGCCATTTTGAAACAGCATACCGGCTTTCTGGCATTGTCAGTGCAAAAAAACCGGTATTATCGGCAAGCGGCGCTATCTGTAAAGCAGGAAATTGAATCTGTAAGATCGGCACTATATCTTGAAGATTTTTGTATTTGAGTTTAAAAAGGGTCCATTGTTTACCTTCCTGCTTAAGTTTATTGATTATTTCGTTCTGCTGTACCGGAAAAATATAATACATGCGGTTTTTTTCCGCATATTCTGCTCCTGCTTGTTCGAGCACATAGCTTAAAGATTCTTCAAACGGCTTACTGGCAAAGTCAAGCCGCTCAATGATCTGTGTTCCGTTCACAAATGAAGAATATTCGCGCTTTGCCTGCTTAAAAAGAGAATCCAGAATTTCCTGCAACACCCCTTTTTGAACGTGCACCGTAAACAAACCTCCCGTTTCTTTTATATCCAGCATGTACGACGGCATTTGACTGACCTGCATAGCCTGTGTAGGATTCTTTTTAATTGAAAGATATGTATCGTACACAGATACCGTATAGTCGCTGTAAGGCTTCATAATGAGAGCAATCGCTTCTTGTATGGAGCTTTCTTGAATATGAATGGATGTTGTAACATGCGGTAAAATATCGGTGGTAACGGTTGTTCCTGTTTCCCGTGCAAGGTATTCGATCAATGTCCGCAATTCCACTTCTGAAGCATCAAGTTTTATGTGTTTTTCGGAAAGCGGTTGTATCAATACACGCGTTACTGTCCATACCTGTTCTTTTTTTTCTACATAGAGATCATTCAGCAATATAAAGGTATCGAAAGCTTGTTCAAAGTCGTTCCCGCTGAATTGAAATTGAGCGGTTCCATCTACCGTCTTATTTACAACGATAGGAATTTTGCTGTACACCGATAGCGCATAGATAATATCGGTAACGGGCTGGCGAATAAATTGAAAATTTAAGAGCGGTTCCGCATCGTTCTTATCCTCAGCTGCAAACAGCGGAATGCACAAACATGCTAAACAGAGCTGCAATACTTTTTTCATACGACCTCCAAAGCAAATGCATCAGACTGTCTTTTTAACAGCCCTGCAGAATAATATAGGCTATTCAACCAGAGCTTCGCTGCTACACAGCTTAAATAGTTGCCCAACTTATATTATATTCTGCGATATTTTATATACCCCTCAGATGCGTTTTCCTTTCTTCATAAAACTTTACCTATACAAGCTGCATAAAAGCGTTATTAGTTCCGTGGTGCAGGCGCCTATAGACAGAAATGGGATAAAGGGAATTATCTTTTTCTCATTTCTACTGCAGATAAAAAAGATCAGTGCTAACATACTGGCGATACTCACTGCTGCATACCATTTTATGATGCCTAAAAAAGCACCGATAAAACCGGAAAACCAGATATCCGCAAGTCCAAGCCGTTTCTTGCTTATATAATATGCAAGAGAAAACAGCAAAATACCTAAAGCGGCTCCTCCGAAGTTTTCCCATACAGCAATCGGCTCCTTTACGCATAAAGTAGCAATTATTGCCACCCATAAATGGATGCGAGCTATCTCTCCGTACATGATATCCTGATAAGAGAAATATATACAAGCTGATACAAAGATACTATAGGAAAGCATACGATTATTCGTGTAGAAACTTTAATACCTGCTATACTCTCCGCTGCGCTCTGGGTCGTAACGAAGGGGATTAAAGCACTCTGTAACTAAAATATAACATTCGCCTACATTTTTTTACAGCACGTTTCTATTTTGATCCATCACCATCTGAACCGGATTACACATAGCGTACGAAACATTGAGCACTGCCCTCCGATGCTGTGCATCGAGGGATGTCGATGGCAGCTATTGTTCATTCCTATTATGCATAATTTCTAGTTCTTCCATCACGAGGTCTACAACCGCCTGTTTTTTATCCGCTCCCTCCGAGCAGCGTTGCTTTGCCCGCTCACGGAATTCCGCACAGTTAATAACGGGACTTACTTCTATAACGACCTTATCTTGACAGACAATATCCCCCAGCATATTGGATGGATCATCAGAAATACGCAAACAATTCCCATTGATTGACACCAGCATCATAATATCGGAGGTTCGGATATACGAATCGATTTCACGAACGCCGCGCTTGGTTTCAGGTCTGCCTGGGCGGTAGCGTGTACCTGCCGGGTATACGATGATTACTTTGCCGTTATTCCGTACTTCTTCCAATGTGCGCATTGAGGCCGTATTAATACTACGGCTTCGCTTCATTTCTTCTTCTAACTGCTGTGGATCGGTAATTCCGGCAAGCGATCTGCTCGGGTAAATCACAATTCTTTCATAGCCCTCCGTAAGTCCTGCGATGAGCGGGTCTTCTTCGGTGAGCTTCATGCCGGCCATTGCAATAGAGCGATGGGCTAATTCATTGCCATCTTCGCCGATTTGCTCCATAAGATACAAGAAAATCGGTAAGTCAAGATTACTATAGTGTTCGGAAAGAATGATGCCTTTTTTTCCTGCTTTTACTTCATTTAAAAACGCAGTGATGTGCTCTTTAGGATATATTTTTGATCCATCCAAGAGTAGTTTTTGTACGGTAGATTCTACAATGGCACGTATTTGTGGATTTTCCAGCTTGTGTACATTTTCTTCGGTGATGATATTGTCCCTACTGGTATATTTTTCAAATAAAGGACGTAAATCTTCTAACATTTTTTTTAATACAAGACCTTCCATCTTTTCTCCTTGAGCGATTCTCTATAGAAATCGCTGCACATATCAATTTTAATGGATAGGAACCTCTAAAAACTGAGCAAGTTTTTAACGATACCTAAATATAAGTATACCGCATGTTGCCGAGAATAGCAAATAATGATTATGAAAACAGTTAGGGTAAAACCGTAAAGCCCGTAACAACAGAATAGCGCTGGAAAACCGATTATAATTGTGTGAGAAACTGCGGCAGTTCGTAGATTGATTTTATCGATGGGATACCGGATGTTTTTGAAAATTCGGTGCAGCGGTCTTTTTCGTCAATTAAGATGCCGTGTCCACCAAGCCGAGTAAATCCGGTGATGTAGGCAGGACTGTCGTCGATAAATAATGTTTCTTCAATTGTTTTATGGACTGCGGCAAGTGTGTTTGTAAATGCTTCCGCATGCGGTTTTCCTTTTCCGTGATGGTAGGTAATATCAAATACACCGAGAAATAAATCATCAATGTGAAAAAAACGCAGCACCCGTTCGGCATGGGGCATCGGCGCATTGGTAAGAACGGTCATCGGTAATTGTAAACCGATTAAAAAATCCCGCAGCTTCGGGTCGGGCTGTAATTCAGCAATTTCCGAATCCGGGTGAACCGCTGCAAAATATCGTTCTCTATCATTGAATTGATATTCCGCTTCAAGCCATTCAAGTGTTGTGCCGTAATACCGCCGCCGTGCCCGCTGTCGCCGGATGGCCTCATCAAGCGGCACCGACAGAAACTCGGCAATAAACTGAAACATCCGTTCGGTAATTCGCTGTTCCATCAAATTTGAAGCGGAATACAATGTATTATCAAGATCGAAAAGTATATGCTGTATCATGTATGGTTAGTATAGCAAAAACCTTAGAAAAGTCCATCAAAATACGCCTGTTCGGCGCTATACGCGGAGCTATCAACGGTAAGGCTGATAATCGTAACCGTGCCGTTTTTATTTTTAATGCATCGTTTTATATCTTTGGAAATCTTTTTTGATTCAACATCATAGACCGATTGTGTTATTGTAAACAACTGCGGGCTGCCCTTGATAACCGTATACGGCAAGAGCGGCTTTGCATATTGGCTGGAACCGCTGACAAGCCGGATAAGCTGTTCCGAAGCCGATAGCGGATTGCCCGCTTCCGCAGGCGGCAGGGTGAGTGTACTGACGGTTAAAAAGGCGGTATTCCCGCACAAAAAGGAATTGTCTGCTATTTTTTTCCACTGGCTATCTAAATGTAATGCAATATCCGATACGGTCATCGTTTCTTTTTTCGCTGCCTTATCACGCTTGAAGGTATTGCTCCCCTGCTTCGATTCGGCAGGCATATAACCGTAAAAAGCCGATTCGCTGCTGTTTTTAATGGATCCCATCTCGATGAGTTCTAAGATGGCTTCTTTTTTTGCTCCCGTCATGGCGTGGAGGTGAAACAGCGGCACAAAAGAGCAAAATTGCAGCGTAACGGCACCGCCGAACTCTTCGATGGTCGCTGCGGACTGTTCTGTTGCATACGGTATTTTTTCGGATCGTGGAAATCGGCGCAGCTCATAGAGTTTCGGCAGCAGCGTCATCAAATAATTGACGGCAAGCGTATCATCGGGAGTAATGGGCGAAATAATCTGCTGACCGGTCAGGGAGAGCGTTCCGTTTTCGGCTTTTCCGCTAAAGAGGATTGAAACGGCGCTGTTCTTTTCCGGGGTATTGATAAAGGCACCGTATGTTTCATCGTTATAGTATAAAAAACCAACCCACGTAGGCGCTTTCCACGAATAATCGCGGTAAATGACATAGTCGCCGGAAAAAGTTCCCTGTTTTGATTCGTCGGCGCTTTTTTGCGCTGCACATACAAACTGCGGTATCAGAGTGGTCAAACAGCAAAAGGCCGCGATGATGATGCCTTTTTTGCTGAGTCCATGCGGTAATTTCATGTTATGCTCCTCAGATTAGTCCTTGGAAAATGCTAAAAAACGATCGTGCTTTGAGGGGCACTTCATCAACTTTTTTCGGCGTTCTCTTCTGCATATTTTTTAAATTCTTCTTCGCTCATCTTATCGGCATAGAGCGGATAGAGCGCTTCTACCAAATCGTCTAATGTCGGGAACTTTGCCCCGTCTAGTTTAAATGCCATTATCGTACCTCACTGACTAAATTGAGAATAGTGATTAATTCTTCGCGCGTGCCCGTAATGCACGGAACATTCGGGATCGGGGTGTCAATATCGTGGAGATATTCGGGAATAATCGGCGGTTCTCCGCATATCCGGTTGAGAATATCGCTTTCAAAAGCCGGATGATCTTTAGAAACCAGCACCAGCGATTCCACGCCCTGCCTTTGGATGATTTTCCGGTTTTGCGCCGCTGCGTAGGCATAGGCTGTTGCCGTATCAAACATAATGCCGTACCGTTTGTATGATTCGCGGATGAGCGTTTCCGCTTCCGTATTGGATACCTGCGACGGAAAGATAATCGATTTCATAACTGCCGGGCTGACGGCAAAGGTTTGTTCAAGCCGCTCTATGTTGGACGGTACGGCAGGATCGGCGGGGCCTCGTTCTGCGAGCGGAATAGCCGAATTCACGCAGTAGCAGCGGCCCGTTTCGTCACAGGTGAGGGCATTGGTTGCATCGGTGATAAACCCGTTTACCGGCAGGCAGAACTTCCATGCATACAGTCCGGCAGCAAGGTTTCCGTAGTTGCCGGAAGGAACCGCATAGAAAATCTCCCCGGCGGTTCGTGTTTTAATGCGGGTAAAGGCGAACATGTAAAAAAACGCTTGCGGCAGGATACGGCCGATGTTGACGGTATTGGCAAGTGTCAGGTTATAGGCTTCCACCAGGCTGCGGTCTTGGTAAATTGTTCTGATGATATTTTCAACGGTCTCGCTGTCGCCGTCAACTTCTACCGGATACACGGAACCGCCGTTTTGCATAAGATGTTCCGGTTTCAGGCCTTTTGCACAGCCTTTCGGATAGAGGATAACGAGTTTCAGATGTTCTTTATCGCCGAAGGCCGCCGCCATACTTCTTCCGCCTGCGCCGGTACTGGGCGCAATAACGACGGCTTTTTTTTCATCGATCGTCAGCATGTGTTCAAGCGCAGAGGCCAACCACAAAAAACCGAAGTCACGGTGATTGCCGGTCGGCCCATGGAACAGCTCCAGTAAAAAAAGCCGGTCGTCCAATTGTCGGAGGCGCGGACTATGCGCATGAAAGGCTGCTGCAGCGATGCGTTCCGAAATTACCGGGCTTAGTTCTTCTTTCAGCAGCGCGGCAGTGAGCGAACCGGCTATTGCGGAAAAGGACGTTTGCTCAGTCATGTGCAATATCCATGACCGCAAATCGTGTTCGGAATACGGTACATATAAGCCGCCGTCGGCAGGCATACAATCAAAAATTGCGTGTTTAAAGGAAACAACCTGATTGCTGTTTCGTGTGCTGACTAACTTCATTACAGCGCTCCTTTATCCAGCCGGTATTTTTTGATGAAGGCCTCCGGATAGTAGCTCATCTTTGCATGACGCAGCCCTTCATCTCCTAAGTCTTGCTCACGGTTAATATATACGACGTGTTCGGGAAGCGACTGGGCAAATGCATAGTTGATATATTGGTAGCTGCCGCGGAAATCGGTACGGGCTTTTTCAAAGTGCACAACCGCGATAGTGCCTTGTTCGGCAAGTTCCGCAAGGCACCAGGCAATCGGAGTGTCTTCCACGTAGAGCACCAGGCCGATAAAATCTTCCAGAGTATCCGCTGCCAAAGCTTGCCGCGCTGCTTGATAGTCCGTATCGATAATTGACGTTTGCTCTGCAGCCCACATCTCTAAAATTTGAGCGGCATCGTTTTTGGTTTCATGATTCAGCGGTTTTAACGAAAAGGCCGGATAGCTATGTAAAAAGCCGTTTACATGATTTTTCTTTTTATGTAGTTTTTTTCCTGAAAGAGTGCTGAGCGACTGGCGCGTATACAGATAATCGAAATTATTTCTGTCTTCTTGAGGTTCAGCGCCGATATCGTGAAACAATGCCGCATGAGTGTGCAAAAACGGTTCCGAAATAGATTTCCAGTAAGCGCAATCGGTATAAAGTTCTTTGATAGCCGAAGCAGGGACATCATCCCCTGCTATGAAAAAAAAAGGTTTGCCTTGTTCTTTTCCTCGAAAGATGAAAGTATGATCGGTTAATTGACTGATATGATATGTATAAAAATCTTTAAAAAAGTATAAACTTCCTAATGTTAACTCCGAAATACCGCCTTTTAAAGACTGCAAATCTCCTTTGATAGCCTGAACCGCTTCAAAGGACAGCGGAGAAAATTCAGGATAGCGCGCAATGACATCCATGTCCGCTATGTTACCCTTTTATTGAAAAAATCTCAAGTTCTTATCAGGGAGAAAATAGAGATACCGTTTCCTTATACGCAGCATCTATGCACAAACGGAAAGATTGCAATAAGAGCGCCTTGCCGTCGTTATGATGCGGAAGTTTTGTGTTTCTTATATTCGCCCTTGACAAAAAACAGTATTATCAGAAAACTGCTGTATGCTTTATTGGAAAATGTTATGTCGACAATATTGTACACTTGTTCCATATCTGTATCTTATCATGTTTACTACAGCCTTTGCCGATACATCAATACCAAATCCTTCTGAACCGGAGCAGACCGTATCCGCCCAAACAGACGGCACAGTATCACAAGAGGCAAGTCCGCTCTTTGCCGACGTACCACGTACTTCGCCCTTTTCTATAGAAGAATATGATCAGCTCATTTTAAAAATGCACATCGGGCCGTTTAATACCTACTGGTTTGTACCCGGCGAATGGCGGCAAGAATCGGATACCTGCTGGGTAGAAGGTAGCGACGATGAGGTCATATCTCCCTATCAATTTAAAATGGTAAAACAGGCGCACTATTATCGATACAAAAACACCCACCCACTTGATCCTGCTTATTATAATCAAGCTGAAAGAACAGTCCAATTTTTACAGCGTTTTTGTTTTTTTCGTATGACTGGCAAAACGCTGTTGCCTACAGTCAATATTTATCTTTTTTCCCTGGATATGCATACCGGCCTTATTTTTTGTTATGCCCTGCCTATTTCTTTTAATAAAGTGCTCGGCCACTTAATTCCCATCAAATGGGTGCCCGTTGAAGAGCATCCGTATGTGCGTGAACATTTTCCTAACCGTCAGTTTTATGAACTTGATCCTTTCGGCTTTATCCAAGAGGACGGTAAAATTATCCTCTATGATTGGATTATTCAACAAAGTCAATTAAAAGCAGGCGATATTTTGAATTACCTTCCTCATTTAGATGACTATGAAGCCCCTGCTTCTCCAAACGGTCCTGGCTATTCGCCGTATAAAAGAAATACAAAGTAAGACCTACTCTCCATTTACTTGACGGATTTTTTCTTTTATGGTAGCGTCGCTCTATGAACGACATCACAATGCCTCAAATGTTGCAAGAAATTGCAAAAAAATATCCGGAAACTGCCGCTCAGTATTCAAAAAATCAACAAGGTGATTTTATTCCTCTTTCATATTCCCAGGTATTTGACCTCGTTTTAAGTTTTTCAGCAGGTCTGCTCTCGTTAGGGATTGGCCGCGGCGATAAAGTCGGGCTAATCTCCGATAACCGAAAAGAGTGGTATCATGCCAGCATGGGCATTATGGCAATCGGCGCGTGTGATGTTCCGCGGGGCTGTGATGCAACCGAACAGGACTTAATCAACATTCTCGCTTTTGCCGAATGTACGGCAGCTGTAGTTGAAAATCAAGCTCAATTCATCAAAATCCTCAAACATCAAGATCAATTTCCGCTGTTAAAAATGATTATTTCATTTGATCCGATCGATATTCGTACGGAAGAATTGAGTGCTGCCGGGGATGTTTCCCGCTTTTCCGTCTATAGTTATGATGAACTGCTTGTGCAGGGGCGTACATACCGCGAGGCGCATCCTGATGCTGCAGAACAGGAACTTGCAAAAGGCTCATCCGATGAGATTGCCACTATTATTTTTACCTCCGGCACGACGGGCGAGCCGAAAGGCGTTATGCTGACGCATAGAAATTTTGTCGTGCAGCTGGATGATCTTAAAACACGGGTGATCTTGTATCCCGGTGAAAAGGCGATTGTGGTGTTGCCGGTTTGGCATAGCTTTGAACGGCTGTGTGAATACGTTATCTTAGCATCGGCTGCCGGAATGGTGTATTCCAAGCCGATCGGCAGCGTGCTGCTTGCGGATATCGCAAAGACAAATCCTGCTTTGTTCCCGTCGGTACCGCGCATTTGGGAATCCGTGTATACCGGCGTGTTTAAAACCATGCGCCAAACCGGCGGTGTTAAGAACCTGCTGTTTACGTTTTTTGTCGCGGTCGGCCTGTTTCATGCGCATCATGCGCGGAACGTAAAAGGGCTCAATCCCCATTTTGCTTCCTATACAAAATGTACTCGGCCGCTTTTTTCTCTTATCCCGTTTTTACTGTCTGCGCCGCTCAATGCGCTGGGAAATGCGCTAGTGTTCAAGAAAATCAGAACAAAACTCGGTTCCGGGTTTCGGCAGGGCGTGTCGGGAGGAGGTGCGCTGCCACCGAATATCGACGCTTTTTTCTGGGCAATCGGTATTAGCGTTACGGAAGGTTACGGCTTAACGGAAACGGCGCCGGTTGTGTCTGTGCGCCCGTTTGGACGTCCCGTATTCGGCACTATCGGAAAGCCGCTTTCGTGTACGGAAGTCAAGATTGTAGATACCGAAGGAAAAGAACTGGCAGCCGGAGAGCTCGGCACCGTGATGATCCGCGGCGGCAGCGTGATGAAAGGCTACTATAAGCGGCCGGATTTAACCGCCGCCGTAATCGATAAGGACGGCTGGTTCGACAGCGGCGATCTTGGTATGAAAACCGTTACCGGCGAGCTGATTCTGCGCGGTAGAAAAAAAGACACGATTGTACTGCGCGGCGGCGAAAATATTGAACCCGTTCCGATCGAAATGAAGCTGCAAGAGTCGCTGTTTATTGCGCAGGCTGTTGTGCTCGGTCAGGATCAGCGGTTTTTAGGAGCGCTTTTGGTCGCGGACGAAGCCGAAGTAAAAAACTATGCCGCCGCGCATCATCTTACCGCAGATTCATTTGCGGAGCTGCTGACGAAACCCGAAATCAAAAAGCTCTTTGAACAGCAAATTGCCATGCGCATTAACCACGAACACGGTTTTAAAATCTTTGAGCGCATTAACCGCTTCGAACTTTTGGCAAAGCCGTTTGAGGCCGGGGTTGAGCTGTCCGCCAAACAAGACGTAATGCGTTATAAAATTGCATCATTATATAGTAGACAAATTAATGCCTTATTTGCAGACTGATGCGAAGCAGCGAATACTCTTAAAAGTGACCGGATAAAACAGTAAAAGGCGTTGCTGAGCTCTTGTTTGAATTGAGCTGTCGGTTGAAAAATGCCGTTAAAGGTGCACTATTTTTTAATAGTGCTCGCACAACCGACTGTTGTTTTATTCTTTGTTATCAATGATAGTTCCGATATGCTTGGCTTTATCTAAAAATCCGTAGGCCTATATTTTAGGCATCCGGTCTGCGGGAAAATTCACAGCCGCAATAGTCCTGCCGGTATAAGCCGAACTCTTTACTCAGTTTGATTGAATCCAGTTAGCCGTTTTTCTTTTTAAAATCGCTCGGCAACCAACGGCAGCGATCCGTTGCAAGCGACATACCGATCTCGTTAATTTTTGCAGCGCTTTTTAACGGACTGAGCGAAAGTGTCGTACAAAAAAAGTCAAAACCCTGAGCTGCCGCTTCCTGCACTGTTGCCTCAAGCCGCAAGCGGTAGCAACGCAAACACCGCTCCCCTCCTTCGGGACATTCGGTATACCCCTCCGCCATTTCAAGGAATGTTTCATGCCGGTATTCCCGCACTTGATAATCGATGCGGTACGGAAAGCCGCAGGTCTCATTGTAGTGGTCAATCAGCCGCTGCTGTTCCGATGCGCGGGTCAGATATTCATCCTGTGTATCAATGTTGGGGTTATAATAAAATACGGTGAGCTGAAAGTGTTCCGCCAATCGTTTAATCACGGAAGAACTGCACGGCGCACAACAAGAATGCAGCAACAGCCGCGGCGGCTTGTCGGCGGTAAAACCGGTGTTCAGTCCGGCAATGGTTTGCTCCATCAAGAGCTGATAGTTTTGTTTCATGGTAAAAGCGTTTCTCTAATAAAGGATTCAATTTCAGTAAAAAAAACATCGAGCGGCGTATCGAAATCATGCGGCAGCCGAAATGCGATTGCGCCGGGATGTCCGCCTCCGTCCGTAATTTTGAAGTGTGCTAAAACCGGGTGTAAATCTACGCCGCGCGCTGCGGCACACAGCCTAATCCGGCACTGTATCTTGTTTGACTTCTTGGGCGAATCATAATATACGGAAATCCCGACCCCGCCGGATTTTTCTGCAATCGCATTTGTAGCAACCTTTATCATGCCTAGAAATTGTGTATAGTCAATGGCATCAAAAAAAGAGACGGAATCCGCTTCTGAAAGGATTACTCTTCCGATACGACCCGTATAAACCGCTTGATTCATGATAAGGTTGTATATCTTTTCGGTTTCCGCATCGCTGGTTTCCAACACGTTCAGCAGTTTTTCCATTGACGCAATTTTCTGGGTGTTTTCCGAACGGGTACTGATGCGCAACATCAAGTTCAAATGTTTTGAAAAATAATCGAATACCTCTTTATCGTGTACCGTGGCAAGATAATTGCCCATTTTTGCATCGCCGAGCATTCCGGTTAATAACGCCAGCACTAAATTGCGGGAATACAGCTCTTCAATGCTATAACGCTGTCGTATTTCAGGATGATTCGCCAGTTTATAGCACAGTCGGCACAGAATCTCGCACGTGCTTGAAGCATGAAGCACCAATGCGTAATCGGGATCGCCTGAATAGGCGGCATCGGAATCAAAATGATGATCAAGCTCAACACACGGAATCGCCGGGTTATTCAGAAAATCATAGATGCATCCGTCAGCAGCAATCATATCCGGCTTTGGCACATCCAGAATGCAGAGGACATCGGTCGATTTAATCGTCGGCATGGTCGTATAATAGACATTGACTTTATTGTATTTACAAATTGAATTGATGAATTTTAAATTTTCAGGCGGCGGGACTTCCCAGAAAATGCTCACATGCTTGCCGAATTTCCGGAGGATCAACGCACAGGCAGCAACAGAAGCATAGCAATCCTCATCAGGATTTTTATGTCCGAGGATTAAAAAAGAACGGCGCTTTGTAACCAGCTGATAAATATTCTTGATAACTCGATTTCTTGCACCGATTGTCATGTTGTGGGTTTTAAAACATCGGTTTCCGCTGAAACCTCTTTGTTGTGCGTTCATACGCGGATATTATAGCACATTTAATAGAAAAAAGTTATCTGCAAAATGCATTATTTCAGAGAAAACACATCAGATGTTTTCTAATTTACCTCCGCAGAAAATACAAAGGCTGTTCAACCAGAGCTTCGCTGTGTTGCGGCTCAAATAGTTGAACAGCCTCTATTCTGCGGAATCTACCTTGTATTTCTGATGTATTTTCGCTTCTTCGAAAAAAAACTGAGCGAAATTTTATTCGTGCGGAGGGTTTAATACCCCGACGCTTTGCGTCGTAACAAAGGGTATTAAAGCCGACTGCAACCACCTTATGAGAACAACAACCCCGACGCAAGCGTCGGGGTTGTTGATTTAAAATTCCGCTCAAAGCGATTAATACATTCCGCCCATACCGCCCATGTCGGGAGCAGGAGCTGCCGGCGCATGCTTTTCAGGAATGTTGGTAATAGCGCATTCGGTGGTAAGCAAGAGGCTTGCGATGGAAGCCGCATTCTGCAATGCCGAGCGGGTAACTTTCGCCGGATCAATGATACCGACTTTCATCATGTCTACCCATTCCATCTTTGCTGCATCAAAACCGATGCCGCGCTTCTCTTTTGCTTTTTCCGCGATAACAGCGCCGTCGATACCGGCATTTTCCGCAATCTGGCGAATCGGTTCTTCGAGTGCACGCTTTACAATCTTAAAGCCGATTTTTTCATCTTCGGTCAACTGGGAGATGTCTGCTTTTTCAAGCGCTTCCGCAGCCTGGATTAACGCAAGACCGCCGCCCGCAACAATACCTTCTTCAATTGCTGCGCGGGTTGCATTTAACGCATCTTCAACGCGGTGTTTCTTCTCCTTCATTTCAACTTCGGTAACGGCACCGATCTTAATAACGGCAACGCCGCCCGCGAGTTTTGCCAGGCGTTCCTTGAGCTTTTCAATGTCGTATTCAGAAGTAGCGTTTTCAATCTGCTTCTTAATCTGAGCAACGCGGTCGTCAATGTCTTTCTTTGCGCCGACGCCGTCGATAATCGTTGTGTTTTCTTTATCGACTTTGACGCTCTTTGCCTGACCCAGCTGGCTCAAGTCGGCTGCTTCAAGTTTCAAACCGAGTTCTTCGGAGATAACTTGTCCGCCGGTTAAGATAGCGATGTCTTCCAGCATTTCCTTGCGGCGGTCGCCGAAACCGGGAGCCTTTACCGCGCAGGTCTTTAATGCACCGCGGAGGCTGTTTACAACCAAGGTTGCCAACGCTTCGCCTTCAACATCTTCGGCAATGATCAACAGCGGGCGGCCGGACTGTGCAACTTTTTCCAAAAGCGGCAGCAGGTCTTTCATCGTAGAAATGGATTTATCGTGAATCAAGATATACGGATTTTCGTATACGGTCTCCATGCGGTCGCGATCGGTTACGAAATAGGAAGAAATATATCCGCGGTCGAACTGCATACCTTCAACGTATTCGGTAACGGTTTCCATGGTCTGTGCTTCGCCGACATCGATAACCCCGTCTTTTCCAACACGGGCGATTGCGTCGGCAAGGATTTTTCCGATTTCTTGATCATTATTCGCAGAAACGGATGCGACATGCGCAACCTCTTCAGAACCTTTGATCTCTTTTGCATTTTTCTGAATGTCATCCACAGCGATTGCAACAGCCTTATCCATGCCGCGTTTTAATTCAAGCGGGGTCATACCGGCGGCAACAGCCTTCAAGCCTTCGCGTACCATGGAGTAAGCCAAAACGGTAGCGGTGGTTGTTCCATCTCCGGCTACATCGTTCGTCTTTGTCGCAACTTCTTTTAAAAGCTGCGCACCCATATTTTCAAAAGGATCTTCCAATTCTACTTCGCGGGCAACCGACACGCCGTCTTTTGTAACGGTCGGAGCGCCGAAACTCTTATCAAGTAATACATTACGACCTTTAGGTCCCAAAGTGACTTTTACTGCGCTTGAAATTTGTTCAACACCGGAAAGCAGTTTTTTCCGTGCTTCTTCATTAAACAGCAACTGTTTTGCCATCGTATAAACTCCTTAATCACTATAAAAGAAATTATGATGCATCCTGTCGTTCTAAACGTAAAACATATACGCACATAAAAAAAGCGCTCAACGTTCAAAAAAGGATGCTATAAACATACAAAAAAAAAGATAAACCGGCAAGCATTTTCATGGTTCACGCCGAAAAAATCTCATTTTATAGAAACAAATCAACGAGAAAGAAATCAACCGCCCCGACACAGAGCATCGGGGCGCGTGATTATGTATCGGCAAGCGCGGCGCCGATAAAGTCGCGGAATAACGGATGCGGTTTATTCGGGCGGGAGGCAAATTCGGGATGAAACTGAACCGCGACAAACCACGGATGATTTTTCAGCTCGACAATTTCCACCAAATTCCGTTCGGGGTTAATGCCCGAAAGCTGCATATCGGAGCTTTCAAACTGATTGCGGTACAGGTTGTTAAATTCATACCGGTGCCGATGGCGTTCCCGAATTTCGTGCATTTTATAGGCCCGCTCCGCTTTGGTCTGCTCTGCCACCATACAGCGGAAAGAGCCAAGCCTGAGCGTACCGCCGAGCTGCACATCCTTCTGGTCGGGCATTAAATCGATCACCGGGTGTTCGCATGTTTTGATAAATTCGCTGGAATATGCGCCGGACAAGCCCAATACGTGACGGGCGAACTCAATCACGGCAATCTGCATACCAAGGCAAATCCCGAAATACGGAATACCTTTTGTGCGGGCATAAGCAGCGGTAAGGATCATGCCTTCGATACCACGCTCACCGAAACCGCCTGGGACGATAATCGCCTGGGCATCCCGTAGCAGTTCCTCAGCTTTCGCTTCATCTGTAATTCGTGCTGCATCAATCCATATTTGCTTTATGCGGGCATGATGATAGATGCCTGCTGCGGTGAGTGCTTCGCTCACACTTAAATACGCATCGGGCAGCTCGGTATACTTGCCGACTAACGCAACGGTTACTTCTTTTTCAGGATGATAGTACGCGTCAACCATTTCCTTCCACGACTGTAAGTCGGGTTCGCTTTCCGGCAGGTTAAACAGCTGGCAGATTTTTCTGCCGAGGTTGCTTTCTTCCAGCATGAGCGGCACTTCGTAGATGGACTTTGCGGTAAGATTTTCGATAATGGCATCTTGGCTGACGTTGCAGAAGAGACTTAGCTTTTCACGAATGGACTTACTGAGTTTCTTTTCACTGCGGCACATGATAATATCAGGCTGAATGCCGAATCCGAGCAGTTCTTTTACGCTGTGCTGCATCGGCTTTGTTTTCAGTTCGCCGCACTCTTTTAAATACGGTAACAGTCCAAGGTGGATAAAAAGGCAGTGCTCCCGGCCGACTGTGTTTCTGATTTGACGAATTGCTTCTATAAAGGGAAGCGATTCGATGTCGCCGACGGTACCGCCGATTTCCGTAATCACAATGTCGCTGTCGGTTTGCTCCGCCGTCTGCATGATGCGGTTTTTAATCTCGTCGGTAACATGGGGAATAACCTGCACGGTTGCACCGCGGTAATCGCCTGCCCGCTCATGGTCTAAAATGGAAAGATATACCTTTCCCGCCGTATGACTGTTGAATTTATGCAAGGCGACATCGGTGAACCGTTCATAGTGACCGAGGTCAAGATCGGTCTCTCCGCCGTCTTCAGTAACAAAAACTTCGCCATGCTGATAGGGGTTCATCGTCCCCGGATCGATATTCAGATAAGGATCAAACTTTTGATTGATTACCGAAAAACCTCTGCTTTTCAGCAAAAGCCCGATAGATGCAGCGGTAATTCCCTTCCCAAGAGAAGAAACAACGCCGCCGGTGATAAAAATAAAACGCGCTTTCATCATGGACTGCACTATACCATATTCCGCATGCTTCCGCAATGAAGCCCTAAAACCGCTGCAAATCCGCACGGCATGGTGAATATGGGATGGAACATCCGAGCCGGAAATGCGTATCCTGTGGGGATATTCCAAAAAGTATTTAATGCCGTTGCCGGGAATCTTTCCAATGGTATTCAACTATGCTACAATGGCGATTGTATAATAGCTGAGGTTGTCAGAGCTATATCACATTAAGACGCGCGGCGGCGTCCGAACGGCTGCCGTATGGAGGAGTATCTATGGTTATCGGGATGATAAAAGATGCGATGCGTTACCAAGCATTGAGCAGCAGAATTGCGGAAGCGTTACAATGGCTTCAAACAGCGGATATGGCTGCGTTACAGGAGGGGACAAATCCCATTCGCGGTGAAGAAATCTTCTGCAATGTGAATGCCTATCAAACTACCGTAAAAGAAGCACGCGTGTGGGAAGGGCATCGTAAATATATCGATATTCATTTTATGATTTCAGGAGCGGAAAAGATTGCGGTTTCCCCCCTCGCTACCATGCATGTCAAACAGGATTACAATGCACAAACCGATTTTATTGAATTTACCGGCGACGCGCAGCAGCAGATTCACTTGCAGGAAGGCATGTTTTTGATTGCATTCCCGGAAGATATTCATAAAACAGCGCTGCAAGTAACAGATGGAAGTGCGTGTGCCGTTAAAAAAGGCATTATGAAAGTATTGCTATAGTTTCTATATTATAGAGAGAATATAATAGAAAACTGCTTATCAACAAAAAAACCGGTACGCTGTTTCAGCAATACCGGTTTTAAGCATACTGTCAGCAGTATCGCTTCATCCTCAGAGGACGAAAGACAATACCCAACGTACCGCTATTCAATCACCGCGATAATATCACCGGCCTTCAAGATTAAATGATCTTCGCCGTCGATTTTAACCTGTGTACCTGCATACTTGTCATGCATAACTCTTTGTCCGGGCGCAACCTTAATTTTTTCTTTATCATCGCCGACGGCAACAACGACTGCCGTTTGTGTTTTTTCCTGTGCGGTAGCAGGAATAATAATTCCTCCGGCGCTTTTTGTTTCTACCTCGTCAGCTTTTACCAATACACGATCTGCCAATGGCCGTACTTTCATATAAGAACCTCCTATCATATTCTCATTCTTAATAATAAAAATAGTCCCGATGGACTTCGGGACATTGGATGCAGATATGGCTGTATCAATTTAACCCAGTTTTATCAATATGGATACCGAGTGTGTCATTTCAGCCATATAGCGATACGGTAAATATACAAACAAAGCGCTAAAAAGGCAAGTTTTTTCCTGTGTTTTCAGTATTTAGACCGGATGACTGCAAAAAAACAAGCTCGTCATCGGTATAGCAGCTGATATTTTATCTTTCTTAAAAATGATAAAATCATATTATACAATGACTTATAATAAAAATCGATGAAAATATAAGATCGAGCGGCACTCTTATTCAATATTGATAAAAACTTGGCACGAGTATTGCTTATATTTTTTACATACAAGATCAATTAACGGCTGCGGACAAAAACGTACCGCAGACCTGCGGCTTTCTTCTATAAGCCGATCAACTGATGTGGTGAGAAGTTTCTCTTCATCAATTTGCAAGGAGTTTACATTATGGAAAAGACACAGAAAATCAGCGCAGATAAGAATATCTTTGCAACCTATTTAAAAGAAATCAATAAAATTCCGTTGTTATCCGTAGAAGATGAAGTAAAATATGCACAAGCAGCTGCAGCCGGTGATGCTGCGGCAAAAAAGATATTGATAGAATCGAATTTACGGTTTGTCGTAAATGTTGCAAAAAAATATCAAAACAAGAATATTCCGATTATGGATTTAATCAGTGAAGGAAACATCGGTTTGATGAATGCGGCCGACCGGTTTGATCCCAATAAGGGATATAAATTTATTTCGTATGCGGTATGGTGGATACGCCAAGCGATTCTTAAAGCTATTTGCGAAAAATCCCGCATGATTCGGCTGCCGCTTAACCGTGCGAATGAATTGGTTCAAATTGAAAAAGCCCGCAAACTGATGGAAAAGAACGGTACTCAGGTGGAAGATAAAGAGCTGAATACAATTGCTCAGGAACTCCACATTGAACCCGATATGGTGCGCACGATTATGAATGCCGCCCGCGATCCGGTTTCGTTGGATGCGCCGGTATTTAACGATAACAGCACCGCCCATACCGGAGATTTTATCGAGGACACCCGCTATATACAGCCGGAAAACTACGCACTGGATATGGACTTGCGCCGGAATATCGATATGCTGTTGGATTCGCTGACGGAACGGGAAGCCGAAATCCTCCGCTATCGTTTTGGCTTGAACGGCCACGAGCAGCTGTCATTAAAGGAAGTCGGCCTCCGCTTTAATCTGACGAAAGAACGCATCAGGCAAATCGAAAAGAAAGCGCTGGAACGGCTGCACGCGATAAGCCACCAGTATGAACTGGAAAGCTTTGTCGCGTAAAGCGTTGTATCGATACGGCGGATGCTGCTACACCGCAGAAGAAGGTATCCGGTATTCAGTGTATCGGACGCGCTTCTGCACAATGGCATCCCGCAGCGAACGTTCAATCTTTGAAAGTGTTGACCCGCCGGTTTTTACTTCTACAAATAAGACCTCATTGACCACTCCGGTAGAGAGGCCGGGGAACGCGATAAAATCGACCGGTTTGCCGACAAAACGGATTTCCGTCGGATCGGCAGGGAAACCGGGAAAAAACGCCGCCATCTGTTCGGAAAACTGACCGTTTAATACTGCCCGCGAACGCTTGACCGCATCTTCTCTGGCGATTTTAATCTCTTTTGTCAGATATCTGCTTGCTGAAAGTTTTCCGATCTTTGTTCCAAGGAAAAATGCAATAATCACAAAAAAAAGACCTGCAACTGCCAAAATAATCAGTAACAGTTTAAATTCTACCATGGCATTCCTCCTTGAAAGTATCCTGCAATAATTTGCCATTTATACGGAAAAGCCGTATACTGTTCCTATTGCGCCGGGAACCGACTTTTCCCGTTTGCTCCTTCTAAATACTTTGCATAAGCATTTTAGAAAGCCCCTGTTATCTTTATCGGTCTACCGTGCCGCTCCTAAAGGACGGGATAAAGCGCATCGTATAAACATGTACGGAAGCTTTTGGATGCACGGATTTTATCAAGATTGAGGTTATTTTGTATGTTTCGGATATGTTTTTGCTGCTGCTTGCTTTTGCTGACAACCTCCTGTGTATCGAATGGGGCTCAAAACGCGCCAAATTTCCCAAAAGGAGAAAATCCGACCGCGCGTACGCAGCCGGATACGGAACGCCTCCCCGCGCGTGTTTCGACCCCGACGCATGTTGCCGAAGCAGCTGCACCGGCAGAACCGGACAGCGCCGCGCATATCTTGTCTGAACTGGAAGCGGCCGTAGCGGCATACGATGTTCATACCGCGCTTACGCTGTTTGCCGCTTTGTATGAAGCGTCTGCGGGCGGCACAAAGGGTACGCTTTTTGCTGAGGCGCAAGAAAAGATACGGCCGCTTTTAGCGCGTATTTCGATTGAAGCGGTGAATAAGCCGCCCGCCGGTATCGCAGGCATTCCGTTTTCCCAGCCGTTTGCTGTCCGCGTAGCCGTAACTCTGCCGGAAATGCAGGTTCCGCTTGTGGATTATCTGTTATGCGTCGCGTATCCTTCTGCTCAAAACAGCAGGGCAATGACGACAGCACGTGTAACAACAGATGCGGACGGCTATGCAGCCTTTACGCCTCCGCTGTCCGAACAAGCGATCGATGGAACACTTTCCTATTGCCTTTTCCCTGAGCATATGATGCAGGCCGCAGCGGCGCTTCCCAAAAACGTACGCACAGTATTTCCGTATAAAGTTGCAACCGCTGAAAAAAGCGTGCCGACCATTATCGCCATTCTCGATTATGACGAACATAATCAGCCGGTCTTGTCCGCCAATGTTACCGCGACCCGTTTACTCACCGGTATGTTGAAGCAAGGATTTAGCAGGATAGGGCTTGATGAGTACGCCGAGCTGGCGGAAGCGGACGAAAGCATTTTGCGCCATGCCGTTCAAGCAAAAATCGGAGACGCCGTAAAGCGTGTTATTTTTGGAAAAACCGCTATTTCCGTGCAGGATACCGACGCTGACAGCGTAACCTGTACCATAACCGCCGAGCTTGCTGCATGGGATTTTAAGGAAGCCGGAAACCCGCACCGGTTTACCTTTGAGTACACGGCTGAAGGTGCTACGAAAGAACAGGCTATTGCCCGTGCCCGTATGACGCTCGGCGAATCGATCATTGCGGATGCGCTCACCTATCGGTTGTAGGGCGAAATGACCGGATGCACTGCGGATGACGGATTTGCTTTTGCCGATTGTGGCCGGTTGTATATCCTGAAGGTAAGCATAAAATGAGTCGTAACCCAGTATTTTTTCATGTTGATTTAGATGCTTTTTTTGCTTCGGTAGAGCAGCTTGACAACCCGGCCTATCGCGGAAAACCGGTGATTGTCGGCGGGCTCGGTATGCGGGGCGTTGTGTCTACCGCTTCGTATGAAGCGCGGAAATTCGGCGTGCATTCCGCGATGCCGATTGGACGCGCCCGCGCTTTGTGCCCGCATGGAATCTTTTTAAAGACCCGGATGCAGCGGTACCATGAAAAATCGAAAGAGATTATGGGAATTTTTAAAAATTTCAGTCCCGATGTACAGCAGCTTTCCGTCGATGAGGCTTTTTTGGATATGACCGGTACGGAAAAAATATTCGGCGATACCGAAACGGCGGCACGGCGGTTGAAAAACACTATTTTGGAGCAAACCGGTTTGAAAGTTTCCGTCGGAGCTGCTTCCAATAAGTATATCGCAAAAATTGCTTCGGGGCAGTCGAAGCCGGACGGCCTACTGGTGATTCCGCCGGGCGGAGAGGCGGCGTTTATGCAGTCGCTCCGGCTCAGTGAGGTATGGGGCATTGGCGGAAAAACGCGCGCACGGCTTGCCGAGGCAGGGCTGACAAGCATTGCCGAAATCCTTACACAGCCGGAAGCTGTGTTACAGCTGGTTATCGGAAACGCCGCCGGTACGTTTTTGTACCGTGCCGTCCGAGGCGACATGGCGCATGTCTTTAATGAGGAGCGGAAGAGCCGTTCCATCAGCACCGAACGAACGTTTGAAACCGATCTGCATGAAAAAGAGGCTATTGCCGACGTTCTATTTCAGCTGAGTGCCGAGCTGATGTGTCGCATCCTAGATGAACATATTCAGAGCCATACGGTACATATCAAAATACGGTATGCCGATTTTACCACTATTTCAGCACAGCAAAGCGGTGCGCCAATCAACGATTCGTCGGATTTGTATGAGCGGGCGCAGCAGTTGTTTTTTTCTCATTTTGATGCCGCGCTGTCCGTTCGGTTGATTGGGATTGGTGTGGATGTCGGCAGCGATACCAGCCAGCTGGATTTGTTTGCCTCAGAACAGGCGGCAAAAAAACGCAAGATGGAAGAAGTGGTGCTGAACATTGCAAAGAACCATAACGGCATCAAAATTATGCAAGCCCGGCTCCTTCCGCCGCAGGCGTAACCGGTAGAACCGGCTTCGTGCGCGGAAAAAGAGCGCAAAGTCGATTTTCGGTTCCCCTCCCCTATTACTTCTATTGTTTATGCCGAATGTCCCGGTTCTCCGTAGCGTTCCAGCTGCGTTTGACTTTCGTACATCGTACAATAGTTACCTTTCAATGCCAGTAATTCCTGGTGCGTACCTTTTTCGGTAATGCGTCCGTGTTCCATAAAGTAAATCGTGTCGGCGGTTACGCTGTTTGCCAACCGGTGGGAAATCAACAGTACCGTTTTGGTTTGTTTCAGTTCACGGATGACCTGCATGATTCGCTCTTCGCTTTCAATATCGATATTGGATGTGGCTTCGTCAAAAATATAGACGGGACTGTCGGCAAGCAACGCGCGGGCTAATGCAAGCCGTTGCCGCTGGCCGCCTGAAAAATTGCTGCCGTTTTCCTGCAATTCGGTGTCTAGGCCTTTTTGCGTCGATAAAAAATCATACAAATTGACTTTTTTAAGTACGATGGCCATTTCTTCTACCGAAGCGTTCTGTTTGGCTGTCCGTAGATTGTCCGCTATCGTTCCCTTAAACAAATACGCATTATGTTTAACTACCGTGATATGCTGCATCAGTTTTTTTTCATTTATATCTTTTAGCTCGGTTGATCCGAACAGAATACGTCCGGTATAGTCTTTGTGCTTTCCCGATATGAGGGATACAACGGTGCTTTTTCCGCAGCCGGATTCGCCGGTTAGCGCAATAAAGGAGCCGGGCGGAATAGTGATATCGATATTTTTTAACAGCGGCTGCTGTTCATCGTATGCAAAGGAAAGGCCTTGAAGATCGATACCGGTGCCTTCGGCGATAGCTCCGCTTGCTTCCGGCGGCTCAGGTAGGTCTATAATGGAAAAAAGTTTATCTGATGCAGCCATGCCGTTCATCGCAATATGAAAGAAAGAACCAAGCAATCTGAGCGGGATAAAAAATTCCGCTGCCAATAGAATGATGATTACTGCTGCACCGAGGGAAATACGGTTTGAGGCAAATTGGTACGCGGCAGTGATAATACCGGCTGCAGCGCCTCCGTACGCGATAATATCCATGACCGTGATGGAATTAAGCTGCATGCTCAGAACCTTCATCGTGATACGGCGGAATTGTTCTGCATCATGATCCATCTCGGCGGCCTTCGTTTCATCCGCTTGGTATATTTTGAGCGTCGTCAGCCCTTGCAGGTTTTCCAAAAAATTGTCGCCGAGCCCCGTGTACACGCCCCAGTATTTGCTCAGCAGGCGCTTTGCAATTTTTTGTACCGCGACAATCGATATCGGGATAAGCGGCACACAGCATAAGAGAATCACCGCTGCGGGGATACTGACGGGGATAAGCGCGACAAAAAGCGTCAACGGCGCAAGCAGGCTGTATATCAGTTGAGGCAAATACTTGCCGAAATAGATTTCAAGCTGTTCAATCCCGTCCGACGCAATTTGTACGATCTCAGAAGTTGCGATATGCTCGCGGTAGGACGCCCCCAGCCGCAGGAGTTTTGCGTAAAGCGTATCGCGTAGGATGGTTTTGACATCCTTCCCTGCAAGAAACGAAAAGCGAGCCGTATACGCGGCTGAAACCGCCCGTATGATCAGCGCACCTGCAAATACGGTTCCGGCAATCAGCATTTCCTTTGCAGAGAGCGTACCTGTAAGCAGCTGTTCCAGCATCCGCCCGATAAAGAACACCGCGGCAATTTGTGCGATCAGGGCGATCCATTGCCACAGAACATTCAAATAGATATACCGCTTTGCATGCGGTAAAAAGCCTATCAATCTCTTTTTTATCATATTATCATATAATATAGCATAAAACCGGCAGAAATATAAGAGGGCGACTGGGTATCGGGGTTCCGCAGCAGAGCGGAGGAAAGGTAACCCCGAAAAACCATACCGCCGCTTGCGGCGGGGACACCCAAATAATTGCAATGCACTTCTCAATTAAGCTCTTGACTTTTTTTAGAAAGGTATTATATTAAGAATCATTACTAAGATTGAGGGGGTCTTTATGGACGAAAGAATTAACATGCCGCTTCTTGGCGATGCATTTCCGAGCTTACAGGTTCAAACTACACAGGGGCCGATGTCTTTACCGGCAGATTTAAAAGGTTCTTGGTTCATTGTATTCAGCCATCCTGCTGATTTCACTCCGGTATGTACCACTGAATTTGTCGGCTTTCAGGAATTGATGCCCGAATTTGAAAAGATTGGTGTAAAATTAGTCGGTCTTTCTGTTGATCAAGTATTCAGCCATATTAAATGGATTGAATGGATGAAAGATAAACTCAATGTACAGATCACCTTTCCGGTTATCGCTGCAAACGATTCCGTTGCAAATGCATTGGGACTGCTGCACCCTGGTAAGGGAACAAACACGGTTCGTGCCGTATTTATTGTCGATCCTAACGGAGTTCTCCGCCTGGTATTGTATTATCCGCAGGAAATCGGACGCAATATGAAAGAAATTCTGCGCGCTGTAAAGGCTTTGCAGATTTCCGATAAAGAAGATGTTGCGCTGCCTGCAAACTGGCCGGAAAACGGACTGATCAAAGACCATGCAATTGTTCCTCCTGCTGCAAACGTAAAAGATGCGGAAAAGCGGCTTAAGGAATATGAAGGTTTTGACTGGTGGTTCTGCCACAAACCGTTAAAATAACACACGTCGTTTAAAAAACTAATCCTGAGAAGCGATTTCATATAACGAAATGCAAGGGTGGTTCTTATTGAACAGCCCTTGCATGGCTATTTTATTTACAAACAAAACATTTCAAGATCAACGGATCCGAAGCAAGGAAGCCGTTGTAACGCCGTGATTTTTACGTTTAACAAGATTTCATCGTCAAATCTCATACCTGAATATCGTTGGTTCGCGCTAGCCTGCTTGACGTAATTACATTTTTATCATATAATTACTGCATCATTTTAAAATGAAAACGGATCATGCAGCCGTAAGGTTTCTATTCCTACTATTGCCAACTTAGCTCACCTGGCAGAGCAGCACCCTCGTAACGTGCAGGTACTCGGTTCGAGTCCGAGAGTTGGCTTTTACCTTTCTTGAAATACAATCATTCTTTACGAAAAGCATTTATTCACACAATAAATCAGTTAAACGTTTCAACACCATTCCGCAAAACTTCTTTTTATTTTTATGATAACCTGTGTTATACTTATAGAATGACGGTGTACGCTGCATAAAATGAGTATGACTGATGACGGGAGAAAAACGGTATGAATGATAAAAAGCTGATTGATGTTGCGGCAGGACGGGTAAAAGCCGATTTGGTGTTAAAAAACGCGTTCGTGCTCAATGTGTTTACGAAAGAGTTTATTAAACAGGATGTTGCGATCGCAGATGGGTATATCGCGGCGGTCGGACAGTATGAAGGCCTTGAAGAGCGGGATTTAACCGGTAAGTTTGTCTGTCCGGGACTGATCGACGGGCATTTGCACATTGAATCGACGATGTCGTCTCCGCGGAATTTTGCCCGGCAGGCGCTCCGGTGCGGTACCACCGCCGTTATTGCGGATCCGCATGAAATTGCGAATGTCGCCGGGGTGGACGGTATTCTGTATATGTTGGATGACGCGCGGAAGGCGGTGTTCGAGGGGACTGATCAGCCGCTTGTTTCCATCTATTTTATGATTCCCTCCTGTGTGCCTGCAACCGATTTTGAACATACCGGCGGCGTGATTACTGCATACGATATCGAAAAGCTACTGGAAGAACCGGAGGTATTGGGGCTCGGCGAAATGATGAACTACCCCGGCGTTATTCATGGGGATGAGGCCGTGCTGAAAAAGATTTCCGCTGCCCGGAAAAAGATATGCGACGGTCATGCGCCGTGCGTACGCGGCCGTGAATTGCAGGCCTACTGCGCCGCCGGTATCCGTACCGACCACGAGTGTGCCTCCTACGAAGAAGCCTTTGAAAAACTACAGCAGGGGATGTACATCCTGATACGTGAAGGGTCTTCCGCGCAGGATTTGGAACCCATTGTGCGCGGCATCTTGGACAACAAAACGAATACGAGCCGCTTTGCATTCTGTACCGACGATAAAAAAATGAGCGATATTTTAGCCAATGGGCACATTAATAATAATGTGCGCAAAGCGGTCTCGCTGGGGCTTCCGGTGGAGGATGCGCTGTGCATGGCCAGTTTCCATGCCGCGCAGTGTTACGGCCTTACCGGGCGGGGTGCCGTTGCTCCGCGGTATCATGCCGATATCGTCGTATTTGATAATGTTACCGATTTTTCGATCAACTCGGTATATAAAGCAGGAATTGCCGTTGCTCCTGCTTCCGAGATCGCTCTGCAGAACTCCGAAACCGCAGAGACCGTGACGCCTGCATCGTTCTCCATCAAACGAATTACCGACAGTATCCACGTGGTGCCGGTGCCGCGGAGTGCATTTGCAGCGGAACAGTTTATGCCGTCCGGTTCGGATAATTTCCATGTGATTGGAATGCAGCGGGGATCGCTGTTCACGCAGCATTTGGTCTTTCCTCGTCAGGAATGCACCGCGCAGCTCAAAGAGGGGAAACTCTGCTATCTGGCGGTGTTGGAGCGGCACAAGAACACCGGCAATATCGGCCGCGCACTGCTGCACGGGTACGGCGTGTCGAATGGCGCTATTGCATCGAGTATCGGCCATGATTCGCATAACATCATCGTGGCGGGCTCCAATGCCGCCGATATGCACCGTGCCGTAGAAGAAGTGATCGACATGAAAGGCGGCGTTGCCGTGGTGCAGCAGGGCGCAACGCTCAGCAAGTTTGCTCTGCCGATTGCCGGTTTGATGAGCCTTGCCGATCCCGTGCAGCTGGCAAAAAGCATCCATGACGCGGCTGAAAAGGCACATGTCATCGGCGTGTATCCTGAAGTTGAGCCGCTGATTGGGCTGTCATTCCTCGCGTTGCCGGTTATCCCTGAGTTAAAGCTGACGGATACCGGGCTATTCGATGTAGAAAAATTTCAATTTATATAGAAGATTCTTCTGTAACGCCAGTCATTTCGTTGCGTGTTTGGAAAAGTGATTAGGGGGGGGGCGCGGGGCGGGGCGCGCCCGGGGGG
>CAUTXW010000032.1:0-30472 GCA_963542655.1 uncultured Treponema sp. | reverse complement strand
CCACGCACCCCCACCCCCCACCCCCACGCTCCCCGCCCCCCCGGCGCGCGCGCCCCCCCCCCCCCCAAATAAGCAATAATCTCATAATCTTCGCACCTCTCTTACGATAAGATAAAATATTTATGCAAAAACACTGTGAATATCGACTAAAATCAGATATCCAATAACAAATGTTGCATGGCGTTAATTATACCACGAAACAGAAAAAGCCGCAAGGAAAAGTGTAACTTTTTTAGTTCTGAAGTTTGTTATGCCCCATTTCTCCATGTAACCACGAACATTCATATTATTTCTGAACATGGATAACGATGGGATACCGTTTTTCTGCACTTTTGACTATCTTGGAAAGGGGCTTTCGGTGTATACTTTTAAAACGACATGCTGTGAAGACACCGCTATTGCATTAGAAGATGGAATAACAAAGATCATTATAAACAGTAAGGCAGCGACGCAGGAGAAAAATGCAAAGCTGAAAGTATTTTTAGAGTACATGAATGGGAAGGTCAGCGACGATGAATTTATCCAAAGGCTGGAGCGGCGGATACAAGAAGTAAAAGCAAATGAAGCGTTGAGGAGAGCGTATATGTTAGTAAACACTATTGAACGAGATGCACGGAATGACGGATGGAAAGCAGGTATTGCGAAAGGTCTTGCCGAAGGTTCCCGTCAAAAAGCGCTGGAAACGGCAAAAACCATGCTTACTATGGGCTATCCGCTTGCCGATATTTGCAAGATTGCAGGACTATCGAGCGCAGAGGTGGAAGCGCTAAAGTAATCGGTAATGCAATAATTAAACGAGGGGGTAGCGGAGGCTCCTTGCCGCCGATTATATTAAACAGAAGCAAGATTTGAGGGAAGCCGAAAATCCTTGGCTCCGATACGGCAGAAAAGGCGGCAAGAGCCGGAGCTCAGGGGGGAGACTTCCCCCTCCTTATAGATGAGGAAACACAATTTACACAAGGCGGGGAAATGTTAAGCATACGGAATATTTCAAAAACGTACGGGCGTTCGGACGGAAAGGCGGTTGACAATCTTTCTTTTGAGGCGAAGAGTGGGGAGATTTTCGGGTTTTTGGGGCCGAACGGGGCGGGAAAGACGACGACCATCAAAATGATTACCGGCGTCATTGCTCCGGATGAGGGGGAGATACTTATCGGCGGCGCCGATATGCGGAAGTGCCCGCTGGAGGCAAAGCGGAAAATCGGCTATGTAACGGACAATCCCGAAGTTTTTGTGCAGTTTAAGGCGCTTGAGTATCTCAACTTTGTAGCGGATGTGTACGGGGTTTCTACCGAAGAGCGGCAGAAGCGGATTACGGAATATACCGCGCTGTTTGAGATCGATACGGCGCTGAACACGCGCATCGGAAGTTTTTCTCACGGAATGAAGCAAAAGCTGCTTATCGCTGCGAGTTTAATTCATCAGCCGGAGCTGTGGATTTTGGATGAACCGATCGTAGGACTCGACCCGCAATCCGCATTCCGCCTGAAAACCCTGATGAGAAGCTATGCCGATTCGGGTAAGACGGTCTTTTTTTCCACGCATATTATGGAAATTGCTGAAAAGGTATGCGATAAACTCGCGATTATCAGCAAGGGGCAGATGCTGTTTTGCGGATCGCTGCATGAACTGCAAGCGCAGCGCGGTACGAATGATTCGCTTGAGCACCTATTTTTGACAATGACGGAAACGGCCGATACCCACTAAATGATACATCATTCGGAAATAATTATCTTAGGACTGGGTTCCAACCGAGGGGATTCAAAGGCAATTCTGGCAGGAGCGATCGGCCGACTGGCGGCGGTTTTAACCGATATTCGGCTCTCATCTTTGTACATCACAAAACCGCAGGATTATCTTGATCAAGATGATTTTCATAATATGGTGATAGCGGGGCGTTATGCGGGGTCGCCTGTGTCGCTGCTGACGGAGATACACCGTATCGAAGCGGACTACGGCAGAAAGCGGGATGCTGAAATTCCGAAAGGCCCCCGTACTCTCGACATCGACATTCTTTTTTTCGGTAACCGGCACATTGAGCAGGACTCCCCGGCGCTCACGATACCGCATCCGGCGGTACGGCAGCGCGCCTTTGCGCTTATTCCGCTGTTGGAACTGTACCCTCACTACATTGATCCCGTTACACAACAACCGCTTGCCGCCGCGCTTGCTGCGCTGCCGGATCAGGGCGTGCGGAAAAGCACTGCGCAGATTGAGCCTGTGCGGGAATAAACCGTGCAGGGAATGGAGCCTGCAGGAATAGACCTGCCGTATATTGCTAAAGCCCGAATAGTATTGTACTCTCAAGGGCATCTCTAAAGACGAGGCACGATACTATGATACATACGATGAGCGATATTGCAGGCCTGACCGTAACGGTTATGGGGCTGGGATTAAACGGCGGCGGGCTTGCGTCCGCCCGTTTTTTTGCCGAACACGGCGCAAAGGCGGTTATTGTAACCGATATGAAAACCGAACAGGAGCTTGCACCTTCCGTTGCGGAGCTGCGGAGGTATCCGAATATCCGCTTTGCGCTGGGCGGGCACCGGCTCGATGATTTTAGCGCTGCGGATATCGTGATTAAAAATCCCGGCGTTAAACGGGAAGGCAATCCGTATTTGGCTGCAGCCCGCTGCATCGAAACGGATATTTCGCTTTTTTTACGCTTCAGTCCTGCGCCGATACTGGGCGTTACCGGCAGCAAAGGGAAATCATCAACGGTGAGTGCGCTGCATTATGGGCTGCGGCAATGCGGTATCCCGGCATTTTTGGGCGGCAACATTACCGTCAGTCCGCTTACGTTCTTAGCAGAAACCCGCGCCGATACCCCAGTCGTGCTGGAACTTTCCAGCTGGCAACTCGGCGACCTTGCGCAGTGTCCGCAGTTCAAGCCGAAAATCGCCCTGCTGACAACTATCATGCCCGATCACCAGAATTGGTATGGTGCAATGGAGCCGTATGTAGCGGATAAAAAAATTATCTACCGCAATCAAGATCACCGCGATTATACCATCTGTAACTACGATGATGAGTGGGGAGCGGTGTTTGCCGAAGAAACTGCGGGTAGGGTATTCTGGTATAGTACCAAACCGCTGCCGCAACCGCGGCTCGGTGCATGGATCGAAAGCGATGGTTCTGCACACATACGGCTTGAACCGGGAAAGGATCAACTACTGCTGCCGTCCCGCATTGCCGTACCCGGTATGACGCTCAAGCAAAATGTTATGGCGGCTTCGCTTGCACTTGCGTTGTACGGCGTTCCCGTGGCGGATATTCCCGGCTGTATGCAAAACTATCGCGGTATTCCCCATCGGCTTGAATTTTTTTATGAAACCGAGCAGTTCAAATTTTACAATGATTCTGCAGCGACCATTCCCGAAGCAGCCGCAGCAGCGGTTAATGCGTTTGATGCGCCGATCATTCTGATAACCGGCGGCACCGATAAAAAGCTCGATTTTACGTCTCTTGCGCCGGAACTGAAAAAAGCCAAGGCGCTGTTCTTGCTTGCCGGAACAGGCACGGATAAATTGACGCCGCTTTTACGCGCGCAGCACACGCCGTTTTTCGGCCCGTATCCAAACCTCGTATCGCTGCTGCACGCCGTCGAATGCGAAATTGATGGCGCCGCGCAGGAAACGGTGGTGTTTTCTCCGGGGGCTACGAGCTTCGGCATGTTCAAAAATGAATTTGACCGCGGTAACTGCTTTAAAGAAGCGGTTCGGAGCTGCTGGCCGCAGGGAAAAGCGCTTGCTAACTGAGCTGATTCAGCTTTTCGCTGATGAACTCGCTCTTTTCTTTCAGACCGATCGCACCCGTTTCCAGGATAATCACATTCGGCTGCTTTGCATCAAGTTTCACCCGTCCGGCGGATTCTTTTATCATGCGGAGCAGCTTATCAATAGAAATCTTTGAAACCTTTGCAAAGGTGATGCGCACGGAACCGTTCCGTTCCTTGAGCGAGGCAATCGACAGCCGCGCACAGGTGATTTTAATTTCGGCAAGTGCAAGCAGGCTTTCCGCTTCCTCCGGAATGGGGCCGAACCGGTCGGATAGCTCCGCATAGAGCCGGTCAAGCTCGTCGGCGGTACGGACAGCTGCGATCTTTTTGTATATTTCCATCTTGGTTTCCGGCACGCGGATATAGGTGTCGGGAATAAAGCCGGTGTACTCCAGCTCGATGACGGGTTCCGGCTCAGGCTCGTATCCGGCGTTTTGCAGCCGTTCTACCGCTTCTTCCAATAACCGCAGATACAGATCAAACCCGACAGAGTAAATATCGCCGGACTGCTCTTTTCCCAGCAGGTTTCCCGCACCGCGGATTTCCATATCCTTCATTGCAATCTTAAAACCGGAGCCGAGTTCCGTAAAATCCGAGATAACCTGCAGCCGTTTCATCGCAATTTCGGAAAGCGCTTTGTTTTCCGGATACAGCAGATAGGCGTAGGCCTTTTTATCAGAACGTCCGACGCGGCCGCGGAGCTGATACAGCTGCGAAACCCCATACATATCGGCGCGATCAATGATGATGGTGTTTGCATTGGGAATATCGATGCCGTTTTCGATGATGGTCGTTGCAATCAAGACGTGAAATCCGCCCATGCTGAAGCGGCGGAAAATATCTTCAAGTTCGGCAGCGCTCATTTGCCCATGCGCAATATCGATCAATACTTCCGGGATAAGCTGCTGAATTTTATAGCGTGTTTCTTCCAACGTTTCTACACGGTTATGCAGATAAAACACTTGCCCGCCGCGGTCAACCTCGAACCGGATCGCCCGGGCAACCCGTTCTGGATCAAAGGGTGAAATCACCGTCTCTACCGGACGCCGGTTTTGCGGCGGTGTGGTTAAAAGGCTCATATCACGGATTTTTAGCAGACTGATGTGCAGCGTGCGCGGAATGGGTGTCGCGCTCAGTGAAAGACAGTCGATATTTGTCTTCATCTGCTTGAGCCGCTCCTTGTCCTTCACACCGAAGCGCTGTTCCTCATCTACAATCATCAAGCCCAAATCTTTAAACTGCACATCCTTTTGAATGACACGGTGCGTTCCAATCACAATATCAAGCTCACCGTTTTTCAGCTGCGTTAATACCTTTTTCTGTTCAGCCTTGGGCACAAAGCGGGACAGACGAGCCAGCTTGACCGGAAACTTCTGGAACCGGTCCTGGAAGGTTTCAAAATGCTGTTCGGCAAGGATTGTCGTCGGGGCAAGGAACGCCGCCTGCTTCCCGCTCATTACCGCCTTAAATGCCGCTCTCATCGCAACTTCCGTTTTTCCGTAGCCGACATCGCCGCAGACGAGCCGATCCATCGGAATTGGTTTTTCCATATCAGCCTTTATGTCACTGATACAGGTGAGCTGATCCTCGGTTTCCTCATAGGGAAAGGCTGCTTCAAAGGCGGTTTGCCACTCGTTATCTTTAGCAAAGGCAAAACCGGCCGCAGCTTTCCGGCGGGAATACAGGTCAATGAGCTTGTCGGCGATATCTTCAACCGATTTTTTAACTTTGTTTTTCCGATTTTCCCATGCTTTAGAGCCGATAATATCCAGCCGCGGCGCTTCACCCTCATTCCCGATATACCGCTGGACGAGGTTCGCCTGTTCAATAGGAATAAACATCGTTTCATCTTGTGCATAGAGAAGATTGATGTAATCGCGCTCATGCCCTAAAGTCTTTACTCGCTCAATACCTTTAAACTGCCCGATACCGTAGTTGACGTGTACAACATAGTCGCCCGGGTTTAATTCGACAAAGGTATCGATAACCGAACTTTTGACTTGCTTGACGGACTTGGGAATACGCCGCCGCCTGCCGAAAATCTCATTTTCTTGGATGACGAGTATTTTCAGCTCAGGAATACCGAAGCCTGTAGAAATCGTGAGCGGCAGCACTTCCACGGTAATCTCTTTCAGCAACTCACCGATACGGAGTGCTTGTGCTTCGCTTTCGGCAAACACAAAGATACGCCACCCTTCTGTTTGGAGATGGGCGAGCTCTTCTTTTAAATAGACGATATTACCAAAAAAACTGCGGGGAGGATCGCAATTAAAGATGAGTTCTTCACACGTTTCATCCGTTTCTTTCAGTGTCCGCAAAAAAAGGCTCTGCGGATATGCCGTAATCAGATCGTTAAACGGCAGCAACAAGCGCTGCGGCATTGGATATTCGGTAATCAGCAGATTGTGCTTGAGGTCGTCATCGATGGCGCGGGTAATTTTATTGTATAACCCGTGGTATTCCCGCTCCAGGGCTTCAACGGCATTGCGCTGCCGGTCATAATCCATATAGAGGAGGATGGGAGGTTTACCCTGATGCGGCAGATAATCGAGTACGTTCGCCGTTTTTTCAAAACAAAGCGGATAAAAAAGCTCTTCCCCGTCAAACGCACGGTACTCCTTGAGGTGCGCAATCAGTTTTTCAGTCCCTTCCGGCGTAAATTCCGGCAACTGCTGCAGATTGGTTTCAAGCACGGCAATCCGCTCGTCATCCCAGATCACCTCTTTCATGGGGTACAGCGTCAGGCTGGTAAACTCCTCAACCGAAGCCTGCGTGTGCAGATCGAAGGATTTTATCTTTTCGACGGTGAAAAAATCGAACTGGATACGGTAGGCCGTGTGCTGAGAGCCTTTATTCGCAGCGGCACAAACATCGAGGACTTCACCGCGCAAGGCAAATTCGCCGCGGACGCTGACCCGCGGAACGCGCGTGTAGCCCCACCGTACCAACAATTCGGCAACTTTCTCGGTGTCGATGTCCTTGCCTTTTTGCAGGACGCAGGTCAGCGTTTTAAGATATGAAGACGGCGGGACCGGCGTTAAAAAAGCCCGCTGTGTCATCACCGTAACGGTTTTTGCAAGAGGCACCGTCGATGATCCGGAGCCCTGTGCGGTGTCTCCAAAGCAGAGTTCGGCAAGCACCTGCGCACGTTCCGCGAATACCGGCGCAGAGTTTGGTACCGGACGGTACGCGACATTGCCCCACCACGGCAGCGTCCGCGCCTGCAATCCCGCAATATCAAGATCGGCGCGAAGCTCTTCTATCTCTTTTTCGGTCGGAACGACAATGCAGATATCGGAGTCAAACCGCCTGACGTATTCGGCAAGAAAAAAAGCAAATATTCCGCCTGAAAGCCCGTGGATATGATAAGGAAAATGCTTGAGCTCTAATTGAGAAAACGCGTTCTGCATCGTCTGCCATGCATGGATGCGCTTTTGTAATGAATGCATACTGGTATCGATATTGAAAAATTAGGTTGAAAAAAGGCGGCGCTCCAGTACGGAAAACGAACAGCTTCAATTCAAAAATCGAGCGGAAGTGCGCACGGGTTGAACCGTTTGCACATTCCGAATGGGCTCTACCGCCTTTTAATAGATTCGGGTTAGCCGAAAAAGTTGTTGTCTTTTGTCCGGCGAGTGGTTACAAAGCGGGCAAGATCGACGATGTTTTTGACGATAATGCGGTCACCGTATACTTCAAGCCGTCCTTGATCGGCAAATTTCCGCAGCGCATCACCGGTTGCTTCCGCCGAAAGCCCCGCCCAGCGCGCAACCTCTTCCGGCGTGATGATAAAGGTGCGTATTTGCGTCGTGCGGTCAAGGTCGGGCTGCGTTTCATCCAGCATCAAAAAGACATCTCCGATACGGGCGATAGTGTCTTGTATCGTCAAGATCATAAACCGGCGCTTTTGTACGTAAATGCGTTTGACAAATGTTTTCAACAGGCGCATTGCAATGGCCGGATTACCGGTTAAAAGAATTTCAAAATTTTCTTTATTAAACTCAAGCGCAACAACATCGTCATACGCAATTGCGGATGCCGAACGGGGTGAATTGTCCAATACAGCCATTTCGCCGAATATCTCACCTTGCTGCAGAATATCAAGGTTTTTTTCCGCGCCGTTGATAATCTTGATCAGCTGAACACGTCCGGACTGGATCAAATAAAACGATGCACCGGGTTCAAACTCCGAAAAGATAACCGATCCCTTTGGGAATTTTTTCGCAAAACGGGCAAACGATGCAAATACATCAGGCATGAATAGCTCCTTCACACTCGGCTTGCAGTGCTTTAATTTTAGGCGCCAACAGCGGGCCTGCCATGACTACCGCTTTATCATAGAATGGTAGTGCCTTATCGGGGCGATTCATCCCTTGGTAGCATAGGCCGAGGAACATTAAAATTTCGGCGAGCTTCAGCGATTTCGGGAATTGCGTGATAAAGCTGGTACCAAGCTGAATACAGCGGACATATTCCGCCTGTTTGTAAAGACATTGAGCTGCGCCAACGTATGCCGCCTCCACTTTTGATCCCTGTTTGAGTTCAATAATGGTATGATATTGTTTATACGCGTCGCCCCATTTTTCTTTTTTGGCCAAATCTTCTGCAAGCTGAAAACTTAAATCGACCGAGGCATCGCTTAACGGCGCCGGTTGTGTCGGACCAGTCGGGGGGACTGCTGCTCCAGGGTTTCCGTTCGGCGGCATCGCAGCACCGTTCGCAGGCCGCGCCTCTCCGAAACTGCGGCCAGCCATCTGGGCTGAGTTTGCGATAATCGGCCCGATTGCCGCTAAATGCTTACCGGTAGGATAGAGCGCCCGATACCGCGCGGCAACCTGCGCTGCCGCCTGATAGTGCTGCGATTTATAGAACGCGGAGGCAACCGTGAACAGGCCGTCTTCGTTATTGGTTTGCTGTTTGCTATCCATTAGGGATTCAAGCTGCCGGTGCACGCTCCTCAACTGCCGTGAAAATACTTTCAACATCTGAAGAATGATACGAGCATTTGTTTGAGCAAAACTTTCAAATTCTGCAACTGAAAACGTATATACAAGCGAATCAGTCAATACCATGGCGCTTTCTTCCCGAGGATAGTTCCCAAGTGCGGACTTTACCCCGAAAAATTCACCGGTTTTAATGTACTCCGTTACCTGTGCACCTGTTTCAATATCAAGCGAGTTGAGCGCCACGTGACCGCTATGCAAGAGAAATACACGGGCATCAAAATCACCTGAGAAATAAATGACTGAGTTTGCGCTGTATTGAACAGCCTTTGGCATTTTATCCTCCGTATCGCATGCAGTTGCCGTTTCTAAGCGAACAGATATTTTGCAAGCAAAATCAAACACCCCGACATCAGAAATCATCGGGGGGTATTGTCAGCGCAGATCCGAATTCTTTTAAACTTTTGCACGAACAATGAACGGCAAAACTGCTTGTACGTTAGTATACCATATACTCAAGAAAAAACCTAGAGCATTATATATCTTTTTGCTATAATACTTGTTATGATAGACTTACATACACATTCCACCGCGTCCGACGGAACATTTGCTCCGGCTGCTTTGGCCGCGGAAGCTCATAAGGCGGGCCTTTCATTATTTGCGCTCACCGATCACGATACGGTTGCAGGAGTTGCGGAAGCTCAGCGTGCGGGAGCACAGTACGGGCTGCGCGTGATTCCCGGCATAGAAATCAGCGTTACATGGCAGCCGGGCGAATTGCACTTGCTCGGCCTCGGCATCGATCCCGAAAACGATACCCTTTTGGAACTTATGCGGTATGCCCAGCAAAAGCGTCACCAGAGGAACGATAGAATAATAGAAAAATTTAACGAAGCGGGCATCCCCATCAATCCCGATAAACTGGCCGCGCTTGCAGGAGGTAAAGTGATCGGACGGCCTCATTTTGCAAAATATCTGGTGCAGGAGCATAAAGCAGGGTCGATTCAAGATGCATTTCAAAAATATCTTGCAAAAGGACGTCCGTTTTATATTGAAAAGGAATGCCTAACCCTTGCCGAATCGATCGACGCAATTAAGGCTGCGCATGGCGTTCCGGTGTTGGCCCACCCGATGTCGCTCTATCTTTCGTGGGGAAAGCTGCCGGAAACGATTGCGCAATTCAAGGAGCAGGGCTTAGTGGGGCTTGAAGCGTGGCATTCGGGCGCGCGGTACGGCGAATGCGTCCGGCTGCAAGCGCTGGCTGAAAGCCTCGGCCTGATCGTTACGGCCGGCAGCGACTTTCACGGCGCCAACCGGAAAGATGTGCACCTCGGCAAAACGTCCGGAAATCTTCCTATTGAAGACTGCTTCTATACCGAAAACCTGCTTCCAGTGCTTGCTGCCGTCAACCCTGCCTATCAGAATCCGACGGCAAACGGTTAAAATCTTCTTCATGATGAACCATGATCCCTTATGCACTCGAAAAAGCAGCAGTCCATCACCATATAGTTCAGAAATTATCGAAAAAATGTGCAAAAAACTGCGCTTTCAGCTACCATCAATTCCAATTCCATGATAAAATAGGGACGGATACTGTGCATTTTTTAGTATCCGATCTTTTTTCCAAGGAGAAACTATGACAATAGATGCGCTCAAGCACAAAAAAGCCCTCGCATGGGTGAATGAAGTAGCAGCTCTGTGTACGCCGGACAGTGTGTATGTGTGTGACGGTTCGGCAGCCGAATATGATCGGCTCATGCAAAAATTGGTTGATGTAAAACTGGCAACTCCCTTAAAAAAACGAAAAAACAGCTTTTTATTCCGTTCGGATCCTTCCGATGTTGCCCGCGTAGAAAGCAGGACATTTATCGCTTCAAAGAAAGAAGAGGATGCAGGCCCCACCAACCACTGGACTGACCCTGTCGAATTGAAAAAGACGATGGGAGACCTGTATAAAGGATGCATGAAGGGCCGCACGCTCTATGTAATCCCCTACTCCATGGGTCCGGTCGGTTCCGATATTGCAAAAATCGGTATTGAAATCACCGACTCCGAATACGTCGTGTGCAATATGCACATTATGACCCGCGTCGGTTCCAAGGTGCTCGATGTTCTCGGCGATGACGGCGCATTCGTACCGTGTCTGCACTCGGTTGGAAAGCCCCTTGCAGCAGGAGAAACCGATAACGGCGTCTGGCCGTGCGCACCGATGGAGCACAAGTACATCTCCCACTTCCCGGAAGAACGGCTCGTATGGTCATTCGGTTCCGGCTACGGCGGAAATGCGCTGCTCGGCAAGAAGTGTTTTGCACTCCGTATCGCTTCCGTGCTCGCACGTGATGAAGGCTGGCTTGCGGAGCACATGCTGATCCTCAAGATCACCAATCCGGAAGGCAAATCCAAGTACATCACCGGAGCGTTCCCCTCAGCATGCGGTAAAACAAACCTCGCGATGCTCATCCCGACGATTCCCGGCTGGAAAGTAGAAACGGTTGGAGACGACATTGCATGGATGAAGTTCGGCAAAGACGGCCGCCTGTACGCGATTAACCCGGAAGCAGGTTTCTTCGGCGTTGCACCGGGTACTTCCGAGCACTCAAACAAGAACGCAATGGAGTCCGTCAAAGAGAACACCATCTTCACAAACTGTGCACTGACTGAAGACGGAGACATTTGGTGGGAACAGATCGGCTATCCTGCAAAGGGTTCGCTGGTAGACTGGAAAGGCAAGACCCGCGAAGCGTTACCCAAAGACAAGAGCCCCAAGGGTGAAGAATTTGCACATCCCAATGCACGGTTTACCGCTCCGGCAAAGCAGTGTCCTGCGATTGCAAAGGAGTGGGAAGACCCGAACGGGGTACCGATTTCCGCATTCTTATTCGGCGGCCGCCGCCCGAGCACGATCCCGCTCGTACATCAGTCCCGTGATTGGAACCACGGCGTATTCCTCGGCTCAATCGTCGGTTCCGAAATTACCGCAGCTGCGCTCGACTTAAAAGTCGGCAGCATCCGCCGCGACCCCTTCGCGATGCTCCCCTTCTGCGGCTACCACATGGGCGACTACTTCCAGCACTGGATCAACATCGGAAAAAAATCGACCGCAGACAAGCTGCCTAAGATTTTCTACGTCAACTGGTTCCGCAAGGATGCCGACGGTAACTTTATCTGGCCGGGATACGGTGAAAACAGCCGTGTACTCGCATGGATTTTCGACCGCTGCGACGGAAAAGACAATGCCATTGAAACCGCCATCGGATGGATGCCGAAAGACGGCGCCATCAATACCGACGGGCTTGATGTGTCGAAGGAACAGATGAAGGAAATTCTTTCGGTAGATGTTGAAGGATGGAAAAAGGAAATTGCGGATATCCGCGAAAATCACTATCCGAAATTCGGCAACAAGCTGCCTAAAGAGCTGACCGAAGCCTTACAGACGCTCGAACAGCGCTTAGGCTAACGGATAATCCTTACACGGGATGTCTGAAAAGTTAGTTACTTTTTGCATCCCCGACGAGGGAACCCTTCAATACGAGGGGTTCCCTCTTTTTTTAGGGGGCATCTCCAGCGTGTTCCACCGATTGGAATAGTTTTTGTACATCGGAAAACTGAATATGCAAGGCAAATTTCAAATAACAGAAGAGTGCAATACCGGCGATAATTATACCCAAGATGATAAACAGCGCTTTACGCCCGTTTTTCTTGTCTGCAAAAGGATCAATCGGGATGACGATGCTTCCGAGCGGAATGGACGCAAGTTTGGTAAGCTGTGTGCCGAACGGAATATTGATCCTCGTTCTGATATTGACGGCCCAGCCGTTCGCTTCCAAAATAGGCGCGATGCTCCGCTTCCGCAGCTTCATCGATGCAATGATCATCGACGGGCCGGAAATACACAGCAAAATACCGATAAGGCCGAGCGGTACCCAAAAGCCCAATCCGAACAGCGCTTGTAAAATACTGCCGACAAGCGCGGAAATGCCGCCCAAGGCAGTCCCGATTAACGCGAGCGTACCGAGATCAAGCTTTTTAGCGCCAGTTGCAGCAGCAGGTTGAGCAGCTGCCGTAGCGGCGCCCGTTTTTTTATCGGCAGTGGTAACGGCAGCGGCTGTCTGCGAAAGAAGTTCAGCCGATTTTGCTTCACCTGCCGTAGCCCGCGCCGCGATCTGCGATTCGATCATGGAAGCTAATTGCTTGTACGGCATAAAAAACGCCTGCCGCACGCTGATAGAATTAGCGGTAACCTTTGTGATCACCGCATTCCAGTCCTTACCGGTGCGGTCGTAAAAAATACCGTTTCTGCCGACCACAATATTGTCGCTGTCGCCATTCGTAAACAGGGCGACGATTTTTTTTGTTTCCGCACCCTTGCGGGTCAGATCGCAGTATACCAGGTAGGCGCCGGAAAGCGTATCCAATGTTCCATGACGAGCATCGTTATTCAGCTCAAAACAGAGATCCGCGGCGCGGGAGTCGAAATACAACACACCGGCCTGAAACACCGAGCCCTTCCCTTCGTAAAAATCGCTAAAGCTGATATAGTTCTTCAGCACTTTTACAAAATCACGGCGAAACAGCACCAGTTTTTCAAGCGTTGATACATTCCCGCGTTCTTTTTCAATCGTAACCGCTTGCCCGGCAAGGTCTTTGATTACCTCGTCTTTCTCGCCGTCTGCAATCAGCTGTAAAAAAGGAAGCGAAAGCGACGCCGCAGCCGAAGACGGCTTTTGGTTCAAGCGCTCCTGATACGGCGCAAGTTTCCGTACAACCGCCGCAAAGTCTGCTTCCGTCAGCTGCTCTTTTGCACCCAACAACGGAACCACGGCATCCTGCACAAACGCATCTACCTGCGCGTGCCAGGCCGGGTTAAGCCCGGTACCGAGCGGCAACGGTTTCCCGGCTGCAGCGGTGGCAAGCGGCAATGAGCTCAAAGCCCCATTCCCGTTTTGAATATGGTCAGCCGAAAGCCGCTGCAATGCCGCAGGGTCGATGGATACTGCGGCCGCTTGATCAGGCGCATATTCGGTCAATTTACAGCGCAAAAAATAATCTGCAATTTTATCTTTTACTGCGGCAAGTGCGGCCGCTGCATGTTGTGTTTGCTCCACATCAAGCGTCAGGACACCTTCTTCCCGTATCGAATCCTGCCATGACAAAAAAGCTTTTGCATCGCCGCTTACCGTTTGCAAAACACGGTCTTGGATACCGTCATCAATCGTTTCGTTCACGGCACTGGCAGCAACAGCGGCATTGATAATCTGCTTTAATATATCATCGTCTGAGCCGTTTGTAGGTAACGGTGCATTCGGATCCGGCGTGTTGGCCGCAAAAAATTTTTTTTTGCGTTTCAATATCCGCAGCTGAGATTGCGTCAGCATCGGCTTTTTGCAGGTGATCCAGCAGCCATCGCGCGCTTGAGCGGATAGTATCGTTTTTAATCGACGCAAGCGGCACGGAATCGCCTTCTTCCATCAGAATCGAAAGATCGAAAAGCTGCGCGCATATCCAATCGGCAGCCGCCAGAATCTCAGGGGGCGGATAAAACCGTCCGAGTCGCTATCCAATAAGGCAACTGTCTGAGGGTCAAGGAATATGCCGTGCGTAGGCATCGACTGCACAGTCCATAACTTCAAGTCCAATTCGCGCAGATGAGTCAGATCGTCCGCAGTCTTTAAAAGAACCTGGGTAACCCCGCCGAAACGGGAAAAATTCCACCGGTGTTCTTCCGTGCTTTTCTGTAGTGCCATAGAACCTCGTGCAGGCATTGGTGATTATTCCATACGGAATGTCAATCGAAGTGAATCGGGTCGATTCCGGCAGCGTGTGCAAACGGCGGGGTTAAAACTCCGCGCTCGTTGCAACGGTATCGGTCTTGAGCTTCAAAAACGCGATAAATTCATCAGCGGTCATCGCTTTTTGGGCGCCGGTTAAAAGCCGGACGGTAACGCCGTTGCTTTGCTGCTCTTTTTCACCGACAACGAGCTGGTACGGTATCTTTTGCGCCTGATACTTGCGTATTTTCGCATTCATACGGTCGGAATCGATATCGGCCTTTACCCGGAATCCGGCTTTTACAAGCGTTGCCGCAATCCGTTCGGCGTATTCGTTGAACACCGGCGCTACCGGAATAACCATTACCTGCACCGGCGCAAGCCACGGAGGAAGCGCACCGCCGTACTGCTCAATCAAAATACCGATAAACCGCTCCAGTGAACCGAGTGCCGCACGGTGCAGCATGACGGGCTGATGCTTTTGGTTATCTTCTCCGATATACTCCGCATTGAGCCGGTCTTTCGCGGGCAGCTGATAGTCGGCCTGTATGGTACCGCACTGCCACTCGCGGCCGAGCGCATCGACAAGTGTAAACTCAAGCTTAGGTCCGTAAAAGGCGCCTTCTCCGGGAGCGACCTCGTACTCAAGCCCTGCCGCTTTGCACGCTTCCGCAAGCGCATGTTCCGCCCGATCCCAGGTTGCATCATCGCCGACGCGCTTTTCCGGCCGCGTAGAGAACTTCACGAGTATGGATTTATCGTCAAAACCGAAATCCCGATACAGCGATTTCAGCAAATTACAGAACTTCGATACTTCGGAGGTAATCTGATCTTCCGTACAGAAAATATGTGCATCATCCTGTACAAATCCGCGTACGCGCATAATACCGTGCAGCGAACCGGAAGGCTCATTGCGCGTACAGGAACCGAACTCGGCGATACGCAGCGGCAGATCGCGGTAGCTCTTGATACCCTGTTTAAATATTTCGACATGCCCCGGACAGTTCATCGGCTTGAGCGCAAACATCCGTTTTTCACTTTCGGTGATAAACATGTTTTCCTTGTATTTTTCCCAGTGTCCCGACCGGAGCCAGAGGCTCTGCGGCATCACAAAGGGGGTATTGACTTCAACATAGCCGTCTTCTTTAATCTTTTGCCGAACATGCTGCTGCACGGTCAAATAGAGCGTCCAGCCGTTCGGATGCCAGAAGACCTCGCCGGGGTTATCTTCTTCAATATGGAAAAGATCAAGTTCGCGTCCTATCTTGCGGTGATCGTTTTTTTCCGCCTCGGCCTGCATGGTCAGATACGTTTTCAGATCACTCGGCGTTTCCCACGCGGTACCGTAAATACGGGTCAGCATCGGGCGTTTTTCATCACCGCGCCAATACGCGCCGGCAATTTTCTCCAGTTTAAAACTTTGGGCATTGATCTCCTTTGAATTGCCGACATGAGGCCCCTTGCATAAATCGACAAAAGCTCCCGACCGATAGATTGAAAGCTCTCTTTCTTCAGGGAGATCGTTGATAAGTTCGCATTTAAACGGTTGATCTTTAAAGAGCTCCAGAGCCTCTTGCCGAGAAATGCCTTCTTTTACAAAATCATGCGGAGTCGATAAGATGCGGCGCATCTCCTTTTCAATCCGCGGTAAGTCATCCTGCGTAATCGGTGTCGGAAGGTCAAAATCATAGTAAAACCCGTGTTCAATGGCAGGGCCGATTGCGACCTTTGTGCCCGGGAATAAATTCATAACGGCTTCCGCCATGATATGTGCAATACTATGCCGTATTAACGGCAGCTTCTCAGATTTTGGTAATGAATATTTCATAAACCCTCCTTTTATATCATCTTGTGAGGATACCGCCGAATTTTTAGGATGTCAAGCCTAACGGAACCGGGGTGAAGGGCGTCCGCGTTAAATCGGTGCGATTGCCCTTCTTTTCAGATTGTGTGCTACCGGCTGCCGGTTCCGGATCTTATAACGATAACCGCTCCAGATACTTCGTAATCGTTAAGACAGCATTTTTGTTTTGAGAGCTGCTTTCACTTACCTCGTCAATAACTTTTCTAATTCGTTCCGTATCGCCGCTCACGCTGCTTATGGTATTATCGATATTTTGAGAAATCTCTACCAGTTTTGCCATCTCTTTACCGACTTCCGTTGCTCTTGGATATGGTTCCGTACAGAAGATACACTTTTGCCGATTTTATCGGCGGCATTGGAGGTTATCTTCATATTGGAAGAGAGCACCTCTGCCGTGTGGCTCGAAACACTTACGCTACCGCTCAGCTCTTTTAAAAAGGTCTTATTGAACGCAAGCAATTTATTGATATCCAACAATAAGAGCGAAACTTCATCCCGGCTCCATACTTTCAGGAAGTTCTGCCGGTAATTTCCATTTGCCAAATCTCTGACAACCTTTTGAACTAAGATGATCCTTCTTTCGGATGAATGGATGATATTCAGTAATAAGAAGCCGTTTTGGAGGAATGATCTCCTCCTGCATTGCCGTTGTTTCTGCCATAATACTCTCCTTTCTGTATATATGTGCGGAATTACTTTTCAATAATATAAAAAAACACTGACAAAGGAAGTCCTTCATCAGTGTTCGGCTTTCGGCATTATTCTTCTTGTTCCTCGATAAAGGCCTTGGCAGCGGCAACGACCTCATCGGCAATCTTACCGGATATCGGATCATAGTGATCAAACGACATTTCAAAAGACCCGGTGCCGCTGGTCATCGACCGCAAGTCGATAGCGTACCGGAGCAGCTCTTTGTGAGGTACCTGCGCGCGGATTTCTTCGATGCCGTTTGCAAGCTGGGACTGCCCAAGAATGCGGCCGCGGCGTGACGAAAGATCGCTCATAATATCGCCGAGATACGAGGTTTCGACATAAACCGTCAAATTCATAACCGGTTCCAGCAGGATGGGGCCTGCATTGCGCATAGCGTTTTTAAAGGCATTCCGCGCAGCGATCTTAAAGGCCATTTCAGAAGAATCCACCGGATGTTCTTTTCCGTCCAATACCGTCGTACCGACATCGACCACGGGATAGCCCGCCATGACGCCGTTTTCCATCGCTTCCTTTACGCCTTTTTCCACACCGGGGATATATCCCTTGGAAATAGCGCCACCGAATACCGCATTGGTAAAGCTGTATTTCGCGCCGCGCTCCAGCGGTTCAATGGCCAAGACAACCCGGCCGAACTGCCCGTGCCCGCCCGACTGCTTTTTGTGTGTATACTCCGCTTGTGCTTTTTGCCGAATGGTTTCCCGGTAGGCGATACGCGGAATGGCAGTCTGTATGTCAATTTTCGCTTGTTTTTTGATACGATCCAGAACGATGGACGTATGCAGGTCTCCCATTCCGGAAAACACGTTCTGCTTAGTTTCCGCATTGTACACAAACGACAGCGTCATATCCTCTTCGCACGCACGGAGCAGCTGCTCGCCGAGCTTGTCATCGTTTTTCTTATCGGCAGCCGCTACCGCCAGCGAATAGATCGGCTCGGGGTTCCGCAATTTGATAAACGGCGGGCAGTCCTGCACGGCTGCAAAGGTATCATTTGTTTTTGCTGCGGCCAATTTAACCGCAACGCCGATATCGCCCGCAGCAAGTTCTTTTACTTCGGTGAGCTTTTTCCCCGCCGTACGGTACAATTTCCCGATGCGCTCTTTCTTTTGTTCGGTCACATTGTACACTTCCGCATCTGCAAGCAGCGTACCGGTGATAACCTTAATATATGACATCTTTCCGGAAAACTGATCGTTCGCCGTTTTAAGCACAAAGCCCGAAAAGCTCTGCGCCGGATCGATTTTCACGGTAACCTCCTCGCCGTCCTTCACCGCACGTTCCAAGCAGCCCTCAGGCGACGGAAGAATTTCGGTAATAAACCGTAAGAGCGCAGTAAGGCCGAGCGTTGCCTGCGCAGAGCCCGCAAAAATCGGCACGATCCGGTTGTTTTTCATCGCAAGTGTCAGTCCCTTCGCGATCTCGTCATCGGTCAGTTCGCCTTCATCAATGAATTTAACCAAAAGGTCTTCATCCCCTTCAGCGGCAGCCCCTGCGAGCACCTCCCGCAGCTCTTCATATTGTTTTTTCACTGAATCGGGAATGGGGATTTCTTTTTCTTTTCCATTAGGATCGATTTGATAGGCAACACCGTTTAAGACATCCACAATACCGGTAAATTCGGCACCGGCACCGATGGGAAAGGTAACGGGGAACACATCGGCATTAAACTGCGTTTTTACATCCTGTACGGCATGATCAAAGTCCGCACGGTCTTCATCCATTTTATTTACAAAAACCAACCGGGGCTTATTCCGGCGATCAAGGTCGCGCCAGTATTTAATCGTTTCGATTTGTACGCCGGATTTTGCATCCAGTACCATCAACCCCGTTTCCGCCGACCGGAATGCTGCAATCACTTCACCGATAAAGTCAGAGGAGCCGGGACTATCCCAAAAATTGATAACGGTTTTATTCCAATGCATCGACACAAGCGACGAATAAATCGAAATTTTCCGCTCTATTTCTTCAGGCGTATAGTCGCTGAGCGTCTTCCCGTTCGCGACGGTCTCGGCCCGCGCAATTGTACCGGTCAACGCCGCAAGGTTTTCGATAAGAGTGGTTTTGCCGGACTGCCCGTGTCCTGCAATTGCAATCGTCCTGATATCCGCTGTTCCAATTCCCATTATGAAGCTCCTCATATATGGATGTCTCCAAACGCTCGCTCGGCTTTTAGAAACACTCAACGACTGTCTTTATAAAGTGATGATATATAATGATTTATAAAAACATATCGCAAATAAATCTAAGAGCGCCCGCTATAAACGGCTGTTTGTAGCGGCGTTCAAATACCAGTTATCCGGGTATCTGCAAAACTCGGCCGGATGTTGAGCGATACCCACGTATCTATTATTGTAAAGGCTGTTTACCGAAGTTGTCAAGAAAATAAATCGAAACCGGCAGCGCGCACGAATCGGATGCCCGCACGCATGGTGCAATCCCGACGGAGCACGCATAGAGGCCGGAGTACCTACCGCCGACATCATCAGCAGAAAACCCCGCATACAAAAAGAAATATTTTTCTCATTTTTTTGCAATTTTTTTAGCCAAATCGCATACCACGCGCTATATAGCATATATGCATCGGCGAAGGATTCAACGCGGTATGAGTCCGCGGCAATACCGATTACCCGCATGATGCAGAGCGAAAGCATTTTTATATACAGGCGCTGATGAAACGTTCAACGTTTAAGGGGCCCGTAAATGTATGGAGACACGCGTATGACGATTGTGAGTTTTGCATCCTTCGGCTACGAAGGCGAGATTATCAAAGTGGAAGCCGACTTGCGGCGCGGATTGCCGATTATCGACATCGTAGGGCTGCCGGGATCGGCCGTGAAAGAAGCGCGGGAACGGATGCGGGCGGCTATTACCAATTCGCACCTTCCTTTTCCGCAGGAGCGGATACTGATCAATTTAAGCCCTGCCGATCAGCGGAAAGAAGGCAGCGGTTTTGACCTGCCGATTGCGCTCGCCGTGTTACAAGCAGACTGCCCGCTTGACACGCCGGTCATGGTCATCGGAGAATTGGAACTATCGGGGAAGGTGCGTCCGGTACGGGGCGTATTGGGAGCGATGCTTTCGGGGGCGGCGGCCGGTATCGAGTATTTTATCGTGCCGAAAGAGAATGAAGCCGAAGCCCGAATCCAGGAAGGCGTACGGATATTCGGCGTTGAAACCCTACAGGAAGCGCTTGAGCGGTTATATGAGATTGAAAGCGCATTACGCGCCGCCGGAACACATGGAGATACGGAGCCGGGCGCAGCGCAGGCCGCCGCCGGGTTTACTATGGGCAGCTTTCCGGCAGCCGCCGCAACCGCCCAAAAAGATATCCGGTCGATACAGACGCTCGGCCGGTTTACTCCCTCATGGTCGGAGCCGACTGCGGCGGACACGGCGGCAAACACCGGAACAGGAGGCCTCTTTGAAGAAGTGTACGGCCAACCGGAATTAGTGCGCGCGCTTCACATTGCGGCGGCAGGCGGCCACAGCGTACTGGCCTACGGGCCTCCCGGCTGCGGGAAAACCCTTTCGATGCAGCGCTTTGCCAGCCTCCTGCCCGACCTTGACCCAAAAACGGCGGAAGAGGTTACTCACATCTACAGCATCGCAGGCCTGTTGCCGCATCATTCGGGACACGATGTGCGAATTAAACGGCCGCCGTTCAGAATGCCGCACCCGAACGCCAGCTTGGAAAGAATGATCGGCGGCGCAGGCAAGTGTATGCCCGGTGAAATTTCGCTGGCGCACGGAGGCACGCTGTTTTTAGACGAAGCGGTACAGTTTAAGCAAACCGTGCTGCAAACACTCCGTGCGCCGCTGGAAACCGGTACGGTTACGCTGAGCCGCGCAGGACGGGCCACGACATTTCCGGCGCGTTTTCAGCTGCTGATGGCGTTAAACTCCTGCCCGTGCGGCAACCTCGGCGCCGACGGAAAAATATGTACCTGCATGCCTGCCGTCGTGGAACAATACTGGAAAAAGCTGACAGCGCCGCTCATCGACCGTATCGACCTGCGCATTCCGGTATTCCCGCCCCAAAGCTATCACATTCCGCAACATCCCTGCTACAGTACGGCAGCGTTGCGCCGCGCTGTGGCGGCTGCGGATACATTGCAGCGGAACCGGTATGCCGCGTATATGCTGCGCCACCGCGACGGCAATTCCGCAGCGATCCCGGCAGGCACACATCGCGTCCCCGGAACCGCGCCCGGCGGCGGACTTCTCCCTGCAACGCCCCATTCCGGCGGCATATCCCACGGCGCCGAACCGTCCAAATCAACCGTAGCGACAGCCCGTTCGGCTCATGCGGGAACGAGCCTTTCGTATAAAAATGTCCACCTTACACCGTCAGCGCTGTCGCTCCTCTGTCCGCTAACCCAAGAGGCTGAGCGTCTTTTTACCCGAACTGCGGAAAAGAAAGAGCTATCGGGACGCGGCAGTCATGCGATTCTGAAAATTGCCCGCACGATTGCCGACCTTGCACAGGAAGAGATCATCGGCGAAGCACACATCGAAGAAGCCATCCGTTTACGGGAATGGAGCACCTTCCTTCCGTTTTTTATGCACTGAACACAGCGGGCGTTTAATGCTCCAACGCTTCCTTTTCTGCTTCAAGTTCACGCAGACGGGCTTCCAATTTCGCTTCCTTTTCGCGCTTACACAGGGGGCACTCAAAATACTCCCCATCGATATATCCGTGCTTAGGACAGATGGAGAACGTCGGCGAAATGGAAAAATACGGTATGCGGTAGTGCGACGCCACCGCCTTCACCAAATCGCGGCAGGCCTGCCAATCCTTGATCGATTCGCCTAAAAAGATATGGAATACGGTACCGCCGGTGTATTTGCGCTGTAATTCTTCCTGATGATCCAAGGCCTCAAATACATCGGTGGTAAACGAAACCGGCAGCTGGCTTGAATTGGTATAGTACGGATCGCTGCCGCCTGAGGTAATAATGTCGGGAAACTGCTGCTTATCATGCCGCGCAAGCCGGTATGAGGTACTTTCGGCAGGAGTCGCTTCAAGATTAAAAAGATCGCCCGTTTGCTCTTGAAAATCCGCAAGCCGCTTGCGCATGTGCGTCAATACCTTTTCAGCAAAGGCCTTGCCGGTTTCACCGACAATATTCTCACCCAAGAAGTTAAGGCATGACTCATTCATGCCGCAAATTCCGATGGTAGAAAAATGATTGTTTAAGTGCTGAAGATACCGGCGCGTATACGGGAAAAGCCCGCTGTCCAACAGCCGCTGAATCACCTTGCGCTTAATCAGCAAACTGGTCTTTGCAAGTTCCATCAGATAGTCAAGACGGTCAAAATATTCTTTTTCCGTCCGCGCAAGGTAGCCGATTTGCGGCATATTGATGGTAACCACGCCGATAGAGCCGGTAAATTCGTCGGAACCGAACAGCCCCCCTCCCCTTTTCCGCAACTCACGTTTATCCAGCTGCAAACGGCAACACATGGAGCGGACATCGCTAGGGTTCAAGTCAGAATTGATAAAATTCTGAAAATACGGCGTCCCGTACTTTGCCGTCATCTCAAAAAGGAGGGCGGCATTCGGGCTGTCCCAGTTGAAATCTTCAGTAATGTTATAGGTTGGAATGGGATACTGAAATCCGCGCCCTGCGGCATCGCCTTCAAGCATCAGCTCAATAAAGAGCTTGTTGATCATGTCCATTTCCGCTTGGCAGTCGCCGTAGGTAAAATCGGTTTCTGTGCCGCCGACAACGGCTTTTTTACCGGCGACATCTTTCGGACATATCCAGTCGAGCGTGATATTGGTAAACGGCGCTTGGCTGCCCCAACGGCTCGGCGTATTGACGCCGTAGATAAAACTTTGCAAGCACTGCTTCACGCTTTTTTCATCCATATTATCAGCCTTCACAAACGGCGCAAGATAGGTGTCGAAGGAGCTGAAGGCCTGCGCCCCAGCCCATTCGTTTTGCATAATGCCGAGAAAATTCACGATTTGCTGGATAAGCGTAGAAAGATGGCGCGCAGGCTTTGACGTAATCTTGTCGGGCACGCCGCCGAGTCCCTCCTGAATGAGCTGCCGAAGCGACCACCCCGCACAGTAGCCTGAAAACATCGAAAGGTCATGGATATGAAAAGCCGCCGTCTGATGCGCTTCGGCAATTTCCGGCGTGTAGATATTTTTGAGCCAGTAGTTTGCCGTTATCGTACCGGAATTATGCAGGATGAGCCCTCCGAGCGAAAAATTGACATTCGCATTCTCGTTTACCCGCCAATCGCTTTTGCTCAAATACCCGTTCATCGTCTTATCGATATCGATCATCAGCCGCTCAGCATCGCGGACAGCCTCCCGTTTTGCACGGTAGAGGATGAAGGCTTTTGCAATCTGCGCCTCATTGCGTTCAATTAACACATTTTCGATAATATCCTGAATTTCTTCAATTGCAGGAATCGAATGCGCATGGCGCGACGCCATCAACTGCGTCAATTTGTCTTCCACCGCGACTGTCAGCTCATCCGCCTTTTCTTCATCGGCGCAGCCGGTAACCGCTTCAATCGCCTTTTGAATCGCAATTTTGATTTTATTTCGATTAAAAACTTCTATATCGCCCGACCGTTTCACGACCGACCGCAGTATCGGCTGTGTTTTTTCCGCCGTATCGCCTAAAAAGGCTGTCCATTCTGGAAATACCGCCTGGTCCATTTTTTCCTCCTACTGGCGGGCATCTACAAAAACGATAGGTTGAGATGCCCTGATATTCCAAGCGCCTTGCGAAAAAGCTCTCGTGTATAGGACTTTCGATCCGACGTTCACCATCGATCAAGGCGCCGCTGTGTTACTTAATTTGAACTTTCTTTTCCGTGTACTTTTTGAACTTCATTGATAAATTCATCAAGATCATTAAATTTTTTATACACCGATGCGAAACGGATATACGACACTTTGTCTATTGCATACAACCGCGCAAGCACCATTTCACCCAGTTCCGTGCTTTTTATTTCTTTCGTTGTTTTCCCGCTCATCACCGCGGCATCTTCAATATCGCTGACAATATTTTCAATTGCCGTCATCGATACCGGCCGTTTCTCCAGCGAACGTTCAATACCCCGCTCCAGTTTCGACCGGTCAAACGGCTCACGCCGCCCATCCCGTTTTATCACCATCAGAGGCTTTTCTTCAATTCGCTCATAGCTGGTAAAACGGTATCCGCAGCCAAGGCATTCGCGCCTCCGCCTGATACAATCCCCCTGTCCGAGCGTCCGGGATTCTACCACTTTATCATCAAGATTTCCGCAATACGGACACCTCATACACTCTCCCTAACGATAATTATTAATTATACATTGACTCCAATTCTTCTTTACCAAGACCGGTCATAAGACAAACTTCCGCTAGCGGATAATGATGTTGAAGCATAAGACGCGCTGTTTCAAGTTTTGCTTGATGAGAACCCTGTGTCAGCCCCTGTTCAATACCTCGTTCCAGCCCTTGTGCAAACGCTATTCGACCGGCTTCTTCTCTCTGTACGGCTATATCGGTATCATAATTATATTCCGCTAATAACATATTGATAACCTCCTTCGTTTTCTTTTGAAAATAAGCGGATATCTGCGTTGTCTCTTAACAAAAAACAGTCCTCGACGTACAACAAGTACGCCTGCGAGTGTTTTTTGTACGCTCCTAGCATCTGCTCCGCTTATTTTTAAAAGTACTACTTCTACAATTCATCCGTGATGTTTATTCGCTCGGTATACTTGCTTCGCCTATTTGCCAAGAGTATTTCAGCTCCGCCAAGGATGGCGGTGGTTTTAAGCAGCAGCGATGTTTTTGCGTAAGCAAAAACTCGCGCCTAATACGGTACATGGATGTACCGTATTAGGCAATTCTTCACTAAAGAGGTCGACAAACACGGAATCTTTGTAATTACGATTCGGCACAGCCTCCTGCATACAAACCACCTCCCTAACGATAATTATTAATTGATGTCCTTTAACCGGCTAAAACCTTGGCAAGCGCCTGCCACCGCTGCATGAGCACCTTATTACGGGTGGGGAAAATAACAACGGTCTTTTTTTCTCCGGTACGCAAGCACAAGATACCTTTTACAAATGCCGTTTTAAAAAGGCCGCGGGTAAACTGCTCCGTTTCCGTCCCTTCAATATCGGAGAACGCATATCGTTTGGTAACGGAAAAAAAGAAAAATCCAACCGTGTATTCAGCAACTGCTGCCGTGCAAATAAATCTCCATCGATCCACATAGCACAGTACAAAGAACGAAAAGCCGCTAAGAACAAGCCCCAATACCGGCATCCGATGCTGTTCGGCATACACAAAAACAGATGCGGCGCCAATACACAGCAGCATCAATGCATAGCCAATCCGTACCGCCATGGGAAACAGCGGAAACGTAATCACCCCATCGGCGCTCGGCTTGGAACACGCTACCTGCCTTAGATGTCCATCGTGGTCAGAATGCATTGCACCACTGCACGCATCGCCGCAATCCGTTGAGCCGCCGTCCTGTTCAGGAAGCCGCGGGGCGCTATGCACGACGCCGCTTCCTATTATACCGTGCTAACAGCGCCATACAGATCAGCCCGCCTGCAATCATCATAAAACAAAAAATCTGACCAGTGGAAATATTTTTCCATGAATCGAAAAGATAGATATTCGCTTCATCCGCAGCGGCGGCGATCCTGAAGCCCAATTCATAATCGGGTTGCCGGAAGTATTCGATAAAAAAGCGGACGACGCCGTATCCAACCGTATAAAAGAAAAATAAAAAACCGTTAAACGGTTTTTTATTGCGCAGCAGCCACACCAGCGCCCACAGAACAATGCCTTCAAACAACGCCTCGTATAGCTGACTCGGATGCCGCGGCAAATTGACATACTGCGCACCTTCCTGCACCGCAATTCCTGCCTTTGCGGCAAATTCGCGCACCCAATCTTCTTTGACCGGAAAGCAGTCATGGAGCGGCACCGACGGAAACAACATCCCGATTTTGCTTGTAGTAATGCGCCCGTATAGCTCACCGTTTAAAAAGTTCCCGATTCTGCCGAAGGTGTAGCCGAGCGGTATCCCCGCCGCCGCCGTATCCGCCCAAGCAAAAAAATCCTGCTTGTGCCGCTTTGTCCACAAGAAGGCGCCCAAGAAACAGCCGACAAAGCCGCCGTGATACGACATTCCCTGTAACCCCGTCCATTCACGCGATTCGGAAAACGGCCAGAAGATCAGCCACGGCTTTTGCCAATAGAGCCATGTCGGCTCATACACAAGAGTTGCAAAAATACGGGCGCCGATCATCAGCCCCAACAGCGACCATGTAAAAAAATCGAGAATATCCTCATCGGTAATTGTTTTTTCGCTTTTTGAATATTTTTGTAATTCGCCTTTTTTTACCTGAATCTTGAACAGCATATATGCGATGCTGAACGCAACAATATACATTAATCCATACCATCGCAAAAAAGGAAATCCGGGAATAATCTCCGGCCTCATCCACGACGGATATTGAATTGCACAAATCATACAGACTCCTATTCCGATTTATTCCTCTAAAAATTCGATTTTATCTTCTATCGGGGTACACAGGATACGGCCTTTTTCAGCATCGAACGTAAACACGACATGCGATAACGGTTCCCGCACCTCGTAATACCTGCCGTGACTTTCTAAAATAACGCCCGGATACACAGTCCCGGTTATTGTCACCTTCGATGGGATATGCGATTCAAAGTTTTCTTTCAGCTTAAAAACTTTCAGCCCAAGCGCAGTATTCGACTTGAGCAGTATTACCTTTTGTTCCCGCAGCTCCTGTATGTGCTCCGCATCATGCGCAGGGTTCACCAGCTCGGACTCAATGCGGTTCAGCTCCAGCAAATTTTCCTGCGTCTGCTTTTCATACACCTCGATTTTATCCTTTATCAGATAATCCTGGCCGAATGAGATAATGGTCCGAACCGTTTTATAATCGCCGAGGTTCCGTACCCGCATACCGCGGGCGGCATGGGCATTCCCGCCGATAAAGCTCCCCGGCTCCCCGGTCATCACCAATTCGCCGTTGGTTTTTACCACGCAGCGGAAGCAGTAGTCATTGATATACATACTTCCGCCCGCAAACAACCGCGCCGTCTCCGCAAAATTAAGTACCATCGTGTTTTTTGACCAGACCGTACCGCGGCTGTCTCCGCGTATACCGCCGTTCATCAAAAGCGATTCTTTCGTATACACAAGCGACGCACCGGCATCGCCATTGACCGTCAAACAGCCGCCTGCCTTCACACTGCGGTTTTCTTCTATATTACCGTTGATAATCAGGTCGCCTGCGAACAGCACATCGCCCGTTTCTTTATTGACATCCGACCCGACCGTCTTTGAATTGACGATTTTCAGCATCTCGGTACTTTCGACCAGCTCACCGGACACCGCCGCCGTAAAGGACACCTTTGAGCCCTCCTTCACGACACGAACGGTAGCGTCCGTGCGCGGCAGCTTCATTGCAGGCGCATTATCAATATCGATAACGGTACCGAATACATCAGCACCTTTTTCGCCCGTTTCCAGACGCGTCAGCTCCAGCAAAACCTCCCCGCGTTTTACCGATACGGTGTTTGAATGGCCGAAATTGATCTTCCAACAAAACTTATATGACCGGGGCGCAACCGGATAGGTTCCCCTGCAGACCATAAATTCAATCGGCACAGACGATAGATGAGCCTCATAAATCGCCTGCCGCAGCACATCATCCGAATAACAATCGGCAGGCAGGTTCACTTCATCCAGCGCTTTTTTCAACCACTGAACAGACAAGCGGGAACCGGCGCCCCGGCCAGCCTCCATCACCAACGAAGCTTCCATCTTATCGCTGCTGATAACAGCTTTGACCGTCGCATCCTTGTACGGAATGATGCGCAGCTTCAGCCCATCCTCATTTTGCGCCAACAAGAGGATGCCATTGCATACGGCCCTCAGCTCGTCGTTAATGTGATTGACATTACGCAAATCGCTCACAAACGGATCATTACCGGGCAGACCGGGAATAGGATTTCCGTAAATATCCGAACCATCCGCACCGATTTCGGATTTTGAAAATTCAAACAACAAGTCATTTTTTTCTACAAATGCCAGAGACGTTGCTTCAGAAAGCGGAAAATCCTTATCGTAAATTACCTGCGCCTGTTCCCGTGCCACTTCTACGGCTCGCAGTAGCTTTTTACGAAGGAGCGCAGCATCCTCTTCTTGCAATTTTGTAATATGCGGAACAAGTGTACGGTCTTTTCCCCGCTCAGGCAACACGCCTTCAACAACCACGATCTCGGTTTCCCGTTCAGGCGCATTACTGAACGCCTGTATCTGTTCATCAAGCGCTTTGAAGTCGATATGTTCAATCGTGCTGTTATTCAGCATCGTGGAAATCAGCCGCTTGTCGATGTTGTGAGGATCGTCCTTTGCTTTTCTGATATAGAGCGAAGCCTTTGTCTTATCGGGCTCGATGATGAGTCTGACATCAAAAGAGGGATCAAGCTCAATCTCAAGCGGGAGCGGCGCTGTTTTCCCGTAGATAATCTTATCAAAATAACGCTCAAACTGCCGCGCATTGATCAAATTTTCAGCAGGAACACCTTTTTCAACCGCCTGCGCCTTAATTTCCTCGTAATCGGGAAAAACGCAGCCTTCACTTTCTACATTGCTGACGGAAAAATACCATTTATTATTACTGTCGTTCCGTTTAATCGTCCACTTCATACTATATCCGCATCACACACGAAATCCCTGTTCAAGGGCTGTTTTAATTTTCCGCTTTAACAAGGCATTCTCCTTTTTTAAAACGGAAATCTCATACTGCTGAGTCTTGAGCATTTCGGAAATATCGCCCATCGTCAATGCGTCGCTGCCAAGCAAATCTTCAATATATCCCATTTTAGAGCGGAAATCGGTTTCCGCCTCAAGCTCGGCAGATTGAAAACTCTCTTCGGCATATTGCGCATATTCCGCCATATTTTGGAATGTTTCGGTTTCCGACTGTAAAATCTTGTCGGCGATGCGATAAATTGCCTGCGACACCATCGACTGCGGCTTATACACAATGACCGGCAGCCGGGAAGCGAGCGCCGTATCCTGTATCGTGTCCCGATAGATAACGCCCAGGTGTTCAAGATTGATATTGAGGTATTCTTGGCATGACCGGCGGATTTTCAGCGCTTTGTCGGCATCTTTGGGATCGTCAAGCATGTTCATAATGAGCCGCGGCTTAAAACGCTGCAGTTTATACAGAAAGAGTTCGGTATTTTTCGGATCGATTTTTTCAAGTTCCGTAATAATTTTGGGGATATACATCCGCTGCATCGATGAAGAATCGGACTTGAGTTTTTCCAAATATTTAAAACCGGCCGTATTCCGCTTAAAAACGCCGTACAGCATACGGAATACAATATTCTTCAAAAAGAGGTATGCATTCAGCGTTGCGGTAACGGAAGGCGCCGTAACAACAATTCCTTGCGGAGAAAGCAGAAAAAAGTCCAGTATTCCCAGATGCGTACCGGCCCCCAGATCCAATATCAGGTAATCGGCCTTAGTTTTTAGCATATTCCGAATCAAATTTGTCTTATCGGAGGCCTTCAACGCGGCAAATCCGGGAATTTCGGAATCACCGGGAATAAAGCATACGTTAGGATAGCTTGTTTTTACAATTATATTGTCAAATGACGAACTTTTCGACAAAAAAGTACCGATTCCGTGTGCGTTTGATTGTTGACCAAGAACTAAATGGAGATTTGACGCCCCCAAGTCCAAATCGGCAATAAGAACGTTTTTTCCGGCTTGCCCGAGTGCAACGGCAAGATTCGCTGAAAGAAGGCTTTTTCCTACCCCTCCTTTTCCGCTAGCAATCGGTATTATCTGCATAATATACGCTCCCCTTTACAAATGAATAAAACAACAGCACAGTATCGGCTGCAAGGAAAAAGAACACGATCCTTGAAAAATCAAAACTGCCGCTTTGCTGCGTTGAATTAAATATGATCCCGATTATAGCAAATCCTCTGTGAAAAATATAGAGGAACTCCGCACAAACAGAGGATAATTTGAACAATGCCGCTGCATAAAGCGCCCAATAGAACGCCTTTTCGTTCAATGCAAGCATGAGCCATGGAAGTACGGGAACACAGAGCGCCGCAATAACCGTATATTTAAAAAGCAACAAATCCGGCGTATAATGTGCGGAAAAAGAAGCAATATACAATACTTTTACGATCTCATATACAAAAGCGGCGCTGTAGGGAATAACCGTTTTCTTTTTCATTGCCGACAAGTGTATGCGCAAGATTATATTAGGTCAAGGGTTGAGCGGTTTTATAGCAGGGATTCCGCATGAACGGAAAATCAACAACCCCGACGCAGAGCATTCGTCAAAACTATACATCCGT
>CAUTXW010000031.1:0-30494 GCA_963542655.1 uncultured Treponema sp. | reverse complement strand
TAGCAAGAAATCTTACTGTGGTTACAAATAATATAAGAGAATTTTCTAGAATACCAGGACTAAAAGTCGAAGACTGGACAAAAGAATAATAGAAACCTAACACCCGCTTCAACCTGACATTGCCGTTGCGGCAATGCAGGTTAAGCGGCGGATGTTATACGGCTGTTTGCCATTGTAAAATACATAAAATTCCGGTGTTGGAATAGCGAGCTGTTTACGGCTATACTTCTCTTTCGATTTATACAACTGTTCATACAAGCGGGCGATGTATTCAAGGCATCTGATCGGCATATTGGGATTTATAGTCGATTGATGCTCTGCAAGTACGATAATTTTATTCGTGCGGAGGGTTTAATACCCCGACGCTCGCGTCGGGGTTGTTGATTATCAATAAGGTATGATACATCGTTAGCAAAGCTCATGTATAGCACTTGTTTCAGCCGTATGTTCTTTAGAATAGTGGTCGACTGGTACTCAGTACCATGGAGCGCGTTATACAACGACAAAAAGTTTGTTTTTGCAGTTTTGTCTTCGCTGAAAAGGTCGACAAAGTCAGTATTTTTTTACGAAAAGTTATGGACTACTTTCATATTGACTATGCCAAGATGAGATATTTTTGCATTCTCTGTGCCTCTGCGGGTTTTGACTATGCTTTGTAATTGGTAATTGAGGATTATAGCAATGAGAATACTGGTGCTGCATTCTTTAAGGTTTCTACAGGAAAATATCTGGTCGTATTTTTTTGAAAATCTATGTTATACTATATCAAGAGAGGGACTGCTATGAGTACGGCAAAAAAACTTCTGCAAATTGATTTATCTATTGAAAATATCTCAAAGGCAATAGGACTTTCGAGAGCAGAGGTAGAAGCATTAAACTAATGGGTAATGCGATAATGGGTACTTATAGCAATGATAACTCTGACGCCTAATCCTTTGCCGTTGATTTTTAGAAAAGGAAACAACCGGAGAAAAACGCATGGAAGATTTTAATGCATTGTATTATCGGCGGCCGTATGTAAAAGAATTTGATGCTGCGGTTACGGCGTGCACCAAAATCGAGCACGGCTACGAAATCACCTTATCGGATACCGCATTTTATCCTGAAGGCGGCGGACAGCCGGGCGATAGGGGGATGCTGTCTGCGGTAGACCGGCCGGAAAACGCTGTCCGCGTATCGGATACGCAGTTTGCAGGATCGAATATCGTTCATATTGCAGATGCGGAACTCCCGGTCGGTGCGCAGGTTCATGGGATTATCGACTGGGAAAACCGCTGCGATAATATGGAAGCCCATTCCGGCGAACACATCCTAACCGGGGTTATTCATCAAATATACGGCTATGAGAACATCGGTTTTCACATCGGAGCACAATACGTTACTATCGATTTTAACGGGCCGCTGACTCAAGAACAGGTGCTTGCAGTTGAGCAGCGCGCGAATGCCGTTATTCGCGAAAATCTTCCATTACTGGAAAGCTTTCCCACGGATGAAGAGCGCCGGACGATGCAGTACCGCAGCAAAAAAGAAATCACGGGTACGGTACGCATTATAACGATTCCGGGCTTGGATGCCTGCGCGTGCTGCGGTACCCATGTTTCGACAACCGGCGAAGTAGGGCTTATCAAGATTATCAGCGTTGCGAATCGTAAAAAAGGCGTCCGGCTTGAAGTACTGTGCGGCAGAAAAGCGCTGTTAGCGTACGAACAGGAGCTGCTGCAGGTTCAGGCTATTTCACGGTGTCTCTCGGCAAAACCGACCGAGATACGGGAAGCGGTTGAGAAGTTAAGTGTGGAAAACGCAACGCTGAAACAGCGTTTACATGAGATGACGCAACAGTATTTGCAGGAAAAAGTGGACGCCGTTGCCGAAACGGCCCCGCTGTATATCGGCTTTGAAGAAGATGTGGGTATTGAAAATTTACGATATTTTTGCAATCGGCTGTTGGCTGCCGGAAAGGCACATACCTGTGCGGCGTTGTCGGAGGTGAAAAATAGTAGCGACAGCGTAACAGCGTACAATTACGTGATTGTCAGCAATGAACGCGACCTCAAGCTATGCGTTAAAACGTTGAATCAGCGCTTAAACGGACGCGGCGGCGGGAACAGCTCGGCTATTCAAGGAACCTACTATGCCGAAAAAGACGCCGTTACGGAAATGCTGCGCGAGGTGTTGGGCTAAGTAGAGAATCCCCGGAAATCCCGATAAAAAACTGGACAACTTCGATTTTTTCAGTTATGCTTAATATGTCTGTATGGATTATGTTGAAAGTTTATTTAATACTCATTTTTTAGAATATGCCAGCTATGTTATCCGCGACCGTGCTATTCCCGATGGGGAAGACGGATTAAAACCGGTACAGCGCCGTATTTTGCATTCTCTGTTCGAGATGGATGACGGGAAATTTCACAAAGTTGCCAATGTCGTCGGGTACTGCATGAAGTACCACCCGCATGGAGATGCGTCCATCGGGAATGCGCTCACCGTGCTTGCAAACAAAAGTCTTTTTATCGATAAACAGGGAAACTTCGGCAATCTTTTTACCGGGGATGAAGCCTCCGCGCCGCGCTATATCGAATGCCGCATTACCGAATTTGCCAAAACCATTCTTTTTAATCCGCACATCACGCGGTATGTTCCGTCATATGACGGGAGAAATCACGAACCGGTTGTGTTCCGCGCAAAATTACCCGTCGTGCTGCTGATCGGTGCGGAGGGTATTGCAGTCGGCATGTCGACAAAAATTCTGCCCCACAATATCCGTGAAGTGATCGAGGCTGAAAAGGCCTGTCTTTCCGGCCGGGATTTTACGCTGTATCCCGACTTTCAAACCGGCGGGCTGCTCGATGCATCGGATTATCAGGACGGCCGGGGTAAGGTGCGGGTGCGGGCAAAACTGGATACTTCCGATGAAAAGCGGATCGTTATCCGTGAATTGCCTTTCGGCAGTACGACCGAAAGTCTGATCGCTTCTATTGAATCGGCGTCAAAATCCGGCAAGCTGAAAATTTCAGAAATTAACGATTATACGGCTGAGCAGGTGGAAATCGAGCTGAAGCTCCCGCGCGGAACCTATGCTGCGGACGTTATCGATGCGCTCTACGCGTTTACTGACTGCGAACAGTCCATTTCCTGTAATCTTTTGATTATCCAAGACAATCTGCCGGTACAGACGAGCGTTACCGAGGTAATCAAGACTCATGCCAAACAGCTGACGGCACTTCTGAAAGATGAGCTGTTATATGAACAGGAGATGCTCACCGACCGGCTGCACTTACGGACGCTTGAGCGGATTTTTATCGAAGAGCGGATTTATAAAAAGATTGAAACGATGAAAACAGCTGAAGCGGTTATCAAGGCCGTGATCAAAGGCTTTGAACCGTTCAAGACCGAGCTGATCCGGGCGGTAACGGAGGATGATGTCGACCGCCTTCTTAAAATACCGATCCGGCGCATTTCGCTCTACGATATTCAAAAGAACCGCGCCGAAGTGCAGGAAATTTCCGCGCGGCTGAAAGAAATTGCCCGCCTATTAAAAAATCTCAAAAAATATGCGTTGAGTGTGCTGGATGGAATCCTGGAAACACTGCCGCCCGACGTTACGGCGCGGAAGACGGAGATATCCGCTTTCACCAAGATCGATGTGAAGGAGGCGGTCAACCGCGATCTCTCGCTTCGGTATGATGAGACGAGCGGGTATCTCGGTACGGCAGTAACGACCGGGAAAGAAATACTCAAGGTGTCGCCCTATGACCGCATTCTGATTTTCCGCAAAAGCGGGGTCTATACGGTTATGGATGTACCCGACCGCCTGTTTGTGGATATCGGCATGTGGTATTGCGGCTTTGCGGAAAAAGAATTACTGTCACAAATCCTGTTTACGGTTATTTATAAGGATGAAAAGCGCCATCCGTATATCAAGCGGGCGCGGATAGAAGCGTATATCCTGAATAGAGATTATCTGTTCGTACCCGATACGGCTACAATCCTCTATGCGGATACCGCCGATGACTTTGAATTTACCGTGCACTATATGCCGCAGCCGCGTACGAAGAAGCACGAAGAGCGTTTTAAAACAGCCGATTATCCTGAAAAAGGACTCAAAACGCTCGGCATCCGTTTGGCCGACCGCGAGGCGGAATCCGCAGAACGTGCGGTAAAAAAACGCTCTGCACGAAAAAATACCGCTGACGACGAGGCATCTTCTGCGCATTGATCGCAATGTGAGAAGATACCCGATAGAAAAATTCTAAGGGGGACATATGCAAACTATTGCTGAATTGGGAACACATACGTTCCAGGCAGTCCTGTCCAACAGTATCAAGCGTTTTGGAGACCGTCCGGCGCTGTCATTTGTTACGGGGGCACCGGTCTCGTATCAAGAAGCCGGTGAAAAAATCACTGCGCTGCAAGGTCTCCTGTATCGGCTGGGGGTTAATCCCGGCGATAAGGTTGCCCTTTACAGCCACAGTATGCCGCATTGGGGCATTGCCTATTTTGCGATTGTAACGATGGGCGCCGTTGCGGTACCGCTTTTGCCGGACTTTACCGATAAAGAAGTACGCGCGTGTTTGGAACATGCGGGGGCGGCCTTTGCCGTCGTGTCCGACAAACTCATGCCGAAAATCCCCGAATCTCTGTCCGTTTTAATCGATATACATGACTTTTCAGTGAAAAAGGGAGTGGAAATCCGGACAGGCAACGCGCCGGAGCATACGTGCCGGGAAGATGATACCGCCTCCGTGATCTACACCTCCGGTACGACCGGACGCTCTAAGGGCGTGGAACTTTCGCACAAAAACCTCGTCTGGAACGCCGTTGCCGGGCAGTCCTGCCAGCGTATCAATGAGTATGACCGAGCCCTGTCCATCCTGCCGCTTTCCCATGTCTACGAATTTACCATCGGATTTTTGATGTTCTTTTTAAACGGCGCCTGCGTGTACTACCTTGAAGGAATCCCTTCGCCGCGTATTCTGTTACCCGCCATGCAAAAAATACGCCCCACTATGATGCTGAGCGTGCCGATCATCATGGAGAAAATTTACCGGAATAAAATCCTTCCGGCACTGACTGCGACGCCGCTGCGGGCAAAGCTGTACCGTACGAAGCTGGGCAGAAAAATTCTCGACCGGCTTGCCGGGAAACAACTGAAAAAAACTTTTGGCGGCAGTCTGAAATTTTTCGGGCTCGGCGGCTCAAAAACCGATACGGTAATCGAACAATTTATGAAAAATGCACGGTTCCCCTATGCGATCGGGTATGGACTGACGGAGACGAGTCCGCTTGTGGTAGGTTCGACCGTTCGGCAAACGGCGCCGGGGTGGATTGGTTATACCGTTCCCGGTGTGGAAGTGAAAATCGATCATCCCGATCCGCAGACCGGTGTAGGCGAACTGCTGGTGAAAGGCCCGAATGTGATGAAAGGCTACTATAACGATCCTCAGCTTACGAAAGACGCGTTTACCGAGGACGGATGGTTTAAAACCGGCGATCTTTTTAGCATGGATGCAAAAGGGCATTTGGCCATTAAAGGCCGGTCAAAAAATATGATTTTAGGCTCGACCGGAGAAAATATCTATCCGGAAGATATTGAATTTGTCATTAATCAGCATCCGCTGGTTACGGAATCGCTGGTAGTGGAGGGCGAAAAATCGTCGTTGGTTGCCTATGTGCAGCTTGACGAAGAGAAAATCGCCGCAGAGATAGAAAAAAGACAAAAGCAGGGCAGAGAAGGCACGCCGATACAGAATTTGCACACGGCCGTTGCCGATGCCGTTTCGGGATTGACCGATGCGGTTGCTTATAAGCGGGCTGAAATCCTCAATGAAATCAAATTTTTTGTCAATTCCAATGTGAACAAGATGTCCCGCATCGATAAAATCGAGCGGGTGGAAGCCTTTGAAAAAACCGCCAGCCAAAAGATCAAACGCTACCTCTATCATTTTACCAATAGAGGGAAGAAAGACGGTGAGCTTTCGGCTGCCGGAGAAAAGCCGTATTAGATAGATCCGTTTACGCGCCGTTACAGCTTGCTTCCCGATGTTGCGATTCTCTGCGACAAACTGCTTTTGGAAGATGATATACAGCACGATCATCGGGAGGCATGCCAAAAATGAAGCTGCCATCAGAAGAAATTGACAAGGATGTCAGTACGCCCATGGATGGGCGTAGTTCCAAGCAGCAATGAGTTTGCGGTACGCAAACTCATGTCCAAGAATTGACAAGGATGTCAATTCTTGGACAGCGTTAGGGATTGGAGGGGCAGCGTAGCTGTTCCGAAGGAATGGAGCGTTAGCGGAACCCCGCAAAGCCCGACGGTATCAGCAGTCCGCGCTGGAATGCTGATACCGGAACGCCCAAAGTAATCATCCCGCACCTTATCGGGCATTACACATGATCCATTGCCAATTGTTTTTCTTTTTTACTCTTCTTTTAAGATTTTGTTCATTTCGGCGGCGATGTCTTTGCAGACCGGTTCGGCGCTTGTTTTGCCTGTCCAGAGGTTAATCAGTTTGTCGATGGCCATGTTTTCCCAGCGGACGGTGGTCTTTGAGTAGGGGCGCATGACGATGTCGGCGAGCATGTCGAGGTGAGCTTGCAGGTTGAAGGTCGGATAGGTGGATACCCACTGAGCTGCGGTGCCCTGATAGGCGGAAATGGCGACGCCTAAGTCGGAGTGCTTTTGCTGTACGGGCTTGGTGTCGAGGTATTCGACCTATAAAAAGTTTTTCTCCGGACAATACGGCGTTGGCGCGTGTGTAGGCGCTCCTATGCACGGCGTACCGGAGAAGTTCTATTTATAATGCTAAAACGCATTTTTGGAGAAAGATAGTTTTTTTGTTTCCTAAAAGTTGTCATTTTGTTGCATGGAGGGCAGGGGGAATCAGCGGGAGGCAAACGGATAGTCGCGATGCAGCTGCGCGATAAATTTTTTCATCAGGTATTCGCCGCCTTCGATGGTGTAGTGGATGCCGTCGCTTTGCATAAAGGGTATCCAGCTATTGTCGTCAAGCCGGAGCGCGCCGATGTAGCCGGTTCCGGCTTCGCGCGTAAAATCTTTGAGCGAAACTTTTATCAAGCGCTTGGGGTCATATTCTTCCGCAATGGAACGGTGTACTGTATCGAGGTATGCTATCTTTTCGTTATAATCCGTCCGCCGTACGGCAGGCAGTCCGAACCAGTACAGGCGCGGAACGGCACGGAGGACGATATCAAGATGAGCCTTGACCATCTTGCGGTACACTTCCTCCCATTCAGGTGTACCGGCTGTGAGGATGATCCCGCCGGATGTCCACATATCTTGATAGTCGTTCATGCCTAAAAAGATCACGGCGGCGTCAAAGCGTTCTTTGTCTTTTTGTGCGGCAAAGATTGTTTCGAGTTTTTGCGGCCAGTTATAGTAGTCGGAGCGAAGGAAGCCTGATGAATGCACGCTCAGCGATTCTACGGTGATTGAGGTATCGGCGCCGAGCGCGCGGGTCATCCCTGCGGCGATGCTGTGCATCTGGGAATCGCCGAAGAAAAATATCCGTAAGGGCGATTGGGCTGAATGGGTAACGGGCAGCGCGACATTCCGCAGCGTCTGTTGGGAAATGTGTCCCAGCAGCTCTTCCGGTAGGCCGTTGCCGCTGAGATCATCGGAAAAACCGCCGAGGTCTCCTGCGCGAGTCTGCTCGCCGGATAAGGCATAAAACGCCGACACATCGCGGTCATAGGCTGCTTGGCGGTAAAAGAAGGTATCCCATTCGCTGCGGTTCCGTAAGCAGGCCGTGCGTATAAAGGCAGTGCGTAATACCGGAATGACTGCGGCTGCAGGAGCCGCTTCGGTAACGGATACCACCGGCGCGGCAAGCGCAGTGTAAATATTTTTCAACGAAGGCTCTTTGATTTCCTGGATGAGATGCTCAATCCGTTTGCCCAAAAAGGGAATGAGGATAACGAGCGTGATGACCGTAAAAAAGATGCATTGATTTGGGCTGTATACGCCGCGTCGGCGCTCTTTTTCCAGGCCGTTGTGCGGCTCTTGCATGTAGTGTTCTTTCATGATTATTCCTCTGAGGGGCAGTTCCTCCCGGCGCTCAAAACCCGAAGTAGATAAACGGTGCGATGCCGGAGGTGGACACGATGTTGAGCGTTATAAAAAAGAGCGCTACGGCCGCGATTTTGACGGCAACCGGCAGTCTGATATACCGCGCAAAACCGGTACGGCGTGCAGCTTCCGACGGAAGCTGCAGCAGAAAGGCGGCGGCGAGCGGAACTAACACAAACCAATGTACCGTACGGATCGGCTGCGTAATATTTTTGAGTGAGGACAGATACAGCATAATTTCCCGCACGGACGATGACCGGAAGATCAGCCAGCTGAGATTGATAAAAAGAAACGTCCCGCCGATGCGGATGAGCCGTCGAAACGCCGATGCATGTGTATCCGTCGTATGCGTATCCGCTGTGCGGTGATCCGTTGCGGCGGTGCGGAACACCGCGGAAACAATCCGCTCGGTGGCGCAGGCCAGCCCCTGCAACAGCCCCCACAGCACAAAGGGAAGCGTTCCGCCGTGCCATATTCCCGCAATGAGCATCGTACCGATGAGGGCAAGTGCCGTGCGGAAAAGCCCATAGCGCGAGCCGCCGAACGAAAAATACACGTAATCGCGCAGCCACGACGAAAAACTGATATGCCACCGCCGCCAAAACTCGCTGACCGATTGGGAAATATACGGTCGGTTAAAATTTTGCGGCGCATCAAAGCCAAGGAGCAGTCCAATCCCGATCGCCATATCGCTGTAGCCTGAAAAATCGCAGTAAATCACAAAGGTGTACGACAGTAAGCCGATGATGAGCTCCAGTGTGTTGCACTGCGCGGGGTTTGCAAAAACGGGATCAACCGCCAAAACCGATAAAAAGGTTGCCAGCACCATCTTTTTATAGAGTCCCGACAGAATGAGCAGTGTGCTGCGGTCAAATTCAATCGATTTTACAGCCGGTAGCGAATCTTTTGTAAGATTTTGCGGCAAAGCGGTAAAAAATGCTTCGGCTTGTACGATCGGTCCGGACGCTAGCTGCGGAAAAAACGAAATATACAGCAGCAGTTCAAGAAAAGAGCGTGCCGGTCTCATTTTGCAGAGGTAAATATCGAACATATAGCTCATGGAGCGGAAGGTATAGTATGAAATACCGACCGGCAAGAGCAGGGAATACTGCTGCATGGTGTGCAGCAGCGGGGATTCAAGCAGGCCGTTGAACAGCTGATAGTTCAGAAAGGAGGTAATATTGTAAAAATATTTAAAAAAGCCGAGAAAAAGGATATGCAGCAGCGTCCCGGTGATCATGGTCACGGTGCGCGGCACATAGTTTTTTTGCCTACCCAGTATATACCCGATGATGCCTGACAGCGCCGACACGCCGAACAGCAGGATACAAAACCGCCAATCCCAACACCCATAAAAAAAATAACCGGCGCACACGAGGAGAATAACCCGTTGTTTTTTCAGCCGGAATACATACCAATACAGAAAAAAAACGAGGAAAAAAAAGAGCGCGAATGTGAGTGTCGGGAACAGCATCGCTCAAAATGATTTAAGGAAGCGATGCCGGTTTGTTTGCCATCTTTCGCTGAATATCAGCGGCGCGGTTTGCGGGCATGAGCGAGAACCAATGGGCAACGGAAGACGTCTTATTCGCTTTTTTCGCGATTACTTCTACCGCCCGCAGCACATCGATAATATCTTGGTCATCCATTTGCAGCAGGTTTGCAACAGCCTTTTCCGGCGGCATACCATTGATATACCGCGCAATCTGATCGATATTCGTTTCCCGCTGATCGCGTTCCGTCATCATCTGCTTAAACGATTTTTCTTTTTCTTCTATAATAGAAAGCCGGTCATCCAATTCCTGTGAAACCTGCGCGGCTTCCTTTTCGCGGGCGGTAACCTCAGCTTCTTTTTTATCAAGCTCTTGGGAACGGACATCAAGCGCCGTCAGCCGCTTTGCATACCGGTCGGCATCCAGATTCGCGGCCGCCTCTGCAGGCGATGCAACACCTTCCGGAGTTTTTAATCCGAACAATGAATACACCGGTGAAAAAATACTGCGGGCATTTACTAATCCAAGATAGCTAAACCAAAAAAGCCCTCCAAAAGCCAATATAATGATCAATAAAAGTAATACGATTACTCGTCCGAAAGAAGCTCTGCGTCTCACCGGAATCCTCCCTGTATAATTCAGTATCGGTAAAAATCCTACCGGTTGTTAGAAATACCTGTGTAAAAAATTCACCTTTTTCACGTATGTATCGTGTTTGAGCCGCTGCCGTTAATGCTTGTATAAATACTGAAAATATTCCATATCGGTCGATAAGATTTTTTCGGTATTCGGCAGCGCATTTTGATACACTTCCAAGCTTTTCCAAAAACTGTAAAACTCCGGAGACTTGCCGTAAGAAGCGGCATATACCGCTGTTGCCTGTGCGTCGGCCGTTCCTTTTATTTTTTCCGCCTCCGAATAGGCCTTGGATAAAATGCTCTTTTTCTCGTTTTCCAACTTGCCGAGCCATTCCGCCTTTTTCCCTTCGCCGGTTGAACGGAACGTCTGGGCAATCTGATTCCGTTCCTTAATCATCCGGTTAAACACCGACGCCTGCAGCTCATCGGAATATTTAATCTCTTTGAAAATTACATCAATCACTTCGATGCCGAAATCTTCAAGCTGGGTGTTTGCCTTTTTTAAGATTTCAGTTGCCAATACGTCCCGTCCTTTTTCGATAGCGGCATAAACGACTTTTTCGGCGCCTGTTACGTCTTCCAGTTTGACCTCGTCCGTGTTCAGTCCGAATTGCTCCGTATGGGCGGTTTCATTGATGCTGTTGGTTGTCCGAACCACGTCATCCAAGCTATTGACGGTAATAATATCCCGCACGGAGGAATCGACGATATCGGACAGCCGCGAGTACGCACTCTCATAGGTTACCAGCGATTGGTAAAACTTACGGATATCCGAGATATGCCAGCGGCTCGTCGTATTGACCTCGATAAATTGCTTTTCTTTTGTGAGGATTTTTTGCGGGTCGCCGTCAATCCGCAGCAATTTTGCCGTATAGTGGTGTACCTGATGCAGAAAGGGAATTTTAAGATGAAGTCCCGCAGCCGTTTCGGTTGTAACGATTTCACCGAATTGCGTAATAATCGCGGTTTGCCCTTCCTGCAAGACATAAAATGGTTGGATGAGCAATAGTAAGATGAAAATCCCGGCAATGACGGCGGTTATCTGCAGCAGTTTACGTGTTTTCGGTTTGTTTACGCTCACGGTTGACCTCCCGACAAATTCTTTAATGGTAGAAAGTTTTTCACATTTTTATCGATGAAGATGACTTTATCTGTGTTTTCAAAAATCTTATCGAGCGTTTCAAGATAGAGCCGCCGCTTGGTAATATCGGGCGCCTTGTTATATTCGGTATAGACGGCATTGAAGCGGGCAACATCTCCTTCCGCCTTGTTGACCCGTTCCGCCGCATACCCGCGCGCCTCTTGGATCATCCGGTCGGCCTCTCCCTTTGCCTTGGGGATTTCTTTGTTGTACGCTTCTTTGCCCTCGTTGATCATCCTATTCATATCCTGAATGGCGATATTGACATCTTCAAATGCCTGCTGCACATCTTCCGGCGGCACCACGTTTTGCAGCTGCACCGACGAGACCGAAATACCGAGCCCCAGCTGCTTATATTTTTCGTTCATAATCTCTTTCGCCGAAAATTGAATGGAATCCCGCTCCGCTCCCATAATGTCGAGAATGGCGCGGTCGCCGATAAGACTATTGATCGCCGCCGTAGAAACGTCGCGGACGGTATTGATCCGCTCGCTTTCTTCAACATTGAAAAGCCATGCCTTGGGATCGATGATGCGGTACTGCACCGTCCATTCGACATTGATGATATTCAGATCGCCGGTCAGCATGGACGATTCGCTTAATATATTGTTCCGATACTGGCTCCTGTCGGATGCCATCGTTGTGCGGAAGCCGAACTCTTCCTTTTGGACGGTGGTAACCGGAATATGATACACGTGTTCCACAAGCGGGATGACCAGCTGTAAGCCCGGCTGCAGCGTCCGGTTGTACTTGCCGAGCCGCGTGACGATGCCGTTATCGGTGGTCGCAATGACGGTAACGCTGAAAAAAGCTAAAATAACCGAAAGCGCGCCGACGGCGATCGCAACAAGCTGTCCGTTTTTCAATTGTTTCATAATTCCCCTTCTTTTCAAATCAACTACAAATAAACTATATAAATCACCCGCGCGAAATGTTCTTCACAATTTTGCGCAATAGGAAGGCAACCGCCTGAAATATTGATCATGTGTTTACCCGCGGTGCGTTCTATACTCCGTTCTGCGGTTTCCCGGCGATAACGCCCGCGAGATTTTCCACCGCAATGCCGAGCAGGCATGTGCACCTCCGTGGGTATGTACAAGCATCAGCGCAATATTATAGAGAAAGAAAAAGTTTTTTTCAATGGAACGCCGAAATGCAGGTAGGGATTCAGCTGTGAAAGCAAAATAAAAGAAAAACCGTTTTATGTGATAGCACACGTGAAAAAAGAGGGCGTTCAGGCGCTTTCGCTGTATGATTTCAGCCGACGTCGCTGACGGAGATGCCCGCGCGGCGGTACAGGAGGGCGCTGCTCATGGCGGGGCTGACGGTGAGCGGGCTTTCGATGCAGATACCGGCGGCGGCGCTTCCGGCTCGTGCACACTGTTCAAACGGAAGGCCGTGCATAAAGCCCCACGCGAGACCTGCCAGCAAGCTGTCGCCTGCGCCGGTCGTGTTGACCGCAGGAATGCGTTCGGGCGGTACAAAGAAGCGTCGCTCCGCATCGGCGCAAAACAGGCCTTGTGCGCCGAGCGATAACACGACCTGCCGGATACCCTGTTGTAAAAACGCATCCGCTATCCGCTGCAGCGAGGCGTCATTGTTCGCCGGAATGCCGGTTAAAAACTCCGCTTCTGCGCGATTGGGCTTAATCGTGTGGATATACGGGAGCAGCTCTTTAATTTTTGCCGCTTTTGTAACGGAAACGGGATCGATGAACAGCGGTACGGCGCAGCGGTGCACCAAAAATGCAAGGGACGCCTCCGGGATGTTGGTGTCGGCAACGCAAACCGCCGCACGGTTGATTACTTCCAGCCGCGCAGCAAGATAGTCGGGCGTCAATGCATCATACAGCCGCATGTCGGAAACGGCGAGCTGCATTTCTCCGTGCCGGTCGCTGATGGAAAGATACACGGAGGCGTCAGAGCCTGCACGGGTTTCGGCCGCTGATATATCGACACCGGCCGCCGTGCAGCTCCGTTTCAGCTGTTCGGCATACGGGCCGCTGCCGAAAACGGTGAGCAGCCGTACCGGCGCGCCGAGGCGGGCAAGGTTTTCGGCAATATTCCGGGCAACTCCTCCCGGTGAAAACCGCACGGTTCCCGGATTTGAGTCTCCGGCAATGAGTTCCTCCGCCGAAATCCCTGCAATATCGATATTCGCCCCGCCGATGACAACCGCACAGCCGCTCTCAGGTTCGGCGCATACTGGAGCGGACGGTATATGCTGCATAGTTCCTCCGTGCTTTTTGTTATTGTAACACACCTCGTGAAAAAGAGGAATGATACGGTAACGACGGTCTTTTTTTGCGAAACTGACATATTCATCATTCTTCGGCCTTGAAGTGAAGAGGAAGTTATAATAAAATACGCGAAAATAAGTTGTAATAATCGGCGTATCACCGAGAGACAGTTTTATAGAACGCGTGATCAGGCCGTATGCGGAGAAATGAATGTCAGAGCAACAAAAACAACCACAGGTAACACAAGAAAAGGTGCGATTTCCGATAGGGGCAAAGCTGGTAACGATGATAGCTGTTTTGCTCGTCATCGCGCTTGGGACGATTACCCTGTTGGTAACATGGTTCGGCAGCGAAGAAGTACAAATCACGGCTGAAGAAAATAACCGGACGGTCAATGTACAAGCAGCCGCTTCGATGGAAAACGAACTTTCTTCTATTAGAGCGAATGCGTTTTTGCTTTTAGATCTCATCAATACGGCTGAAAGCGGCAGCGGTTTTGCTAAGCAGGCCGCAACTTTTTATTTTGAACGGAATCCGTCGGTGGCCGCTGTGCTGGTTACCGATTCCCGCCGTTCCGGCAGTATTGATCTGACGCTGCTGAATACGACGTTCTTTTTATCGCATGAGCTTGAGCCTTCGCTGGTCGAAACGTTCCTCAAGCAGGAGCAAGATGCTACCGCGCAGGTTGAACGGGGCATTATGAAAATCCTCAATGCGGCACCGCTGTTTAATCAGCCGATGCTGGTATTGTTTTACCCGTACCGAGAAAAAGGCTTGGAGCAGGGCTTGGCCGTGTTCTTTTCAGCGGAAAAACTGGCCGACGACTTTGGGCAAGGAACGCTGCAGACGACCTATCTGGTCAATGATTCAGGCGATGTGCTCATTCATCCCGACTTTGATCTGGTGCATCGCGGTACGAATGTCGCTTCGCTGCCGCTTTTTACCCAGATGCGGGAAAACGGCGATACCAACCGTCAAATCCTGTTTCAGGATGAAGCTGCAAAGAAATATTTCGGCTCATACACGCGTCTTTCGCTCGGCGATGCGGCGGTGCTGACAACGGCCGAAGCCGACCGGGTGCTTGAACCGGTAAACGATACGGCAAAACGAAACCTCTATCTTAGTATTGCAGTACTGGCGCTGTCGGCGATGTTTGTGTGGTTTGTATCGAAATCCATCAGTACGCCGATTAAGCTGCTGACCGCCGCAGCCCATCAAATTGAAGCTGGTGAATATGAACTTGATTTGCGGCCGAAAACGCGCGATGAAATCGGGCTTTTAACATCGAGCTTTGTGCAGATGGGCAAGGGTCTTGCCGAACGTGAACGGCTCAAGGATTCGTTCGGGCGTTTTATCAACAAAGAGATTGCGGAATTGGCAATGCAAGGTCGGCTTGCGCTCGGTGGAGAGACGAAAGAGACGACCGTCTTTTTCTCCGACATTCGATCTTTTACCGCTATTTCGGAAAAGCTCCAGCCGTTTGAAGTGGTCGGCTTTTTAAATGAATACATGACGCAAATGGTCGAATGTGTGAACGATACCCATGGCGTTGTCGACAAGTTTATCGGCGATGCGATTATGGCGGTGTGGGGCGCTCCGACCTCGGCGGGAAGTCCGCGTGAAGACGCCTTGAATTGTATCCGCGCAGCGCTCCGTATGCGGGCGGCGCTGATGCAGTTTAACCGCGGCAGAGGCGGCGATAAAAAACCGATTATCCGTATCGGCTGCGGTATTAACTCCGGGCCGGTAGTCGCAGGTCAGATTGGTTCGCAAAAACGTATGGAATATACGGTTATCGGGGATGCGGTTAACCTTGCCTCCCGAACCGAAGCGCTCAATAAACCGATGGGTACCGATATTCTCATTACTGAGTATACCTATAAGCTGGTACATGATGAGGTTTTGGTAGAAGAGATGCCGTCCGTTACGGTAAAAGGGAAAGAAAAACCGCTGCGGATGTTTGCCGTTGTCAATATGCCCAATGAAAAAGGCATCCCCGGCGCCGGAGAAAAAGGCCCGACGAGCCTCAATCAAATTAGAAATGTTTTGGGGATCCCTATTCCCGATTTTGCAAAGGTAAATATCAATGAAGACGAGAAAAAATACAAAATCCAATCCTAGCTCTTCAAATAGAGGCACGGATATTGTTGTTGTCGCGCTGTCGCTGCTGATTGTGTTTTTCTCTTCCTATTTATTCGTTCAGAGTTTGAATAGGACGTTTTCACGGAGCGATAAAACGCCGGTTGCAACGGTAACCTTTAAGTATAAGGCTGTTCAGCGCAGATTCCTTGACCGCGCGGTTTGGGATCGTCCGCAGCAGCACTCTCCCGTGTACAACGGCGATACCATCCGTACCGCCCCTTCAGCCGAAGCGACGATCTATTTTACCGATCGTAACATTGTAGAGCTCGGGTCAAGTACGATGATTCAAGTATTTGTACAAAATGAGGAATCGCAAATCCATCTTGATACCGGTCTTGTGTCGGTTGAAGCCTCAGGTGATTCCGATATGCTGATTAGCTCGGGCAACACGACGGCGAAGCTGTCAAGAGGCTCGACGTTCCGCGCCGATAAAAACAACGCAGGGGCGCTGCAGTTTGTGGTGGAAAAAGGCTCAGCATCGGTAAGCGGAGCGGACGGCACGGAACAGGCTCAAGTGTTGACGGAAGGCGCGGTGATGCAGGCAGGAAGCGGATTGCCGTTGGTGATGATCAGTCCGGGAAAAAGCGTGAAGCTGCTGGACCAAAGTGCCCGCGGGGTTGATGTGCCGTTTAAATGGCACAGTTCACTGCCTGCCGGTGAAGCATTGATCCTGGAAACATCGCCGCTCGGCACATTTGCGGAAGAAACACAGCAGTATCCCGTTACAGGGCTGACGGAGTATACCCTTACGGGGCAGAGCCGCTCATTCTATTGGCGGCTCTACGCTTCCGGGACGGGACCGCTTGATTCAAGTGCGGTATCGGGTAAAGTGAGCGTGATCGCCGCACCGTCGCCGGTGTTGCTGGAGCCTGCAGTTGAAGCAAAATATACCTATAGCGAGCTGCTGCCTACCGTTCGCTTTTTATGGGAGGGCAATACGCTCGCAGCATCGTATTTGTTGGAAGTAGCCGATAACCCTGAGCTGAACAATCCTCAATTCAGCCGCTTTGTCAATACACAATCGGTCTCATTGTCGCGGTTCGGCGAGGGGACATGGTATTGGCGGGTGACGCCTCGCTATTTGATCGGGGCTAAAAACGAAGCGGAACCGTCAAAGGTCGGCTTTTTTCACGTTGAGCGGATAGCCGCTGCATCGGAGATAGCAACTAAAGTGTTCTTCCCGCAGACCGTCGCCGAAACAGCGCGCGGGAAAGAGATGACCTTTGCGTGGAAAAAACTGTCCGAAACCAAGTCGTACCGGATCAAAGTTGCAAAAGACGTTCAAATGCGCGATGTCGTTGTCGATACGGTCGTCGATGCCAATTCTTTTAAATTGTCGGATGCCGCTGCCTTGTTGCCGAACGGCGATTATTATTGGACGGTAGCAGGTATCAATTCAACAGGCGTGGAAATGGCTGCAACACTGCCGGTTAAGTTTAAAACTATCAATAGCGATTTTTCATTGCGCAGTATTTTTCCGCCGGACGGATATATAATCGCGGATACTCTGTGTCCTGATATCCGTTTCACCTGGAAAACTAATATTGAAGAAGAAAAACGTTTTCAAGTATCCGCGTCCGCAGATTTTGCAACGCTGACTATTGATACGAAAACCACGGGAAACGGGCTTGAAGGTATCCGCTTACCGGAAGGAACATGGTACTGGCGCGTTGTCGCAGACAGTGCAGGCGGTGTGGTACGGACGGCAGCAAACCGGATGGAGATTGCTCCTCCGTTGGAAAAGCCGCGGCTCTTTGATATCGGGAGCACGGTTGTCGTGTTTCCGGAAGGCAAAAATGTGTTTGCGTGGTCATCGGTTGACGGCGCCGACCATTATAAGGTGCGTATTACCAGAGTCGGCTATGAAGACAGGCCGTTATATGAAAACTTATTTATTACGGGTACGCGCATTGAATTACCTTTGCAGCATGTTAAGGATGGAAATTTCCGGATCAGTATTCAAGGCTTTGCCGCTGCATCGGTACGCTCGACGCGCCGCTACGGACTGACGATTGACCATGACTTTACGTTAAAGCAGGTGCGCCCGGTTGAGCTGGTGTATCCTGCCGACGGCGCTTCCATAAAAGGCCTTGATGCCGCATTGTATCCTTCTTCTTTTAAATGGTCGTCAGATGTCCCGCCTGCTTCGTCACGGCTGATACTGCGGAAAAACGGTGTTGCAAAGCCGGTCTTTCAAGTATCAAACCCTCAATACGAGGTGAAAGCGCCGCCGCTCGAAGCGGGCAAATATACGTGGGAAGTTAAAGCATCCGTACTTGAAGGCTTCGATATTTCATCTACCAAGCCGTTTACGTTTACGGTTTTGAAGATACCGCCGCTGCCTGCTGCATCCTTTAGGGAACCTACAGCAAATGCCGTGTTAAACGCGGCCTTCTTTAAATCGAATCGCAGTATCGATTTTCAATGGAGCAAGGTACCCGATGCCACCCATTACCGCTTTACACTGCGCAATGCCGCAGGCCGCGCAATTTTTACCGCTGAACTGCAAGCGGAGGCTGCACAACAGCCTGCTCTTAATTTTACGGAAATAACCCGCTTATCGCGCGGCGTTTTTACGGCTGAGGTCGTTGCACAGCGCCGCTTACGCAACGGAAAAGTGTTCCAAGGCGGAACGGTAGCCCGGTTGCCGTTTCAGATCGATCTACCGAAAAGCCGGGCGGTAACGACAGACGAGACGGGAGTCCTCTATGGAAAATAGGCTTGCGCTAATTGTAGGATTATGCGGCGCGTTGTGCTGTTTGATTCCTGCGCCCGCGGCGGCGCAAGAAAAAGCGTCCGCATCAGGTCAAGCATCGGAGGTTCAACAGGATGCCGTTGCACCCGAACCGGCACACGATGGAAGCGAGAAAAAAAATTATTTTCTCAAAGAAACCGAGGAAGGCATTGTGCTGGTGCAGCGGCTTTCATGGGAAGCGCTTGACGATATTTACGGTTTTGAATTTGAACTTGAGCAACAGGATAAAAAGACACGGGACTGGAGCAGCATCGATAAGCAGATTGTGCAAACCAATTATATGGATGTGTCGCTGCCGCCGGGAAAATACCGGTATCGGGTACGGGTTATTAACTTGCTGGAGCAACGGGAGGAAGCAAGCGCATACCGCAATTTTGATATCCGCTTTGCATATCAGCCGGAGATTAGTTCGGTATCTCCCGATGTTATCAACTTTGATGAGTTGGAGGAGCAGACCGTAACGGTAAACGGAAAGAATTTCCATGAAGATACGTCTTTTAGCCTACAAAATCGGCTGACCGGTGCGGTGATGCATGGTAGGCTGCTTGAAGTCAATGAAGAAGGTACGCGTGCCGTTGTCGAATTTGAATTTGAAAAGGCAAATACCGGAACCTATACCTTTAAAGCGATCGATCCGAGCGATTTATTGGCTGAGCAGCCCGGTATTGTGTTCCGTTATCAAAAACCGCTGGATATTTTTCTGTCGGGCGGGTATTTTTTTAATGGATTTCTCGGTAATACCGTCTTAAAAACGTATTTTAATACCAATATTGCGCCGGTCGGAGGCGGGGTTCGTTTAACCGTTGTACCGATCAAACGATATTACGGGAATCTCGGCTTTAACTTTACCGGATCGGGAACGTATCTACGGCACAAGACCGAGGGCTATACCGTCAAAACGGGTTTCTTATTTACTCAGTTGAATGCCGCATATTTTTTACCGATTATTAAACACCGGTTAGTCTTTGATGTACATGCCGGTACCGGTGCGCTGTTTATGCTCGGCACTCAATTTGTGTATAATACAGCGGAAAAACTTACAAGCAATAAAGCCTGGTTCTGGGGATTGACGCTTAATGCCGGTACCGCGCTGTACATATACGTGTATAAAAAGCTGTACATCGAAGTCAATCTCGATCATATTATTCCGATCCGAGGCGGAAGGGGATTTCCGAAATACATTATTCAGCCTCAAATAGGAATGGGCTGGGAATTTTAAGATTGTAGATCGTACATCCGCCTGCCGGTAAAATTGTATTTTTCTGAAATTCCGTGTATAGTGCTGTAATAATGATTCATTCGGAAACGTGCGAAGTTTTATATCGATTTTTTAGAACATCTTCGGAATATATTCAAGGGTACCGCGGGGCTGAACCGTATCCGGAAACATTCGAGATACGGTCTGTTGCTCCTCCCGCTGAGGCGCAGTCTGTCGACTCGGCGGGTTTCCCTGCGCAAGTGCTGATACCGGCTAAGTGCGTTGCAGCAGCCGATTCCGCCCCGTATGTGCAAGGTGCGCCGGAAGCGTCGGCGATTGTTACTGCTTCTGCGGAATCTACCTTTTCACCTGCACATAATCCCGATGCGCCGTTTCGGTCGATGCAGGAGCTGTACGCTGCCGTTGCCCGCTGCAGTGCGTGCGGACTCGGCGCAACCCGGATTAAACCGGTCGCGGGAGAGGGGCCGGAAGAGCTTTCTCGCCTGACCAACTCCGTAGACGTGATGGTTATCGGCGAAGGGCCGGGCGCCGATGAAGATCGGCAGGGCAGACCCTTTGTCGGCAGAGCGGGGCAGCTCCTCGATAAGATGCTCGAAGCTATTCAGCTTTCGCGTAAAACCAACTGTTATATCACCAATGTCGTAAAATGCCGCCCGCCGCAAAACCGCGACCCGGCGCCCGATGAACGGAGCTGCTGCACTGCGTTTTTGGAGGCGCAGATACGCTTTACCCATCCCAAAATGATTTTAGTGATGGGCAGAATCGCAGCGCAGCACTTGCTGCAAACTTCGGAAGGCATCGGAAGGCTGCGCGGCCGTTTTTTCGACTATCAAGGTATTCCGCTGATGCCGACCTATCATCCAAGCGCCTTGCTGCGGGATGAAAGCCTGAAACGCCCTGCATGGGAAGACCTCAAGCGGTTCCGCGCTCGTCTGCAGGAACTCCGCGCCCGGGACTAGGCTATGGCGCAATGGCTTGAACTGATCTTTAAACTTCCATTATATCAATCGTTTTTTTACCGGAATGCCGCGCCTGCGGATGCCGGTACAGCCGCTGAAGCTAAGAACACTAAGCCCTCGGACTCCGCTATGGCCGCTGAAACCACGGATATTGTCTCCGTGGGCACCGCTACGGGCGCTAACACCGCAGATACCAGTACGACCTCTGGAATGACGGATGCTGAAACCGCGGATGCGGCGGCAAGTGCGGGCATTTCCAGAGGTGCAGATGGCTGCGAATCCCTGGTCGGCAGGCGCGCGGCCGTTCATTTCGGTTCGCGGAAGCTCACCGGCTTTATCATCGCCGAATACGACACACTGCCACGGCAGTGTCCCTTTCCGGAATCGGCGATAAAGCCGATCGACCGCGTCATCGATGCGGAACCGCTGTTCGGCACCGACCAAATCGCGCTTGCCCGCTGGATTTCCCGGTTTTATATCTGCGCGGAAGGGCAGGCGCTTTCAGCGATGCTGCCCTCCGGTAAGCGCGAAGCAGGGGAGCTCAATATCGACGGGCTGGAACTTGCCGAACCGGACTTTTCCGCGGCAGCGCTGACCCTTTCCGCCGAACAAGCCGCCGCAGTCGACGCGATTTCGGCCTGCGCCTCCGAATCGTTTTTTTATGTGTACGGCATCACCGGTTCGGGCAAAACCGAGGTGTTTTTACATGCTGCTTCGCGCGCGCTTGCTGCCGGAAAATCGGTCATTTACCTGGTGCCGGAAATCACCTTGAGCCATCAGGTGGCGGATACCGTCAAAAAGCGGTTCGGCGACCGCTGCGCAGTACTCCATTCGGGGCTCACCGGCAGCAAGCGGCTCGCTGAATGGCGGCGGATCAGCCGGGGTGAAGCGCGGATTGTCGTCGGGGTACGCAGCGCCGTCTTTGCGCCCGTTCAACGCCTCGGCCTTATCATCATCGATGAAGAACATGACGGCTCGTATAAGTCGGGTTTTTCGCCGCGGTATCACGCGCGGCAGGTGGCGATGTATCTGTGCAAAAAACACCGCTGTCCGCTCGTCATGGGGTCGGCGACCCCGTCGGCCGAGGCCTGGCATCTCATGCAGACCGGCGCGATCCGTACCCTGCCGCTAACGGAACGGCTTGCAGGCGGCGCGTTGCCCCGCATCCGTATCGAATCGCTGGTGCAGACGCCGGGCGCCTTAACCGACGCGTTAATCGAAGAAATGCGGCGTACCAAATCGGCGGGAAAGCAGACGATTCTCTTTTTAAATCGTCGCGGCTTTTCTCATTTTTTTAAATGCCGCGACTGCGGGCATGAGCTGTTGTGTAAAAACTGCTCGGTGCCGCTCACGTTCCATAAAAGCGAAGGCCTGATGAAGTGCCATTATTGCGGCTGGAGCTCCAAGCCGCCGAACGCGTGTCCCGAATGCGGCTCCATCGAAGCGGGCTATGTCGGCATCGGCACGGAGTATATCGAAGAGCAGGTGCGCAAAACCTTTCCTGATTGTACCGTACAGCGCATCGATACCGATGTATTGCAAAAAAATAAACAGGCCGTCCGGATTTTAAATGATTTTCGGGACGGTAAGATTGATATTCTGCTCGGTACGCAGATGATTGCCAAGGGGCTCAACTTTCCGGGCGTACGGCTTGTGGGGATTGCACTTGCCGACACCGGATTGCAGATGCCCGATTTCCGCGCTGCCGAGCGTACCTTTTCGCTGATTATGCAGGTAGCGGGGAGGGCAGGGCGCTATGTCCCCGATGGGGAAGTCATTATCCAAACATACAATCCCTATCATCCAGCCATTGTCTGTGCGCAGCATAATGATGTGAACGGCTTTTATGCGCAAGAACTTCAGCAGCGGCACGTGCTGGAATTTCCGCCGTTTGCCCGCCTGATCCGGCTGGTGTTCCGCAGCAAAAACCGCACAAAAGCCGAGGATGCCGCGTATGGCGCCCGCGTGTTGTTACAGCAGCTGCTTCCTACAGCCGCTACGGGGGATATGGAAGAGGCCGAAATACTGGGGCCTTCCGAGTGTATGCTTTCGCTGGTTGCCGGTAATTACCGAATGCAGCTGCTGTTGCGTTCAAAGGCGCTTGCGCCGATGCAAAAAGCCGTCTATCGTTTTATTACCGAATATAAAACCGCGCTCGATGTGTATATCGAAACGGATGTCGATCCGGTCAGTCTATTGTAAGTCATCTTAAAAAATCGATACAAGGAGTTGTTCGCTACTACTATGAAGCAAGATTCATCTTCGCTGTTGCAAACCGGACTTGCGCATTTGGGAATTGAAGATCCGCAGGAGCGGCTCGCCCGGTTATTAACGCGCTATATCCGGGAGCTTGAAATCTTTAACGCATCGTTTAATTTGATCAAGGTTCAAAATACCGACGAATTGATTATCAAACATATTCTGGATAGCCTTGCGCCATGGAAAATTCTGGCGGAAAAGATCGATGGGTATCGCCGCTCCGGTCAGTGCACACTTGCCGATATCGGTTCCGGGCCGGGGCTGCCGGGGATACCGCTCGCCTGTCTTTTTTTGTGCACGGCTCCCGATGTCCGCATCACCTTGATTGAACGGATGCATAAGCGGTGCACGGTGCTGGAAAATATGCAGGCGGTACTTGGCCTTTCCAATACGGCTGTTTTGGAAACCGAAGCCGAAAACGCTCCTGCCGATACCTTTGACATTGCCGTTTTCCGCGCGTTTCGGCCGCTGACCCGTACCATGCTTGCAACGCTGCAGCAGCGGCTCCGTACCGGCGGCATCTTGGCGGCCTATAAAGGAAAAAAGTCCGCCATCGAAGAAGAGCTGCATGTGCTCGGCGATGCCGTGCCGCCGTATTGCGTCATGCCGCTGACTGTTCCCTTTTATGACGCCGAACGGAATCTGGTCATCATTGATAAATAAAAAGCTGATTATATGCATGCTTATGGGTTATAATGACTCATATTCAATAATTTTATTAAAATAATGACTCAATAGAGAATGCAAAATGACACAGCAGTATACTATCTGTGCGCAAAATTGATACGGATAGTGCCCGAGGCGCTGCCGTTCTTTCGATATTCGGGGATCAAAACATGCGTACAAGCGAGCGGCTGTCGCCATTTTAGGCAGTTATAAGGGCGCAAATGTCTGCAGATAGGGGGATGAAATGCGTCTGATACGCGGTTTTGCACTGCGGTATGTCATGCCGAATAGCGAAATCGCTCTTTTGCTTCTTAAAAACGGATATAAAAAACTTGGCACGGTATTTGCTTTACTATAAGTGAAGTTCAAAAGAACGTCTCTAAAGCCATCCGGCCGAGAGAGGCTCCTAAAACTTCAAGGCTTTTTAAAAGCCTCATTTTTATGAACCCTTTTGGAGGAACATTATGAACTCATTAAGCATTTTCAACCCCTTGTTTGCGGATAGTGTTTTTGACTCTTTAAATCGGGATACCCCCCATGTCGGCGTTTTTAGCCCGTTGGCAAATGCAACATATCCGGCTGTGGATGTCCGTGAAACGAGTGAGGCATACAGCATGGATATCGATCTTCCCGGCTATACGGAAAAAGATGTCACAATTCATTTAAAGGAGCGGGTTTTAACCGTTGCATCCGTACATGAAGAAGCCAAAGAAGAAAAGCCCAACGGCGAGCAATTCCTAATCCGCGAGCGGTGCCGACGCCGGTTTGTCAGACGCTTTACCTTGCCTGAAGATATCGATCAGGAGAAAGTAGAAGCGGCGTTTAAAAACGGCGTGTTGACCGTTACCATCCCGCGCAAAGAAGCCGCTCCCCGCAGGCAAATCGCCATAAAGGCCAGCTAAGCGGAGTGCTTTCAAGAGGAAGCGCAAGATGCCCTTTCATCGCCAGTACGGTGGAGGGGCGTTTGCGTTACATATCGCAAAATTGACATTTTTTAACTTTCCTTCTATTATAATTCCATCGTTATGGACACTGGAGACCCTCCTCACACAGTTTTACTTCTTGTCGGGTTAGCGCTGCTTTTTTTACTGTCGATGTTCTTTTCGTCGGCGGAAACGGCTTTTTTATCGTTGAATAAACTGAAACTGCGGTTTTTATGCGAGCAGAAGAACCGCGCGGCAGCCCGAGCAGAGAAAATCTTGCAAAACAAACAGAAGTTTTTATCGACCATCTTAATCGGCAACAGCATTGTCAATATTGCGATTTCCGTTGTGCTGACCGCAGCAGCAGTACAGCTCTTCGGCGATTCGGGACTCGGTATTGCAGTGGCCGCCGGAACGGTCCTTTTGCTGATCTTCGGCGAAATTCTGCCTAAGTCGATTGCGCTCGTGTATCCCGATGCGATGAGCCTGGCGTTTGCGCACGTGATTTTGTTTTTGATGGCGCTCCTCGCTCCGGCTGTGACGCTGTTTTCGGCTGTTACCGGCGTGCTGCTGCGGCTGTGCGGCATACGCGGGGCGCAAAACACGGCGGCCGTTACCGAAGAAGACCTGCGGGATTTTTTTCAGGCTCGGGAAGAAGGCGGCTTTATCGGCAGTGATGAGCGGATGATGCTCACCAATATCCTCCGGTATGGGGATTTTTCCGTGCGCAGCGTGATGACGCCGCGGCGGGATATTGCAGCCATTCACATCGGCGCATCGGCGGAAGAGATCATCGAACTGGCAAAAAAATCCCGCTTTTCCCGCTTTCCGGTGTACGACGACAATATCGATTCGATTCAAGGCTTTTTTTACCTCAAGGACTTTTTGTTTGCGCCCGAATACCTGACCGATCCGGCATCTTTTCAGGTAAGCGCTCATTTACGGAAGCCGCTGTTTGTCTTTGAAAATGCGAAACTGGCGCAAATTGAAAAAAAATTCCATACCGAACAGCAAAACATGGCCATCGTGCTGGATGAATACGGCGGCACGGCGGGGCTTATCACGGTCGAGGATGTCAGCGAAGAAATATTCGGCAGTATTCTTGATGAATACGATGTGCAAGAGCCCGCCGATGCGGCAAACAGCGGGGCCGAAGCAGCCCAATCGGAACGGACAGGCGCCGCGGCTCAACTGACGGCTGATACCGCAACCGGCCGAACGGCACGGGAGACTGTCGCTGCGGGCAGCTCGTCTTCGGCTGCGGCACAAACACCGGGACATGCGTATCCGGTATCGGACGGGCTGCAAGCCGCCGGAGAGCAGGAACCCAGCATTGCAGGACGTACCGGCACGGCGGGAACGGCGAGCGGAAACGTTGCGGATGTAGGGACAGCGGGTACAGAAGTCGCGGGTTCGGGCACGGAGCCTTTCATCATCGCAGGAACAGCCCGGCTTGCCGATTTGAACGAGCAGCTCAGCCTCGGCCTGGAGTCCGACTACAGCGATACCATCGGCGGCTATATTATGGAAAAGGCCGGAGAAATTCCGCCTGCCGGTTATTCGGTGCGTATTGAACCGTATACCTTTACCGTCGTGCATGTCGATTCAAACCGCATTACCGAGATCGCGGTGCGGGAGCGCGTGGAAGAATGAGCGCAGTCGTTATCGGGATTGAAATTATTGCGCTGCTCGCCTGCGCCGCCTTTTTTTCCGGTGCGGAAACCGCGGTAACCGCGCTGACGCGGGCCGACTACCGCAGCTTAAAGAAGAGCAGCCGAAAGAGCGCGCAGCGGCTGGCGCGGCTGGTAGAACTCAAAGATAAAATCGTAACGGCGGCGCTGATCGGTACCAATTTTGTCAATACGCTCAATTCGGGACTCATTACCGCGTTTACGCTGAACGTGTTCGGAGCGCAAGCGGTACCCGCCGCAACGGCAGGTATTACCGTGCTCATTATCATTCTTGCCGAAATATTCCCCAAGGCTCTCGCTGCAGAACGGCGGGAATCCATCGGGAAAGCGGCATCTCTTCCATTATACTTGTGCTATCTGCTGCTGCGGCCGCTCGTTGCGGTGTTTTCGCTGTTGACGCGCGCCGTCCTGAAACTTTTAAGCGCACAATCGCATGAGGCGCCGCCTGCGCTGCAGGATAAAGACCTCCAGCTGTTGGTGCATATCGGGCAGGAGGACGGCGCGCTTGCGGCGGGGGAGGAAGCGCTGCTGCGGCGGGCGGTGCTGCTGCAAAGCGTTAAGCTGCGCAATATTATGACGCCGCGTACTGCCATTACCGCCCTTGATGCCGCGGATTCGTTACCGCAGATCATTGACCTGTTCCGCAGCAGCCGCTTTTCCCGGCTGCCAGTCTACGATTCTACAACCAAGACGATCATCGGAATTGTGCACTACAAGAGCCTGTTGTTTGCCTTGCAGGAACGGCGGCAGCCGGAACCGGCCTCGTTGCGGCGTCCGGCCCTGTTTATCCCGGAAGGCGCGCCGATCTTTTCGGTTATCAAAGCGATGAATGCAAACCGTCAGAATATGGCGATCATCATAGACGAGCACGGCGGCATCGCAGGCCTTATCACAATGGACGATATTGTTGCCGCGGTGTTCAGTACCATGCAGGATGAATACGGCAGTGCCAAGCGGGATCCGATGCGGTCGGTACACTTTATCAACACGGCGCAGCTCAGTTTGCCCGGCAGTCTCCGACTGGAAGACTGTAACGAACTGCTGGGTACCGATTTTCATTCGGATTATTACGATACGCTCGGCGGTTTCCTGCTTGAAAAATGGGGCTATTTACCGCATACTGATGAGACAATTGTCTGCGGACGCATCGTATTTACCGCAGCTCATATTATAAACAGACGGATTGATACGGTCATTGCCGATATTTCTGCGATGATGGAGGATTGGCGCTGCTCAGTCGGCAGCGTGATGCAAAAAAATGATGTTCCGAACAGAGACGTTTTTTCACGCGGTCCCGAATAACCGTATCCGTCGGGAGGAATAAATGAACCTGCCAGCATTTGTGCAATTTTTAACCGACTTGCCGGAAGAAAACATGAAAAGTGAATTGATGAAGGCTTTTATCGACCGGTATGGGACAAGTACCGAAGAGATTGTGATGATCGCTTCTCCTGCCCGCATCAATATTATCGGCGAGCATATCGACTATAACGGCGGAAAGGTGTTTCCTGCAGCGATTAACCGCTATCTGTATGTACTGCTGCGGAAGCGAGCCGATTCAAAAATCATATATGATGATATCAGATTCCCCGGCGCGTTGGAATTTAACGTTACCGAACCTTTTCGCTACCGTAAAGAGAATCAATATGCCAACTATCTGAACGGGATGCTGTCCGTGCTGCAGAAAAAAGGCTGTGCGCTGTCCTCCGGCTTTGAAGCGTTGTTTTTCAGCAAGCTGCCTGCAGGCGGCGGGATTTCTTCATCGGCTGCGCTGGAGATCGGGTTCGGACGCGCGGTTGCGGAGCTGTTCGGCTTTCAATCTGATGCGGTGGAACTTGCGAAGATGGGGCAGGCGTCGGAGCACTCGTTTATGAATGTGAAGTGCGGCATTATGGATCAATTTGCCGTTGCAATGGGGAAAAAAGAGTGCGCAATATTGCTTGATACGGCGACGCTTGACTATGAGTATGTACCGCTGGTGCTCGGCGATTACCGGATTGTCGTGATGAATTCCAATAAGCAGCGGATGCTTGCCGATTCAAAATACAATGAGCGCCGCGCCGAGTGCATGGAAGGGTTGGCGCTTTTGCAAAAAGCTCAGCCTATCCGCAATCTCTGTGAACTGCACGCGGACGACCTAGATGACGTTGCGCGGCTGGTGCCGGATGAACGCATCTTGAAGCGGGTACGCCATTGCATTACGGAAAACGAGCGGGTGCTCGAATCCGTCGCGGCGCTGCGGGCGGGAAACCTTGAACGGCTCGGCGCATTGCTCAAGGCCTCGCATGAGTCGCTGCGTTTTGATTATGAAGTAAGCGGCCTTGAGCTTGATACGCTTGCCGATGCTGCCAATGCTCACCCCGGCTGCTTAGGAGCCCGGATGACCGGCGCCGGTTTCGGCGGTTGTGCAATCGCAATCGTCCGGAAAGACGCCGTTGCAGATTTTACCGCCCGCGTTGCAGAAGCCTATACCGAGAAAACCGGTTTAACCGCCTCGTTTTTTGCCTGCGAAGCAGGGAACGGCGCCGGACGCGTGTAACAACCGGCCTTCAGCGATATTCCGCACGGCGTATCGCTGAGCGATGCCGGGGTGCGGTGAGCTTGCAGTGTTCAATCCGTTTACGAGGCACGTAAATGAGTGAATTTTTGCACTGTGCATCATTCGTGCATACCAAAATTACAAAACCTCTTTTATACTGGTAGTATCGTTATGTGAAAAAAGGAGCAAAAATATGAAAAAAGCGTTCATGCGGCATTGGCAGCTGTATGTATTACTGTTGCCGGCGTTACTCTGGTATCTTATCTTCTGTTATTTACCGATCGGCGGCGTGTCGCTTGCCTTTAAATACTTCCGGTTCGACAAAGGAATCCTGCTCAGTCCATGGGTAGGCTTTGACCACTTTAAAGCAATGTTCGCCGATGCGGACTTTTGGCGCGCCTTTAAAAACACGCTGATTTTCAGCGGCGGCAGACTCCTCTTTCACTTCCCGTTCCCCCATCATCATCGCCATTTTGATGAACGAACTGTCAAATAAAACCGTCACCAAAATTTTTCAGACCGTGTTCACCTTCCCCCATTTTATCTCGTGGGTTGTCCTATCCGGTATTCTCATCAACATGTTTTCCTCCAACGGTATCGTCAACCAGCTGGCGGCAGGCATCGGCTTACCGGAAATTTCGCCCCTCGCATCGGTTGCAGGCTTCCGTCCGTTCATCTGGATATCCAACATCTGGAAAGAGTTCGGCTGGGACGGCATCATTTACCTTGCCGCGCTCGCCGGGATCGACCCGCAGCTATACGAATCCGCCGACATCGACGGCGCCAACCGGCTGCAAAAAATGCTCCACATCACGTGGCCGGGTATCCGCGGCACCGTCTTCATCATGCTCATCCTGCAAATCGGCTCTATCATGAGCGGTGCCAGCTTCGACCAAATCTTTAACCTGTACTCGCCGCCCGTATACTCAACCGCCGACATCTTGGATACCTACGTCTTTAGGCGCGCATTTTTCATCGGCGATAACTTCGGCTACACAACCGCGCTCGGGCTGTTTAAATCGGTTATCGGCGTGGTGATGATCTTCGGCGCCAATAAAATCATCACAAAATCCGGCGAAACCGGGCTATTTTAAAGGAGCCTCCCATGATAAAACGATCGCTCAAAAAATCCGCCAGCCTTTTTGAAACCGTCCTCAAGCCTTTTGAAATAGCCTGTCCAGAAGTGTACTTCCGTGTACCTCTCTACCGATGTACGTCCATGTACATCGGTAGAGGACAAGTTTTGTTCCAAAACTTGTTTCTGACTTATTCCCCGCCCATCCTTGGGCGGTCTGCCGACGAGATTTGTGCATAGTACAAAACGTCGCTTCTGCGTGGAACCACGGACATCCTCGCCCAAAAATGTACATCCTTGCACATTTTTGGGCTGCAAGTTTGCATCGCAAACTTGTTTCTTCATGGAACCAGCGGCATCCGTGCCGCTTCTGATACGTTGAGGATTAATTTTTTCGCAGCAACGCAGTAATACACACACTTCCAGCGCTTTTGAAAATAGACGCCACAGATGCTGGGCGCGTACAAAAAACACCCGTAGGCGTACTTGTTGTACGTCGAGGACTGTTTTCAGTAGTGGCATATCGTAAAACATACTCCCCGTAAGCCTTTTGAAATAGACTGTTAAGCAGTTATACAGGGATGTACAACTGCTTAACGACGAGTTCGCACTGCGAACTCGCTCCTGTCGAGAACCACCGACATCCATGTCGGAAATGATACGTTG
>CAUTXW010000030.1:0-30718 GCA_963542655.1 uncultured Treponema sp. | reverse complement strand
GTTCTAAAGAAATAAAAAGAAGTGGGTAGATGAAAATATGGGTACAATGAAAAATCAACAACCCCGACGCAGAGCATTCGTCAAAACTATACATCCGTGTATAGTTTTGCCTGCGATGTTGTGGCTATGCCAAAACATCGCTACTGCGTAGAACAACCGCCATCCATGGCGGTATATGCAATGCTCAATGTTTCGCACGGTATGGGATATCCGGCACGGATGCCGGTTGTTCCAAACAGGAACGAGTTTTTTGCCTTGCAAAAAACTCGCAGTCAAAAATGTACAAGGATGTACATTTTTGACGAGGTGGTTGCAGTCGGCTTTAATACCCTTTGTTACGACGCAAAGCGTCGGGGTATTAAACCCTCCGCACGAATAAACTAACTAAAAAGATGATCGAACTTTATTAAAACTGCGGTCTATCTAAGAAAAAGAGCCTAAAATTCGGGTTTTTAGAGGTGCCCATGAGAAAAGCGTGATAAAAGAGGGGTGTGAATTTGCCCGTAATGCAGTACTGTCAAAAAATGTACTTCCCTTGTACATTTTTGACAGTAGATTTATGCAAGCGAAGCGAAAGTATCGTCAAAAGTGTACGTCCATGTACACTTTTGACAGCGAATTTTGGCAAAACCAAAATATCGCTTCTGCATGGAATCTACCGCCATCCATGGCGGTAGCCTCTTTTTTCACGCGTACTGTCACATAAAACAATGTTTTTCTTTTATTTTGCGTTCACAACTGAATCCCTGGATTCCGCTCATTTACCACTGGAATTATCGAATAAGATTTTGTATACTTGCGTGATGAACGGAACAACATATAGTTCATTACATCAAATACAAAAAGCATTTAGAAAAACGCTGTATACCGCTAAAATCCCATTAAGCGTTATCCGTGCAGAGTATGACGCTTTTTTTTATTCTCCGCATATCCCGAATAACACGGATGTCTCGCGTGAAACCGTCAATGCCGTACCGGTCGAAATATTACAGCCGGAAGTCGCAGCCGTAAACCGTGCCGTGCTGTATGTACACGGAGGCTCGTTTATTAACGGTTCATGCAAGGCGGCGCGGAGTTTTTGCGCCTCTTTTGCCCATGAATGCGCCTGTCGTCTCTTTTTACCGGAATACCGGCTTGCGCCCGAATATCCCTTTCCCGCCGGTTTGGAAGATATCTCCGCCGTCTATCAAGGGATGCTGAAAACATACGGCATCCCCCCCCAATCGGCGGTTATTGCAGGCGATGAAGCAGGCGCCGCGCTTGCACTCGCCCTTGTGCATAAGCTCAAGGCGGACAAACAGCCGCTTCCCGCAGCATTAGCGCTCATTTCGCCGTGGATCGACCTGACGTGCACAAACGAAGGGATGCATACCTTACGGAAGTGCGACAAATTTCTCTTAAAAGAAGCGCTGCAGGGAGCTGCGGGACGGTACACCACCGCCGATAATGTGCAGAATCCGCTTGTCTCTCCGTTTTACGGTTCTTTTGACGGATTCCCGCCGGTCTTTATTCAATGCGCCGAAAAAGAAATCCTCGCTGCCGATGCCGAAGCCCTTGCTCAAAAAATCGAAGCGGCCGACGGGCATGTTAAGCTGGATATATGGCCGGACATGTGGCATTTTTTCCAATCGATGGACGCCTATGCGAAAGAAGCGCACCTTGCCGTAGAAAAAATGGGGCAATGGGTACAATCTCTTTTTACCGAGGAAGCATGATGCATACAATGGAATTGGTTTCTCCCGCCGGAAATTTGGAAAAGCTGCGCTATGCCTGGGAATACGGAGCCGACGCTGCCTATATCGGACTGAAAAACTTTTCGCTGAGGGTCAAGGCCGATAATTTTTTTACCGACGAGTACAAAACGATCAGCGCACTCAAAGAACACTATGCCCGGCAAGGAACACCCAAAAAACTTCTCTGTGCGCTCAATATCTCCTTTCATAATGATGATATCAAAGCCTTTTTGGCGGAGGCCGATTATTTCCGGCTCTATCCGATCGATGCGTTTATCATTCAGGATATCGGGATGGTATCCGTGCTGCGCAAATGTTTTCCCGACACGCCGCTCCATCTGAGTACACAGGCGAACTGTATCAACTATGAAGCCGTGCGCATGTACCGTGATCTCGGGTTTACGCGCGTTGTCTTGGGACGGGAAGCGTCGCTCGCCGACATCGCTGAAATTAAAAGCCGCGTACCGGAGATGGAACTTGAGTGTTTTGTGCACGGTGCGATGTGTATTGCGTATTCGGGACGCTGCCTGATCAGCGCATACCTGACCGGGCGCAGCGCAAACGCCGGAGCATGTACGCATTCCTGCCGATGGGACTATTCGCTTTTGGCGAAAAAACCGTCTACCGATAGAGGCAATGCTGCCGATGCCGCCGCTCTGGTTGATGAGGAACCCTCTTTTGCAGTCGAAGAAAAAGCGCGCCCCGGGGAATACTTCCCGGTGGAAGAAGGGAACGGCTATACCGCGCTCTTTTCTTCAAAAGATTTGTGCATGATCGATTATCTTGCCGATTTACAAAAAGCCGGAGCCGATGCGCTGAAAATAGAAGGCAGAATGAAAAGCCTCTATTATACGGCGCTCGTTACCCGCGCGTATCGGAAACGGATTGATGCACTGTCCGGCAAAATCGCCCCGGCGGAAGCGGAGCCCTTTGTGCAGGAATTGTACAATACCGCACATCGGGAGTTCGGCACCGGGTTTTATTTTTCCAAAGACGACGCCGACAAAACCACGCGCGGGGAATCCAAATCGCCGTACGGCATGGCCGGTACAATCGGGCAGCAAGTCGGCCCCAATTGCTATGAGTTTATCTCCATGAATAAGATCACGGCCGGAACACCGCTGGAATACATCGGCCCCGATATCTGCGCCATCAAAGATACCGACTACACCCTGCTTGATCCCGAAACCGGCGCCGCCCGCGAGTGGGTATGCCACGGACATCCCTGCCTCATCCGAACGGAGGCTCCCTTACGCAGCGGCTTCATTGTCCGCACACGGATCGGCGGCGCTCTGTAAAAAGCCGGTAAAAAATGCTGTTCACGTTTGTACTAAACAAAGAATGTATGCAGTAAGCCCGGAACTTCTCTTACTGCATACTTAATCGTTTTAATTTACAGATATTTTGTACAAATAATTACGATCTGTATCTTGCTTTTTTATAGTTACGTAATATGTGGATTCTGTCGGCTGCCTTGTGTATTCATACGTCCCCCAAGGATCCTGCTTACCTTCAAAATGATATGACTGTATTTCAGTACCGGGTTTAGCTGTTTGTACTGTAAAACCTGTCGTAGAATTTAGATAATATGCAAGTTTTATTGTTTTCTTTTCATGAGCCGATATAAGAACTTTATCACTCGTCTTATCTCCCGCCTTTGAAGGCACTCTACCGTTAGCTCTAATCGTACATGAAACAAAAAGCTGATCAGAAGTATTATTATTTATCTCAAGTGATACATATTTTACAGGTTCAAGAGAACAGGCAAATACCATCAATACCATACTGAATGCAAATGATATGCTTAAAAACATTCTTATGTTTTTCATCTTTAGACCTTCCTTTTTGCAATGTCCTTTTTATTGCAATTATTTTTTTGATTGACAAAATGTCAAATCGGTTCCGCTATTTGCTCATCTGGGGGCAAATCAATCTAACACTTCTTCAATCGTTCTTCATGATACTTATAATTAAGTATATTTTGTAATAATAATACATACTATATTTAGTAGTGTCAACACTTCATTTATTTGACTACATACAATATTTCATAAAAAATTAAATAATGGATGTACAAGAATTGGAATTATATGTCTGCCGACGCCTAAGACAAGAGCGAGAGCGGCTCGGCTATTCGCAGATGACGCTTGCGTATGAATCGGGAGTATCGCAGAATATGATTACCTACATCGAAACGGGAAAACGAACTCCGACCTTAAATACGCTGTTAAAATTATGTACCGCAATGAAAATCGATCCGTCTGTTTTATTTCCTCAGAACACCCTTCTATCAAAAGATGAAGCAAAAAAAACAATTATCAACTTAATTGAGTTGTATCTGTAAACATATACAAGTCTATTAAGTCTACCGATACGGAACCATTGGGCATCAATACTTTCGCTTTGCAGCAGGAGGATTGCGCTCTCTTGCATCGCCGATACTTTCGAACGGCGGCCGATGCGCTTCAGATAACTATTTTTAATAAGCTGCCGGGCGGATTTTTGCGCTTGATATTTGGGCATGCGCAAAAACCGGGCTATCCGCATACCCTACACCGGCGGCATCATCGTAAGCGGCGGCAAATCCGCGTGTTCCGCTGTTGGGCGTAGCGCCGTTTCAGAGGCGATAATCGCGGCGCTGCTTTCCGGAAATGCGGCGGCCAACTGATCTGCCACGCGGTTCAGTTTGTCCTTTGTGCAAGAGATAATGCCTTCAATAAACCAGGCCCTCGCGTGATGCGTTATGCCATTGAGCAAACGGGAAAAGGCCGCTGCACTTCGCTGTGCAGGGGTTCTCGGCTGCAGCGCAACGCTGTAAGTCCCCGTAATCAGCGCTTCCAATTCGGATTCGGAAAGCGGCGCCGTCCGGCTTTTTTCAATGGCGTGCCGGATGCGGCACAACGAGGTAAGCGGCGTAGGATCGCGATAGGTTGTCAGCGTAAACAGCCCGGAGGTAGAATCAGGATAGGCAGACACGCCATATGCGCCGCCGGTTACCCGGATTGCCTCCCAGAGGCTGCCGGTTTCCAGCCATTGCGCGTAGACAATTGCCGCACCGTAGTCCCGTTCGTGAAAATCGACCGGTAACAGCAGCGCCGCAAAGCCGACCTGTACCGCGCTGGGAAAGCCCGAAAACGCCGCCGGTTTTTCAAAGGATCCGGCTCTATCGCCGTCGGCTCTAAAACCTTCGGTACTGCGGTTCGGAAAGCCGAACCGCTGCAGATGCGGCGTCAACGCTTGTTTGGCAGCGTGCATAGCTGCGGCGCTCCCGCACACTTTAACCAGCATCCCGGCGCCGAGCACTTTCCGGTGAATATCCGTCAACCGCCGTACCAACGTTCCGATCGCCGCCGGGTCATGCTCAAGGTTTTTATACAGCTCGCGTAAAAAACAGACCTGCGGAATACCCGTCCAGATGCTCTCCGCCCGTTTCGCTCCCGAATACGCCGCTCCTGCATACAATGCCGCTAACGAATGCCCCGAATACGCGGGAATCGAATCAAAATCGTTTTTCAATTGAATGACGATGTCCTTCAACCGTTTCTCATCGGAAAAAGACAGCGTATCCAGATAGGAAAAAATCCGGTTCACGGCAGGGGTCAGATACTCGGACAGCATCTTTGCGCGGATAAGCACCCAATCCCGGTCAACGATTTCCGCTGCCGATAAGGCATTATCAAAAAATACCGCCGGTTCCGCCGCACGGTGCTTACCTGCAGCAAACATAACAGCGGAAAATCCGCCGGTCAGGTACGCAAACTCCGCGGCAACCGTATCCCACCGTTGTGTCTCCGTCCCCATAGCGGTCAACGCCGCGGTATAGAGCGTCAGATATGCGTATTCCTCCGCAGAAAACGCATCGGTAGGTATCGCCATATCAAGATAGGTGATGCCGTTGGTCGGCTGTTCATGGAAAATAACGGGTACACGCCCAACATACTCCAGCGCTTCAGGAATAGGCGGCTCAACCGCCGGTAGTTCCGCTTTTGAAATATGAGGTATCAGACGCTGCGCATCGGCCGCTCCGGTCTCCGCATCCGTCTCCGTAATGTTTTTCCGTTCATGCGCAGCGGCAGCCAAGGCCGTTTTTTCCGCTGCGGTGAGCCGCTCCGCAGCCGCCTGCGCTTTTTCGGCAAGCGCAGCATCGATTTTTTCGCAAAACAGCGGATCGGGATGCACGGCCACGCAGGAGCGGTGCGTATTCTCCAGTAAAAACCGGCGGATGAGGTCTTCGGTATAGTGAGGGGCAGCCGCAATCCGTTCCTTGAGCCGTGCAAACGCCGGTACATACCGCAGCGAAGCCTCAGGATGATAGCCGTGTATCCAGCCCCGGAGCGCCCGTTTCATCAAAATGAGCGAAAACGGCCCTCCCGCGCGGATAATCTCTCTATTATAAAAATCGATGGAATTGAGCGCGGTTTCAATCAGCTGCGGATCAAGACCTTCCTGCACAATATCCGTCAGCGCAGCCGTAATAAACGGTTCAAAACGCGCCTCAGCCTGCATCTCCATATCCGCAAGTCCGAGCGTAAAGCAGCTGTTTTTCAAGCTCGTCTGTCCGCCGTTATACGGATACACATCCTCAGCAAAGGGACAATCCAGCAGCCGTTTCTGCAGCGGCGCACCGTCATGACCGAGCAATACCTCTTCCAAAAACAGCACATCCATCAGCCGGTCAATATCCGCGCTTTCGGGCAGCAGCCAGTTCATGGTCATCGTGAGCTTATCGGGATTTTTGCCCTCCCCGGCCGGAGCGGTTACCGAAACATACCGGGGCGCGGTATACGGTGTTATCACCGGAATAAGCGGCGGTTTTTCCGCCGGTTCAAAAAAGCGCAAAAAACGGTCATGTAAAAAGGCCAGCTGCGTTTCCGTATCGATATTACCGTACAAAAACACCTTGCAGTTCACCGGATGATAGTACCGCTTATGAAATGCGCAAAACTCATCATAGCCGAGTTCCGCAATATCCGGCGGAAAGCCGCCTGAATCGTGCGCGTATATACTGCCCTGCAGCAGGGAATACAGCGATTCCCGATCAACACCCGAATCGAAATCGGCATAGGCGCCGCGCATTTCATTTAACACAACGCCTGAAAAATACGGACGCCCCTGCCCGTCAATTTCCAAGCGGTGTCCTTCCTGTTCAAACGTTTCCTTCTTCAGCAACGGGAAAAAAACGGCATCGCCATACACCGACATTAAATTGAAATAGTCTTTTTCAAGAATACTTGAAGCGGGATACACGGTTTTGTCGGGAAACGTCATCGCGTTCAAAAACGTTTTAACGCTTTGCTTTGACAGCACCAAGAACGGGTCTTTCAGCGGATAGTTTTTGGATCCGCAGAGAACGGAATGCTCTAAAATATGCGCAACGCCGGAGCTGTTTTGCGGCGGCGTCATAAAAGCAAACGCGAATAAATTTTCCGTATCGTCATTATGGATATGATATACTTCAAGACCGGTCACGCAGTGCCGGGCAAACACGCCTTCAGCCTGCAGTTCCTCCAGCGGCGTTTTTGAAATAATTTTGAATCCGGACGTTAAGTGATCCATGCATCTTCTCCGTCTTTACCGAACAGGATCAGGTCGCCCGCTTCCCAGCTCTTTCTCAAATCCTGTAAAAACCGATCGGTTACTTCACGGCACACGCGCACGGACGCAGGATTGGATGCTTGATCGTCAAGAATAAAGGCCTGTCGGTTTTTTGAAATATTATCAAGTATTTTTTTGACAAAAGCCTCCGGCTTATATGAAATAAGCGCGGCAATGTCCGACACTTCCATGCCGGAAAGCTTCTTTTGTAAAAAGCGGTCATCGGCAATCAGCACATCTTCAAAGGTAAAGAGCCGGTCGCGGATATTTTTTTCAAGTTCGGGATTGTTTTCCGCAATATTCTGCAAAATAAAGTGTTCAGTCTCCGAATCGCTGCGCCGTAAAATCGCGGCTAGGACAGCCCGTCCGTCAATCGTTTCGGTAGAACCGGCCCGGATGCGGGTCAGCTTTTCGCGCATGGACGTACTAACCGTCCGCAGAATTTCAGGATCGATGGTTTTCAACCGCGCAAGGCGAAGCACAATATCTTTTTTTTCTTCGTCGCTTAAACCGGTGATATACGCGGCAGCGATTTTCGGCTCAAGCTGAGAGAGCACCAATGCCTGGGTTGCCGGTAATTCGTCGGCCAGCACCCGCTTGAGCTTTTCGCCGTCGATACCGTCTAAAAAGCTGAACGGACGATCGGGTACGGGAGGGACAGCCCGCTCAATAATTTCCTTTGCCTTTTCTCCGCCGAATGCTGCCGTTAGAATACCTTGCGCAGTTTCCATTCCCCCAACGGAGTTTTTCGCTTCGTTATACAGCGCAGTAAATTCGCTGAGGATATACGCGGCTTCATCTTTATCGACATAGCGGATTGTCAGCATCTCCGCTACCACTTTTTCAATTTGCTCGCGCGTGAGCTTTTGCAGCACTTTTGCAGCCTGCGATTCGCCGATTAAATACAGAAATTTTGCCACACGGCGATAGGGACTTTCCCGCTCACCGCCTTCCGTTGGTACCTTTATGAGCCCGCGCCGCTGGACTTCACTTTCTAAATCACTCATATTGTCTCTCCTGAGATTTATAGGTGCCTCTCAAAACAACTGAATGCCTAGAGATAACCCCATGCATGAAGAATATGCGGTATAAAAAACAACATCCGATAGCGCGGAGGCGCAATCATCCATTGCGTATGTTCATCTAGTCGTTATTTTGTAATAAGGTATCCAGATGGGTACAGCTTGCCTGCACGACATCCAATATAGTACTCGTCTCCTTGATAAATTCTTCGATTTCTTTCAGCGATTGAAAACCCTCGTGAATAGTAACATCTTGCTCTTTAATGGAAGATGAGATTTGTGCCAGCGAGGAACCCGCCGCATCCATGGTTTTGGAGTTATTATCAAAAGTAGCAAGGATACCGGTAAACGATTGTTGAAATTTTGAAAACAATGAAATAAAAAGCAGCATACTCTCATTGATACCATTTACCGATGCTTGCAGTTCCAAAATTTTTGTTTCGATCATTTTCGCAAAAGAGCCCGTCTGAACAGACAGATTGCGAACCTCGTTTGCAATAATTCTAAAACCGTCACCCGCTTTGCCTGCTCGAGCCGCTTCGATGGAGGCATTAATCGCAAGAATACCGGTTTTTACCGAAACGTCTTGAATCTCCGACAACATCTCCCTCACTTCGCCGGTATGAGTTTTGAGCGTTTCAAATGAATCTGCCGTATTTTTTGCTGTCGATGCTGCATCATCAATTTCATCAAGCCGCTTATGAATTTCTTTTTGCAAACTTTTTCTTCTGCCGAACGCTTCTCCAAGTATCGCATCGACACGGGCGACATTTGCTGCGGAGGAACTACTTTCTTTTTGAATTTCCTCAAAAGAAGAGATAATCATTTCAAACCGTTCTTCCAACTGCTTCATTGAGTCATTGATAATCTGGAATGAATGATTGGTGATAAAGTCTAAAACGATTCCTTTGTTATATTTAACGACAATTTTATCCGTTAAATCAGAAAAATTTTGGATAGCACCCTGTTCAGTTGTCATATTTATTTCCTAAAACAACCTGTCGATATAGTCAACGCCGCATTGTAATTGAGACAGCCAATTTAAAAAAAGCTCTACTTTTGTATCGGTATATACAGCACCATGCTGCGGGGCGATTATTTCTGGATTTAGGCGTCTCACGGTATCTACCCAGCGCTTAACGACCTTATTCGATGCCATATATCTGATATGAAACGGTTCGATGAGCGGAATGTGCTGCTGAAAGTCGTCGATAAAAAGCGTTTCATCCTCTTCTTTTTCAAACACGGCGGCACCAATATCACCGCTGAATAAGATACGGGAACGCTCATCAAAAAGAGAAAATTGCCCCGGAGAGTGCATAAAATGAGACGGAACGCACCGCATCTGGCTACCGGAGGGAAGAGGGATGGACATACCCTTATCAGGAATACCATTCATACGGGAAATATCGACAATTCCGAAGTGAGGCATAAAGCGTATCCATAGGGATGAAATATAGACTTTCGCCTTCGTAACACCGAGCCATAAGGCAATACCCGATGAAACATCAGGGTCTTGATGAGAAAAAAAGATCACATCGATTTTATCGACCGAAATAAACCGGCTAACCGCGGTTACAACCTGTGAAAAGAGGTGTACCCCGCCCGGATCCAGCAAGATACCGCGGCCCTTGTCAATAATGAGATACTGCATTGTCTGAACAGCACCCTTCCGGTATTTTGTTTCGCAGCCCAGCCATATAAACTTATGATCCGCATCCTCGTATAGGACTTTCCCTTTCACATTCGTATCCATAATGATTCCATTACCTCGCAACACTTAGTATCGATTATCTTGCAAAACCTCAGGATATGATACCGCTAAAAAGCTGAGTTTTTTAGAGGCTCCCAATAGTTTTTAATCCATCTCTTATTATTTCAGCATCCGGGGACTTTATTAAAAAACGGCGCACTTAAAAAATGCGCCGACAGTATACCGCTAACCGAACGCAGTAACAAGCTGACAACTCATTTTCTTCACAGATTCAGTATACATGCCAAAACCGAACAACACACGGTAGGTTACATACGACAGCAGGCGTCCGTTCAGGCGCGTCGCATCTCTCAAGGCCTGTTCAGGACACCTTGTTCACGCGTTCATCATGCGCTCGATATCGTTTACGCTGTTTGCCTCGACTTGAAGCCCTGCCGTTTTACTGAAGCGGAGCAAAATAGCCGGTTTCGTCTCTACCGGATCGGGTTAAAAGACGTACTTCGACCTCAACCGGCAAATACGCCCGGCCGAAATCGGTCGGCAGCGTTGACGTATACTTCAGCTGATACGCGCCGACCGGTTTTTTAATCAAATCATCGATAACGGGAGCCAATCCTTTTTCCGCATAGATATAGGTATGCATCCCGCCGGTCTTTGTGCACAGGTAGGCAAGCTCAGAAGGCAGCGCCCGCTGCTTTAAATTTACCGCATAAAAACGGACGCCGTTATTAGTCATGTATGCAGCCAAGTCATTCAGGCTGTACTGCTTAAAGCTTTCCGAAGTTATATCCTCGAACGACAAAAAGACAACGGCGCGTTTCTGAGCCGCGTTGATAAGCTCGCCGCTCGCAAGCCGGACGGCCAGATCGCAGTTCCACACCGGCGACCATGAGGCTTTCAGCTTAAGCGGCTGCGAGATAAGTTTTTCGGGAGCGAACGTTCCTTCCAGCACCGGAATTTGAGACGCCGAAATCAGCGTAATCTTTCCCTTTCCCTGCATTGCCTCCGCAAGCTCTTTTACAACGGTTCTCACCAGCTCAAATTCCTTCTCCGACTGGGGAGAACGCTCAATGATCACGGCAACATCGCAGCCGGTATTCAGGTAGGCGGCTCCTTGCAGCGCAAAATCGTTAACAGGCCGGTTCGATTCGGTAAGGAAGAAGTTATCCGCCGTTAAGCCGACCAACGGCTGCCCCATCCTGTTTTCTACGCGGACATCGACGGTAACCGCCGGAAATTTATCGGAGTATACCCGGTCAAACCGGACGAATAACCCGCCTGCAAGTTCGTTTATATGAGAAAACACCTGGATATTGCCGTTTTTGTAATCCGCAAGCAGCAGGCTTCCGTTCGCATCGGGGATGGCCGCCGTCACCCGTGCAGGCGCATTTCCCAAGCTGGCAACGGTGTATAGGCTCGCCAAGCTGATATCGACAAGGTAGACCTTGTTTGCGCACGACACAAGCAGGTTGTTTTTCCACACCCGCATCGATTCCGCCTGCACGATGCTGCCGTCCGGCAGCAGGGTCCTGATGTAGTTTCCGGCCGTGTCGAACACATAAATGCCGCCCTTCACCGAATCGGCGACATAGACCAAGTCCTGCAGGATTGCGATCCCTGCCGGAGCGGTAAAGCCGGGAAATACGCCGCTGCGCTGCCCGAAGGTAAAAAGACTTTCCCCATCGGGAGAATAGACGACGACGCGGGCATTCCCGAAGTCCGTAACAAAAATATTTCCGTATGAATCGTAAGCCAAGAACTGAGGGCCGATACACTGCCCTTCTCCCCTGCCCCTGCTGCCGAACGACTTGATATACTTGCCGTCCTTGGTCAACAGCGAAAGCCGGTCGGCGGCAAACTCGGAAATCAGCAAATTCCCGTTTTCAAGCGGTAAAATATCGAACGGCCGGTCAAACCCCTGCAAGGGGCCGCTCGTCCGGTCAAGCACAATTCCGTTAATATCGAAATGCACCAGTTCATTGGAACCGTAGGCGACCACCCAGAAGCTGCCGTCGTTCATTGCCGCCACCGAAATCGGCTGCTTAAAAAACACTGCCGAATCACGCTCGGATTCAAAGACGGCGGTTTCGACATACCGAACCGATTCGGCAAAATCGGGCTGGGAACTCCGCCGTTCCTTTACAACCTCGATTTTGTTTTTTAACAACTGTCCGCCGTAGCCGGAAGCAACCGCCGCTTCCCACTGTTCGAGCGCAGCCCCTTCAATACCGGAACGGTAGTACGCCTGTCCCAGCCAATCCAGAATGAGCGGGTCGCCGGGGATATGCGCCAAGGCTTTTTCAAACAGTAAGACCGCCTCGTTAAAGGTTCCGCGGTAAAAGGCCTGTACGCCCCGGCGAAATTCCTCAAAACCGTGGTCCCTATCGGCGGAGCTGAGCCGCGGCTGTAAGGTATTAGTTTGCGCAGCTAAGCCCGCGCCGATACACCATACAAGCAGCAGCGGTGCGGCTGCTTTCAATATCTTTTTCATACGCATCGTATTTGTCCTCGTTATTATAGGAGCTCCTAACATAGCAATTCTAGCGATGTCCTTTGGTGAAAATGGTTTCAGAATGTTCTTTGATTATTTGATTATCGGGCAGCTGCTTTTCCGCGCGCTGAATGTAGGTGCGGGCTTCGGTATCGAATCCCATTTTATAATATGTCCATGCAAGCGAATCCAAATAGGCGGGATTATCGGGCTGCGCGTCCAATGCTTTTTTGCATAAGATGAGCGCGCGGGTCAAATCTTTTTCGGTATCGGCAAGAATGTATCCGAGACCGTTAAACGCGGTCGCATTATCGGGGTCAAGTTCCAGCGCTTTCTGATATAAATCAACCGACTTATCCGCGTCGCCTTGTTCGTATGCCAAATAAGCCATCGTCGTATGCACCTGCGCAGATTCATAGCCGGAATCTATCAGCTTGGAAAGCTCAAACTCCGCCAAACGGTTCCGCCCGGTTTTCGTATAGATAAACGCCAAAATGAGCCGACACTGATACACACGGGCAATATCGGTACCGGCAGTAATGATCTGTTCAAGATAAACGAGCGCATCGTCATACTGTGCAAGACTGGCATAACAAAGTCCGATATAATAGGCGAGATCAAAGTTTACGTCGGCATCTTTAGAAGATATTTTTAAAAACGAAGCAAGCGCATCGTCATACCGGCTTTCCCGATACAGCTGCGCCCCTTCCGTCAGTATTTCGTCCATGTACTCCTCCCTTAAAACACACGTACTCCACCAGCAGGCTTAACCCGGTAATTGAGGGGCTTAAAACCGAAAATCCGCTCATAGTCGCCGAGTTTTTCTATGTATGTATCAATATCATTTGCTCTCAAAATACTGTAGGTACATCCGCCGAAGCCCCTACCCGTCAGCCGCGAACACACGATATCGTTGGTATCGGGAGCGACAAACTCCATAGCCCGCTTGACAAGCCAATCCAATTCGGGACAGGAAATCTCAAAGCGATCACGTAAATTTTCTTGAGACCGTGTTACAATACGCGAAAATACCACCCAATCGTTTTTCTGTAAAGCCTCGATCGCATCATCAACGCTGATCGATTCGCGGATAATATAGAGCACCCGCCGCCGTACCGATTCGGGAATAGCGAGCTCCTCAAGATCGCTTTCCGCCAGTTTGCTAAAATCGTGCGGGATATCCGGCATCTTTTTTACCCGTTCATACGCTTCCATGCATTCCTGAATCCGGTGGTTCAGCTCCTCACGCGCAAGCTGCCGCGGCACCCGCGAATCGGTCAGGATAATCCGGTAATCCTGCATCGGAAACGGATAAAGATCCGCCGTCTGCCGACGGTGATCGGTACGGATACAGTGTCCCGCCTTTGCATAGAGCGCACAGAGAATATCGGCCCGATGCGGATACGTGTTGAGGTGCTCAACATTGGCGTTTTCCAAAATATCCGCCACATCGGCCTTTGTCAGCCGGGGCGCGAATATCTTCCGCAATGCCATAGCGGTCGCAACCTTCAGTGCGTTCGGCGTCCCAAGTCCTGCATCACCCGGTATTTCGGACAAAATGGTAAAGTTTAAACCGGTCATCTCAATTCCTTCATCCATGAAGGAAAGAATCACGGCTTTTATTGAATTTGCCCAGCGGTCTTCTTTTCGGTACCGCAAATTGACAGCTGCAACTTTTTTTCTTTCTTTAAGCGATAAAGACAGGAATCGATAATTGGCGTCCTTTCTTTTTGAAACGCAAAGATACAGATAATGATCGATAGCCATCGAAAGCGTATTTCCCTGCGCAAACCATGTATGTTCTCCAAGAAGGTGAAATCGCCCGGGAACGGCGACGGTAACCTCCGGTTCATCTCCATATTCGTCTACGTGAAACGGTAGAATCTTCTGCATAGATTCTATAATACCCGTTATATTGAAACAATTCAAGAAAAATGATTAAATTACTGCAAAATTATGTCAGTTCTTTCATCTTTTTTCGCGGTTATGTGCTCGGCGATATTGCTTTCTTTCGGCATCCCCAATGAGTACCTGCATTTCGGCTCGGCTTTTTTCGGACTTATTTCACTGATACCGATCTACATTGCATTTTATAAAGCGCCTACGCTGAAACGATGCGCGTGGATGTACGGTGCAATGATCGCCTCCGTGCACTTGTTTTCCAGTTTTTGGCTGGCTTATTTTGAAAATTTCGCCATTTTTACCCTCGGTGCTTCTACCGTCGCCTACTTTGGGCTCGGCGCGCTTTTCGGCGGATGGTTTTATTATGCCATGAAGCTGCCGCTCCGGCTGCGTCCCTTTGCCTTTGCAGGATTATGGACGGTGTGGGAATGGTTTAAGGGGAGCGGGTTTGTCGCATACCCCTGGGGAAGCCTTTCGATGTCGGCACTATCGCTGCGGACGTTCGTCCAGATTGCCGATATAACTGGTATATGGGGAATTACCGCGCTGATTGCGTTGGTTTCGGCACTCTTGGCAGAAATCATATTCGCTGCTACGGGCCTCAGTGCAGGGTTTTCACAGCAGTACGGGAGGCCTTTATACCGGCCGCTTGTTTTTACAGCTGCACTGCTCATGTGCGTAAACGGATACGGAATATTCCGGAGCTATGAAAAAAGAACGCCCCAGCAAACGCTCACGCTCGCCATCGTACAGCAAAATACCGACCCGTGGGTTTCCGGCATCGATCAGTTTTTTACCAACCTGTACCGAACGCAGCAGCTGACCGAACAAGCCGTCGATGCCGCGCCGGTAAAGCCCGACCTTATCGTGTGGAACGAAAGCAGCCTGGCCTACGGCTATGATCAATTTAACGATTATTACCACCGGCTGCCGTTTGAAGAGCCGTTTACCGATTTTTTGCAGCGGATGGATATTCCCCTCCTGACCGGCTCCCCACTACTGCGGAATGCGGACAAGGATAGCTATTCTAACGCTGTCTACCTGATCAATCCTGACGGTTCCGTACAAGATACCTATTCAAAAATACAACTGATCTGCTTTGCCGAATATATTCCGTTTGTCGATCATCCGCTCGTGCAGCGTTTTTTCAGCTCGCTTGTCGGGTTTTCTTCAGGATGGGAGCCGGGAGACGTATATAAGACCGTCCCGCTCACAACGCAAAACGGAAAGACGGTGCGGTTCGCAGCGCCGATCTGCTTTGAAGACGCCTTTCCCGCCCTTTGCGCCGACTTACACAATCAACGCAGCAATATTCTGATCAACCTGACCAATGATTCATGGTCTAAAACGGCAAGCGCGGAATATCAACACTTTGCAGTCGCCTACTTCCGCGCAATCGAACTGCGAACACCGCTTGTCCGCGCAACCAACGGCGGCTACACCTGCGTAATTGATCCTACCGGTACAACGCTTGCCAGCCTCCCGCTGTTTACCGCCGCTTCCATCCCCGTTTCGGTGCCGGTATATCCGTATGAGCCGACGCTGTATGCACAGTGGAGGGACTGGTTCCCGGCGCTTCTGCTGCTCATCGGGATTGCGGCAATGCTGCTGTACCGATTAAGCCCTTCATTCCACAAAAAGGCATCGGTCGTGATGGCGCATCCGCTTACACACCTCGATGCCGACGTGCAAAAACGGCGATGGGAAAAGCGCCGGGTGAAAAAAATATGGGTGAGAAAGCAGTTGAAACGACACACGCGCCGGAACAACCGTATCAGCATGTGTTTTAACCATCCCGAAGGAGAACTGTAAATGAGTGCACAGAAACGAGTACTCGTGGGCGGTATGCACCATGAGTCCGATACCTTTAACCCGATTACCACCGGACGTGATGATATTTGGGTATTACGCGGAACAGAGCTTTTAGTGGCGAAGAACAAAAGCTCCGTATGCGGATCAATAGCAACACTGCACGCAGCAGGGTACGACGTTATTCCGGCGCTGATTGCGCGGGCGGTTCCAAACGGTGAATGGGACAAGGATTATTACCTCTCGTTGAAGCGGGAGTTTTTGCAGGCGATTACCGATGCGATGCCGCTGGATGCGCTCTGTCTTTCCCTGCACGGTTCGATGCGGGTACGCGAAATCGGTGAAGCGGAAGGCGACTTGCTGGAATCCATCCGAGCTATCTGTCCCGATATTCCGATTCTTGCCTCGCTTGACATGCATGCAACCGTTTCGCAGCGGATGCTCGACTATGTTGACGGATATGTCGGCTATAAGTGCGCTCCGCACACGGACACATATGAAACCGGCATCCATGCAGCGCGTATGACAATCGATACGTTAGAAAAAGGGATACGGCCGACGATGGCCGCCGTGAAGATTCCGTTCCTCATCGCGGGGGAACAGTCCGAAACAAGCGTGGAGCCGATGAAAAAACTGACAGCAACGTTGCGCGACTATGAAAAAAAGCCGCACATCATGGCCGCTTCATACCTGCTCGGTTTTCCGTGGGCGGATACGGCGGACAACGGAGTTACGGCAATGGTTGTAACCGACGGCGATATGCAGTTGGCCACCCAAAAGGCGCGGGAGCTTGCGCAGCTGTTTTGGGATACCAGAGCCGAATTCCGTTTTTATAACGAAACCCGCGAACCGTCAGATGCACTGATCCATGCCCGCGCCAGCGTTGAAGCAGGCGTATACCCGGTCGTGCTTTCCGACTCAGGCGACAATCCGACGGCCGGCTCTTCACAAGATGTAACAAACTTTTTACAGCTGATCCTTGCAGATACATTCTTAGCATCACTCAATCCGCCGCTGTGCTATCAGGCGTTTTACGACCCGGCATTGGTCGCCGCAGCGTTCCGCGCCGGAGAAGGAAACACGGTAGAAGGCATGCTCGGGGCCGCCTTCGATACGAACACGAGTGCGCCGATCCCGGTAAAAGCACCGGTCAAAAAGCTCTGCAAGGCATGGGCGGGCGCGCAAAACAGCGATATGGCGCTGTTGCATGTCGGCGGCGTCGATGTGATCGTAACGGCAAAGCATGTCGGCTGCTATGATCCTGAAATGATGCGCGCCCTCGGCATCGAACCTGAGCAGCGCAAAATCATCGTCGTAAAGCTCGGCTATCTTGAGCCGGAGATACGCACAATTGCAAAACGGTCAATCCTCGTGCTCACCGACGGGAGCACCAACGAGGTATTTTCCCGCCTGACATACAAGCATTTGCCGAGTCCGATGTATCCGATGGATAAAGATATGGAGTGGCATGCCCCATCAGATCACGGATTAAGCTGAACGTGTCAAGAATCCGTGCCGAGCAGCCGCTGTGCACGGCGATGCAGTGTTCCCTGTTTTTCATCCTGCGCAATCGCTTCAACCAGCGAACGGGCATCTGCATAATGATTAGTTTTGAACATATCAAGCCCGATGCTTTTCGTCAGTGCATCATCACTTTGCAAAAAGGCTTTGCAGATTTCCGACGTTGCGCTGTTTTCGGCCTTCGCAATTTCCTTGCCGAATTCATACCGCAGCGTCTTATATTTTTTATCTGTTACGGTTGCCAGTACAACCGTATCCAGATCGCCTGCAATCACCGCAGCATTATGTTTAAGCGCTGCTCTCAGAATTGCAACCCTGAGCTTTTCGCTTTTTTTCGTGTCGCAAAAGGTTTCGGCCAGCCATGCATTCCCCTCAGGCGCATTCAATAGCACCAGCGTTTCCACTGCCGCAAGCTTGACCGCTTCCGTCGGATCGTATTTCGCACGGTAGAGGATAAACGGAACCGCATCCTGCTGCTTGGTTTTTTGAACGGTTTTCAACGCTTCAAGCCGCACCTTATAATTGCTGTCTTTAAAGCCTTGCAGCATGAGCTTCCGCGTTTCTTCGGTATCGAAATTTGAAATGCCCCGGATTGCAGCCTCCCGCAGCAGCGGTTCCTTTTGTTCAAAAAATTCCACCAGCAGCGGAACGGTATCGGGACTCCCCATCTGAGCAAGCCCCGCAACGGCGCTTGAGCGGACATAGATATTTTCATTTTCGTCTTGCGCTAAGCCCAATAAAAAGTCCCGTGTATTTTCACGGTGCAGCTTTTCAAGCGCGGAGGCAATCGTTTGTTTTAAAATGAGCTCTTGCTTTTCATCATCAAGCGTGATGTTTTCAAAATACTCCGCTAAAAAAGCCGCTTCATCATCGCCGCCGATTTCTCCCAATACGGCAACCGCTTCCGCGCCGTAGTCGGCGGTTTCTTCCGTGATAAGGCTCTTCACCGCATCGCTCAATGCGGTATTCAGCTCAGGCTTCACCGCTGCAAGATACGAAAGCGACGCCTTAATCACCGTCCGCTGCTGGCGAGGATAGTCTTCCAATACGGCCTCCGCCGCCTGGGTCAGGTACGGATTGTCGTATTTTTGATATAAGCCGAAAAGTCCTTCACGGACAGCGGGACTTTTCGTATCGGCAAACAAACAGTTAAAGTCCTCTTGCAGCGTTTCAAAATCCTGCTTATCAATCTTGCCGGTTACTTCAAGTATTTCAGATTCCAGTCCGTATTGCAGCGCTTGCCGGGCTTTTTCCAGTTCGTCAAGGTCTTCTTTTTTCTCTTTTGATTCGCCGTCTTTTACCGCGGTTGCCTGCTGAGCCGTTTTCGCTTCGGCCTGTTCTGCTGCAGCCTCATTTTTTTCCGCTGCAGCGCTGTGCGCCGGTTCGGCATTGACTGAAACAAGCACAAAAGCAGCGCACAGCATCATCACAATCCATTTTTTCATACGACACTCCTGCATCCATTATCGGAATTCCAGCGTTTTACTTTCATGCTGCATTAAACGAAACAGATGCCCGCTGCACTGAAACTCAAGCGGTTCCTCTTGCATGTTCGTAACCGTTACTTGGATCCGATAATTACGCGGTACCTGCAACGACAACTTCTCACCTGCTGTAAGAGCGTACTTGGTCAGCTGATACGGAGCAAAAGCCTTACCGCTGCCGATATAGGTCATTTCAGAGCCTGATGCGGGAGGCGGCATCCTAATAGTCGATTGATAATCGTTTTCGGAGGGAGACGGCCTGAGCAGCTCGCCGTGAACGCCTTCCCGGCGGTTTCGAGCTTCGCTTTCTTTCTGCCGTTTTACCGCCAGCGATTTATAGTACGATTCATCTTCGGCGATACGCTGCACCGGCAGCAGAAGTGCACCCACATCGGCGCCGCCTTGCGTAACCGTAATCGGAAAGCGCATCGTTTTTTGCCGATATGTTGCGCACGAACACAGTATCACCGTTACAACAATCCCGTACACTACACGTTTTTTTATCATCAGCCGTCTCCTCACATACGCGTACCGATGCAGGAAACCGCACGGCGGCGCTTATATCCCCCGGCCTCTAAAACCCCGACGGTGTTAGAGGCTTTTTTCTTATTGCGCAAGATATTCGTTGATACTGGCTGCCGCCTTGCGCCCTTCGCCCATTGCGAGAATAACCGTTGCAGCTCCGAGTACAATGTCTCCGCCCGACCACACGGCGGGGAGACTAGTTTTTTGGTTTTCATCAACAATAATATTGCCCGATTTTTTTACATCCAAGCCTTCGGTTGTTTTTGCCATCAGCGGATTGGAACTGTTACCGAGCGCAACGATGACCGTATCGACCGGTATTTGATGTTCGGTACCGGGAATGGCAACGGGACTGCGGCGGCCGGAAGCATCAGGTTCTCCAAGTTCATAGTTCAGCACTTCGACCGCGCACACCTTACCGTCTTGATCGCCGACAAAGCGTGTCGGGTTTTGCAGATAGCAAAATTCGACGCCCTCTTCTTCCGCGTGGGCAATTTCTTCGGCGCGCGCAGGCATTTCATTACGGGTACGGCGGTAAATGCAGTACACCTTTTCCGCACCGAGCCGGTATCCCATACGGGCGGCATCCATAGCAACGTTCCCGCCGCCGATGACCGCTACGGTCTTTGCGGGATAGAGCGGCGTGTCGGACTTATCTTCTTCATAGGCTTTCATCAAATTGGCACGGGTCAAATATTCGTTCGCGCTGAACACGCCGATCAGGTTCTCGCCTTCGATGTTCATAAACTTGGGCAAGCCCGCGCCGGTCCCGATAAACGCGGCATCAAAGCCTTCGTCCTTCAACAGCTGATCCAGCGTTGCCGTCCGTCCAACTAAAAAGTTGGTTTCAAATTGCACACCCATCTTTTTAAGGTTTTCCACTTCCTTTGCCACAATAGACTTAGGAAGCCGAAATTCGGGAATACCGTAGACCATAACGCCGCCTGTTTTCTGGAGTGCTTCAAAGACCGTTACCTTATGACCGGCACGGCGAACATCGGCAGCGACCGCAAGCCCCGCAGGCCCCGACCCGATGATTGCCACTTTCTTTCCAGTATCGGGAGCAATCGGCGGGATAGTCGTTTTATCGTTGTTCCGTTCCCAGTCTGCAACAAAGCGTTCCAGCCGGCCAATCGCAACCGCCTTATCGATCGATTTATGCATCTTTCCAACCGTACACATGCTTTGGCACTGTTTTTCCTGCGGACATACACGGCCGCAGATGGCAGGCAGTAAATTCGTCGTTTTAATGGTATCGACCGCCGCTTTAAAATCACCTTTTTGGATGCAAGTAATAAATTCCGGAATGGGAATGCCGACCGGACAGCCCTTCACACACGGGCGGTTTTTACAGTTTAAGCACCGTTCGGCTTCGATACGAGCCTGTTCATCCGTATAGCCGATTGCAACTTCATCCATCAGGCGGGCACGTTCACGCGGCTCAAGCACCGGCATATCCTGCACCGGAATCGCCGCCCGCTCTTTCATCTTCAATTCTTTATCTTTTAATTCACCCCAAACAGCCTTCGCCTGCGCGGCAAGTGCTTCGCGGGGCACATAAGTGTGTTCCGTATTTTGCTTTTCTGCTTCCATCCCATACTCCTTTGAGGCGCTCATTAATTGGTGTGCCGAATATTCATCATCATTTTCATCTATAATTATCTATAATTATCTATAATAATAGAAAGAATAGAAAGAAACTAAGGCAATATTCAGACTGATACATCGATTGGTGCTGCAGTCTTCCGGCGCTTATCGCAAACCGATCCTGCATACGTGACGGTCGTGATCTTCTCTTACCTTAAAGGCCTTCATACGCATCATCATGTTGTCAAAATCAACCTTGTGTCCATCAAATTCCGGGCCGTCAACGCATACGAACTTTGTCTGCCCGTCGACAGTAACACGGCATCCGCCGCACATTCCGGTGCCGTCGATCATAATCGTATTGAGAGAAACAACGGTATGAATATTATACGGACGGGTCGTCGCTGCGCAGAACTTCATCATAATGGGCGGGCCGATTGCAATCACCTCTTGAGGAGGAGCCGGGCTTTCACAGATTTCTTTCAACGGTTCGGTAACCAACGCTTTTCTTCCATAGCTGCCGTCATCGGTTACAATGATCAGTTCATCGGCAATCTTTCTCATTTCCTCTTCAAAAATAACCAGCTCTTTTGTACGGCCGCCGATGATGATAATGACTTCATTTCCGGCGCGTTTATAGGCCTGCGCAATCGGATGGAGCGGCGCCGTCCCGATACCGCCGCCGACGCACACAACTTTACCGACCTTTTCAATATGCGTCGGATTTCCCAACGGGCCGAGGATGGTTGCAATGGCATCGCCGACGTTTTTCTGACAGAGCTTAATCGTCGTTGCCCCGACCGCCTGCACAACCAGCGCGATCCAGCCTTCCGACGGATCAGCATCGGCAATAGTCAGCGGAATGCGCTCACCGTAATCAACATCAAGCTGAATAATGACAAACTGCCCCGCTTTCCGTTGCCGGGCAATTTCCGGCGCTGCAACACGCAAGTAAAAAACATCCTTGGAGAATTGCTTTTTCTCTAAAATAGTGTGAATCATTTTACCTCTTCATTCGGATAAAAATATACCGTTTATATCTACTTGCATTCGATATACAGTCCGGCTATTCTACCTTCAATAGTATGAAATATCAATATGGGATACGGAAGCGCTCATTCGGTACCTTCAACAAGTAAAAACGGTTCGCCTTTCCTCTACGGCTCCGGTGATGCACGCGCAATAAAAGTGCCATGTCAGGACGACTCATATACGGATGCGTAACAGCCGCCCTTGATATTGATTGATCGGAAACTGATGAAGAACGAAACAGCAGGCGAAATGCGTTCGAGCGGCGGTACAACACAAAACCGCCAAACCCGTCCGCACCGAAAAATAACGCTATAGAAACGGCTTACTTCAATCCGAGTTGAGCAAGCGAATCGATATTGCCGGTAACCAATGCGGCTTTATTTTCGCGCTGAATTTCGTCGTAGATTTCTTCACGGAATACTTTGACGGATTGGGGCGCCTCAACGCCGATTTTTACCTGATCGCCGCGCACTTCAATGACGGTAATTTCAATTGAATCGCCGACACGGATTTTTTGGTTTGTTTTTCGAGAAAGTATTAACATGGCGTCCCTCCGCTTTTCATTTCGGCGACAATGTCATGTTTCGTCTTCCATTTTTCTCCGCCGATCACCAGCTGCACAGCCTGTTTATTTTTCTTGTTGATAATAAGCGGCCCCTGCAGGTTCGCCGTAATGGCTGAGCCGTCGGATGGAATGGTAACGAGTGCAAAAACCAGCACATCCGAAGGAGATTCAATACCGAGCGGATGCAGTAAGCTGTCATCAATATCAAGCTCATAATCGGGACGAAAGATAAAGGGATCAATCGCGATAAACGCAAGTTCGGTATCATCAAGCGACTGAATCCAGATAAACGGCTTTTGGCGTGCATCCAATAGTGCAAAGCGATGATAATTTTTAAAGCCGTAAAATCCTTCCGATAGCGTGATGATTTGCTCTTCTTCAATCTCAACCGTACCGAGCGCTTTTGTTTTTATATTCATACAAAAATTTCCTTCTCTCCCTTTGTGCAGCTCACTGCGAATACTGTCAGCTGCGTTTTTTGTTGCATTTGTTTGTACCGGCGCTTCAAAAAAGATCAGTAGAAACCGCCTATCTCAAATAATTGAGCAGTGTGCTTTTATATAAATTGCCGATTGTACTGAGCGATGCTTGATGCGTATACTCATACATTTTCAGATCGGTAATTGCCTGCGTTAAATCCAGATCAGATTCGCGGGAATCAGCGCCTGCCACATTCGGTATCTGCGTGTTCAGCCGGGCGAGCGCCGCCTCCGCACGTTCATAGCGGGAACCGTTTTCCGCCAACCGAGCCGCAAGATTATCGATTGCGCCGTCCACACTACCAAGCACCTTACCGCCGAGCGATTCGTTATCGCCTGCGTACATCGCATTGCGCATCGCAATCACCGCATCGAAGAGCGAGCCTCCGGTAACGCGCACGGAGTCGGCAAGGTTATACGGCGGGCGCTGCTGCGGCTTGACCAGGCCCAATGAGGCAAGCACATTTCCTTCCCCGCTGTCGCGCAGCCACAATTGCCGCGCATCGGTTGTTTCGATATTCATTCCGTTCGTTACCGGATCGAGCGTAGCCTTCACCGCCGCGCCGGAGCTATTGATCTTGGACATGATCGCGTAGACATTATCGCCTGCAATGAGCGGAATATTCACGCCGTCCACTTCGATGGTACTGTCCTGCTGCACGACATAATTCCGTGCATCGGTTTCCGAAAACAGCACCTGTTTTTCGGCCCAAAAGACGCGGTTGCCCGCCTGATTGGCCGCCATAAAAGAAAGCTCATCGCTTTCCACCTGCTTGGTGTCGATCGAACCGTTATACCGTACATCGGTAATCACAGCCGAACCGGCGCCGTCGATATCGCCCATCACAATTTCAAAAGGTTCGGTAAAGCTCTTGGTACCGGCGAAGAGGCGCGTACCGTCCGCACCGACCGTATTGGCCGTTTGTACCAGCTCATACAGCAGCTCGTCCACCTCAGGCGCCATCTTTTTAAGGTCTGAGGCTGTGTAAGTGCCGGTCGCGCCCGCTACGGACAGCTCGCGCAGCCGTTGCATAATACTGAGCGCACTCTGCATCGGTGCTTCCGTCACCTTATATTGATCGTTGAGCGTTTTTGCGTTTTTTTCAAACCGGTCAAGCCGGGCCAGCAGGGATTTATACCGCACCGAATGACCGGCAGCAATAGGATCGTCGCGGAGCTGCTGAATGCGCCGCTGAGTGCTCAACTGGCTATTTACTTTGTGCAGCCTGCTTTCCTGCCGCCTCACCGAATAGCTGCTGTCGGAATGCTGCATGTTCGAACTAATCCGTTGCATAGTTACTCCCTTTCATTACTCATTAATGCTGCAGGCGTGTATACCACGCGTCCGAGGCCCTTACGATAACCTAGACGCCGAGCCGGTTAATCACGGTGTCAAGCATTTCGTTAACAGCCGATACAAAGCGCGCCGTTGCATTGTACCCGTGCTGGAATTTAATGATATCCGCCAATTCTTCATCGATATTGACGCCGGAAACGGAATCCCGTAAATCGCGAAGCTCTTTTCCGATCGCCGTCTGTGTGTTCAGCGCGAGTTCGGACTGTTCGCCTTTTAAGCCCATATCGGTAACCGCATCGGCAAAAAATTCGTCGAAAGTGCGGGTATTGCCGACCATAACCGGCGTATTCCGTATCTGCGCAATCGCAACGGCAGCGCGGTTATCTCCCGGATAGGGGATGCCTTCAGGGCTCGGATACCCGGCAGCGATATTCTGCAAATCGCTTATGACGACAGGATTCAGCTCCATCCAGCCGGAGGGGTGCGCAATCGGTGACACCGCATACTGAGCGCCTTCTTGCGACAGCACATTGACAGCATCGGCCTGCTGCCAATCGTAGGCGTTTTCAGCCCCGCTGCCTGCAAGGACGCCTGCATAGCCTGCCAAGAAGCGTCCGGAATCTTCAACGTGCCGGATAACAAAATCGGGATTTTCGGTATCAGCTGCCGTCGTACCTTTCAGCACGAGCTTGCTGTTTTGATCAAGATAGGCCACGACCTCCGCACCGGAGCGGTTGATGCGTTCCACTAAATCAGCAACCATATCGGTTGAATAGTACGGTACTTCTACCGTTCCCGTTCCTGCAGAAAGCACTAAACTGCCCTCAAGTCCGATTTGCTGACGGGGATCAAGACTGTGTGCGCCGGTTAAGCGGAAAATATATGAAGAGTCATACGCTCCGTCGCCGTTCCGGTCAAAGTTACCGACCGTATTGTTGATAAAGTATTGCTCTTTGAAAAAATCGATACCGGTTTTTCCATTCAAGCCCATCGCATTGCGATGAATATCGTTGACCAAATCGACAAAGTTCATCGCCATCGTGTCGAGCTTTCTGATTTCCTCACGGACATCGCCGTCGCGCAATTCGATGAGCGCCGCAAGCCGACCTTTTTCAAAATGAGCGTTGTTGCCGGAATCTTCCCAGACCACGTTTGCGTAGCCTTCATTTGCCGTCCCGCTTTCAAGCGCAAAAGTGCGGAATTTGCCGCCTTGCACGAGTTCCATCCCGTCCGAGTAAATGATATATGATTCGTCAAAATCCTGTTTTTCTACGGAGATAGAAATAAGGTCGGCGAGTTTTTCAGTGAGCACATCGCGTTTATCCATCAAATCGTTAGGATTATCTCCCATCGCCTTCACTTTGACGATTTCTTCATTGAGCGCTGCGATCTGCCGGGTAAAAGAATTAACCTGCTTCACCCGCGCCTCAATATCCCCGTTGATCATATCGCGGATGCCTTGCAAGCCTCGATACTGATGGTGTACGGAATCGGTGAGCGTTTTTGCACGGGTTGCAACAGCACTACGCGCCGCCGTCGATTCGGGATACAGCGCCAACTCCTGCCATGAATCCCAAAACTGATCGAGCCTTGTCCGAACCGAAGTATCCTCCGGCTCATTGTAGAGCTGCTCCAGCATATAGATGTAGGAATCGCGCGTTTCCCAATAGCCTTGCTCATCAGTTTGTGCAACAATCCGCTGATCCAAAAGCTCATCACGCAGACGGCTGATTGCGCTGACCGACACGCCCTGACCGATCTGGCCGGGTGTTTCCGCCCGCGATAAGTCCGGACGGTACAGCGGCGCGTAAGAATCGAGCTGAACGCGCTGGCGGGTATATCCTTCCGTGGATGAATTCGATATGTTATGACCGGCGGTCTGGATGGACTGCTGGTGCGCAAATAAACTGCGTTTCCCTAATTCGATCGAAGCAAATGTAGACATCTTTTCCTCCTTGATTCAAGGCATCTTTAAAAAACGGTATCGATAACCAAGCTGCTGTAATTCGATTGCGTCGGTGCACCCGTACGGGTATAAAACGAAGAACGCGCTGCAATGGAAGTGGCATCCATCATATCCTGCACCAGCGTCTGCACATGCGATACATAGTCTTCAAGCGTATCGTTCGCAATCTTTGAAAGGGAGACCTGCTGCTTCAGTGTACGATAGAGCGTGCCCAACTTTTTCTTTGTCTCATCCGGCAGCGAGGCAATATAGCCGTAAAAATCGCACACATCTTCATTATATGGATCAAGCTGATTTAAAAATAAAAAACACTGCTTGTCGAGCCGGGCAAAGGTATTAGTCGCTTCCGTGCTTTTTAACACGCAGCGCTCGATGCCTTCCCACGAACGGTTCCGCACCGCATCCGACAGTTCCTTCTGGCAGCTGTATATTTCCTTCATAACCTTAATTTGCTGCTGTAAGGTTTGTTCTATTTTTTCAGCAGCCGACATTTTGTCCATAAGAGTACCCCTCTGTTACAGTGTCGGACTTGAGCTGAAAAACTTAAGAATAAATGCTGAAAGCTCCCCGCATCAACCGGATGGATGAAAAGCCCCGCTGATTCTGCGGCAGTATTCAAAAGAGACTTTGATGCGGCCGTGCGGATAATTTGACATTTTCAGCGAATCCCTGTATCATTTTTTTATGAGTATTAGCCTCTATTCTCTGGGAGCCGCAGAGGAAGTAACCGGCTCAAAGCATATTCTTGATGTAGACGGAAATTTATATCTTTTCGACTGCGGGGCGTTCCAAGGGAAGCGCGCGGAGGCGGATAAAAAGAACCGCGATTTCAATGTTCCGGCGGATAAACTGACTGCCGCCGTGCTTACCCACGGGCATTATGATCACTGCGGGCTGCTGCCGCTGCTCGCACTGCACGGGTTTACCGGCAATATCTATGCAACGCCCGCCTCACGGGACATCGCAAACCTCGTCTTGATGGACTCCGCCCGCATACAAGCGCGGGATGCGGAGTATCTGCAAAAACAAGCGGTGAAAAAACATGAGAAGTTCGATTGGAAGCCCTTGTTTACGGAAGATGATGTCGTGCAGACCGTTAATCAGATCGTTACCGTGTCATATCACCGTCCGGTCTGGATCGGCCCGAATGTACAGCTGGAATTTTACGACGCGGGACACATTCTCGGTTCCGCGATTGCGCTGATCACCGCGAAAGATTCTTCCGGTAAGACCGTTAAGATTGCCTTTACCGGCGACCTCGGCAGGAAAAACAAATCGATTATCCGCGATCCCGACATCATTCCCCCGGTTGACTACATAATGGTAGAAAGTACCTACGGCAACCGTCGGCATGAGGACATCCACAATGCCCTGGAAATACTGGAGCGGGCCGTCAATAACATCGTCAAAACGAGAGGGAAGATCATTATCCCCGCGTTTGCAGTAGAGCGGACACAGGAGCTTATCTATTATTTCCATCTGCTGGTCGATCAAAAGAAGATTCCGCAGATTCCCATTTACGTCGATTCGCCGATGGCGGTGAATGCAACGACCATCTATCAGGTACATCCCGAATGTTTTGATCATGAGACACAGGAAGCCTTTGTCAAGCACCATAAAAATCCGTTCGGCTTTAACTCACTCAAGTTTATCACGAGTGTTGAAGAATCCAAAGCCTTAAACGCTATTGAAGAGCCGATGGTAATTATCAGCGCCGACGGCATGTGCGAATTCGGGCGGGTTACCCATCACCTTGCCAACAATATTTCAAAGCCGTCCACCAAGATACTGCTCGTCGGCTACATGGCGGAAAACACCCTCGGCAGAAGACTGCGGAATCGGGAACCTGAGGTAAAGATATTCGGCGAATGGCACCAAGTACGGGCGGAAATTCTGCAAATCAACGCCTTCAGCGCCCACGCCGATTACACTGAAATAACAGACTGGCTGGACAACCTTGATACAAGCGGACTAAAAAAACTGTTTATGGTACATGGAGAACCGGACGCACAGAGCTTCTTTCAAGCCTATCTGCAAGAACACCATTACGAGTCGCATATTATGAAATACGGCGATGTGATTGAGTTATAACGATGCAGCTTGTTACGGGATTTCATGCCATTGAAGAGTTACTGCGCTCCGTCGGCAGTGCTGCCGGGGCAACCGGCAACGGCGGATCAGCCGGTAAAAAACCGGCCGCGCTCCGGCTTCTTTATGCCAAACAGGGACCGCGGGTAAAAAAAATCATCGCGCAGGCAGAGCTGCTTGGGATACCGATCGAGCAGCGTACCATGCAGGAGCTGGATACGCTTGCAGCGCCGCTCCCTGAATATCTACGGAATCATCGGGGAATCCTCCTCATTGATGAACGCCCGCAGCAGAAACGCCCTGCTGTTTCTGCCGATGCGCTGCTCACCGAGCTCTGCGCCAAAGAAACCGCCGTAGTTGTCGTCCTTGATTCCATCACCGATCCGCACAACACCGGAGCGATTATCCGCAGCGCCGATCAGTTCGGGATTGATGCCGTCGTGCTCCCCGAACGGAGAAGCGCCGGAGATACGGAAACCATCGGCAAGATCAGCGCGGGCGCGGCAGCCTGGGTGCCGTTGCTGTACACCGCAAACCTCGTGCGCACGGTAGAAACCTTAAAGCAGCACGGCTTTTGGGTTTTCGGCGCCGATGCCCAAGGCGATCCGCTCCCGCAAACCGCCTTTCCCGCTAAAACCGTACTCATCATGGGCAGCGAAGGTTCGGGAATCAGCCGATTGCTGAAAACAGCCTGCGATTCCTTTACCGCCATTCCGACCTCCGGCAAACTGGACAGCCTCAATGTTTCGGTCGCCGCGGGCATCCTCATGTACGAGGTACGCCGACAGCAGCACTGCTGATGCCTTGGCTAATCGGGAATGACGCGACGGCACACTCTCCTCCCCGGCCGAGGTTACTCCTCCGCCGGTTTATACAACTCAAAACGGCTGACGGCATTCCCGCCGGAGATAAAGGCAGGGATCGACACCAGCACGGCATCCTCAAAGAGCGGGATGCTGATAGTGCCGGTAACGTCTTCCCGCCCGTCAAAAAAGCTCACCGTTACCCGATGCGTTTGCCCGCGGAGCATAATCTTGTCGCGGTCTCCCTTAAACATTTCAATCGGTTTATCGCCGCCGAACGAGATGGCGCAGCCGTCAATCGCTTTGACGCCGCCGGGAACGCTCTTGTTGTCGATCAGTACCGTGTGCGAACGGCCGAGCAAAAACATCAGCGCCATAATACACAGATATGCGATTATCAATCCGATCTTCACCATCCGCCGGCCCTTTTTAGTGCGTACCCGAATCATGCCGATCATGCCTGCCTCCCGTTTTCTGCGCGGAGCGCCGCCCGCTGTTTTTCCGCATTTTTTTGATTGCGCGCCGCATGCATTACTAACGAAAGCGCAATGGCGGCATAGCCTGAAAATTGTCTAAAATACTCGCCGATCATCGCGGAATCAAACAGGTGCTGCCCCGCCATCGGCGTAACAATATAAAGAAAGTGCAGCAGGATGATCCCGATAAACACGTTTCTGATGCTGGCCTTATTCACCGACGCTCCTCCGACAAGAATAGCCGCGGCGGCAAAAAAGCCGGTCTGATCATGCGCGTTATAGGTACTCATGTTGCCCATATTCTGCAAGAAAATAATCTGCCCGATACAGGCGAGCGCCGTCGAAATAACAATCGAAATGATCCTCGTCCGCTCAACCGCAATACCGGAAGCCATTGCAACCGTCTGATTTTGACCGATTGCCCGCATATCCTGTCCGAGCTTTGTCTTTCTAAACCACACGATAAAAAAACACAGCGCAATGATAATCAGATAGGAGAGCACCGGAAGCCTAAACCCGGCGATTGAAAGCGGAATCGCCGTATCGAGCATCTGCCGGACGGGCGCCAGCTCTAGCGTATTGCGCACCCCGTAGCCGCGGGAAAGCATAATCGCCTTATTGTGCATCGG
>CAUTXW010000029.1:0-30927 GCA_963542655.1 uncultured Treponema sp. | reverse complement strand
AAACCCTTTAAAAATTTACAAAATGGTTTTTTTTTTTTTTTATTTGTTTTTTAATTGTTAAAAATAAAAATTTTTTTTTACCCCCCCCCCCCCCCCCCCGATGAAAATCATCATATGGATATTAAATTATCTAGTCGACAGTAGTATGATGAATGCAATGCTGATTGATATCTATACAAAAAGTCCGTTTCATACTAATATAGCGCGATTACTTACCATTTACTGTAAAAGAATTCTCTTTCATCGTACTAAAAAAAAGCTATAGTTAGGATCAACATGACATATAGAACAAAAACAGTAGAAGAAACAACCGACTTAGGCCGTCGCATCGGTCGCTTATTGCAGGCAGGCGACATTCTTGCACTGCAGGGAACGCTTGCTGCAGGAAAAACGCAGCTGACAAAAGGTATCGCCGAAGGCCTTGACATATCCGAACCGGTTACCAGCCCAACCTTTACGATTATCTCCGAGTATTACGGCCGCTTGCCGCTGTATCATATTGATGTATACCGGCTCAACTCGCCCGAAGACTTTTTAGACCTTGGCGTCGAGGAGATGCTGTACGGCCAGGGAATTTGCAGTATTGAATGGAGCGAAAAAATCATGTCGGAACTCCCGGCACGTACCATTCAAATTCATTTGGCCGCGCGAGCGGATTCAAGCAGACTGATTACCATCTCAAACTGGCCGTATCCGGCGGAAAGTTTCACCTGTTATGAGGCATCGCTATGAATATACTTGCAATAGATACCCTATCGCCGCTGCTTTCCATTGCGGCGCAAGGTCCAAACGGATTAGTCACGCAGTCTTTTTCCGGGAAAGGGCCCTCACATGCGGAGCGCCTGTTACCGCTTATCGATTCGGCCGTAGCGGCGGCGGGATTCACGGCAGCCGACACAGCGGTCGTATTAGCGCCCGAAGGCCCCGGTTCGTTTACCGGCTTGCGGCTTGGCTTTGCAGCGGCCAAGGCCTTGCAACTCAGCAGCAACAGCTCGTTTATCCCCATCCCGACACTTCCGTGCATCGCATCGCAGTACGAAACGTGGAACGGCAATATCGCCGCCGTGATAGATGCAAAACGAGACCGCTTTTATATTCAGCTGTTTAAAAACGGCGCCGCAATAACCGAGGTTTTTGATAAAACGGCCGCGGAAATGCTTCCGTATTTTTCCGAAGACGGCGCATGGCTCGTAACGGGATACGGAACGGCAGCCTTTAAAAGCGCTGCAGCAATAGCCGAAAGCTCTCTGCACCTGCAATATATTGAATCGGAGCCGCTTTCTTTTGCACGTGCAATGATTACATATCTGCAAAACCACCGTGACACACTGAAAGCGGCAGCGGAGTATGCAGGGCCTCAATATGTTCGGAAAAGCGATGCGGAAAAGGATTAAGGATTAGAAGATGGAAAAAAGTATGGCAGCAGTACAAGAAGCACACACGACAACGAAGAAGGAAACAGAAGATCAGCAAGCGTATTTTGACGAACTTGCACAAATGACAAAGCTCGGCGCTATCCCTACGATGATCGTCGATAACAATTTAACCATACGTTATATGACCGACAGCACGTACAAGCTCTTTGAAAATTATTACACCATGGGAAACAAACCGTTTTTCAATATCTTCGGAAGAATTTTTACGCAAGCGGAGATACAAGAGTTTTTTCACAGCATACGGTCGCAAGAAAAGGGCTGGTCGTGGATCGGCAATATGGTACACCGCTCACGTACATTAAAAACGCTTTATACGCGCGTACGGTTTCATCCGATTTTTGACCGGGAAAACCGGCATCTGCTCGGATATTGGGTCATCTTTGAAGATACGACGGATCAACATATCGAAACGTATAAGTTCATGTTGAACGGATTACTCCAGGCCTCAAAACTCAAAGATAACGACACCGGTAATCATGCTGAACGGCTCAATTTTTATTGTAAAGAGTTTACGCAATACCTGTTACAGCTCAATATTTATCCTCAAATTACGCAGGACTTTGTTGACAACATCTCTTTCTTGGCCGCTATCCACGACGTCGGTAAAATCGGTACGCCCGACTACATCTTGCAAAAGCAGAGCAAGCTGTCCGATATAGAATGGGAAGTGATGAAAGAACATACGATAAACGGCGCACTGATCGTTTCTTCCTATCCTATTGCAATGGCGAAAGAGATCACGTTGAGTCACCATGAACGGTGGGACGGCAGCGGTTATCCGTTCAAACTAGAAGGAGACATGATTCCGCTTTCGGCACGCATTGTCGCCATCGCCGACGTCTATGATGCGCTGCGCATGAAACGCGCTTATAAAGAAGAACGCACGCACAAAGAAACGGTCAATTATATCATTGAAAATGCCGGAATACATTTCGATCCGCAGCTGGTAGGCTTCTTTGAAAAGATACATCCCTTATTTGACAAGGTTTGGAACACCCTCAAGGATGAACAACAGACAGAACCCGCCATGCAGACCGGTATTCCGACCGCCTCATAATCAATGTAACCCGCGCATATCCGTTTGTGACATTCTGCCGTTTAACTCAGTTTCACCTTGTCCAGTCAGCCCGTGTACACGGCAGCGTGATTACAAATGTTCATTCTTTACAACGCAGCTTTTTATGTCCTGGCCTTATGTTTCCTCTGAGAAGATGCAAAAAACGATTCGGAGCGCATGATATAAATGCAAAAGCCGATAAAAACCAGCAATAAAATGATGCCGAGGATTTTCATTACATGGCTGCCTCTTTTACCGAGAAAATAAACCAGCCAAAATAACACAGAGATATTACCGACTGCCGCAACGGCGTCAAAACATGCAAATTTGTAAAAAGGAAAACCGACAAAGCCTGAGGTCATTGCAAGGATATTGCGAATTCCAAAGGGAATAAAACGGCCGAAGAGAAAGGTTAAAAAGCCGTGCCGATCCAGTGCATGTGAAATACGCCCGATATGTTTTTCATTAATGAGTTTGGAAAAAAATCGCCCCGGTATTCTGCCGCGGCCTAAAAGCCATCCCCAAAAATACACAAGATAATCACTTAATACCGCTCCTAAATAGAGCGCTATATAAAATGCAGGGATGGATGCATGTTCCTGTTTGCACAACAATGCAGCGGTAATAACGATCAGGTCTTCGGATACCGGAAGATTAAAACCGCCAAGGAAAAGGCTGATAAAAATTACCAGCGGGAAATAAGAAATATAACTTCCGATCCATGCGGAAATTGTTTGAAACATTGTGGGAATGTATCATATATCAGACAATTTTTCAAGTTCCGCCAGCCACACGTCCCCGCTCATATCGCTCGGCATCTGCCATGACCCGCGAGGGGAGAAGCTGCCGAAACCGACTTGCACACCGTCCGATGCACATGAGCGTTTAAATTGCTGCGAAAAAAAGCGGCGGTAAAAAATGCGCATACAACCGAGTATCTGCTGCCGGTTATATTGCGGCTCGCGATCCGCAGAAAAGCAGTGTTCGGCAAGCAGCAGGATTTTTGCAGGTTGAAAATCGGTATGCAGCAGATAATACAGAAAGAAATCGTGCAGCTCGTAAGGACCGAGAATATCTTCGGTTTTTTGGACGATTGTCTGTTCCTGCGCGGGGAGCAGTTCGGGACTAATCGGCGTATCCAGAATATCCTGTATGATGGTACGGAACTCGCTTTGCGCATTTTGATCGGACAAAAAAACGGCCGGATATGCGGCAGCATACCGGATGCAGTGTTTCAACATGGTTTTGGGAATACCGGCATTCACGTTATACATCGAGATATGATCGCCGTTAAAGGTTTCCCAACCGAGCGCGGATTCGGAGAGATCGCCGGTACCGACCAGCAGCGCGCCGAGCTGGTTTGCTTTATCCATCAAAATCTGCGTGCGTTCGCGCGCCTGTGCATTTTCGTACACGGTGTTGCACAGATCGGCGGGATGCTCGATATCGGCAAAATGCTGCAGCAGCGCGTTTTCTATCGGAATGGTAACGGTCGTGCAGCCGAGTAATTCGGCAAGGCGGAGCGCATTTGATTTTGTGCGTGCCGTCGTACCGAAACCGGGCATTGTAATGGCAACAACCGAACTCATGCGCTGCTGCACCATCCGCACCGCGATGGCTGCGGCGAGAAGCGCCAGCGTGGAATCCAAGCCGCCGGATATGCCGACAACCGTTTTTTTGCATCCGGTATGGTGCATCCGCTTCGCAAGCCCGCGCGCTTGCAGCTCGATTACCTGAGAAAAAAAAGCTTCCCATGCCGTTTCGTTTTTCTGCACGCTGAGCGGTATAAACGGATAGGGATTGCGCGGGCGGATGAGTAAGCTGCCGCGGCCGGAAAGAGCGGGAATCGAAATGCAGCCGTATCCCGATGGAACGCGGCCGGAAACGGTAGGCGCTTCACAGTCGATATCGGCAAGGATAAAAGAAGCGTCCTCGTCATAACCGGAAAAGGCACCATCGCCCGTTTTATTAAAAGCGGAAAGTTCAAACCCGCTCGCAGCAGCCAGCAGCTCGCCGTTTTCGTAAATGCCGCGTTCTCCTGCACAGGCGGTATCGGTTGTCGACTCTCCCCAACCGGCATTCACGAAAAGACAGACGCTTTTTTCCTGCATCGATCTCACGGCGGCGCTGCGGCACAGTGCGGTAAACGAACCGGCGAATGACGCTTGCGCAAGCGGTTCAATCCGGAGCGCTGCACCTAAAGACGCCCCCATTCCGTGCATTTCCATACCGTATTCCGCATCACTGCTAAACGCCGCAGCGCCGCTTTCGGAAACCCGGCCGCTGCCGACTGTAAACGAACAGAAACTTGACTCGATTTCAAACATCAGATCGGAACCGAACGGAATGAATTCACCCGGCAATCCGGCAAGGTTCGCCTCAGCCCCGCCGCCGCGGTACACCGAAAACACCCGGGACTGCGCAGTACCGTCAAGGGGCACAATGCCGTAAATGATACCGCGACTAAAGACGGCAGCGGCGCTGTATACTTGTCCTGAAAAAAAGAAAGGAAAGCCGACAATTCCGATAACCGGATCCGCTGCCGTTTGCTTCACAATGGATACCAGCTGTTTTTCAGCTGCATTCAGCAGCACCCGTTGCCTGAAAAGATCACCGCAGCTTGCCGATGTTACGGCAAGAGCCGGAAACACGGCAATATCGGCGCCCATTTCGGCGCTTTTACGCAAGAGCCGGATAATTTGTCCGGCATTCCGGGTACAGTCTCCAACCGTACAGGAAGGCACAACCGCTGCAAGCCGGTAGAATCCGTAATCGTGTATATTCATCTCATACTCCTTCAGCCCGGCGCAACGATCCTGCATACCATCCCATTACGGCCGCCGATCGTATCCTTAAAATATCTGAGATAACTTGTATGAAGCCTCTTTCGCATAGGTGAAAGAAGGGCAATTTTCCGCCAGCTTATAATACAGATCACCAGCCTGCACAACAAAGCCCTGCCGGTACAGTAAATCGGCAAATTGAATAAAGACGTTCCAAATCTTCTTTGATTCCGTCCATTGCAACAGCTCATTATTGGCGCCGCTTTTCAGCAATAAATCAGTAAAGGTGCTGTACGTATAGGTAAAATCAACCTTTTTCAAGGTATCGCTTAAATATGTTACGGCAATATCGGCACCAAGCAGTGCGGTTCTAAACGCACGGTCATATTCTTCCGCTCGTACATACATGTCAGTCAGCTCAATATACGCACGGAGCGCAATATCATTATGATGCCGGTATAAAGAGAAAAATTTCTCAATCGTTTGCTCGTGTTTAATAGTATGAATCATCGCCCGCAATGTCGCGCTTTCAGCATTGGTCGTTCCGTACACGGGATCTTCGGTCAAAATGAGCAAGAGATATTTTTCCTGGTCGTCGTACTGTTTGAGCAGCCCTGAAATTTGAGCAAGCGAATAGATGATTTCAAAACGCATATCGGGGATATACAAAAACTCCCGCGCTTCCCATGCTTCCTGATAAAACCGGCGGGATTGAGAAAGTTCGCCTTCAAGTTCATACACTTTCCCGATTAAGTAGTCGCATTCGGGATAGACGCCGCTTCTTCTAAACCAGTCAAGGAGCGCGGAAATCGATTTATTAAAGTAAGCGGGAGGATGCGTCAAAAAGATTTTATCCAAAATGGCGCAGGCCTCATAATCCTGCCGTTTTTCCAAAACACGGTATACATCGGCAATAAGATCGCCTGCAGCCCGCACCTGTTGGGGTTTCAGTGCTGCAAACAGATAGTCGTACTGAGCGGCGATCTGCGTTTTCCGCATCTCACGCGCCTGACCGAATAAAAGCAGCGCTTCGCCGAATTCCCGCGCTTCATACGCGACCTTCCCTTGCTCAAGCAGATGCCAGGGATATTCGGCGGACGAAACGGATGACTGCTGTGCATAGAGCGCAACGCTCAAAAAAACGACAAAACTCACTACCGGTAATTTTTTCATAAACTCTGTAATTCCTTTTCAAAGGCTGCATCGACGGCCGCATTCTTTTCCGCAGTGCTGAGCCCCCGTACATCGATACGCTGTACAATAACACCCCGTTTAAACAGCATCACAATATCTTCCGCTCCGGTGATACCGATGTCGGCAAATCTGCCTTCGCCGGGACCGTTGACAACGCAGCCCATCACGGCAACCGTCAGGTCTTTTTTTTCGGCAAAGAGCCGCCTTTGCCACCGCTCCATGAAACTATGAACATCGAACCCATTGCGCCCGCAGCGCGGACACGATACCAGCCGGATGCCGCCGCGCCGCTTACCGCATTCGGTCAAAATTTCCCGCGCGGCAATTACCTCATGTTCCATTGTATCCGAAAGGCTGACCCGCACGGTAGCCCCGATATTCTGCTGCAACAGTTTTGAAAACGCTAACGTACTTTTAACGATGCCCGATACCAACGGCCCCGCTTCCGTAACGCCCAAATGGAGCGGCGCGGCGGACTGAGCTGCAAACAGTTCATTGGCAATGACGGTTTCCCGCACGGATGATGCTTTCATCGATATTAGGTAGTCCTTAAATCCGTGCATGTCAAAGAAAGCAGCCTCGCGGCGGGCGCTTTCGACTAATGCAGCCGCACGCGCCTGATCCGGTTCGCGCCCTTCCTCAATTTCTTGTTCCATGCGTTTCCGCAGATCACCGGGCAGCGAACCGCTATTCACCCCGATCCGGAGCGCCGTGCCGGTATCGTGAGCCTTTTTAATCACCGCCGTAACCCGCTCTTCAACGCCGATATTTCCCGGATTGATGCGTATCTTTGCTGCACAGCCGTCCATACAGCGCAGCGCAAGCCGGTAATCAAAGTGAATATCGGCAACAAGCGGCATCGGCGTCATCTCCGTCAGTTTTACAAATGCCTCTGCGCTGTCCGCATCGGGCACGGCAAACCGGAGAATATCGCAGCCCAGCTGTTCCAGTTCGGCAATTTTCCGCACGGTATCTTCCAGCGCATCGCTCCGCAGCGGCTGCTTCCACATCGTCTGAATAGCAATCGGGGCGTCTCCGCCGAGCACGAGGCTCCGAACCTGCCCCTTACCGCCTATCCGCACGTTATCTGCCGTATACATCTCGCCTTCCTTACTGTTTATTCGCCGGAAGCTGGCTTTGGTGTATCCCGGACGCTTTCAAAAAGAGTACCCCGCCCCGCTGCTGTATTTTTCCCAGCACTTCAATCGGACGTTCGGAATCGATTCGTACCGAAAAATTACAGAAAATGGGCACAATACCTTCCAGCTGAATGCGGTCGCCGTACCCGACTAAAAGATCAAAGCTCGTGTTTTCTCCATCGGTTTGCACATTGGTGGCAATACCCGACCAAATAGTCCAGCAATCAAGATAGAGCGGAATATCGGCTCGCACATCACTGTAAGAAGGAATATCCTTCACGGTATCAAAACCCGGAACCGCAAAATAATCCATCAATAAGCGCGCTTTCTGTTTAATTGAATGAGCCGCATTAGAAGATAAAATCCGATTTACCTCAATCTGCGCAAGATTGTCGCGCGAATTTTGAAAATACCGCTGCGCATTTTGATAGGCAGTCAGCACTTCCTTTTCCGAAAGGTTATACCGATAGGTGCCGCCCGTATCGATCGGACGGGCTTTTTCATCCGAAAGCAGCATCAGCGACGAAAGGTCTGCCCGCGTACCCCGTACTCCCAGCGTAAAGGGGAACTTAACAAAAACAAGCACACCGACAACCGCAGCAAGCGCCACCGCAGCAACTCCGGCAATCGTCACTATCCGCTTTTGTTTATACGCCTGCACGCCGGGCCGGGGATAAAATTTTTTTATCTCGCCGGATTGGACGGCTTCTCCGATTGATTCCGGAGTATTATGAGTGCGGATAAATTCAAGCCCGCTCCGAGCCAAGACATGATTGGGACTATATTCAACTGCTTCAAGATAATAATCGATTGCCCGCGCCGTATCTCCGCGCCGCAAAAACAGCACTGCCTGTGCGCACAGCAAATCGGGATCGGTCATTTTAATCCGCCGTGCACACGTCAGATAATCTACGGCGCCGCCGATATCTCCGGCATGTAAACAAGCAAGCCCCAGATACAAGTAGAACGGAAACGACTTATTGAACGAGGCATTATAGAGAGTATCTTTTGTATCGCCTGAGGCAATGTATTGAGTAACATGAGGTTCCAGCAATTGAATAACCTGCTGATAATTCCCTCTTACAAACTGTTTTTTTGCTTGTTCAAGAATAGAGGCCGCCATTATTCTTCCTGCATGGACTTTATTGCCTTATCGACTTCTATGCGCAGCTTGCGTATTTCTTCAGTCGATACGGCATCCGGCGATTTTTCCAACTCTGCAATTTTATCCAAGAGCGTTTGAACAAAACTGTAATCCTTTTCAGGTTCCTGCTCGGCGGCCGGTTCCGCTTCTACTTGAGGAACAACCACTTTTTGAACGGGCGCAGGCGCTGCAGTCTTTTGAACCGGTTCAGACAGTACCGGCTGACTCACCGGTGCGGGAGCTGCCGGAACAGTCGGTTGCGTATAGGCGGTATATCCCGTCGCCGCTTCCTGTGCATTCCGGTAATCATAGAAACCGATACAGTTGGTAACGGTGAGCGTCTCTTTATTTTCGATCTGCCTTTCGGACCATACATAGAGCAGTCCCGGATCAGCGGATGTAAACCGACGGAACGACCGCCCGTTGACATACGACGGCAGCCACCGCTTGGTTATCAGCCGTTCCCAGTTGGCAATATACACGGAAGTCGGCACGGTCATGTACTCGTTCCGTAAAAAGAATAAACACGCATATCCTTTATCCGCAGAGAAAATCACCGAATCTTTTTCCAATACCGGCTGCAGCATCAGTTCAGCGCCGATTTCGCTGCGTAAGTCCGTATATAGCGGGATAAGATTTTTTTCACCGAGCGATGCATCGAACACCGCTTTTAACGCGATATTGGCCACATCTCCCGAAATATTTTGAATTTCGGTTACCACTTTTAAAAGCGGACCGGTAGACCGCTGAGATGACGGAACAAATGAAAAGGTCTGCGTCGCCAAAAAATCAAAGCTGAGCTGAAAGGTTACGACGATCTCATTTTTCGTTTGATTGATGATAATTTTTCTGCCGCTTTTATTGTTGAGATGAAATATCTCATTATTAAACAGCACCGAGTAAATATTGACCGACGATTGAGAACGGTCATCGTACAACGGTTCATACTGCCGCACATCTTCAGCCTTGGTATGATATAAACAGAAATTACCCGTTTTGGCATATACAACCAGCTTTAACGGATCGCTAATCATCTCGACCACGTTTTCCCCAGCCGATAATGACCACAAGCTCCATACTGAAAGACACAGTAAAATAATTTTTTTCTTTAAATGCATTATTTTGCTCCTTTCACACGCTGTTCATATATTTTTTCCAAAGTACGGGTCCGCTGCTGCAGCTCTTTCAGCTCTTTTTGGCGCTTTTCCTGTTCTTGCCGTTTTGCCTCTTCTTGTTTTTGCGTTTCGGTCTCCTGCTGCTCTTGAACCTGACGGTCTTCCTGCTCCGATGACAGGCGCGTCAGCGTTTCCGCAAGCGAATCGAGTTTCTTCTCAAGCGCCGTCAGCCGCCGGGCAATCTCTTCATCCCGTGACCGCTCTTCTTCAGCGCGCGCAGCAGCATCGGCATTGCTTTCCGCCATATCCGCCGCTTCCTTTTTTTGCGCAGCATCCGTTTCGCTGACGATTTGAGCAAGCTCTTTCCGTACCGCCTGTTGATCAATCAGCACGATCTTATACCGCGCCTCATTTACCTTGCCCGAATGCGGATAATTCACGATGATTTCGGCAAACACTGCGCGCGCATCGGCGTATGATCCTGCGGCATAGTAATTTTCCCCGATCCAATAATACGCGGACGGAACCTTAGGATGATAAGGATAGTCTTTGAGAAACCGATAGAGAGTATCCGATGATTCTTGATAGCGACCGTCCAAATGCAATATCCGCCCTTTTTGATAGCTTACCTCGGCGGCGCGTTCATCCGCCGGAGCACTTTCCAAAAAGGCATCGGCATAGTTTAATGCAAATCGATAGTTTTGTGCAGAGGCTTCAGCCATTACCAGCCAATACAGCGATTCGATTCGGTCATCAGGCTTAGTAACCAGCGCTTTTTCAAAAGATTGAATTGCTGCAGACCATTCTCCGCGGCTGTACGCATCCAAGCCGATCAACACATCGTTTTCGGCAGCGCACAGTCGAGCGACGGCAGCGCATATTACACAAATCGCTACGATATTTTTTTTCATTTTTTTATCTCTCCGGAAAAAAAGGATGAGCCGGACACTATGACATCGGCTCCGGCCTCACAGACAGCAGGAAGCGTTTCCGCATTGACGCCGCCGTCCACCGAAATCCTATACTGATAATGCTTTTCTTCACGGATTTTCCGCAAGGCGGTAACTTTCTCAAGGCAGCGCGGGATCATCGCTTGTCCGCCGAATCCGGGATTGACCGTCATAACGAGCACAAGATCAACGAAGGGTAACACTTCATCCAAAAGATGTACAGGGGTTGACGGCACAATACTGATTCCCGGCTTCATTCCCGCGGCGCGAATCTCCGTAATGAGGCGGTGCGCATGAACCGACGCTTCAATATGAAAGGTAAAATAATCGGCTCCGGCAGCTGCAAAGTCCTTCACGTAATTCTCGGGCCGCTCAACCATTAAATGGACATCAAAAGGCAACGCGCTTTTACTCCGTAAACAGTGCACAACGGGAGCGCCGAATGTTAGATTCGGTACAAAGGCTCCATCCATCACATCAAGGTGTATCCATTGCCCGCCGTTTGTTTCAATAAAAGCCAATTCTTCGGCAAGCCGCGAGAAATCCGCACTTAATAAAGACGGCGCCAATATAAACGATGCTCCCATCGCCTTTAAACCTCCTCATCGTTCCGGTCAAGCGGCTTCGGCTCCATAGAAATGTTTGGAATCAGCCTTCATCTACCGCATCGTTTAAAATATCGGAATTTTTTTCAAAAAGCTAAACGCTAAAGTACATGCGCCTCCAAAAATCGGGCGACGCCGTCCTCATTATTGGTATGTTCCGTTACCGCAAAGGCAATATCTTTAATCGCTTGCAGTCCGTTTTTCATTGCGATGCCGTACCCTGCCAAGCGTATCATTGTTTCGTCGTTCATGCTGTCGCCGAAGGCCATCACCGAACGCATATCAATACCGATCCGTTGAGCCAAGGCCTGCAGAAACTCTCCCTTCCCGGTATGCAGCGGAATAATTTCCAAGAAATAGGGCTTACTGGTAAACAGCACCGTGCGCGTTCCAAAGCGCTGCCGGAATTCCGGCTCAACGGCAGCAATCACGTCCGGCTCGGCCGGAATCAGCAGCTTATACACCGGCTTTGTCCGCAGCACATCCCGATAATCGTGCGGAATGACGATCTTCATTTTAGTCAGATGTGCATCCCGATCCGAATACACCGTCCGTTTCACGATATAAATCGTATCGTCAAGGTAAAGATGACACGAAAGATTCTTCGACTCGATCATGTCGTAAATTTCAAGCGCGAGCTCGGTGTCAAGACGGCGGCTGAGAATTTCCTGCTGCATATCTGAGGTGAGTATCTGCACGCCGTTATTGCACAGCATATAGCTTTGAATACGATCCGAGCCGATCCGCTGCGTATACGAATGCACCGACCGGGGACTTCTACCGGACGCAATCACCGGCAATATGCCCTTTTGCATAGCGGCGTGCAGCACCGATACCGTATAATCGGAGATGGTAAGGTCGTTCCGCAACAGGGTATCATCCAAATCCATCGCGATCAGTTTGATATGTTCGATTTTATCCATTACAGCGGTGCTCCCGTTACAAGTTTGCCGATACGCTCTAGCGCGATCCGTATTTTGGCAATATCAGTCGCATAGCAGCAGCGGACAAAACCTTCACCGCAGGCACCGAACACCTGTCCCGGCACTACGGCAACCTTGTAGTCGGTGATGAGCTTAACGGCAAAATCTTCCGAGCTGAGTCCTGTACTGCGTATATCGACAAAGAGATAGAACGCACCGTCAGGCTTGATGTAGGGCAGCCCCATCTCATCGAAGCTCTTCATCATTAAGTTGCGGCGCTGCCGATAAGAAACCCGCATCTTTTCCACCTCGCCCCAGCCGTGTTCCAAACCTTCCAACGCCGCATATTGGCTCATAATCGGCGCGCAGATCGCCGCATATTGATGTATTTTATGGATTTGCGCCATCAGCTCCTGCGGACAGGCAATAAAGCCGATCCGCCAGCCGGTCATCGCAAAAGATTTTGAAAATCCGTTGAGGATGATGCTATGCTCCTTCATGCCCGGAAAAGAGCCGATGGAAACATGCGGCGCCTCATAGCGCAGTTCACTGTACACCTCGTCCGAGATCACCCATATCCGGTGCTTTTGCACCACGGCGGCAATTTTTTCCAATTCATCGGCCGGAATCATCATGCCGGTCGGATTATTCGGCGTGCAGAGAATAAGCGCCTTGGTTTTCGGTGTGATGAGCGCTTCGATTGCCGCCGCAGACGGAATGAACCGGTTGTCCGACGTATCCAGACTCACCGGTTTTGCGCCGCAGAGTGCAATCAGCGGCTGATACGAAACATAGCACGGCTCGGCGACAATCACTTCATCGCCCGGATTTAAAACCGAACGGAACACAATATCCACCGCTTCCGATACGCCGAAGGTGATCAATATCTCATTTTGATGCGAATACGAAAGATGATAGCGGCCGAGATAGTCGGCAATCGCCTGGCGCAGCGGTTCCAAGCCCCAGTTTGACGTATAGGCCGTATGCCCGCATTCAAGGTGATACCAGGCTTCCTCGCGCATTGCCCAGGGAGTTGCAAAATCGGGCTCCCCTACCCCCAACGAAATAATATCGCCTTTTCCGGCAGCCAGTTCAAAAAAGCGGCGGATACCGGACGGGGCAATGCCTACAATGGTATCTGAAAATCTATCGGGTCTCGTCATCATGCGGTAATCTCTTCACGGAAGTCTTTTTTCGGATCGATGTAGTAGGTTCCGTTTTCTTTGTACGTTTTAAGAACAAAATGAGTCCGTGTGCTGATGACGCCTTCCAGCGAGGCTAATTTTTCCGACACGAAAAAAGCGACTTCTTTTAAGTCCTTTCCCTCAACCTGCACGTGAAGGTCATAACCGCCGGACATCAGCTGCACGGTTTTCACCTGCGGAAAGCGGTATATCCGCTCGGCAATGCGGTCAAACCCGTGCTCCCGTGCTGGAGCTACCTGAATTTCGATAATCGCAGAGACTGTGTCGGCGCTGGAAAGCCGTTCCCGATTGATGATTGCCGAATATTTTAAAATGATCCCGTCATCTTCCAATTTTTTGATGACAGCGCGGACTTCCGCTTCCGGCTTTCCCGTCATTGCTGCTATATCGTGCGGCGTAAGCCGCGCATCGTTTTCCAGTAAATCAATAATTTCCTGCATCATGTTCTCCAAAATTCTCGGTGCGTCTATCGGTTCTCTGTTGCGCGGACATCCTCACCGCCGGAAGCGGCATTCGTATCTACCTGCGCCGCCTCATTGCCGGAGCTACCCTCTTCAGCACTTCCCCCATCTTGAAACATATCTACCATCGCCGTTAAATACTCCTGCGCAAACTCCATGCTCCGTTCATCGGCAAGCTCCTCGTTTGCGCTCCGCAGTTTTTGCAACAAGCTAAAGACGATATAGGTCATCATCACCAATCCGGCCTTAGGATAGGCGTTGATGTACTTTTTAAACTGCCCCCGCGAAAGGATCAGCACCACGGCATCTTCGGCGGCGCTGACGCTCGCAGAACTCAGCTCATCCTCCAAAAGCGCGGATTCGCCGACTGTCGCGTGATCCCGCAGCGTCGCGATATGCACCCGCTTATTCCACTTTCCCTGTTTGATCACATCAAGGGAGCCGCTCATCAAAATATAGAGATTTGCATTGACGGTTCCTTCGGCAATCAGCACTTCGCCTTCATCAAACGAGCACAGCTGAGAGAACTGTGCAAGCGCTTCCAGCTCTTCTTCCGCAATGCATGATAAAAAAGATACGGCAGACAATTCATTCCGCAAAAGCGACAGAGGGATTTCTACAACATTCATATTTTTTGTACTCCAATTGAAAGCATTTCCTTACATTTACATGCGGTTTATCAGCGTCTTTTCAGCGATACGATTCAAAAAAGCCGTCCAACGCAAGCCCGTTTATGACGGTATTCCGCCCATAGCGCTGCAAGATATTCGCACGTCCTTCCTCCAACTGATCGGAGCGGATACCGAAGCGGATAGAGCTGTCGGCCTCTACAAAAGCGGCGATATGATCAGCTGCGCGGATCAGCTTTCCGTCAATTCCATAGAACTGCGGTGCTGCGTACTCGTTATTCAGCGATTCGGCACTCACACACTGAACTTCTCCATTCAGTTTGATGCGATTGTCAAACTCATGCTGAATAAAATACAGTACATCCTCACGGTAATACGCATCCATCAGCGGCAGCAGCTCCTGGGCGACAATTTCATCTTCAATATGCTTGACCACTTCCGGCAAATGATCGGTTGCCTGCTTTACCGGCGAAATAATATCGCGGGTAACCGCCTCCGGCAAATCGTGAAACAGCGCTGCAAAAAAATTATTGGAAAGCCGGTGCGGAGGAAGCCCGAGCGACCGCGTCATCAAAAGCACCAATGCAGCGACGAAGTACGAGTGTCCCAGCACCGTGGTTGCCGGAACGCGCGGTGTTTGGTTCCACCGGGTTTGAAAGCGCAGTTTTTCAATTTCGGCAATGAAGTAATACGGCTGCTGGCGGGTCACCAGCAGCTGCACACCCTTGAGATCCATAAAACCGGCGATATCCGCTTCAAGGCATCGATCGATTTCCACCAACCTGAACGGCTCGTTCACCATGCGGATCATGTCAAGCTCACGGATGGCCGAATACTTATGCGCCGCGCGCAACACCCGTACGCTTATATCCGTAGCATCGGCAGGATCAAAAAGATACGAAGAAAACTCCTCGCGGAACAGCGGATCGGTAATGAGGTCTTTGTATTTATCGAACACCCACCGGTTGAGCTTCCGGTACTCTTCAGGATATTCGGAACGGATAATACGCTGCACCGGAGACTTCATATCGCACAATGCAATCCGCCGCAGCAATTCAAAAAATGAATGATTGATAATGGTCAGCCAATCAATTGACCTGCCGTTTTTCTCTTCATATTTGCCGATGATAAAACTGAGGAACATTTTTTCGGCTGTTTTATCCATTTCGACCACATCGAACGGGCGGACTAAATCGTTCCACCGGTGAATGGAGAACGCTTCAAACAGTTTGAATACGATTTCCCTGTTAAATAACACCGCGTTTATTTTCCTTTGCGCCGCTGCAAATCTTTTTCCATCTTATCAGTCCAAATGTCGATTTGCCGTTTTACCTCTTCCGCATCGTTCCGTTCATTTAACAGCACGTGCATGCGCCGAGCCGCCGATAAGTATTGAATCGCAAGTCTGAAATCCTCGATACTGGACGTAGACATCTCATAGCGAGCGCGGTATTTATCAGCTGCCTGCAAGAGCAGCCGTTTCACCATTTTAAGATGGAACATCGTACTTTCATAATCGGGAGAATGGGGATTAAATCCGGTTGCCGTGCTGTCTTTTAAATCGAGAATGTTCTTTGCAACCGTCGCGAACCGGCCTTGAATCTCTACAAACGTCCACTTCCATTTGGTATTGTCACCGTATGCCCGGATAACCAATTCAATCGCCAAACCGAGCTTCCGCATCAAGTAGAAGCGATGTTTTTGCGGCACATTTTCAATCCTTTGCACCTTATCTTCATAATCGGAAAACGGAACATCGATAAAGTTTGAAACAATATCTTCAAGACAGATGATGACTTTGTAGACAGCCTTCCGTGCTTCATTCAAGATTGCTTCATTTTTACCTCGTAAATGAATTGCAGCAATCTGATACTTTGCCAAATGCAAGGTTATCGCATAAATCAGATCATCAACTAACATGATTTTTTTATAGATGCTGCCTTCGGGATCTTTGGCAGCCAGTTCTTCCATTGCTTTTTCCTGTTCGAGTATGTGATTAATTTCATCCTGATAATAACGGAGTTTTTCTTCGTACAATTCATGGTTTTCGTGCTTTTTAGCCATAGTGCCTTACCTTTCTATCCGTATTCGTACTTTGACAGCAGGTCATCTTCCATACCCTTCACGGTAATTTTTAGAAGATACCCATCAGCGTCGCTGATCCCGCGTATCGTTATTCGTCGGTTCCTCATTCCAGCGCATAACAACACAGTATAAGTAATCGGGTCGATCTTAAAAATGATGTTTTAAGATGTCCCTCAATGTAAAGAAGCCGATGATTCCCTTCAATGGCGAGCGGCTTCCAAGAGCTCTTTCGCATGAACACGCGAAGCGGCGCTTACTTCGTCGCCTGCAAGCATTCGTGCAATTTCTTCAACACGCGCATCTCCTGCGATTATTTGTGCTAAGCTGAGGCTCGTATTATCGGATTGTATCTTCCGTATCTTAATATGAGTATCGGCAGAAGCGGCGATAACTGCAAGATGCGTAATACAGAGTATTTGCTTATCCCGTGCAAGCCGCTGCAAATGCTCCGCAACGGCGCGGGCAACTTCTCCGCCGATACCGGTGTCTATCTCGTCAAAAACCAGCGTATCCGCTTCATCCGCAGCCGCGAGCACTGTTTTCAGCGCCAGCATCACGCGGGACAGCTCTCCGCCCGACGCTATTTTATTGAGCGGCTTCACCGGTTCACCCGGATTGGTGCTGATCAGAAACTCGACGGAGTCAAAACCGTACATTCCAGCGCGCTGCTTATTTCCGTTCGGCTCAGGCGCCGATACCTGTACGGCAAACACGACCTTGGGCATTCCCAGCTGCGCGAGAATGTCTTGCGTTTTTTGCTGTAATGTTGCGGCCGCCGCATTCCGTTTTTTTGACAGCGCAGTTCCCGCTGCGAACAGCTCCGCTTCCAGTGCAGGAATTTCTTTTTCCAATGCGGTTTTATCCTGTTCGCCTTCCTGCAGTGCATCCAGCTCCGCCTGCGCCGAATCCCGATACGCAACGATATCCGCAATCGTCGCGCCGTATTTTTTCTTGAGCTTATTGATCAGAGAAAGCCGCTCCTGTACCTGCTCAAGCCGCTCAGGGTCAAAAATCAATTTTGAAAGATATGACGTAAAAAACTCGCCGATATCCTGCATCTCGTAATAGGCGCTTTCTATCCGCTCGGCGTATTCGGCAACGGGAGGATCGATTGCCGCGACATCGGCAGAAATATGCTGCATCTTCTTCAAAAGCGGTACGATACCCTGTTCCTGCGTACAGATCGTTTGCAGCGATTCGACATATTCATACAGCTTCTCGTATTGACAGAGTTTTGATTCCTCTGCTTCAAGCGTTTCATCTTCGTCCGGCTGCAACCGTGCAGTATCGATTTCTTGAATGATAAAGGAAAGATAATCCGCCCGATCCGAGCGTTCCTTTTCGGAATGCTGTATTGCATCCAACTTCGCTTTTATTTCGGCGAGGCGGGTATAGCACGCGCTGAATGCCGCAACCTCATCAAGGAGCCCTGCGTAAGAATCCAAAAAACGGCGGTGCTCGGCGGTTTTAAACAGCGACTGATGATCGTGCTGCCCGTGAATATCGGCTAAAAAAGAGGTAAAGGCTTCCAGCTCGGCGCGGGATACTTGCGTATCCTGTATCCAAATGCTGCTTCTACCGTTTTCGCGCAAGGTACGCCGCAGCAGTACCCGGTTGTTTTCCGGCTCTATGCCTCGCTCTTCCAGCCAGGCTGCCGCTTCGGGATGCGATTTGGCAAGATAAAACGTTCCGGACACCGCCGCTTCGGCAGCTCCCGTTCTGATAATATCAACGGAGGTCTTACCGCCGAGCAAAAAGCTCAGCGCTCCGATCAAAATGGATTTTCCCGCTCCGGTTTCTCCCGACAGCACATTAAAATGAGCGTTAAAATCAAGCGAAAGCTCATCAATCAGCGCAATATTTTTGATCAAAATCGTTTCGAGCATAGTAACCTCCGCGCCACAGCCTTAGTCCTGCAGCGGACTCCCCGACCACGCTAATTTTGAGCGGAGCGCTGTGTAAAACGCTTCAGGAGAACACCCGATCAGCTTGAGCCGATGCCGGGACATTTTAATTTCAATCCGATCATTCTCACAAAGCGGAAACAATTCTTGCCCATCTATGGATACAATAACCTCTTTTTGCCGGTTATGCAAAACATCGATACGCATTATCCCCGACGCGGGCAGTATGATCGGCCGGTTAGACAGTGAAAACGCGGAAATCGGCGTCAGAACAAATGCCGCGACGGTCGGATCCAAAATCGGCCCGCCGGAAGCCGCCGAATACGCCGTCGAACCGGTCGGACTCGATACGATAACGCCGTCCGCCCGGTATGTGCCGAACGGAATACCGTTGAACGAAACGGCGAGGTTAATCAGCTTGGCGATACCGCCGCCTGCAATCACGACATCGTTCAGCGCAGCGAAGGTTCCTGCGCACTGTCCGTCGCGGTACACGGCAGCCGACAGCATCAGCCGCTCATGGCTTTCGGCCTTTCCGGCAAGATATTCGCTCAAAGCCTGTTCCCAATGAGCCGGTTCAATGCTTGCAATAAACCCGAATTCGCCGAAATTGATGGGAACCACCGGTATCTTTTTCGGAGCGCAATACCGCGCGGCAAAAAGCACGGTTCCGTCGCCGCCTAAAGTGACGGCAAAATCATACTGCTTCCGTACCGGATCGGATCGCGTAACACCGTCGTATTCATATATATCAGCGTGAATCCCATTCCGGCCAAAAAACGGAATCATTGCTTTTGCGACTTCCGCAGCATGAGATTTATAGGTGGTGCTGATGATAATAGCGTTCTTTCCCATCATAAGCTCGGCGGGATACTACGGTAAGGTTCCCAACACCTTTGCAATTTTTGAGGCATTTTTAATGCCGAGCCGCGGATAGAGCGGGAAAAGCACCGTCCGCAATGACAGTGATGCGGCATTCATACACGTATTATCTTCTTTCAAAAAATCGGCGATCGAATTGGTAAAAGCGCGTTCAACTTCAATATCTTTACGATTAACGTACTGCTTCACATCTTTAAAGCCGCTTTCAAGGATGACCGGAAAGGAATACACCGGATTTTTTACCGCTTCGGAAAACACCAACGGTTTATGCCGCGTCTGCAACAGTGCACGCAGATACAGTTCGCGCATTTCATCCCGGAGCTGCATATTTTTTTCCATATTTTTCAGCTGTACAAACGCAAGCGACGCATTGATATCGGGTAAAAAATCGGTTATCGGGATTGTCTCCGCCGTATTCTTTATTACGGATGCATTTTTCCGCTCAACAGCAATCAATACCGCACCGCCGCCGCCCGTTAAAATATCGCGTTCTTCAAGCCCGAGAATGGCAAAGGCACCGAACGTACCCACCCGCTTTTCATCATAAACCGCTCCGGCGCTTTGAGAAATATCTTCTATAATAGGAATTGATACTGCAGAAAACTCCGCCATATTAGGCACATTTCCAAGCGTCTCATGCAGCACCAACACTCTGCCGCCCTGTTTAATTCCTTCCTCAACCGCTTCAAGCGTCACCAAGCCGGTCAACGGATCAACATCCAGTACAATCGGCGTAAGGTTATGCCGACGAACTTCGACATATTGCCATGACGGGGCAAGAGCGGAAAGCAGCACACCCGCGTTTTCTGGAAGATCAAACATCCCAAGCGCATATCCCAACGCCATTGCAGGACTACGCAACACAAGCGCTCCTTCCGCCGCATAGAGTTCACGTACTAATTTAATGAGCTTTTGATTCATTTCACCCGGGCCGATTTTTTCTTCGACCATGCACGTGAGTACGGCATCCATCTCCGAGCGGCGGATGGTGGAACTATAAACAGGTATCGGCATACTAGAGACTGGTGAGTTTCTGTAATTCTTTGGGGCTGAATAATCTGCGGATATCCAAGAGGATCAAATAGCTGGAATCTTGCCGGATAACGCCGTTAATATACTCGGTACCGATACCGGTAATCATCTGAGGCGGCGGCTGCACATCTTCCTGATGAACCATCACAACACGGGCGATACGGTCAATAACGATACCGATCTTATATTTTCCGATTTTCAAAATGATAAAACCGCCCAGATATTCATCATCACCATCTAAATCAGCCTTTTTAAGGTGAAACCGCTTATGCAAACTGATAATCGGAATAATCTCATTTCTCAGATGAAAAAAGCCTTCAACGTAGTACGGCGCATTCGGAATCTGCCGAACATCTTGAATCTTAACGATCTCTTTTACATCCATTATATCTACACCGTAGAGCTCTTCTCCGAGCTGAAAGGTAACCAGTTGAAACTGTGCATCAGTAATTGCCATATCTATCCTCCGCTGAAATTGATAAAGCCGAACGTATCGGTAAAAAGATACTACACTTTTTAATTTTCTTCAAGCACAATGTAAAAAATCGCCGGGTAACCGCGCAGAAAGCCTCAGTTACTGCGCCGCAATGAAGTTTTTCATGCATTCCAGTGTTTCGGGACTGATATGATGTTCAAGCCCCTCCGAATCGATCATTGCGGTCTTTTCGCTGACGCCGATTTTTAACAAAAAATCGAGTACGATCCGGTGCCGTTTGGCGGATTCGGAGGCAAGCGAATATCCTTCATCGGTAAGACAAATCGGCTTACGGGCACCGGATTTGATAAAGTGATGCGCTTCCAACCGCTGCAGCACTTGAATAACGGACACATGACTGACGCCGAAATACCGTGCAAGATCCATCACGCGGCAGCCGCCGGTCTCTTTTCCGATTTCGGCAATCGCTTCGGTATAATCTTCCAGAATTTCTATCGCATGGTCTGCGCGCGTCCGCGAAAACGCCAGTGAAACGTCCGTTTTTTCTTCCATTATCAATCCTTATGCATACTTTCCATAGGCTATAAGCGGCTTACCGCATCAAGACACAGCGTGAGGGCATATTCATACGAGTTTATTCCCCAGTTTCTTTCATCATACGCATTGATATCGGCTAACGTATCCGCCGTAAACAAGATTTCACCCCAAACGGCGCCGCGCATCTGTGCACAGGCGGCCAAGGCTGCGCATTCCATTTCCACCACCGAACAGCCTTCTTCTTTCCGATATGCGATTTTCGCTTTTGTCTCCCGAAAAAAACCGTCGGTAGACCACGACACCACTTCCGTATACGGTAAGCGGTGTTCTTTTAACGTTTCTTCGATTGCGTGCAGCGCAGCCGTATTCACGTCAACAAACCGCGACGGCGCTATATAATGGTAGGAAGTACCTTCATCCCGCAAGGCCTGAGCGGGAATAAGAAAGGTATTTTCCGGAAAATGCACCAGTGCACCGCACGATCCGGCGGAAATAACGGCCTTTGAACCGTAACCGATCAGCCAATCCAAAAACTGAGCTGCAGGAGCTGCCCCAACCGGCGCTTGACACAAACATATTTCTATCCCGTTATATTGTACAATATATACCGGATATGCTTTGGTAGACGAAATAAACGACGCGGCTCGAACCCCTCCGTGAGTCTGTGCATACTGTTCTATATAGCTGCCAAGGAACGCAAAAACAGCCCTGCGGGGAAGCTCCAGCGCAAGGCGCTCATGCGTCGGCATAATTACGGCATCAGCATCCGTGTCAAATTCCAAAAGAGGAATAGCATGTTTGATAATACTCAATTCGTGTTTTCCTGTATCGTAATGTATGCAATCAAAAATCCGTTAGAGTGTATGCGATTCCTGCTCTTTTTTCAATCGTACGATACTCCCTTGTACATTTACCAAAAGCATTGTACAATAAAGTTAGGTATGGAAGTAACAAAAGAACGGTTCGGGCTGCTCTCATCGGGAGAGGAAGCATCGCTTTTTACGATTTCTAATGGAACAATGTCGTTTTCGGCTACCGATTACGGCTGCTGCATTACGAGCATTTTACTGCCTGCAGCACACGGCGGATATGACGATGTCGTCCTTGGGTATTCGACACTTGAAGGATACCTGTTTAATAAGCCTCATTTCGGCTCCATTATCGGACGCTGTGCGGGGCGGATTTCAAATGCAAAATTCAGTCTGGAGGGAAAGACCTATCATCTAACCCGCAATTCGGACGGTAAACACTGCCTGCACGGCGGCTATCCTGCGTATGACCGGCAGCTGTGGAAAGCCGATATTATTTCAGAAGCTGATGAGGCAGGCGTCCGCTTTTCCAAAACAAGCCCCGACGGAGAGCAAGGCTTTCCCGGCAAAGTTCACTTTACCGTTTCATATACGCTCAACAAAGAAAATACGATTACACTTCGGTACGAGGCGCATACGACGCAGACAACACCAATCAATCTGACCAATCATACTTATTTTAATTTGAACCCTGCGGGGATGCAGGCCGATGGCGGCTATGTTTCGGTGTTAAACCATCAGGTACGGCTTTTTGCAAGCCGCTACACGGAAGTCAATGCTGCACTGCTCCCCACCGGCAGGTTGATACCGGTAGAAGGAACGCCGTTCGATTTCCGCATGCCGAAGCTGTTGTCTCAAGATTTTAATCAGTTGGAGAACGGGTACGATGGTACCTGGCTCCTCGATGCGAACGGTGCAGAGCCGCTTCAAAGCGCTGCGGTTGTAACGGAGCTGACAACAGGCAGAACGCTGAGCATTTATTCAACGCAACCGGCAATCACCATGTATACCGCAAACTTTTTAAACGGCGAGCGGGGCAAAAACGGTGATGTATACAACAAGCATTCCGCCGTATGCTTTGAAACTCAGCATATTCCGGATTCGCCTAACCGGCCTGAATTTCCGCCGGTATGGGTGCGCCCTGATGAAGCGTACCGGCACGAAACGCAGTGGCGCTTTACGGTTTAGCGGCGAACAAGGATGACATACCGACAGCGTATAGACCGAAGCGCGCTGCTGTTTAGCGGCAACGTAGGCGGTATCGTAACAATGGCGTCGCGGCGGTCAGGATATTCGGTGTTATACGCCAGGCGTGATAAATGATGGGGAATACAGCGCATTATCGGCGCTTTATTATAGTAGCAACTAAAGTAGGATAGTTATAAAATTATATGTTAAACTGTCCGGATCATCTGGCAACTCTAAAAACTGACATTTTTAGAGGTTCCGATATATAAGAGAGGTGAGTTGATTATGGAAGTTCAGTTACAGGATCTTGTTGAAAAAATCAAGCGGGACGGTATTGCTTCTGCTGAACAGCAAGCTGCGGATATCATTGCCGAAGCGGAACGGAAGGCAAAGGCTATCGTTGCGGATGCGGAAAAAGAGGCCGAAACCTTGTTGAAGAAGACTGAAGTCGAATCCCAACGGTTTACAAACGCTTCGGAGGCTGCCGTTAAACAGGCTTGCCGCAATGCGCTCATCGCCTTTAGAGAGGGTGTTGTCGATTCGTTGAATGCCCTCATCAAAACGGAAACAGCAGCGGCGTATAACAGCGATGTGCTCAAAACGCTGATTCCCGAAGCGGTAAAGGGTTGGATTAAAACGAACGAAGCAGATGTTTCCGTTATTCTTTCCCCGGAAGATGCGCAAAAGCTTGAAAGTTCGCTGCTGGCTGCGTTTAAGAAAGACGTTGAAAAAGGTATCGAGGTTAAATCCGATACACAGCTTGCAGGCGGCTTTAGAATCGGAGTCAAGGACGGTTCGGCATATTACGACTTTTCTGCAGAAGCGGTCGCCGACTTGTTTTCCGCCTATATCAGCTCACGCGCTGCGCGTCTTCTCAAGGATGCGGTAAAGGAGTTATAGGTCAGTGGCTTCATACTACTATTTGATGGCTCAGCTGCCGTCAATTATGCCGCATGCCGATCCGCCGCTTTCGTACGAGCAGTTTAAAGAGCTTGCCCTGCGGTTTTTAACCGAAAAAGACGCAGCAGTACTGGAGACTTTAACGCTTGTTCCGCCCCGAGAGGCTGTCCATACGGCTTCTCCGCTGGTGAATGAATGGTACGCGTTTGAACAGGAACTGCGGTTTGCGCTGGAGCAAATGCGTGCTACAAAGCTGAAACGGGATGAGCGGATTACTCCTGCCGACACGCCTGCGTCCGCCTTTGACATCGGCGCCATCGTGCGCGGGGTTTCCAATATCGATGATCCCTTAGCGGCGGAACGGTATTTGCTGAATGCGCGGCTTGCGGCGGCAGATCAGCTGCGGAAACTGCATTTTTTTGATAGCGAAGCGGTTTTCGGCTATGGAATTGTATTACTGTTGAGCGAACGGGCTTCAAAATTTAAGATGGAAACCGGCCGCACAGAATATCACTCAATTTATACACAAATTCTCGGAGAAAAGATATGAGAGGAACGAAAGGAAAGGTAGTCGGTATTAACGGGAATATGGTCAGCGTTGAGTTTGACGGTCTGGTTACGTTAAACGAAGTTGGCTACGTCCATATCGGCGACACCAAATTGAAGAGCGAGATCATCCGTATACGCGGCTCCGTTGCTCAGATGCAGGTATTCGAAATTACCAAGGGTATCCGCGTCGGCGATGAGGTTGAGTTTACCGGCGATCTCTTGTCGGTTGAACTCGGGCCGGGGCTGCTCGGCAGAGTGTATGACGGTTTGCAGAACCCGCTCCCCGACCTTGCGGAAAAGGCAGGGTATTTCTTGGAGCGCGGTATCTACCTCAATGCCCTCCCCACCGAAACAAAGTGGGATTTTACACCGGTCGCGCAGATAGGCGACACGCTCGTCCGCGGCGATGTGCTGGGAACCGTACCGGAGGGCAATTTTACCCACCGGATTATGATCCCCTTCGGCATGTACGGAACATACACGCTTTCTTCCATTAAACCGGCGGGGCAGTACACCGTACACGAAACCATTGCGGAAGTAACCGACGAGCGCGGAAACAAACATCCGCTCACCATGAGCTTCCGTTGGCCGGTAAAGCGCGCAATCGACTGCTATGCCGAACGGCTCAAGCCCTCCGAAACGCTCGTTACCAAAATCCGCACGGTAGATACCTTTTTCCCGGTAGCGAAGGGAGGAACCTACTGTATTCCGGGGCCGTTCGGCGCCGGTAAAACCGTTTTACAACACGCAACCAGCCGTAACGCAGAGGTTGATATCGTTATCATCGCCGCCTGCGGTGAGCGCGCCGGTGAAGTTGTAGAAACCTTAAAAGAATTTCCCGAATTAACCGACCCCCGTACGGGACGCACCCTGATGGAGCGGACGGTTATTATTTGTAATACCTCGTCAATGCCGGTTGCGGCACGCGAGGCTTCCGTATACACCGGCGTTACCCTTGCCGAATACTACCGCCAGATGGGGCTTGACGTCCTGCTCCTTGCAGACTCAACAAGCCGCTGGGCACAGGCCTTGCGCGAAATGTCCGGCCGCTTGGAAGAAATCCCCGGTGAAGAAGCGTTCCCTGCCTATCTGGAATCCTACATCGCAGCGTTCTATGAGCGCGCCGGCATCGTCCGCTTAAAGGACGGCAGCAAAGGCTCCGTAACCATCGGCGGTACGGTTTCGCCCGCAGGCGGTAACTTTGAAGAGCCGGTTACGCAGGCAACGCTGAAAGTTGTCGGCGCTTTCCACGGTCTTTCCCGTGAGCGTTCCGACGCCCGTAAGTATCCCGCCATTCACCCGCTCGATTCGTGGTCAAAGTATCCGAGCGTACTCGGCACGGCGCAGGTAGAATACGGCAGACGGATGCTCCGCCGCGGTACCGAAGTCGAGCAGATGATGAAGGTTGTCGGCGAAGAAGGTACCAGCATGGAAGACTTTATCATCTATCTGAAAGGAGATTTCCTTGACGCGGTATATCTGCAGCAAAACTCCTTTGATAAGGTTGACGATGCCGTTGCCGTAGAACGTCAGCGCTATATTTACAAACTGATCCTACGCATCTTAGGCTCTCAGTTCTCCTTTAACACCAAAGATGAAGCCCGCGCATACTTTAATAAGCTGCGCCAGTCCTTTATCGACTATAACTATTCGCCGTGGGAGTCCCCGGAATTTAAGAAACACGAAGCGGCAATTACCGGAGCGCTTGCCGATAAGGCGATAGAACTTGATGAAAAAGCGGCAAAACTCATAAAAGAAGCGGAGGCACATCATGAAGAAAGTGTACAGTAAGATTGAATCCATTAACGGTTCGGTTATAACCGTCAAGGCTGAAGATGTGTCCTACGGCGAGCTTGCACAGGTACAGACCAGTTTCGGCGCTTCGCTGGCGCAGGTTAATAAGCTGGACGGAGACCTCGTTTCGCTGCAGGTTTTTGCAGGCGGACGCGGTGTTTCCACCGGCGATGAGGTACGCTTCCTCGGCCGGGAAATGCAGGTAAGTTTTTCCGATGACTTACTTGGACGTATCTTTAACGGTTCGGGCGAGCCGCGCGATCAAGGGCCGACGCTCAAGGATAATATGGTAGAAATCGGCGGCCCGTCGGTAAATCCGTCCAAACGTATTATGGCGCGCCGTATGATCAGAACCGGTATTCCGATGATCGACGTGTTCAACACCCTCGTGGTTTCCCAGAAGCTGCCGATTTTCTCCAGTTCCGGAGAGCCGTACAACGAGCTGCTTGCACGTATCGCAATGCAGGCAGAGGTTGACGTTATCGTACTCGGCGGCATGGGGCTTAAATACGACGACTATCTCTACTTTAAGGACACGCTTGAAGAAGCGGGCGCACTGAGCCGGACGGTAATGTTCGTGCACACCGCCGCCGATCCGACGGTAGAATGCTTGATGATCCCCGATATGTGTCTTGCAGTCGGTGAACAGTTTGCGCTCAAAGGCAAAGACGTACTGGTGCTTTTAACCGATATGACCAACTTTGCCGATGCGATGAAGGAAATCGCCATCATACAGGAACAGGTTCCGTCAAACCGCGGTTACCCCGGCGACCTTTACAGCCAGCTTGCCGCCCGCTACGAAAAAGCGGTTGATTTTGACGACGCCGGTTCGGTTACCGTTCTCGCCGTTACCACCATGCCCGGCGACGACGTAACGCACCCCGTTCCCGATAACACCGGATATATCACCGAAGGTCAGTTCTATCTTAAACACGGACGCATCGAACCGTTCGGAAGTCTTTCCCGTCTCAAGCAGAACGTCAACGGAAAGACCCGCGAAGATCACCGTGCGCTTATGGACAATATGATCAAGCTCTATGCGTCCTACAAGGACACGCTTGAGAAAAAGTCGATGGGCTTTATGATGAGCGAATGGGACGGCAAGCTGCTGAAATACGGTGAGCTTTTTGAATCCCGCATGATGGATTTGTCGGTAAACATTCCGCTTGAGGAAGCGCTCGATAACGGATGGAAGATTCTTTCGTCCTGCTTTACTCCTGAGGAAACCGGTATTAAGTCCGATTTGATCAAAACCTTCTGGCCCAAGGATGCGCAGAACAATCCCACTGCGGATTAATGCGTTTCCTTCTATATAAAAGGAATAGCGATGGCTATTAAACTGACGAAAAACGAGCTGAAAAATCAAAAAGAATCGCTTAAGATGTTCCAGCGGTACTTGCCGACGCTTCAGCTTAAAAAACAGCAGCTGCAAACCGAAATCCGCACGATTGAGACGCATGCAAAAGAGGTTCGGCTGAACCGAGATGCGCTGCACAAGGAGTTTGAGCAGTGGATTGCCGTCTTCGGTGAAGCGGGAGTCTTTACGCCTGAAATCCTCAAGGTGAAAGAAGTGCGTACTTCGACGGGAAATATTGCCGGTGTTTCGATACCGGTGTTTTCCGGGGCGGATTTTGAACGCAGCCGCTATGATCTTTTTGCAACGCCGCTGTGGCTCGATATTGTCTGCGACCGGATGGAGCGGGTTTTATCGCTCGACCTTGAAGCCCAAATCCTTGATGAACAGGTAGCGCGCCTCAACACCGAACTGCGAACGACAACGCAACGCGTCAACTTGTTTGAAAAGGTGAAGATACCGGAAACAAAACGGAACATCAAAAAGATTTCCGTGTATTTGGGCGATCAGCAGGTAGCGGCGGTTGTGCGCGGAAAGATTTCCAAGAAAAATTTGGAAAAGAACGCTCCTTCTGAGGAGGTAACGGCATGATCTTACCGATGAAAAAATTGACGCTTCTGGTGCTGGATTCTGAAAAAAAAGCGGCGTTAAAAACGCTGCGGAACTTCGGCGCGGTGCATATTGAAAAAGAAACTGCCTCAAGCGAAACGTTAACGGAATTGCAGAATCTATATGCACGGCTGCAGCAAGCGGAATCTTTCATTACCGAAGCTCAACCGAAAAAGGGTGCAAAAGGAATGGCTGCGCCGTCCGGCTTAAACCGGCAAGACGTGTTGCAGGCTGTAGATGAAATTCTCGATTTAAAGGATCAAGAAGCAAATACGATTGCGGCAATCAACAAACTTGCAGGCGATATTGAAGCCTACGGTTCGTGGGGAGACTTTAATCCTGAGGATATACGGACGCTTGAAGGAAGTGGCATATATCTGACGATGGGAGAGCTTTCGGAAAAATCCTACGCGGCTTTGCCCGAAACGGTGAAAACAGTACGGCTGACCGGCGGTAAAAAAACGGTACGCTTTGCGATTGTTTCCGAGACGATCGATGTTCCTGATGACCTGCCGTCCGACTTCAATCCGCTTATTCTGCCGGATATGTCGCTGTCGGCAATGAAGGCGGAAACGGCGAAATTACAGAAGCTCTTACCATCTTTCACGGCGAAGATCGGTGCGCGGACTGAACTGCTCGCACCGCTGAAAGCGGAAGCGAAAAAGCTTGCGAAAGAGATTGAGTTTGAAACCGTGCACGCCGGTATGGAAATCATTCCGCTTGAAGAAATACAGGCAGGAAGCGCAGAGTCCGCCGTAATGCTCAGTGCGGCCGATAGCGGTGCAAGCAATTCATCAGCAGCAAGTAACGGAACCCTCGCAGGGAATCGCAGCGCTGTTCGGAATGCCGAAAAAGAGCCGATGCGGCTCGCGCGGCTTTCGGGCTATGTGCTTGCCGAAAAACTTGCCGACTTTACCGGACTTGCAAAGGCAAACGGCTGGGCATTTGTTGCGGACGATCCTTCCGAAGAAGACATTGTTCCGACGGCATTGCGGCACAACCGCTTTGTACAGCTTTTAACGCCGCTGACGGACTTCCTCGGTACCGTGCCGGGCTATCGTGAACCGGATATTTCGCTCTGGTTCCTGCTCTTTTTCGGCATCTTCTTTGCGATGATATTCGGAGACGGCGGCTATGGCGGTATTCTGGTAATCTTATCGCTGATCGGAATCGTCAAAGCGAAAGCAAAAGAACAGCCTGCTCCGCTCGCGATGCAGATGTTTTTGTACCTTGGCATTTTGACGGTGATTTGGGGAACGGCAACGTGCAACTGGTTCGGCATCCCGGTGGAATATATCCCCGCGTGGCTGAAAAACCTTTCCGTACCGGCTATCTCGAATGCAACGGAAGAGAATATCAGAAACGCCAACCTGATGCAGTTCTGCTTTACGCTCGGCCTTATTCAGCTGACAATCGGACATATCATTTCGATTGTGCGGAATATCCGATCCCCGCAGATACTGGGACATATCGGTTCCATTGCAATGCTGTGCGGTATGTATGTCGTGGTGTTGAGCCTTGTTGTCAACGGAGAGCAGTACCAGATCAATCAGACGGTAAAAATTGCGATCGGCGGCGGATTTGCGCTCAACTTCATCTTTTCAAATTATCAAACCGGTATCGGCCAGAGTATTGTCGAAAGCCTTAAAAATATCATCACGATGTTCTTAGGCGTCGTCAACGTGTTTGCCGATATTATGAGCTATATCCGGCTTTGGGCAGTCGGGCTCGCGGGTTCGGCAATCAGCGCGACAGTCAACCAGATGGCAGGGCCTGCGCTCGGCAGCTTCCTCATCTTTTTAGGAGTGTTGCTTTTATTCTTCGGCCACGGCTTGAACTATATTATGAACGTGCTTTCGGTTATCGTACACGGGGTGCGGCTTAATACGTTGGAGTTTTCAAACCATGTCGGTTTAACGTGGGCGGGCTTCAAATACGAACCCTTTGCGGAGTAATAAAGGCCGCATCGGCTTTGCTGTTAAGACGTTTCTAAAATGCTGGAGCTTCGGGTTTTAAGAAGCGACGATGTTTTAGAAAAATTTGATAAAACGCTGATGTTCGCGCTGAGCGCAAATCGGCGGTAACATTAACATTTCTTACTTCACACGCGGGAGCGGTGAAATAGATCGTGTAGATTACAAACTTGGAGGACTTCAATGAGTTTTGGTATGTTTGGTGCAGCAGCTGCACTCGGTATTTCGGCATTC
>CAUTXW010000028.1:0-31026 GCA_963542655.1 uncultured Treponema sp. | reverse complement strand
TCTTCTCTGCTTCGGCCTTTGCTAACGCGGCCTTTTTCTCTGCCGCTTCTTTCGCAGCGGCAGCTTTTTTATCGGCCTCGGCTTTTGCAGCGGCCTTCTTCTCTGCTTCGGCCTTTGCTAATGCAGCCTTTTTTTCTGCTGCTTCTTTCGCAGCTGCGGCTTTTCGGTCTGCCTCCGCTTTTGCAGCAGCCTTCTTCTCTGCTTCGGCCTTTGCTAACGCGGCCTTTTTCTCTGCCGCTTCTTTCGCGGCCGCGGCTTTTCTGTCTGCCTCGGCTTTTGCAGCGGCCTTCTTTTCCGCTTCAGCCTTTGCTAAGGCAGCTTTCCGCTCTGCTGCTTCTTTCGCAGCCGCGGCTTTTTTATCGGCCTCGGCTTTTGCAGCGGCTTTCTTCTCCGCTTCGGCCTTTGCTAACGCGGCCTTTTTCTCTGCGGCTTCTTTCGCAGCGGCAGCTTTTTTATCAGCCTCAGCTTTTGCCGCTGCTTGTTGCTGTGCCGATGAGGTCTTTCCGGAATCCGTTTTTACTGCCGTGTTGTTCCCGGCTGCATTACTCTTAGGAGTAACCGCCTTTCCTTGTCTTGTGGCACCGACCCGCTGCGTAGGAATAACCTGAGCAACAATTGCTCCTGAGCGGGCTCTTGCACTGCCTCCTCCACCGCCACCACCGCCTGCAGCGGCACGGGTTACAGGCCTGGATGAGGCAACTTGTGTACTGGGTTTCTCTTTTGGCTGAGCCGGAATGGGTGTAGCGGAATTTTTATCCGCTTCGGACGGTTGCGCAGTGGATAAATTAGCGTCGGAATCGGATTTTTCAGCATCTGACGGCGTCATAGGCTGAATCGGAACGCCTCCGTTCGCCGGTTCCATTGCAGCAGCGGATACCTCCGGTTCCTTTTCCTTCTCTGCAGGAGCCGTTTTACAACCGGCTGCGAACATCAAGATACATAATACGAACGATAATAGAAATATTTTTCTCATCAAACCCTCCCATAAACAATCAAAAAGAAAGTATCAATTTCTAAAAACAATCGGATACACCTCAAAGTATCAATTTGAGCTATTTTCCTAACTAGAATATCGGAAGATATACCGAACAATCTGAGAAATTAATCGGCCGAATGTTGTGTTTTTATTTTTTTATAATTTGGGCGGCTTTTTGCTTCTTTAAGATGCAACAGATGAAGAAACATTCGTTTCTAAAACCTGTTGCATTGGTGCGCGAAAAGCGCACCGGTTAATGGACGATGTTTGCGCATGCGCAAACCCGGTTTTACCTTCGACCGCGCTATTTCAGCGGTCGAAGGTAAAACAGCGCAAAACCAGGCTTTGCGAGGTTCCTCTCCCGTTCCATTCCTCCGCTGCGCTTCGGAACAGCCCCGCCATGGATGGCGGTGGTTTAAACATTACCGAGTTTTTGTAAAAACTCGCGGTCGATTTTTGTACACGGATGTACGGAAATCGACGGGCGGCTCCTCCAATCCTTGCCGCGGGAATACTCACAGCCTATTCTAATAAGAAAGAAAGCATTGTCCCTACCGGAAAGGACGCTTCAGCTCGTATCTGTCCGCAAGTGCTGCAGTGCCCGTCTACGATATGCATAATTCGTGTACTCTGTTCGCTATATTGACACCGATCGGCAAAATATAGTAGATATAAAAGAATCCTATACGTAAAGGAGGGCTCTATATAGATGAAAAATCGTTCAGTTGTCTCCCGCTTATCGTTGAAATACCAACTTATTTTGCTGTTATGTATTCCGCTTATTATAGGGATTGTTATTTTTTCATTTCTGTGGTTCCGTGCGTGGAAAGCGAGTATCACTACGAATATCGGCATGTTTCTTCAAACAAAGAATCTTTATTATACAAAGACGATTGCAGACTTTTTTACTGAGGAAGAAACCCTGTTGGTTACGCTCGGCGGAGTGATAGAATCTTCTCAGTTTGATAACGATATGATCTTCGATATGTGTAATACTACAAAACAACGGTTTACACATCTCGTATCGAATATTTTTATTGGATTACCGAATAACACATATATTACGACCGCTAACTGGACGCCTCCGGAAGGGTGGGATCCGCGCACACGGCCATGGTATCAACGCGCTATGACCGCCGGGGGAATCGCGTTTACCGATGTATATGCAGACTCGGCGACGAACAATCTTATGATTACGATTGCCGTTCCCGTCCGCCGCAATGGGGAGATTATCGGCGTACTTGCATCCGATATCAATTTGGACGAACTCAAAAGCAGGCTTTTTTCCGACGGCGATCCCAATATCGATGTTTTTATCGTTGATAAAACGGAACATTTTATTATGCACCGGACGCTTACGCCTGAAGATACGTTGGCCGAAGCCGATAACGGACGGTATGCGCCCTGCCGCAGCGCTGTTTTAAATCATACGGCGCAGCATTTTTCGGCAGCGATTAACAATGAGCCCTATGAGCTTTTTACGACCTACTTTCCACGAAGCGGTTTTACGCTCGTTATCGGGATGGCCGATAAAGATATTTACGCAATCCTGAGCGTCGTCCGGACAAAAGCGTACCTGTTTGGGCTGGGCTTCTTTGCCATGTTTCTTATTTTGATTTTCACGAGCGGTTCACGGATTGCAAAACCCGTCCACACGTTGATAACCGCGCTTAAAAATATCGCGCAGGGCGATGGAGACCTGACGGTACGGCTGCCTGCCGTCGGAAACAAAGAGACAACGGATCTTGCGCGCTATTTTAATCAAACGATGGATAAAATTTCCGGCTCGGTGCGGGCCGTTAAAGAAGATTCTAATGTTATGCGGGGTGTCGGGGATAATCTTGCGACTAATATGACCGAAACAGCGAGCGCTATCCATGAGATCAGTACCAATATCGAAGGGGTAAAGAAACAGGTGATGAATCAATCGGCCAGCGTTATTGAAATCGGTACATCGTTGCAAAGTATGATGCGGACGATCGAAAATCTGAATAAAAATATCGAAACGCAGGCGCAGACGGTCGACACGTCCTCGGTTTCCGTCCGTCAGATGGTATCCAATGTGCAGTCCGTCGCGACGATTATCGAAATGAATCTGCAAACGCTTGATGAGCTCAATACGGCGACCAATAACGGAAAAACGGGCATTGCCGATACCGTCGAGCTCAGTAAAGCCGTTGACGACAGCTCCGCGGTATTGCTGGATACCAGTACGGTTATTCAAAATATTGCGGCTCAAACCAATCTGCTTGCGATGAATGCCGCTATCGAAGCTGCTCATGCGGGGGAGGCCGGGAAGGGCTTTGCCGTTGTAGCAGGAGAAATACGGAAGTTAGCGGAAGAATCCAATGCGCAAGGAAAAAACATCACTGCGATTTTGCAGGGCTTGAAAGAGAAAATCGAATTGGTCAATACTGCGGCGGTGTCGATCGAAAAACAGTTCGATACGATTTTCGATTTGGTGGAAAGAACGAAAACGCAAGAGCATATCATCATGGGCGCAATGCAGGAGCAGAATGCCGACAGCGAAAGAATTTTAACGGCAATGCATACCATCGACGACATGACGCATACGGTTCAGAATATTTCGTACGAGATGCTGAACGGCAGTAATTTGGTATCGGACGAGATGAAACGGCTTGCAAATATGTCCGATGCGATTGCAAACAGCATGAATGAGATGGCAACCGGTACGGCTCAGATCAATAATGCAGTGCATGAAGTTCGTGAACTCAGCCAGCAGAATAAGAACAGCATTGATAGCCTGGCGTTTGAAGTAAACCGGTTCAAAATCGATTAACAGTAGGCGTATTCTATATGAAGATATTCAATTATACCTGCTATTCTTGCAAGGTGCCGTACCGTTTTTGTATTCTGGCCGTGATTTCTGTGCTCTACTGCTTTTCGTGCCGCTCTATCCCGCTGTCCGTTCCCAAGGAAATTATGGGAACCGGCGCTATGACGGCAACGCAGCTGACGAATTTCTTTTTAACTCAGGCGCCCGACGCCGATCCGCTGCTGGTTGAACGGCTTGCGCACTATTACATGCAGGAAGCAGCCGCCGAAGGTATCAATTCCGATGTCGCCTTTGTGCAAATGTGCTTGGAAACCGGCTTTTTACGTTTCGGTGGCTTGGTTACTGCCGACATGAATAATTTTTGCGGACTCGGTGCAATCAACGAATCAAACAGGGGGCTATCCTTTCCCGATGAGCAAACCGGCGTCAGAGCGCATATTCAGCATCTAAAGGCATACGCAAGCGCCGAGCCGCTCAACCTGCCGTCCGTTGATCCGCGTTACCGCTACGTTAATCCGAAAGGGAAGGCTCCGTATATCCGCAGCCTGGCAGGGACATGGGCATCGGATCCTGCGTACGGACATAAAATAGATCAGCTGCTGCGGCGGATGTATGCTCAGTAATGTGTGAACGGTATGATGCTGGGCCGTTTGTCCCGTGCGATTCGGAGCGGTAATGCACACACTTACACGGGACTTATTTCATCCGGTTGTAAACTATGCCGAATAAAAGGAGACAATAATGACGGAAATACGAGGAAAGAGCGCGAAAAACATACGGGGGCGCAGTTTTTTAACCCTCTTGGATTTTACCACGGACGAGATACGATTCCTACTCGATCTCTCAAAAAACTTTAAAAATCTCAAGATGGCCGGTACACCGCACCGCTATCTTACCGGTAAAAACATCGTGCTGCTCTTTGAAAAGACTTCAACGCGTACCCGGTGTTCATTTGAGGTCGCCGGTTACGACCTCGGCATGGGCGTTACCTACCTTGATCCTGCGTCTTCTCAGATGGGGCATAAAGAATCGATTGAAGATACCGCACGTGTACTCGGACGGTTATACGATGGAATTGAATATCGCGGTTTCGATCAAAAGATAGTCGAAACATTAGCCGAATACGCAGGGGTTCCCGTCTGGAATGGACTTACCGACTTATTTCATCCGACGCAAATGCTGGCGGATATTCTTACAATAGAAGAAAACTTCGGTAGTTTAAAAGGACTCAAAGTAACCTACATGGGTGATGCACGGAATAATGTCGCAAATTCGCTGATGATTGCCTGTGCAAAAATGGGGATGCACTTTACCGCGTGCTCGCCTGCAGCATTGTTTCCAGCTGATGAACTGGTCAAAAAAGCCGAGGAAGCGGCGGCAACCACCGGCGCAACCATTACGCTCACCGATGATGTCAGATACGGCACGAAAAACGCGCATGTCCTTTATACCGATATTTGGGTTTCGATGGGTGAACCCGATGCAATTTGGGAGGAACGGATAAAATTGCTGAAGCCGTATCAGGTAACAAAAGCTGTCATGGCGAATGCCGATAAAAATGCAATTTTCCTGCATTGCCTCCCTTCGTTTCATGACTTAAACACAGTGAAAGGGCAGGAAATCTATAAAAAATTCGGACTTTCCGAAATGGAGGTTACCGATGACGTCTTTGAATCCCATCAATCCAAGGTTTTTGATGAAGCGGAAAATAGGATGCACACCATCAAAGCCGTCATGTACGCAACGCTCAGCTAAATAGATCGAGTTTCCGGTGCGGCATCATCCTGCCGGTAGTGTTTATAGCCGGGATGCCTGCCCGTTACCTTGTAATCGGCGCGCATTCGGCACAAGCGGTCAATATTCTCACGGGAAATTTCTTTTGCGCCGCCGAGAATATGCGCGTAGATACCGATTTTTGCCGACAGCTCAAGGGTTTCCATACGGTAATACGCCGTTGAAAGGTCGCAGCCGATGGTAAGCGCGCCGTGGTTTTCCAAAAGGAACACATCATGCTCCGGCAAATACGGCGCAATCGCTTCGGGAACCTCATCGGTAGATGGCGTTGCATACGGAGTAAGCGGCACGGCTCCCATCGTAATGACCGATTCAATCGTAATGTACCGATCCATCGGTAAATGTGCGACGGCAAAAGCGGTTGCGGCAGGCGGATGCGCATGGACAACAGCGCCTACATCGTCCCGATCCCGATAACACCGCAAATGCATTTTAATTTCCGATGACGGTTTGTATCCAGGATTGCCGTTAATAATTTCACATTCGTTCGTAATGACGAGCAGCTTTTCCGGCGTGATTAAGCTCTTGCTGATACCGGTCGGGGTTACTAAAAAAAGCCCATTATCAAGCTTCACGGACACATTTCCGTCGCTTCCTGCAACCCATCCCAGTTGCCACATCTTTCGGCACACATCGCATACCTGCTCTTTTATTTCAGAAATATTCATACTGTTATTTTCGGCTAAATCATCGGTCATATCAACCGTATCTGCTGATGGATAATGCGTCTTGCAATGACCCTGTAGCGGTACGGTAATAGAGATACGCCTCTTGCGAAAGACAAAAAACGATACGAAATCTCTTTAGCGGATTAGTGCAACGCTTCTACTTCTGCCTGAGATAAGCCGGTTGCATGGACTATTTTTTGGGTAGAATCACCGAGTTGTCTTAATATCCGCGCCGTTTCAAGCGCTTTTTGACGAGAGCCGCGGGCTTCGCCTTCAGCTATGCCGCGTTCAAGCCCCATATCAAAACTTTCCTCCCGCTGGACTGCTATATCCGTAGCATAATCGTATTCACCGATTAACATATTCAGAACCTCCTTCGATTTTCTCCGTAAATATTCTTTCAAAATATTATTTTGTATACATTCTTTGATTGCTTTTTCAAATCCGTGTTCTTTATCAACGGCACTGTTGCGGCGTACGGCCTCTACAAATAAACTGTATTCTTCCAATATCTTACACTGCTGCAGTATGTAATTTCCTTTATCATAATTGATATTAACTACTTTCACGGATAATTCAAGAGCATACTCATCATGTTTTTGAGAAAATGAATCGGATAGTTTTAAAAGCTCCTTACCGGTGTATGGTTCTTTTCCGTTGTAAAAGACATAAAATTCCGGCGTTGGGATAGCTAACTGTTTACGACTATACTTTTCTTTCGATTGATAGAACTGTTCGTATAAACGGGTGATGTATTCAAGACATCTGATCGGCATATTAGGATTTATGGTCGATTGATGCTCTGCAAGTACGATAATTTTATGATCAATGAGATAGGATACATCGTTAGCGAAACTCATATAGAGTACCTGTTTGAGCCGTATATTTTTTAGAATACCGGTAGAGCGATAGTCGGTGCCATGAAGTGCATTATATAACGCTAAAAAATTAGCTTTTGCAGTTCTGTCTGTACTGAAGAGATCGACAAAGACGGAATCTTTGTACTTACGGTTATGTTTTCTCATCTCTATTTACCTCCGTGAATATATACTCCTATATAAAGCACGAATGACAAAATGGCTAAAAAAAGAGGAAAAACGTTCGGATTGGTGAGCGGATTCAATACAACCAGGTTATGCCCATGCAGCGAGGATGGAGAACAGCCGGTATGGCATAGCCAGGCAAAGTAATCGCTCATTGTTAGCTTCGGTATATTTACGGATGGCATCTTTTATACTAGTATGGAACATATATAATGTACTGAAGAGGAGTTATATGGTTCTATTAATTGATGTAGGGAATACGAATATTGTATTCGGCATTTCCGACGGAGAAAAAATCATAAACACGTTGCGGACGGAAACCGTCAAAGAAGCGGATTTTGATTACGTGCCGGTATTGCAGGACTTGTTGTGCCGGAAGGAGAAAATCGGAAAAGCCGACGGTGCTATGCTGTCTTCCGTTGTGCCGGAAGTAACCGGAAAACTGGAAAAAGCGGTTTTTACCATTTACGGCATACACGCCGTATCGGCGGATACTGCCGCTCAGGAGACGCTGGTTATCGATATCGATTCGCCTGATAAGCTCGGCATGGATTTAAAAGCGGATGCAGCCGCTGCGCTGAAAAAATACCCGTGCCCGCAGCTGATATTCGATTTAGGGACGGCCACGACGTGTTCGGTATTGAACGAGCAGGGGCATTACATCGGCGGTGCGATTATGCCGGGGCTAAAGATTTCGTTGGAAGCCTTGGCTGCCTCCGCTTCGCAGCTGCCGATGATCGATTATTCCATTCCGATTAAAGAATACATCGGTAAAAATACGCAGGATGCAATGCGGGTCGGGATGCTGTTCGGTCATGCGCTGATGCTGGAAGGCTTTGCCCGCGAAATTCAAAAACAGTTTACCAAGCCCTTACATATTTTGCTGACCGGCGGGCTGTCGCATATCGTCAAACAGCAAATGACGCTGGAGTGCGTATGCGATCCGTATTTGACGTTGGAGGGGCTGCTGTATCTTTATCAAGATTTGAGGAGACATGAACATGGCGAGTTATAAAAAACAGCTGAATAAAGAAGCGCTGCTGACTGTCGGGTTGTACGTTTTCTATTTTGCATGGTGGTATTTTTTTGCCTACTATTTCGGCGAGCAAGACGTCAGCTCATATCGATATATTTTAGGACTGCCTGAATGGTTTTTTTATTCGTGCGTTTTGGGGCTGGCCGTTATCAATATTGCGGTCTTTGTGGTTGTAAAATGGTTTTTTCGGGATATACCGTTGGATGAACGGGGTGATGAAAGAAGCAAGGAGGGAGAAACATGCTGATTGCCGTACCGATTGTGTTATATTTGGCGTTAATGCTCTTTATCGCGTTTCAAGTGAATAAAAAGAAGCGGTTGATCGGCGGATTTACGGAAGAATACTATATCGGAAGCCGCGATATGGGCGGGGTAGTGCTGGCGATGACGTTGATTGCGACGTATGTCGGGGCGAGTTCGTTCATCGGAGGGCCGGGTGTTGCCTATAAGCTGGGCCTCGGCTGGGTTCTCCTTGCCTGTATACAAGTGCCGACAGCTTTTTTCACGCTCGGGATTTTAGGAAAAAAGCTGGCGATCTTATCGCGGAAGCTGAATGCGGTAACGCTTTTGGATATTCTGCGGGAGCGGTATCAAAGCGATGCAGTCGTTATTTTGAGCGCCTGTATGCTGTTGATTTTCTTTGTCGGCGGGATCGTTGCTCAATTTGTCGGCGGAGCGCGCCTCTTTGAAAGCGTCACGGGAGCGCCGTACATTGTCGGACTTTCCATCTTTGCCGTGGTGGTTATCACCTATACCACGATCGGAGGCTTCCGAGCCGTTGCGTTGACGGATGCAATACAGAGCTTTGTGATGCTGCTTGCAACCTTTATCCTGTTTTTTGTCATCCTGAAAAAGGGCAACGGCATGGAATCGATTATGCGCACCATTGCGGAACGGAATCCCGACTTGCTCCGGCCCGATTCCGGTGGGAACATCGCCAAGCCGTTTATTTTGTCGTTCTGGGCGCTGGTCGGTATCGGCATTTTAGGCTTACCGGCTACGACGGTGCGGTGTATGGGCTTTAAAAACACGAAGGCTATGCACCGGGCGATGGTCATCGGTACGTCCGTTGTCGGGATTCTGATGCTGGGGATGCACTTGGTAGGCGTGATGGGCGCTGCGATAGAGCCGGATGTCGAAGTCGGTGACAAAATCATCCCGATTTTAGCGCTAAAGCATCTGCACCCGCTTTTGGCAGGCATCTTTATCGGCGGCCCGCTCGCGGCGATTATGTCAACGGTTGATTCCCTTTTGATTATCAGCTCGTCTACTATTATCAAGGACATCTATTTGCACTATATCGAAAAAGATGCAAAAGAAGAAAAGATAAAAAAACTTTCTACCTATTGCTCGCTGGGCTTCGGGATACTCGTGTTTTTGCTGGCAATGCGGCCGCCGGAACTGTTGGTGTGGATTAACCTCTTTGCGCTTGCCGGGCAGGAAACGCTCTTTTTTGCGCCTATCTTGCTGGGGCTGTATTGGAAAAAAGCGAATGCGATGGGCGCCGTTGTTTCCATGCTGGCCGGTACGGGTTCGTATCTTTATATCACCATTATGAAAACGCCGATTTTCGGGATGCACGCTGTTGTTCCGGCGTTGGTGATTGCGCTGATTGCGTTTTATTTCGGCTCAAAATTCGGAAAAGAGCCGAAGCCGGAAACGCTGCATATATTTTTTGACGTATAAAACCGATTAACGTTCGGCAATTGATGTTTGGGAAACGTTGGCTCCTTTGTCATGGCCGACGTTTTCCGATTGCCCAGCCGCATCTGTGAGCATGCGGAGCACTTAGGCAGGCTTTTCGTTATCGGGCGGTGTTTACGGCAGCGGGGGCTATTACTTGGTTTAACAAGTCGCCTGCAAGCAGTATCCCGGCGGCGGCAGGCACCCATGACACGGAGCTGGGCGGACGGCTGCGGACGGCGGGCGTTTCCCGCGAATAGAGCACACGGAGCCGCTTGACTCCCCGCTTTTTTAACAGCCCGCGCATCGTTTTGCAAAGCGGGCACACGGACGTGGCGTAAATATCGGCAAATTCAAAGCGGTCTGCATGGAGCTTGTTTCCGCAGCCCATTGCCGATAGGATCGGAATGCCGCGTGTTTCCGCCGCCGCTGCGAGCGCAACCTTCAGCACGACGGTATCGACAGCGTCGATGATAAAATCAATGTCGGATAAAAACGGCGCATCAGGCAGCGCGCCGCCGGGTTCGGGAAGTATATGCCGGATCGTTTGATGTACGGTACAGGCCGGGTTTATGTCGGCAATGCGCGCAGCGGCGGCAGCGGTCTTGTTCTGCCCAATCGTGGAATGCAGGGCAAACAGCTGACGGTTCAGATTGGAAGGAGCGATCGTATCGCCGTCGATCAGGTGCAGCGTGCCGACCCCGGCGCGGGCAAGGGCTTCTACGGCATAGCCGCCGACGCCGCCGATTCCGAACACCGCAACGCGTAGTGCTCGGAGCCGCTCAATGCCTTCCGCACCGATAAGCGCGGCGCTTCGGATAAACAGCGGTTCGCCGGACGTATCCGTACCGGGAGTGTTGCTATCGCACATGACGCGTCCGCAAACCGCTAGCGGATTTTGAACAACACTGCAAACACCGCAAGCGTAATGAGCAGCTGTAAAATCAGGAACTTGATCAACACCTGTGTCGATGACCATTGCAGGTTTTTCCGCATGTGGTCGTGGAGAGGAAAGCGAATATTCCTGAAAATACGGATGTGGAAAAAACGGAGCAGCGCAACTTTTACCAGCCCCGCGCCTCCGTTCAGAAGGATCATGCCGCTGGTCATCAGCAGCAGGAACGGGTTGCCCGAAATAATCACCAAAACCCCGATAAAAAAGCCGAGCGCGCGGGAGCCCGCATCACCCATCATCACCTTGCTCGGGTATGCATTGTGCCATAAATATCCCATCAGAACGCCGGAAAGGCTAAAGCAAATCAGCGCCCACTGTGCGCCATCCACCCGGTGCGGAATCAAAAGATAGGCTGAAACTTTGACGTTTCCGATGATAAAATAGAAGACCATTCCGAGCGAAATCAGCGCCATCAAAATAAGCGTGCCGGAAAGTCCGTCTACGCCGTCGGTACAGTTAGTCGTGTTGATCGAAAACCACAAAATCAACACCGAAACGGTGTAAAAAACGGCGGGATGCACGGCGAGCGTCTTGCTCATAAAGGGAAGCCAATACGAAACGGAAGCGTCAAAATACCAATAAAAAAGCGCCGCTGCAGTAATCAGCGAAAGCAGTAAATCCAAAGCACCTTTGCGGTATTCTCCCCACGGATTAAGAGAGCGGTCATCCAGATATCCGGTAAGCATAACAAGCCAGGTAAGCAGCAACACGGCAATTTGTGTTTTTGACGGTACGATCAGCAGAAAAATCATCACTATGAAGATGGTGATAAACACCACCCCGCCGCCGGTCGGCTTTCCCTTCGCCGCTTCCGGCGAAATCGTAAACTCCCTACCGCGGTCTTTCGGCAAACGGGCGTAAAACCGAGGTAAAATAAAAACAGTCAGAAAAAAACCGATATAAAACGCAACGGAAATAAGCACAAGATAGGATTGTAACAGCCTCATTGGACCGAACAAAGATGAAAGAAGTCCCGATAGATAGAAAAACATTTGTGCAGTATATCCGCACTCGGTAAAAAAAACAATAGAGCGGTGAATCGGGTTCTATGATAGAGGCCGCTGTTGCATAAATGCGTAACTGCTTATATACTTTACCGGCTTGTAAGCAGAAAGGAGTATACCTTTAAATATGGAAAACAGCATTCAAGACAATATTCGGCAGATCAACCAGCGGATCGAGGCGGCGTGCAAAAAGGCCCGGCGTCATCCTCAAGAAGTGCGGCTGCTGCTTGCAACGAAAACCGTTGAGCCGGAGCGGATTTTGCAGGCGTTTCGCTGCGGTTGTACGCTGATCGGCGAAAACAAGGTGCAGGAATTACGCGATAAGCACGAGGCATTGTCCGCAGTTGCTCATACGGCGCATTTTATCGGTCATTTGCAATCGAATAAGATTAAAGAAGTTATTCAATATGCGCAGTGCATCCAATCGATTGATAATCTTGATACGGCACAAAAGCTTGAGCAGCGTCTGGCGCAGGAAGACTGCCGCATGGAAATTTTAATACAGGTGAACACCTCGGCGGAGGAAAGCAAATTCGGCTGTACGCCCGAATCGGCCGAAAGCCTTGCGCGCGCCATTGCAGCGCTACCGCATATCAGCATTCAAGGATTGATGACAATCGGTCTGTTTTCCGGGGAAGAGGAGCGGGTTCGATCATGTTTCCGTTGTTTAAAGCAAGTCCAGCGGCGGATTGCCGACGCTGCAATACCGAATGTTTCGGTCGATGTTCTTTCGATGGGAATGTCGGGCGATTTGGAGATGGCGATTGAAGAAGGATCGACGATGCTGCGCATCGGCAGTGCGGTATTCGGCACCCGTCAGTATCCCGATAGCAATTATTGGAACGAAAAAGACCCGGTATGAGTGTAAAAAAGAGCATTGCCGTTGTAATAGTCTGCGCCGTGTTCGCCTCCGTCGGGTTTGCGGCGGAACTTTCTTATGCGGGAGCGCGGACTAACGGCTTGGATATTGAACTTTCGCAGGTGAACGTGAGCGTGCAGACCTTTGATGAAGCGCGTATTGCCTACCGTTTTGAACGTACCGAAGGGAAAAATCTTTCCTGCATTGAAACGCAGCGGACATTGCGGATTCGCCAGATGAGTCCTTCAAGCGGTACGCTGTACATATTTATTCCTCAGACGCTGCTGTTGGATAATTGCAGCATACGGGTAAGCCGTGCGGATGTCAGCCTTGAGGGAATGCAGGCAGTTTCTCTGTTAACGATGCTGAATATGGGAAAGCTGTCGCTGAAAGAAGGAAGTTTGAAAACGGCGGTCATTAACCTGGCGCGGGCTTCGATGACGTACGATCGAACGCAGGTGGTACGATCCTGCGCATTTACCGTCACCGATTCCGATGCCGCCGTTGTCTTTCCGGCGGAGGAAGAGGAATATCATGTTGATTATGTTCAAAACGGGGGAACGTTGACTATTGCCGGAACGGAGTTGACAAAAAGCCCGGGAGAATATGGTAACGCCAAAGCAAAACGCCGTATTATTTTCTCCGGAGCGGTATCAACGGCTTCGATAGGCTTTACTCAGAAAGAGAGCAATCAGACATCCCCGGCACGGAATCCCGGCAATTAAATTCATGTCTTGGCTTGTGTACGCCTGCCATCCGTGGCGGAAATGACAAAACTCATGTCCAAGAATTGACACGGAGGTCAATGCTTGGATAGCCTGGTTTTTGCGCGTGCACAGAGGCCACGCGCAAAAAGCCGCCCTGATAATTGAAAAATAATAACGCGATATGTAATTGAATAAAAACTACGACAAATAAAAAAAGGCTCCTTTTGAAATTCAAAAGAAGCCTTCGTGCGGCGAACTGGACTTGAACCAGCACACCTCGCGGCATCAGCACCTCAAGCTGACGTGTCTACCAATTCCACCACCGCCGCATTTGTAACGGGATGTACTATACCGGATAACAAAAAGAAAGTCAAGCCGGTTATTGCAAAAATCCCTGCGATAACGAGTGTAACTGTGTTTAACATTTTGTGAGAATGTGGTAGAGTAGCTGCCCGTAAGAAACTTCGAAAATCAAAAAGGATAGTATGATGACAATCGTTGAACGTATCAGTGTATTGCGAAAAAAAATGGCGGAATACGGACTGGATGCTTATTATATTCCGACGTCGGATCCCCATCAGTGTGAATATCTTGCCGAACATGATAAGACCCGCGTGTTTATTTCGGGCTTTACCGGATCGGCCGGGGCGGTGCTGGTTACGAAAGCGGCGGCTTTCTTGTGGACTGACGGCCGGTATTTCCTGCAGGCTGAAAAGGAATTGCAGGGAAGCGGGATCGGACTGCAAAAAATCGGTGAGCCGGGCGTATCGACTGTCTTTGAATATCTTGCGGAGGCGCTTCCGGCCGGAAGTAAGATCGGTATGGACGGAAAGGTTTTGTCGGTGAATGCGTTTGCGCAATTTAATCAAGCGTTGCCTGACATGACGTTTATTACCGATCGCGACTTGATCGGGGAGATATGGGATAACCGGCCTGCACCGGTGCTGAGCACTGCATTTTTGCTTGATGTCAAGTATACCGGGCGCTCGGTGGCGGAAAAACTTGCGGCAGTGCGAGAGTCACTTCGGGCAAAACAAGCCGATGCGACGGTGATCGGTGCATTAGAGGATGTGTGTTATCTTTTCAATATTCGCGGTAACGATATAGAATGCACGCCGGTGGTTACCGCCTATGCGGTGGTGGATATGAAGTCGGCGCGGCTCTATATCGATGAGCGGCAGATGACTGCCGAGGTGCAGTCCGCTTTGGAAAAAGAGGGTGTTTCGGTGGCGCCGTACGAAGCGGTTTTTACCGATGCCGGAAAATTGAGCGGGGTAGTGTATCTTGATCCTGCGCGGACTAATGTCTTTTTACGCAATGCCATACAAGCGGAAATCCTGGAAGGAGTTAATATTACCGCGTCGATGAAAGCGGTAAAAAATGATGTTGAGATTAAAAATTACCGCAATGCGTTCCTGAAAGACGGGATCGCGATGGTTAAAATCCTTAAATGGGCGGAAGAGCATGCGGATGCGGGTGTAACCGAATGGGATGTGTCCGAACAGCTGCTGCGGTTCCGTGCCGAACAGCCTGATTTTTTGGAGGCGAGTTTTACCACTATCGCCGGTTACGGGCCGAATGCGGCGATTATCCACTACGGGCCGAAACAGGAAACCGCTGCGACGCTGCAGCCGAAAGGCTTTTTGCTCCTCGATTCGGGCGGACAGTATCGGGATGGGACGACGGATATTACCCGTACTATTCCGCTCGGCCCGCTTACGGAGGCGGAGAAGGAAGACTACACCTTGGTGCTCAAGGGGCATATTCAGCTTGCGCTGGCGAAGTTTCCGGAAGATACTACCGGATATAAGCTTGATATTCTTGCCCGTGCGCCGCTGCGGAAATACGGAAAAGATTATAAGCACGGTACCGGCCACGGCGTCGGCTATGTTTTATCCGTCCATGAAGGGCCGCAAAATATCGGAATGCGGTATGTCGATTGCCCGATGAAGGCCGGTATGATCACGTCCAACGAGCCGGGTTTTTACTGCGCGGGCAGCCACGGAATCCGTATCGAAAATCTGACGCTGACAAAGGAATGGAAAACGACGGAATACGGTACCTTCCTTGAGTTTGAAACGTTGACGCTGTGCCCGATTGATACGCGGCCGGTGGTAAAAGAATTGCTGACTGCCGAAGAACTGAGCTGGCTCAACGACTATAACCGAACGGTCTATGCGGCGCTTGAGTCTCATTTGGATGAAGCGCACCGCGCGTTCCTGAAAGCGCGGACGCAGGCGCTATAGCGGCAGCCTGTGGTGCGGTATTTGTATACAGCTGATGCAGTCAGTGTGATGCCGGAAGTGGCGATGCCGATGGGTATGATGGGAAGCCGATACTGATGGCGGCGGCGATCAGTGAGCCATGCGCCGTACCGGCATCTTCCGCGGGTCGGATCATCATTGGGATTGACCCCGGTCTTGCGTCCACCGGGTACGGCGTTATTGCGGTAACCGGGAGCAGGATGCGGTGCGTTGATTACGGCGTCATCAGTACCGAAGCGGGGCAAGCGCAGGGTGAGCGGCTTTTGATTATCTTTGACCGGCTGACGGCGCTTATTCGAACCCATCAGCCGACCGCCGCCGGTATTGAAACGCTCTATTTTGCGAAAAACGTTACGAGTGCATTAGGCGTGTCGGAAGCGCGCGGCGTAACGCTGCTTGCGCTTACGCAGGCGGATATTCCTATTTTTCAGTATGCGCCGAACGCGATTAAAAAGGCGGTTACCGGTATTGCGCAAGCGGAGAAACAGCAGGTGCAGCTGACTGTACAGCTGTTGCTCGGGCTAAAAAAGATACCCCGTCCAGACCACGCTGCCGATGCTCTTGCGGCCGCCATCACCTATGTAAATACCGAAGGCGCGCATCCGCTTATGGTGCGGTGATTTTGCGTCGGGTGGCCTCGTTTAAAGCGGAGTGCGCTTATTCGACTTCCACCGCCGTTTGGCTGCGGAGATAAAAAATATACGCTTTAATCTGTTTCGCTGCGGTCTTGCCGCCGCGATCCGATCCGAATCCTTCCATTTTATAGAAGTTTTTTGCAGCGGCTTTGTAAATGAGTAGCTGCTCGCGGTGGCGTTCGGGATATATTTTCTGATCGGTTTTATAGTCGACCACGTACACGGTCTGTTCGTCTTCAAACAGCAAATCGATTTGTCCGATAACGAGTTTTCCGCCGTAGATGGTTACAAAGCCGTATTCGGTTTTTCTAAAGTCGGCGGCAAGCGCTTTTTGCCCGATCGGCGAAGAAAAAAAGGCGGCGCAGAGTTTTTCAACCTCCGGCGCATATTTCGCAGGCAGCGTATAGGGCTGCTCTAAAAAGCGGGATTCGATGGCTTTATGTACCAGTGTACCGAACTCCGTGTAGGATAGCGTGTCCTCATCGGGGAGCGCTGCGCCGGTTTCTGTACCGTCGCTTACGGTCGTGTTATTGCGGGCGTTTGTCATCGTTCCATCCTGCTCGGTGTCTTCATTGAGGATTTCGCCCTCCTTTTGCGGATCATACTGCCGTTCGCCGCTCAAGTGGAGCCATTGCCGGTCTTTTTCAAACTGAGTGGCAGGAATAATGCGCGGTTCCGCAAGTTGAAAGCGTTTTTCCGCTGCATGCAGGTAATGCTCTCGCGCATCGGCGCCGGTAAGCGGCGGATATTCGGCGTTGACGGTTTGCAGTACCGAAACGGGGCGCAGCATAACCTCTTCAAAATGCACGCACGGCATGTCGTCCGGGGCGGCGGGCAGCAGCAGTTGAAAAAAGCTTTTGTTCTGTTCCTGCTTTTTCGGCTGTACCAGCTGCTGCCGTATTTCCTGCAAGGTGCGGGGGCTTTCAGGCAAATCCTCATCTTTGCAATCGGTTGACTGTACCCCGCTCATCAGCAGCCGCACCTTCGCGCGGGTCAGCGCGACATAGAGCAGCCGTTTCGATTCCGCCAGGAGTTTTGCGTTGGCTTCTTCCCTCAGTTCTTCAAAAAAGATGCTGGCGGACGGCGCTTTTTTAGACGTCTGCGGCAGATGCATCACCGGGCCGTAGTCTTTGTGCAAAAAGATCATGCCGTCTTTTTTCTCTCCTTGGCCTTCGCTGCCGCATCCGGGGATACACACGATCGGAAACTCCAAGCCCTTGCTTTTATGCACCGTCATAATCTTGACGGCATCCCCACCGTGTTCAACTGGAATTTCCATGTCTTCTACCTGTTGTTCGCCATGGATGTAGGAATCGATACTGTCGATAAAGGATGAAAGACTGACCTTTGCTGCATCGGCTTTGACGGCGAGTGCAAAAAGATAATCATACAGCTCAAGATACCGGTGATACTGCACATCGGTCAGCAGCACGTAGCGGTAGCCTTCATCATACCAGAGGGCGGTAATCAGCTCGGCATTGCTCTTTTTTTTGCTGTATTCCCGGATACGCTCGAACAGTTCGCAGGCTTGTAAGAAATAGGAACGGTCTTCCGGCTCTACTGCCGGAGCGTCGGCCGGATTAAAAGGCTCGGTGCGATGCTCCGCGGTGTGCAGCATCAGCTGTGTGAACGAACGGTCGCCGAGGTGCACAAACGGAGAGCGCAGAACCTGGGCATAGACCGCTCGGTCATGCGGGTAAACTGCAAGGCGGAGGAGGGCGCATATATCGTTCAGCGGAGCATCTTGGAATAAGCCGCGCTGTTGTACGGAGATATACGGAATTTTGAACAGGCGGAAGAACCGTTCATACACCGGCTGATAGGTTGAGGCGCGGAGCAGCACGGCAAAGTCGCTCCAGGTACATGGCCGGGCGGTCTTTTTTCCGTCATCATATACCCGATAACCTTCCGCATGCAGCGCGGCCATCTTTTGGGCAAGGGTATAGGCCTCGCATTCAATCGGCTGCATCAACGGTTCGCCTATCGTTTCTATGGAAGAAAACCGCTTTTCATCGATGAAGAAGATATCCGCCCGCGGGTGCAGTCCTTCGGCGGCGGTTCGATGCAGGATTGGGATAAATTCCGCTTCAAAGTGAGGGACAGCGCCTTCCGCAGGCGGGTTGTGTTCCGAATAGAAAACGTGTGTGAACACGCGGTTAAAAAATTCCAATAAGTCCGGTTCGGTTCGGTAATTCGTTTGCAGGTTAATTGCTGCGGAACCGTCTTGGCGCCGTAAGTCCTGTGCAAGGCGCCGAAAAACGGAAACATCGGCACCGCGGAATGCGTAAATCGACTGCTTTTCGTCGCCGACGAAAAAAAGCTTATCCGGCAGCAGCTCATCCGGCTGCGGGATGGACGCTTCGGTACGCTCATCTTTTTCCGCAAGGAGGAACAGCAGGTCGCGTTGTAGGCTATTGTTATCTTGAAACTCGTCGATCATAATCCGGCGTATCTGTTTTTTATAAAACAACCGCAGGTCGGGATCGGCCAGCAGCGCATCAACGGCAAGCTGCGCAATGTCATTAAAGTCCAGAATGCTTTTTCGCTTTTTTTCGGTAATGTATCGATTCTGCAAATCAGCGCACAGCATATAGATATCCTGTATCAGCTCTTTATGCGCGTAAAATTGATAGAGATTCTGCACGCGGCCGTACACGGCGGTAAGTTCGGTACAGTGCGCTTTGCAGGCTTTGACTTCTTCATTTCTTTTTCCGATATTTTTTTTAACACGGGTAATGTTCTCAAGCCCATCCAGGAATGCAGGGAATTGCGGGGCGTCAAGTGTGAGCGGCGTTTCGGGTAGCGATGCGGCTGCCTCTTTTACCGCATTGATGAAGGTATCATTGATGGAAAAATATGAAGCAATATCTTGTAACAGCCGGTCGATGGACGGGCTGATAGCGGTATAGAGGTCTTCGGCAGCGGTCAGCTGGTGTTCCAATGCCGCCGGAAAGTCAATCGGCTTTGAAACCGTGGTGTAACTGCTGAGGAATTTTACAAAAAAATCATTGAGAAATGCGGTAATGCTTTTGTTGCCAAGTAAGTATTGCAGTCCGCTATCCGCACGGTGTTCAAGGAAAAAATCGAGGGAAAGATTGTATGCAAGGCGTTTTGATTCGGCCAGATCGATGGTGAAATCGGGACTGATCCCGAAACGGCGGCAGGCTGTTACGGCGATTTTATGGCAAAATGCATCGATTGTCATAATCTGCGCCTTAAAAAACGTGTGCAGCGCCGTTTCCGCCCGTGCTTTTTGCTGCGGATCATCGGTTTCGGCGGCCATCGTTTGCAGCTCTTTGTAAATACGCTGGTGCATTTCCGCCGCTGCTTTTTCGGTAAAGGTGAGCGCCAGAATGTTTTCGACCTGATAGTTTTTTTCGGTAATCAAATAAACGAATCGGCTTGCCAGAACTTTTGTTTTTCCCGACCCGGCACCCGCAGATATGACCGCATTGACATCCGCCTGCACCGCTTTTTGCTGATCGGCATTTAAATCTTTACAAATATCACGCATCTTTTTGTTGAGTGTACGGATATTATTCTCAGTGTCAAGGCGGTTGACAAAGAAAAGGAATTCGCTAATATAAGGGTACGCGTCGGGGCTTCTCCGCCACTGTATGGCGTTGAAGGTCTGTATGCAGCATACCGCACGGTATGTTCTGAAATTTTAAAATAAAAAATGAGCCTTTTGGCTGTTCTTCGCAAAAAGTTGTCAATCAATAAAAGTGTTTAAATAGATTTCTAAATGATCCGAAGGACTTTTAAAAGTTTTTGTGAGTTGTTACTCAATGATTTCGTACACACTCTGTCGGACGTGATACAGGAAATGCGCGCGGGTCTAAACTGTGGCAGCGCGTTGTCTTCCAATTGGGGTATCCGATTCGGCAGCTTTACGATAAAACGAAACATCGGCGTAAAAACCTGCTGTTCCGTGATGCAAAGGAGCGTCTCTATGACTAAAACACGCAAAGTATACCAATTGATTGCCGCTGCAGCATTGTGCTGTATCGGTTTGTTCACAACTTGTAAAAACAACATCGGATTAGGATCCACCATTGACATTAATGCTCCGACGATTAAGAGCATTTATCCCCCGATCGGGGCTGTTATCAGGGATAATTTTACCGTAGCGATTGAAGCGGAAGATGACACGAAGGTTAAACAGGTGTCGGTGCTGATCGTAAATGCGGAGACAAAAGAGGCAAAACAATTTCTGTTGAAAGAAGGCCGTACCGATTGGCGGCGGGAGCTGAACGGGAAGGCTGACGGACAGTTCGTTCAAAATGCCGAGTTTTTAAAAGATGGAACGTATACGGTTAAAGTTCAAGTTCAGGATGAGTCGGGGAAAGAAACAGAGGCGGAAAGTTCTTTTACGGTTGATAATTCACCGCCGCTTCTGATTCTCAACCGTCCCAGTACGGCTGTTGCAACGCCCGACGGCAACTATACCGGCGGGGATGTGTTCGGGGCGGACTTTTGGCTGGTCGGTCAGGTATATGATAAAACCGATGTTGCCGCGCTTACGATCAATGCAAAAAGCGTAGACGGCAGTACGGAGGCATCGAAAACATTACAGCATATCCCGCAGAATATCCGTATGAAAGTCGATACGTTCTTGTTTGACAGAACGGGTAAGACAAAGGGACTCTACAACGGGCTGTATGGTGATGATGATCGCGCCGGAAAAAAGAATTTTACCTATACGCTGCGGATATATGACAGTGCAAAAGAATATAAAACACCGGGCAATTTGACTGCAAGCAATGAAAGCGTCGGGAACAGTACCGGAGATTATTATCTTTCCGATGATTTATATACTGAAGTGCTCAGCCAATATAAAATTCATGATGTGTATGCCATGCTCTACGGCAGCTATACGGGAAAGACCGGTCAGACGCGCGCTGCTGCCGAAGCAGATGCTGAGCAGGTTCGTAAGATATTATATGACAATACTATTAGACTGGGGGGGGGACGCGGAAAGGTACCTTTGCGCTTAATCCGTCGATCAACCCCCGCTTTGATGTTCCCGGAACACAACCGGTAACGGATGCTTCAAAATTTCCAAAGCTCTATTCAGGTAATTTCTTAGCGGTAAAGATTTCGCGGAACTTAGACGATGTGCCGCTTGAAAGCGCCGATGCGTATCATTTTTTCTTGGTTAAATGGACTGATTATCAAAATCTTTCTGCAGATTACGATATCAATGATGAAAATGCTGCAACTACCGGTTTTCTTGCCGTTCCGGCAGGAACTCCTGAGCAGGAAGGCGGCAATTATCTTTTTAATATGCCGATTAAAGAGAACCTTATACCGGCATTGGCATACGGCGAACGGTATGTGCTGATGGTACGGGGCAAAGATAAAAACGGGAATCCGCTGATCGCCGATCGGAAAGGAAGCGAAGGACATCTGTACGGTTTTGTCTTTGCCGATAACGTCAAAGCGCCGGAAGTATTTGTAACCGATATCAACGGTATACACGGCAGCGGGAGCGACGGAAACATTACGGAACGGGTGTATATCCCAAAAGCAGGGCTTTTTGAAGCCGATGGAGTTACGCCGAAGCCGCTCACCTGTAAAATAAAGCTGAATGAAGCCGCAAGCGCGCAAGTAACGTATCGGCTGGAAGGCGCGGCAGGCGGTACGGTGAACGAAACGGTAACGATGATGGACGGGGAATCGTTCAGTATTGACGCATCAAAATTTCATTCGACCGGCGGAAGCTATAAACTTATCGTCAAAGCATCTGCAAAGGGGAACGATTCCGTTGAGCAGATATATCATTTGGTTTATGACGTTGCGGGGCCGGAGGTTCGGATTGCTTTTCCTGTCGGCGATATCAATGGAAATGAAGGAAAGCCGTTACAACTTCAAGGTTCGGCATTTGATTCCGGCTCTGGGCTCAAGACACCGGTTCAGGTAACGCTTGCCAAGGAGGACGGTGTGCTTACGCCGGTTCTGCTTGAGAATGATGCGGAGAATTGGAAGTCTCAGCCGATAGACCTTTCAGATTCAGCGAATTACGGAGACGGAAAATATACCTTAACCGTTACCGCTCAAGATAATATCGGACAGGAAACGACAAAAACGATTCCCTTCATATATGACCAAGCAGCGCCGGAAATTACCGGATTAACGGTGAATGATAAACCGGTAGCGTCCGGTGATTCCATTATCAGTCTGGTATCCGCCGTTACCGTAAAAGGCACAATCAATGAAACATACGGTCTGCTCGAACTGAGCGTTGACGGCATCGGCTCTCTTACACCGCCGTCTGCAACCGGGCTTATTCCGTTTGAAATATCCGACACGCTGGATGAAGGCTTTCATACGATTACCGTGCGTGCAAAAGATAAAGCCGATAAGACAACCGAGCAGAAATTCTCCCTGATTGTTGATACGGCAAATCCTGTCTTTAAGCAAATCAGAATAGGAGATACGGAATATACGGCTCCGGCGTCGGCGCCTGCATCAATTACCGCTTATTTGGAAGCGGTAATATTAAACGGCGAAGTAACGGATACCGGCAGCGGTGTCAAAAAGGTTGAATATAAAAAAGGCGCCGGAAGTTGGACATTGCTTGCATTAACCAATCCGTCCGTTGCCGGCGATCCCTATATATTTGAAGGCTTTACCAAAATAGCTACCGATACGGAAGAACCCGTAACGCTGCGGATTACCGATAATGCGAACCGTACGACTGAATGGACGCGCACAATAAAAGTGCTCTCCAAAGACCCTGAACTAATGCTTGATTTCCCTTCTGCAGGGCTTAACGGTAATATTCCCATACGGAGCGGCGCCTTTGACGTTTCAATGGGCTGTTACCTCGCGTCGGCCGATGGAACCGAGCAGGTTACCGTTACGATAGTTAGGAGAAAATCTGATAATACCGATGAAACCGTAACGCTGTCGGACTTTTTTACCAGTTGGGCGCCGATTATGGTTTCCAATACTCGGGGAACCGCCGCAAAAACCTATACAACAAAGAGGGGACTTGCAACCGGTTTGTATACGGTTGAGGTTGCGGCTGCGGGGAAAACCCGGCAATTGCAGGTTATCGTCGACAATGAAGGCCCCGATATTACCGTGTTGTCACCGGGCGCCGATGAGCCTCAGGGCGGTGAAATCACTATTCAAGGCTCCATTACCGACACCTATGCTTCGGTCAAAGATGCAGCTACCAAATACATTATAGGGAAGAAATCTCCTAAGCCGGGTGCCGAATCGGCTGACTGGCAGGATATGACGGTTTCCACAAAGGTTTCGTGGAATTTTAGAGCGGACTTAAACGCGCTTTCCGCTGCCGAACAAGGAGATCAAGTCGATGCTTCCGGTAATCCCAGTGCAACCGGCGGGTATTATAAGACGCCGTTCTATGTCTTAACCGAAGACGAGCTGGGTAACAAAGCAGTCCGGGAAGGTTTTGTGCTCTTTAATCCTAACGGGCAAAAACCGGTCGTAAAAGTGCTGTCGCCGACTGCCGCTCCGCTTAAAACGCTCGGCGGAATCATTCAAATATTCGGGACGGCTACCGCCCAGATCGGTGGGCCGAGTGCCGTCGGTGAAGTGTATATTCAGTTTTCAAAAAGCGGCTCATTTGACAGCACCGCTGACGGAACTTTCGGCGGATACACGGATAACGGAACACCCGTGCCTTCAACGGATTGGTACAACGGCGGTAATGGCGTTGCGATAGCAGGCACCGCTACGGGCGGCTATGAGTGGGCGCAAACGATTAACGCCGACAAGTCCTTTAACAATCCCAGCGGACAGAACTGGCCGGTCTATTTTAGGCTGCGTGCAAAAAATAAGCGGGTAACGCCGTCCATTATGGGCGAATGGTCAAGCCCGATCAAAATCATTGTAGACAAATCTGCGCCGCAGATCGGCAGCCCACTGCCCATGCAGGTGGATAACGTCTCCGGTTCGTCCAATCCTCAGAAGTACAGCCCGAATATGTGGCTGAGCGAAGGCAAAAAACTGATCGGGTCGCTCTCCGATGAGTCGGGCCTGAAAGAAGTAACCATTTCTTCTGATGATTGGCAGGGTAAAAAAAGCTACACGCTTGCCGAAGCAAAAGCGGAAGGGTGGCTGACGGATGCTGCGGGCGGCAATTATACGCTCAATATGCCGCTTTCTTTTGATAATTTGACCGAGGAGGCAAAGAGAGAAAAGCGCTTTACCGTGAAGGTAGCGATTGTCGAAAATACCGGGCACAGCCTGCGGTCGGAGCAGAGTTTTGAGTTTAGATTTGATAATACGCCGCCGGTAGGATACTTAGGAACATACCGATACATCGGTAACGGTGCGTTTACCGCCGCCTCTATCACCGATGAAACGCTTGCACAGAAGATAAAGGGCATTGCACCAAGCGGCTCCTATACCAATTTGGGTATTTTAGCTGGCAGTTATCGGCTGACAATTACCGGCGTCAGCGGCAATAAGGTAACCTTTACCGCTCCGGCAGACTTTGCCGCAGGACAGTACAACTATATTCTCTATCAGCAAAAAACGATTATCTTTAACGATAGCGGTCACTGGATTTTTAAAGGCGTCGGAAACGATGACGGGTCAGGTATCAAGGAGATCAAGGCGAAGGTAACGGTTAACGGTGTATCGACTGTCGAGCGAATTATCACCGAAACGGATAACGTCAACAAAATTTCAAAGCAGCTGGGCGGACAGGTTACGTGGCAGGCGCAGCTTGATTTAAGTACACTGGCTGATGGGAAAGGTACGCTGGAATATGAGATAACCGACAATAGCGGCAACACGTACGGCATCGGCAGTTATGATTCGTCGTCATCGAATTCTGCGATTGATGTTATCGTAAAGAACAAGCCGCTTGAGGTGTCTAAAATTACGTTGAAAACAAGCATCGGCGGTGAAGCGGTTGTGACGGATGTTTCCGGCAAGCCTGAAAAAACCGACCAGTCGGGCGCCTTGGATGCAGAGCGGAATTATAAAGGAACAGTGGTCAGCAAGAAGTTTGCTTTTAAGAGCCTCTCCGATTCAAAAATAAAGGTTGAGTATACTGGCGGGGAAGGGGCAATACAGTATCGCATTAAAAAAGGAACCCAGATACTGCGGAACCTTACCGCTATTCCTTCCGACGGCGAAATAGATATCGGCGGCCTTTTCGGCACGGGAGTAAACAAAATCGGCAATTCCGACGGAACGCCGACCGACATCATGCTTGAACTGTGGGATCATGCTCATGGCTTTACTCTCGGCTCAACGACCTGGCATGCAGATGTTACAATCACGACGCTCTTTGATGCGTTGGATTCCAAGCCTCCGACGGTGGTTATTCTTCCGTTCTATTGGAATGGAGAGGGGCAAGATGCAAAGGGTAATCCGCTGAACTCCTTGTATAAAGGCAGCCGGGACAACGGACATGTGGAAATTGCGGCAATCTCCGGTACCGGCTATGCAAAGCCATCCGTTTCCGGAAAAGTGAGTATTTCGGGTATTGCCTACGATAATATTCAGTTGAATACGATTACGGCAACGCTTCCGAATACAACGGCGTTGACGGTTACCGCAACGCGGAGCGGCCGTACTTGGACGTCCGATAAAAAGATGTTGAAGGCGGACGGAACGGTAAAAGACGGCGCGGAATTAACCGTTGAATCATTAGGTGTCGATTATCTGGGACACTATGTGAAATGGCGGCTCGATTGGGATACGTCAAAAGCAGCGGTAAGTTTGAATAGAGAAATCACCGTAACGGCAAGCGACGGTATCAATACTTCTTCCGATGCGGAAACGGGACTGCCGACGCCTGTTACGGTTACGAGGAATACGCAAAGAACTGCTGAAAACGGCGTGTTTGCCAGTAAAAATCCGGGGCAATTTGTGGTGTTGCGGAAAGGTGAAACGCAATATCTGACACGCCTTAGAAACATATCCGGTAATGAGGCTACGCTGGATGACACGGCACCGGTTGAAGCTGACGAGGCTGCCGTGTACGATTACGCGGCAAATAAGGCAAAGCTGCAGGTAGCCATTGTTCCGTACGTTATGGAGATAGAAACAACAAACCGGATAAAAAGCGGGTTAAACAAAAATACGATCCGGTCTTCAAGCGGAAAATACTCCGTTATCAAAGGAACAGAAGCTGATTTTATCACTGTAAAAGGCTTTAACTTGTCGGGATCGCTTTCCGTCAGGCTCGTTAAAGAAGCCGACCGGGCGAATGCGACGGCAACGAGCGGCACAGAGCTTACCGCAGCAAATGCTTCTGCGGAGCGCTTTACGCTGAAAAATGATTTGGGCAGCTCCGGCTATATCGAAGTCTTTGTAGATACTATCAGAGCGGTTAATAACATCAACGACAATGGCAAGCCGTATAACAAAGAGGTAGATTTGTATTTGTTGAAAAATAAGAACTTCAATGATGACCGCTACCTCCGTGTATTCGATATGAAGCAAACAGCTGTGAGAAACGGTTACTATCCTGAAATGATTATGGATGGGGATGATCCCGTATTCGGGTATATTGATTTAAGCGGAGGACCTGATGGGAATGTTGCATCGGGAGGTGCGGGGGCGTATAGGCCTTCACATGCCATGCCTCAGCGTGCAAAATTTGACGGCGCTACAGGCAGCACAATGGATATAGAGTACCTGATAAAGGCTTCAATATGGGATCAAATGGGTATGGCAAGGGATGATGGCGGAAGATACCATCATGTAACGGTTTACGATAGAGATAAGTGTGCTATGTCCTTTATTTATGATAGATACGCGGAACTTCATAATGGTAATGGATGGGGTACTGGGTCTATGTACGCAGACTATCACGGTGATCAAGCGCAGCTGCCTAATAATAATGCACTGACGCTTGATGCTCTTAATTATGGTTCTCTTATGCTTGGACGCTATCAATATCCTAAGCTGATTGCCAAGGGGAATTCAATAACGGGGGCAGCTGTTGTATATCTTGCATATTATGATAGTAATACTGATAATAAAGAAATTATTTTTAGAAACTTTAAAATCGGAGACCCCAACAAGGTAGCAGGCTTGCCCCATAAGCTCTATAGTGATGCAGAGTATAAACAGTATACGAATTTGCATGAAAATTCTATTCCTTCTACTACCCCTACAGCGCAGCCGCCTCGAAATTGGAGTTTTGAACATGACTATGCCATAGGCCGATTACCGGGTGCGATGTATGCCTCGCAATATTTTGATATGGGTGTTACAGCCGACAATCATGTGGTTCTAATCTATTTTGATGAAGTAGAGGGAAGACTCAAGCTGCGATATTCGCAGGATGCCGTTGACGGCAGTAACCCGACGGCACCCATTACATGGGTCGATTCTTCGGCAGTGTTCCCTGACTATACGGGCACCTATGTTTCAATGGATGTCGACACCGACGGAAGGCTCCATATCGCAGCCTTTGATTCTGCTGAATCGGACTTAAAGTATTTATATCTGCCATCTTATAACAGCACAACGTTAACGTCGATGACGGTGGATGCTGCTTTTAGTGTCGGTCAGTGGACGCAGATAAAAGTGTACAATAACAAACCGTATATTGCGTACTATAATGTTTCGGAAGCGGGACAGCGGAGTGCAGTCAAACTTGCTTATGCAAACGATCCTATCGGTACGGTTAAAAACGGTGTCGGCACATCAAGAAAAGATGATGCAAACAAAATAACTACAGAATCATATTATGAGAATGGTTTTGTAACAGGCCGGTGGGAATGTATGACTGTGCCTACTCTTACGCCCGCTCAGGGCGGTACGCCTAAGTTTAAAAAGGTAAATTTAGGTTTTGATACTGCCGGACTGCCGGTATTGGGCTATCTTGGAAGCTATATCGAATTCGGTAAGTGGCTGGACGAATAAAAAACGTATAACAAAAACACATTAGTTCCCCTGTTCTTAGAATGAGGGCAGGGGAAACTTTAGCAAAACTCTCGAATGCTTCCTGAAATTGAGCTCGACTTTTTATCTATTATTGCGTATACTTTTATAAGAGACGCAATGCGGCGTTTCACTATGAGGAGGCGACCATGAACATTAATGTACAAGCGGTGAAATTCACGCTGGATGAAGATCAAAAAGTTTTCGTCCATAAGAAGTTTGAACGGATTAAATATGCGGAAGATTTGATTGTTGATGTTCTCTGCACAATTAAGTTCGATAAGAAATTTTTTTATGAATGTACCGTGAATTTTAAAGGCGGAACGGCGCATGTTTCAACTGACGACTACGATTTAAAAGCAGGCGTTAATAAGTTAATGGATATTCTTGATCAGAAAGTTCGGAAAGAAAAAGATAAAATTCAAGCGAAAAAATAACAAAACAATGGCGCCGATCAGAAGGAATAGCGATGACCGGCGCTCCCTTTCTATTCTTTTTTTAACGATGCGTAAAAATCGTTTCCTTTATTATCAGTAATCAAAAAGACCGGTAGTTCGCTAACCGAGATCAGCTGTACGGCTTCCATCCCTAAATCGGGATAATCCAGGACGCGGCGCGCTGTAATGTGTTTTTCCGCAATCAAAGCAGCGGCTCCTCCGATTGTGCCGAGGTAAAACGCCCCGTATGTTTTACAGGCCGTTCGCCACAGTTCTGATCGATTGCCTTTTGCGATGGTGATAAGTGCGGCGCCTCTACTCATCAAATCGTCGGCGTAAGGGTCCATGCGGTTCGCCGTTGTGGGGCCGAAACTGCCGATAACGGCGCCGCTCGGTGTTTCGGCCGGGCCGGCGTATAAAATAGGGTGCCGCAGGACGTAATCCGGCAGCGGTTGGCCGTTCTGCAGTAAGGTTTTCCAGCGTGCATGAGCAGCATCGCGTGCAACCAAAATATCACCTGAAAAGAAAAATGCCTGTCCGACGGTATAGCGGGATAATTCTGTGCGGGCACTATCGATGGAATGCAATTCGATTCTTACCGGTTCGGTAGAGTGCGCCGCGGCATCGGCCTGTTGTGCAGCGGCTTCCAGAGCTTTTTCAAAAAAGGCATGCGGATTGACGATATTTTTTTGCAAAAAGGCACCGTCGCGGCTGATATATCCTAACAGGTTTCGGTGCGCATTGCAGGAAACGCCGATGGACGCGAAGCAGCTTGCTCCGTGCCGCGGCAGCCTGAATACGCGTGCATGGGCCGCAAGGCGCTTACCGCCGAATTGAGCGCCCAAACCGGTTTCCGCGGCAATATGCACTATCCGCTCTTCCCAATCCTTACAGCGAAGCGGCGGTACGCCTCCAACCGTATCCGTCCAGCGGATAGTTCCGGCAGTTCCGGCGGCGTTAAGTGTTTCAACGGCATCCCAATAACCGGTTGTTGCTAATTTTAAAGTGAGTAAATTTTGCTCCGGGCTTAAGCCGCCGATCACGACGGCGATCGTATAGGGCGGGCAAGCTGCCGTTCCCAAGGCCGCAATTTTAGTACGCAAAAACCGCTCGAATGCCTGGGGATTGAGCAGCGCTTTTGTCGCGCAGGTAAAATCGGTTTTGTTGGAAGAGCCGCCGCCTTTTGCACAAAAGAGGAAGCGGTACGACGGTTCTGCCTCATCCGGCATTGTATCGGCGCTGAATATGTCAATCTGAGCCGGTAAGTTGGTCGCCGAATTTGTTTCATCGAAAAGCGATGTCGGAATGTTGATAGAAAATCTGAGATTATTTTCTTTATACGCTTTGCCGATCCCTGCCGTAAGTGCTTCCGTTTCCGAACTGAAACGGTTTATCCCGCCGGATGTGTTTACCGCAGTAGTTACGGACGAATCCTTCCAGGCAAAAACGTGCGCAACCCCCGTATCTTGGCACAGCGGCAGCGTTCCTTTTGCGGCGATAACCGCATTTTCCAGCAATTTCCGCGTAACAAGACGATCGTTCTCTGTCGTTGTGAAATCGCAGGCGATATGCTGTAAACTTTCCAGATGTTCTTGGGGAAACGTAAATGATAAGCGCTTAAAAGCGTGTTCTACAAAGAGCGCAAGCGTATTGCCGCTTACGATCAGCTCATTGCAGTGTGCCTGCGGTTCCAAGGCGGACGCAGGGATAATTTTTTCAAATTCCATATCTTTCCATAACGGCTCTTATCATGCAATAGGCCGTTTTCGGCGGAATACAGTGCGTATCCCGCCGAAAAGATCAATCGGAACCGCTTAAAACCGATATTTTGAGCGGTTCCCAATACGGTCGTTTTTTAGCAGTTGATCAGTCCGAAAACCATAACGAATAATGCAACGGTTTCGCAAAGACCGACGACGGTGATGTATTGACCGAAGCCCTTACCGGTTTCCGCCAGCGCATCGGAACCTGCTGCAGAAGCCTTTCCCTGCGCAATTGCGGAAGCTGCAATACCGAGACCGCATGCAATACCGACGCCCAACAGGAACCACGGATCTTTTGCCGACGGAATCATCTTATTCATCAGCAAGAATCCGTAAATGGTCTGTGTAAGCGGGGCGCCTGCAAATGCGAGGAGGATGAAGGGAGCCGGTTTATTATTCAAATAACACCGCTTCCACGCTCCGATTGTGCCCTGTCCTGCGATAGCAAGTCCTAATGCCGATCCGAATGCCGAAATACCGAGTGCAGCTGCTGCACCAAACATACCAAAACTCATTGAA
>CAUTXW010000027.1:0-32658 GCA_963542655.1 uncultured Treponema sp. | reverse complement strand
ACCTTTAAACTTGCAGGCGGCAATGTCAGCGGCAGTACGGCCGATATCATAAAAATAGGCAAATACGGAACAGCCTTGACCGCACCCGCTCCCAAACGAGAGGGTTACGCTTTTAAAGGATGGTCTCCCGCTCCGCCTTCCCCTTTAGCATTCCCCGCCATAAATACGGAATACACGGCACAGTGGAAGATAAACAAATACCCCGTAACCTTCAACGTAGACGGCGCCGGAGGCACGCTTAAAGCAACGGCGGACGGCGTAGCGGAAACGGAAACGAGTCCCATAACCGTCGAGCACGGCAAAACCGTAACCTTTACCGCAACGCCGGCCACTGGTTACCGTGTAAAGGGTTGGACGCTTGACGGAACAGCCATCGCCGAAGCAGGCACAAACACGGAATACACGCTTACTGTAACAAAGCCTGCCGCCGTCACCGTAAGCTTTGAGCCAAAAAAAGCCCTCCTCACCCTTGAGGCAGGCAAAAACACCGTAAAAGTAAAGGCAAAGACGGCTGACGGCTCTGCCATAAAAGTGGAAGGCTGCAACGTGAATGAGCTTGCAAACGACACGGAAACCACACTGACCGTAACAGACTCAGAGAGAAAGCTTGCCCTCATAGGAGACATCATCGAGCTTAACTGCAGTGGTGAAAAAACGCCAGGAGGTAACAGACCGCTCATCGCCCTTGACGTCTCAGGCTGTACTGCATTGCAAAAGCTTGACTGCCGGTTCAATAATATTACCGCCCTTGACGTGCAAGGCTTAACTGAATTGCAAGAGCTTTACTGCAACAGCAATACGCTTACTGCCCTTGATGTGCACGGCTTAACCAAATTGCAAAAGCTGGACTGCCGGTTCAATAATATTACCGCCCTTAACGCACAGGGCTTAACTGAATTGCAAGAGCTTATTTGTAACGACAATCAGATACCTGAGCTTAACGTGCAGGGCTTAACAAAATTGCAAAAGCTTAACTGCTCCAGAAATCAGCTTACCGTCCTTGATGTGTCAGGCTTAACCGCTTTGCAAGAGCTTAACTGCCAAACCAATCAGATACCTGAGCTTAACGTGCAAGGCTTAACTAAATTGCAAGAGCTTAGCTGCTCAGACAATCAACTTAGCACCCTTGACGTCTCAGGCTTAACTGCATTACAAAAGCTTTACTGCCGAAGCAATCAGCTCACCGAGCTTAACGTGCAGGGCTTAACCTCTTTGCGAGAGCTTATCTGCTACACCAATCAGCTTACTACCCTTAACGTGCAAGGTTGCACCGCTTTGAAAAGCCTGCTATGCTACAAAAATAAGCTTAATGCCGATGTGTTCACAAAGCTCTTTAACGATTTACCGATACGTGAGGCAAGCGACGGGGCAAAGGCTATACTTTATGCTGAGCCTGATGCTTATACTCCGCAGGCAAACGAGGGCAACTGCACAAACTTCAGCACTCCTGAAAGCCTTAAAAAAGCCTTTGAGGACGCAAAAAACGTAAAGCACTGGAAGATGAAAAAAACGGATGGCTATATTGAGGAAGACATTTAAGATAATTGGTAATTGGTAATTGGTAATGGGTAATGGATAATGGGTAATGGGTAATGGGTAATGGGTAATGGGTAATGGGTAATGGGTAATTATGAATTATGAATTATGAATTATGAATTATGAATTACACATTACAAATTGATTAAACATTAAAAAAACAGACTGACCGTCTTCAAACCGGAAAATCTTGGCTTGGGGGCGGTTTTTTTGTATTTACCCTCCCCTTAAAACACAGCGGTAACTGTGGTATAATAAAGGACGAGGAGGTTTGCTATGCCTACAATGACTATGACACATAAAGCGTACCGGGAATTGGAACAGGCGGCGCAAATGAGCGGAGCAACTAAAGACGCAGTTTTGGAAAATGCCCTGAGCTGCTACCTTGCTGAATTGCAGGAAGACGCCGAAGACGCGGCACGTGCCGAAAAAGCGTGGACCAACTTTGAAAAAAGCGGGGAAAAGACATATACCATTGCCGAAGTGCGGCGCGAGCTGGGATTATGAAAGTCATTTTGACGGACACATTCAAAAAGCAATTAAAAAAGCTGGATGCTGCAATCTCAAAGCGTGTTTTGGATTACCTTGAACAAGTCGAGCTTCTCGATAATCCGCGTTCCCGCGGAAAAGCGCTTACTTCAAACCTTACCGGCCTATGGCGCTACCGTGTGAGCGATTACCGCATTTTGTGCCGTATCCGTGATGACGAGCTGATTATCACCGTCATCGAAATCGCTCACCGCTCAACAGTGTACCGATAAAGAGAAAACAAAAAGTAAAGGGGGGGGCTATGGCAGAACATCAATCAACAATAAATGAAAATATGCCAGCGCAAATACTGTACCTCCTTGTACAGTATTTGCTTACGAGTTTTTGCTCACGCAAAAACATCGCTGCTGCGTAGAACCACCGCCATCCATGGCGGTGCTGAAAAGCCTTTTGCAAATAGGCGGAGCAGATGCTAGGAACTTAGCCGAAATAAAGCGAAGACGTATCGGGTGTATACGTTGAGCATTTATTTCGGCGTAGTGACAACGCAGATGCCCGCATATTTGCAAAAGAGGAGGTAATAAACATTGCTGATAGCTGAATATGATTATGACACCGATATAGCCGTACAGCGGGAAGAAGCAGGCAAAATAGCCTTTGCTCAAGGCATATCCCAAGGCTCCCGCCAAAAAGCAGTCGAAACGGCACGTATCTTAAAACAATTAGGCGATTCCGTACAAAAGATAGTTCAAGCAACCGGCCTTACCCAAGAAGAAGTGGAAGTAATACAGTAATCCCCATGCTTAGTTGCTGCTCCGTATTCCCGCAGCACTATCCGTCTTTCCCCACAACGCAGATGCCCGCCTATTTGTCAAAGACCGCCTTTAAAAAATAGACGATGTAGATACGAGGCGCCGAGCAAATTCCAACCGGAGGCACGGTAAGAAATGGACTTCCATGTACATTTTTGAGCTGCGAGTTCGCTTTGCGAACTCGATTTTGTGCAGAACCACCGGCCTCCGTGGCGGTTCTGCGACGGAGTTGCGCTAAAAGCATTTGTGTTCAACTTTTATTTTACAAACCATGCTTTGGAACAAAGATGGGTTCTTAGGGCGTGGATTGCCACGCTAGCTAGCAATCCAACTAAGCGGTTCTTTTGAAGATAGGATGGGTTCTAGGGAAGGGAAGAAATCTTTTATCCGAAAAAAGTGTCTTCCCTTCCCTAAATTTACACTTTGAATTTAGAGACTTCCGAGGCAAGATTCTCAATCGCCCCCTTATTCTTCTGCGTAATACGATTAACGTCCTGCACGGCATTGTTGATCTGTACTGCGCCGGAGGCCATCTCGTTCATGCCGTCAGTGATGACGCGGGTAAGGCTGTCCAATTTCCGCATCTCTTCCGCAACACCTTCGCCTCCTTTCAGCATTTCTTCGGAGCCTTCGCTCACCTCCATCGTTACCGTATTGATACTCTTAATAGCGGTTAAGACCTCCCGGCTTCCGTTTTCCTGCTCTCGCATTGCCTCCGTGAGCGTTTCGCTCATGGATTTTACCTGGGCGGACAGGGTAAAAATCGTATTGAATTTTTCTTCCACCGTTTTTGATGAGCTCGAAAGCACCTCGATTTCCCCGCTGAGCGTTTTGAGCGTTGTGGTTATGGTCTTCCCTTGCGCAGCGGAATCTTCGGCAAGTTTACGGATTTCATCGGCAACGACGGCAAACCCCTTGCCCGCTTCTCCTGCGTGTGCGGCTTCGATGGCTGCATTCATTGCAAGTAAATTGGTCTGCGAGGCGATGTGCTGAATAACGCTTGAGGCTTCCATCAGCGAACCGGACTCTTCGGCAATCTTCTGCGTTACGGTATTCGACGTAACTAATGTTTCCTTGCCGTCGCCGGTGGCGGACGTCAGATTTTTGATCACTTCATCGGTCTTATTCAGCGTTTGGCTGATGGAAGCGATGTTTGCGACCATCTCTTCTACCGATGATGAGGATTGTGCAACGCTTGCCGCCTGTGTTTCGATGCTGCCGTTTAGCTTCCTGATGGTTCGCATGATTTCTTCGATAGTAGCGGCGGTTTCGGTGACGCTTGCCGCCTGCGTGAGCGTCTGATGTTTGACCCCTTCGATATTCGCGCTGATTTCATGGATGGCACTTGCCGTTTCGGTCATATTTGTTGCAAGCTCTTCCCCAATCCCTTTCATTATACGGCTGTTTGTTTCCACAGACCGCACGGAATTGGCGATTTTTTCGATAGTCTCGTTAAAGTATTCGGACATAGTGGTGATTTCATCATTACCGATCAGCGGAAGCCGCACCGTGAGGTCGCCTTCTCCTTGAGCGATGTCCCGCAGCACCCGTACCGCAGTCTGAATCGGTCTGACAATTGTCCGGGTCGCAAGATAGATGATGATCAATGCAGTGATCAGAATAATTCCGCCTATCAACAGCATGGTGGTCCGAAGCGTATTCACCGTTCCCATAAATTCGCGCCGCGGTGCCTTTATGATGACCGTCCATCCCGTAGTTTTTATCCGTGAATAGGCTGCAATATTCGATACGTTTTTGTAGGTATAGTTGCCGATTCCCGTACCGCTGCTTTGCAACGCCTCTTTTTCAAATGATGCGAGCGAGTTAAATTGCGCATCGCTTTGCGCCCGCTGCTGTGAATTGCCGAAACTATCGACAATGTTCGTATCCCGATGCGCAATAACGGTTCCCTCCGGGCTGATGATATAGCAGTAGCCTGTCTGCCCGACGACAATATCCTGTATTTGTTCCGATATCCAGTGTCCGTCGACATCCGCCCCCAATACCCCAATCAGATTCCGGTTATTATCATACACCGGCAGAGAAAATGCAATAAACAGAGCATTCCCGCGCGTTTCATCAGGATCGGGAACTCCGATAAAAGTCTTCCCGGTAACCGCTTCGGCAAACCATGGATCAGTGGTATAGTCTTCTGTTTTCCCATTGGGATTATGTTGTAAACCGGCCGGATCGGCAATATAGAGTTCTTTGAGAATTGCATTGCGCTGAGCTTCTTGCTTTAAATAGGTCGTTTTATCCTGAAATGAAACTGTTGTATCCTGAATAAACGACAGGCGCGTAATTCCTTCCAAGAATTGAAACATTGCGGTAATCCGGCCGTCAATAATTTCAGCCGTATCGCTTGCTTTGTCCGTAAGGTGCGCTTCAATTTTTTCTAACACAGACCGGCGGGCGGATTGCACTGCAAGTACGGTCTCGATAAGAATAGCCGCAGTAATCAAAAGCCCAAAAATTGCCAGAATCTTGGTTCGCATAGACGATCGTTTGTTCATAGTTCTCTCCTTTGATTTTTCCGACGCGCTTTGATGATAGCGTATAATAACAGTATACCTATTTCTGCGTTTATTAAAACCTACCGAGAGCGGAATTTGCTGAAATGAGCGGCTTTTATGAAAAATAATGCACATTTTTACGTTTTATTCGTGCGGAGGGTTTAATACCCCGACGCTCGCGTCGGGGTTGTTGATTCGTACGCCGGGCATGGTGATTCATGATGTTGTCTAAAAGTTTTGCAGCGATAGCACATATAGAGGATGCAGATGACCGTTTCCGCTTCATTTTGCCGTCTCATTGTGCGCTGAGCATATTTCTGATATACTCGCTGCTTATGAGCTGTATCGTATTTACCGGCGGCGGAACGGGCGGACATATTTTTCCGGGTATCGCCGTTGCCGAAGTATTACAAAAAGAAACCCGCGTACCTATTATCTGGATCGGTTCCAACAATGGCGCTGATCGAACCTATGTGCGAAGCGCCGGTATCCCCTTCTATGGCATTCCGGCAGGCAAGCTCCGCCGCTATTTCAGCATTCAAAATATGCTCGATGTCTTTAAAATCATCGGAGGTTTTTTTGCCTCGCTCATTATTCTGATACGGCTTAAGCCCGATTTCGTATTTTCAAAAGGGGGATTTGTTTCCGTCCCTCCGTGCGCTGCCGCCCGCTTTCTGCATATTCCGGTGATTACGCATGAGTGCGATTTTTCTCCGGGACTTGCAACAAAGATCAATACCCGGTTTGCAAGTGGAATCTTTGTTTCGTATGCAAAAACGGCGGCATTTTTTCCGGACGCGGTACAAAAGAAGATCACCGTTACGGGAAACCCCGTCCGGATGCGCTTTTATTCCGCTGATGCTGCCGCCGGAAAGGCTTTTGTTCAATATACGGGCGATAAGCCGCTGCTGTTTGTGCAGGGCGGCAGTCTTGGGGCGCTTCAAATCAACTTATTAATAGAACAAAGTATTCTCTTTTTGGCTGAGCATTTTTTTGTCGTGCATCAGACCGGCGCTCAGCACCTCGCTCATGGGGAACGCATAAAAAAACAGCTGGAGCAGGAACGCCCCGATTTAAGCGCGTTCTATCGGCCGTTCCCATTTATCGGGGAACAAATGCCGGATGTCCTTGCCGCTGCCGATTTAGTGATGGCGCGGGCCGGAGCAAACACGATTTGGGAAGCCGCCGCTGCGGGAAAACCGTTGCTGTTATTGCCGTTGAAAAAAGGCAGCAGCCGAGGCGATCAAATTGAAAATGCCTCATTTTTTGCCGAGCAAGGTGCTGCGGTTGTGCTTTCTTCCGATGAAGCAACCGCTTCCACACTCTGTGAGCAGCTTACCCGGTTTTTAAACCGGCCCGAAGAATTACAGGCCATGGCGCGCGCCTCGGCTGCGCTTGCGGATGGAAAACCCGCCGTTAAAATCGCCGGATTGTTACGGCAATGGATAAAACAATGAATATCAGCATATTTGATGCCGTCTTATTGATTATCGCCGTGAGCATTATCATAAAGGTAACAGTTAAAGGCTTTATCGCCGAATTTTTTTCGATGGCAGCTTTTTTTGCGGGGCTTGCGGGAGCGGTTTGGTTTTATCGCCCGCTTGCAACGCATCTGAAATTCGGCGGACTTTCGCAAACCCTATTGCGGGCAATCGCGTTTTTTATCTTATTTATCGCGGTCTTTATTGCCGTAAAAACGGTTCAAATGCTGATTGCTGCGATCTTTCAAAATGAAATTTTGCGCAGTCTTGATCACGCGCTCGGGTTTTTCCTCGGTATTTTTGAAGCATATATCGTTATCGTCATTGTGCTGACCGTGTTACAGCTGCAGCCGTTCATCAATGTGGATTCTATGCTGAACCGCAGTGTGATTGCCCGGATATTGACGCCGCTGCTGCAGCTGTCGAGTGATGAGCTGATTCAGGCAATTCAACACGGGATATAAGGAAGCGCTGCGATGTTTGAAAATGTACTTGGTCAACCGATTACGCAGCTGCTGCGCGATGAAATAGCCCGCAACAGTCTGCCGCCTGCACTCTTGTTTACGGGGCCCGAAGCAAGCGGAAAGCTCACTGCGGCATTGGAAGCGGCGCGTGCGCTGTCGTGTACGGAAACGGGCAGCTGGACCTGTACCTGTGAATCGTGCAAGCGGCACAAGGACTTATCGGCGAGCGATCTTTTAATCCTCGGTCCGCGGGATACCTTGCTTGAAACGAAGGCCGCAGCGCGTACTTTTTGCGATGCAAAGACGCTTCCCGCTCAATATCTCTTTGTTCGCGCGGTACGGAAGCTAACCGCCCGTTTTGATTCCCGGTTGTGGGATACAGACGAAAACCGGTTTTTAAAGGCCGCGCCGATATTGGCTGATATCGATGAAGCGCTTTCCGATTTAACCGACCGGTATAGCGGAACGGATACGCTATCGGCTGAGGAAGAAAAAAAACTGGAAAAGCAGACGGAAAAAATTACCGGCCTGTGTGAAAAGCTGCAAGAAGAATGCATGTATGATGCGCTTCCCGTTAATCAGGTGCGGAAGGCATCCGCATGGGTACGGCTCATGCCGGTCGGTAAGAAAAAGGTGCTGATTGTTGAAAACGCCGATAAGATGCAGGAATCTGCACGGAATGCGTTTTTAAAGATATTGGAAGAGCCTCCCGAATACACGGTTTTCATTTTGACGGCAACGCGCCGTACTGCAATTATCCCGACTATTCTGTCGCGTGTACGGCCCTATAGTTTTGTTGAACGGGATACGGTGCATCAGCAAGCGGTGATTGAGCGGGTCTTCTGCGATCGGTCTTTTTGCTCCGGTTTACCGCCCGGTCAGGCTGCGCGGATTGTCGCGTATCTACAAAGTTTTTTACCGGTTTCCCGTGTTCAATTACAAGAAGCCGCCGCGCTCTTTTGGGAATATTGTTTAGCTTGCATGAAACAGAGCCGACCTCCGCAATTTCCCGTCCTGACGGAAATGGTTACGGCCTATCGCGCAGCCAATCCTGCTGCACATGAAGCCTCGATTTCCGCTGTAGTGAAGCTGCTTAACAACGGCAAGCCGCGACGTCTGTATACGCTTTTTTTAGAATCGCTGATGGTCTTTTTACAAGAAGGTCTTCGTACCGGGCGCTGTTCTCCGTTTGAATTGGAGCGATATGCTTCTGTTTCCCATCTGATGCGGGAATCGCTGCAATCGGTAGATATTTTCAACATTGCCCCTCAAGCTGCATTGGAAACGCTTGCGGAAGAAATAGAACAGCTTTCAAAACTCGGATAGCGTTGAAAAGCTCAAATAAGATTTCTGTACTCAAAAGAAATTGTCCGCCGTATCTCTCCGATTGTGAAAGTATAACCGAGATCGGCGGCAAAAATATTATAATCCGTATGTATTGGAAGGATTCACCCCTGCGTAAAAGTAAAGCGTCTTTTTGTCTTCGTCAAAAACACCTTTAAGCCGTTTTGCTTCTTCTACCAGCGCGGGGGCATCTTTTATGACGGTTGTCAATGCATTGAGGTCTGCCAAATGCTTATTGATAATCAATTCCGATTTTCTGGCAAGCCCCTGCAAACGGCATGCAAGATTGATACCGTAGCCGACATAATCGCGGTATTTAAGCGCTGACGCTTCGGCGGAAATCTCATACTTGTATACTTTCTCCATCACCAATGCCCCGCCGAGTCCTAATTCGGGGTACGGTGCAAACAGCTCTTCTCCGAGAAACTCAGTGTAGGTCTGAAAGACCATAACGGCTTCCCCAAGCGTCGTCGGTGTTGTTTCATCCCAAATGACGAGTGCACCGTCGCCGAGCAGCTTGTAATAGGAACAACCGTAACCGAACTGATTGACGCATGACAAAAAGTTAGACGTAAACGAGGTGATTAAGGAAAATACCGCTTTTTCATCATGTGAACAGAGAAAGTTACTGAACCCGCGAACATCGACGCATAGAATAAGCGCATGCTCCTTAACGTCGCCGACATACACGTTATCAAATATATCGACCGGCATTTTCTTCAATCCTGCAAGGGTCGACGCATCCAGTTCAACGGTTCCATTTTCACTGTTAGAAAACACAAGGCTGTTTAACGATTCAGTATCCATTTGTACATAATATAGCATATACATTTAAAAAAAGCAAGGTAAAGAATCGAACCGGTATGGCAAAGGCTCGCAAGAAAATAGAAAGCCGATAAAAAAATCGTTGTGAAAGGTTGATGCATGATGTTACTCAATCTGTCAATGAGGCGCTATTTACCGAGCCGTGTTTGTACTTTATACATCTTCATGCGCGTATCGTGCGGCAGCCCGCCTCTTATCTTGTCAACGGGAAGGATTATCGAGTATAGTGCTGGAGGTTTTCGTTATGCTTACAAAAGATTTTGATTTTGAATTGCCCCAAGAATTGATTGCGCAGCATCCGTCCGCCGAACGCGGGCATGATCGGCTGCTTGTATTGAATAGACGTACCGGAGCGCTGACCGATGCGCTTTTTTCCGATTTACCCGGCTTGATACCGCCCGACTGTCTGATGGTATTTAATAACACAAAGGTGCGGCGCGCCCGCGTTTATGCCCGCAGCGGCAACAGCGAAGTTGAATTTTTGCTGCTCGAATCGATCGACGAAGGCTTTGTCTGGAAAACATTGGTTAAGCGTGCCAAACGGCAGCGGGAGGGGAAGGAGTACCTTTTCCCCGACGGAACGTCGGCTACGCTGATTCCTCCTCCTTCCCCCAATGCAGCGGAGCCTGATTGCAAGTATCTGCGCTTTAACCGCTGCATTGATGACCGTTGGCTGGAAGCCAACGGTCATATCCCGCTGCCGCCGTATATCAAACGCAGCGATACGGACGAGGATAGCGCGCGGTATCAGACCGTATACGCTCGGAACATCGGTTCGGTTGCAGCCCCGACAGCAGGGCTTCACTTTACCGACGCGGTATTGCAGGAACTGCACGAACGGCATATCGCACAGACGTCCGTAACGCTGCATGTCGGCCTCGGTACGTTTTTACCGGTACGGACGGAGACGGTGGAAGCACATGCCATGCATACCGAAAAGTTTTATATTTCCGACGAAACAGCCGATGCCGTTGAGTCAGCTCATACCGCAGGAAGGACGATCCTGGCAGTCGGCACTACATCCGTCCGTACCCTCGAATCAGCATGGAATTCCGGAACACAAACGCTAACGAGAGGCGCACAGCAAACCGATATCTTTATCTATCCCGGCTTTACCTTCGGCCTGACCGGCGCGCTGCTGACGAATTTTCACACGCCTCAGTCAAGCCTTGTCATGCTGGTATCAGCTTTCGCCGGAAAAGAAAATATCTTTGCTGCGTATCGTCATGCAATAGAAAAAAAATACCGGTTTTTCTCCTATGGCGATGCGATGCTTATTCTATAATCATTTTTGATGATTTATGCAAAAGAGCGCTTATTATAGAATATTTTTTCATTTTTATTGACTTTTTTGAATATTTATGCAGTATTTAATGTAGGTGGCATAGGTGAAACAACGACTTACACGATTGAAAGCTATTAGAAAACTGATCAAGTCATACCCGATTGAATCGCAAGAAATGCTGCTTGGCTATTTGGACCGCGAAGGATTTTCGGTTACGCAGGCGACGCTCTCGCGCGATCTGAAAATGTTAAAAGTCAGTAAAGTGTCCAACGGGAAAGGCGATTATGTCTATACGGTACCGAGTGAAGACCATCGGCAGGAAGCTGAGCAGGCCGGTATCCGGGATTTTCTGCGCGGCTATATATCAGTTGATTATTCAGGAAATATGGCCGTAATCAAAACGTATTCGGGGCACACCGAACTGATTTCTATGGCGCTTGAAAATATGAACTTTGAATCCGTGCTGGGAATTATTGCGGGGCGGGACAATTGTGTTTTTATCTGTCTTCGGGAAGGTGTAACCGGCGAGCAGTTTCTGAATGAGCTGAAGGATCGAATCCCCGAATTGGAATATTGACGGCAAACGGAGCAATTATGAGTGATGAAAAAGATTCCTACCGCGCATTAGCAGAGCTGATAGCAGCGGCTGAGCATTGCGTCGCATTTACCGGAGCCGGTGTCAGTACATTGTCCGGCATTCGGGATTTTAGAGGGAAAAACGGCCTGTATACGCTGCCCGAAACCGATAAAATGTTTGATATTGAGGTGTTCCGGCGGGATCCTTCGATCTATTACCGGCTTGCAAAAGAATTTATCTACGGATTACCGGAAAAGGAACCGTCGATTGTGCATCTGACGCTGGCCGGTCTGGAACGGTGCGGAAAATTGCAGGCGTTAATTACGCAGAATATTGATTTGCTGCATCAAAAAGCGGGAAGCACGCATGTGATTGAAGTACACGGTTCCCCGATACGGCACAGCTGTACGCATTGTTCTTATGTAACGGATTTTGAAAGCGTGGTGGAAACCGCCCGTAAGGGGGATGTGCCGCTGTGCCCGCAGTGTCAGCATCCGCTTAAACCGGATATTACCTTTTTCGGAGAAGCGCTTCCGGCTCATGCAATTATCGAAGCGCAGCAGGAGTGTCGCCGGGCGGATGTGCTGTTGGTGCTCGGTACGAGTCTTTCCGTATATCCCGCCGCAGCGCTGCCGTATGAAACGCTGCAAGCCGGTGGTAAAGTTGTTATTATCAATGATCAGCCGACATCCTTTGATCGCTATGCAACACTTTGCTGCACGGACTTGAACGACAGCTTTACCTATTTAAAGGAAGCTTTCCATCTATAAATTTTATCAGAATTTTATCAGAATTTTATCAGAATTTTATCAGTCACGGTAGCACACCGCTCTTATAGGAGAAGAAATGAATCAAAGCGCAATGTCATTGTTACGGCGTATCGGCTTTCTGTGGGTTGTATGCGGCCTTTTTGTGTGTATCGGCGGCTGCCGGAAACGTTCCGGCGGACTTGAGCTTGCGCGGGTTGCAAAAGGCGCACGGGAAGGCGTGTATTATTCGCTGTTTGTGCGTTCTTTTGCCGATAGTGACGGCGACGGTATCGGCGATTTAGCCGGTTTAACGCAGAAATTGGATTATTTAAATGACGGTTCCGATGCAACGGATTCCGACCTCGGCGTTACGGGTTTATGGCTGCTTCCGATTTTTCCCTCACCTTCGTATCACGGTTATGATGTTACCGACTACTGTGCGATAAATCCCGAATACGGTACTATGGAAGATTTTGAAACGTTGATAGCGGAAGCCGATAAGCGAGGTATTTCTATTATTTTAGATTTTCCGTGTAATCATTCTTCTACCGATCATCCGTGGTTCGCCGCCTCCCGCGACACGGATGATGTGCATCGTTCGTGGTACTACTGGCTTGACGGCGAAGCGGCGGCGGCTCATTTCGGTACCTCGCTGCAAAAACAGGTGTGGGGGCATCCGCTGTGGAATAAAACCGATGGAGGTTATTACGCTGGTTTATTCGATGCATCAATGCCGGATTTGAATATAGCGAACCCGGCGGTACGGGATGCGCTCAAAGATGCTGCCGAATTTTGGCTGAAAAAAGGGGTTGCAGGCTTCCGGCTGGATGCCGCTGCGCATGTGTTTAATATGAACAAACTGCCCGTCGGGATGGAAGGTCTTTCCAGCTCGCTCGCCTGGTGGACTGAGTTTTCCGATTTTTGCAAATCCGTTAAACCGGATGTCTATCTTGTTGCAGAGGTATGGGATACGGCATCTACCCGCGCTGCCTACATGAAGGCGATTGATTCAAACTTTCATTTTGATATGGGTACTGTCATTGTAGATGCGCTGCGATCGGGAAAGGCGGGAAAGAACAATCCGGCAAAAACGCTGTATGCCGATTATCTGATATATAAAGATGCGCGCGCTGATTATATTGATGCCCCTTTCTTGACAAATCATGATCAAAACAGGCTTGCCGGTATGCTGCGCGGCAATATTCCGTTGATGAAGCTTGCCGCCTCGCGGTACATCCTTACGGAAGGCGTTCCTTTCGTGTATTACGGCGAAGAGATCGGCATGATGGGCGGAAAACCTGACGAACAGCTCCGTACGCCGTTTTTGTGGGCAACGCAGCAACGCGATTCGCTGCAAACAGCCTGGATTGAATCAAAGTATAACGCAAAGACTATTCCGCTTGCGGAACAAACCGGCGATTCTACTTCGCTTGTCAGTCATTATCGGCAGCTGATTAGGTTAAAGACAGGGCTTCCTGCATTGCTGCATGGACGAATGGAGCCGCTTGATACGGATAGCAGCTCAGTTGTATCGTATATTATGCGGTATCAAAACGAAGCAGCGTTTATCGCGCATAATTTAACCGATACGGCGGCAGAGTTTCAGCTGCCGGAGTCCGTTGCATCATATCGGCTGCTCTACGCATCGGAGCCTGTATCCGTGCAAAAGGGCTCTTCTATCATTCTTGCGCCCTGCTCATCAGCCGTATGTGTACCGGAAAAACGCCCACGCTAAACAGCCCTGTGCATCGGTAGCTTATTTTGCATTTTTTGCGAGCGCGTTGACGATTGCGTATGGTCTAAAAAAAAGAAACGTTTTCAGAAAAGAGGCTTGACAAAAAACATTGGAATGATACTATATCCGCTACGGTGTAGGAGTACCGGCAATTTGGCGGAGGCAACAGGAGTGGGGTGTTCCCTTGTCAGCCATACAGAACGTTCTTGATGTACCGGATGGCGTACTCAAGGATTTCTTACCTTTTCGTATTATCGGCATATATTCTAAAAAGCTGAAGAGGTGTTTTCGTAGAGATTAATACTTTTTGAAGGCCTTCTTTAATTCCAGTTTAAAATCGTAACATAAAACATACAAAAAGACTCTAATTTGGTGCATATAGAAATTTTGAGGAGGTCAAAATTTGAGCAAATTGAAAACCATTCTTCTATTGCTGATTGCTGCGCTTATCGTAGGATGTGCCTCGCAGCCGCAACAGCCTAAGGAAGAACCGCGGGTAGAAAAGCCTGTTGTGCAGGAGCAGCCTGCTGTGCAGGAACAACCGGTAGAAGCTCCCCCTGCGGAAGAAAAATCTGCCGAACCGGAAAAAGCACCGGAACCTCAGCAGCCGGAGCCTCAAAATACACAGACCGATACGACTGTGTATTTTGCTCCTAATATGTATATGATTGATACGTTCACTGCTCATAAGCTCGATAGTATTGCGGAACAGCTGAAAGCAAAAAATGTAACGAAACTGAAACTCGTCGGACACAGCGCTAAATTAAACAGCGCAAGGGAAGAAGAGCAGTTATCGCTGCAGCGCGCTATCGCTGTTGCTCAGTATTTTGAATCGATCGGCGCTTTTGATGCTGATAGTATCACCATAGAAGCGGACGGAGCAACGCACCCCGCAGGGTCTCATGCGGAAATTACCCAACGGAAGAGTAACCGCAGAGTGGAATTGTATTATTGATAAAAGGATGCACGGTCATCTTACATTATTGGAGGTATGATTTATGAAGAAATCTCTCTTTGCCGCTGTTTTTGCGGCGCTTTGTTTCTCTGTTTGGGCTCAAGTGCCTCAAACAATAAAGCCGGATTATCACCGGTCTGCCATGCACTATCTTGACGGAGATAAGCATTTCGTAAACAGCGATGTATTCTTTATGCTTAATTCGTCGGATAAGGAAACCGGACTTGACTTTGTTGAGTTCTCCGTGGATGAATCGGCTTTTATGACCTATCACAATCCCTTCCAGCTGTTACAGGAAGGCCACCACGAAGTGTCGTATCGCGGTTTTGACAACAGCAGAAATCTGGAAGTTGCAAAGACCTTTGCGGTTATTGTTGATAATATGGCGCCGAAAACCACATTGAACACTACGGAACCGTTGTTCTACAAAGGACTTACCGCATATTGCTCTGCAAACACCAAATGGTACATTGCTGCAGCGGATGACCTGGCCGGTTCCGGAACTGCAGGCGCATATATCGGTACCGATCTGAATGAACTTTCACTGCGCGGTACCGGAAAGGAAGCTGAAGAAGCATACTATTCGCTGACGGAAGAAGGCCCGACGAAAGTGTACTTTACCGCTATCGACAACGTTGGAAACTTGGCGCCGGTTGCGCTGACCTCTGTAGTTGTTGATACAACCGCTCCGACCGTTTTCATTGAAAACAGCGACCGTCTGATCAACAAGGATTCCGCATATACGGTATTCCCCAGTGCAAACGTTGTCGATGAGGAAGGCCGCATCATCGTGTCTACCAAAGAAACAATCGCTTTCGGTGCCACCGATGAGCTTTCCGGTGTTGATGCAATCTATGTGAAAATCAACGATGCGGACTATGTAAAATACATTGAACCGATTCAGTTCGATGCCGAAACAGTGTACAATATCGATGTAAAAGCAATCGACAACGTCGGTAACGTATCCGAGCCGGTATCTTACAAGTTCTATGTAGACAAGATTACACCCGCTTCCGATGTACAGATGATCGACAAAGACGGAAATGCGCCTACCACGTGGGCTGTTTCTGCTGACGGACAATAAACGGAAACATTGTAGCGGAGATGCAGGCGGACAGAGCTCAAACTTTTGAGTACCGCATGCATACTTGATAAAACCATGAGTCTTGAGGCGCTGATATTATTCGTAGTGCGGATATGTCAGCGCCTTTTTTTATGCATATCTGGAGCGGTGAAAATGATTATCTTTAGGACTGTAAACTGTAAAGGATGTGCTTTAAAAAGTGATAGGGTATTGAAAAATGATATGCGCGCTATTCTGCGGCACCTTTCTTTCCCAGCTGCCCGCACGCGCCGCCGATGCTGCGACCCCGTTTTTGCCGAACTGTTACGTTGAGGTTTCCATTGACTAGATAGCGATAAAAAGAGCGGACTTCCGCATCCGAGGGCGTTTTGTAGGGCAAAAGCTCTACCGGATTCCAAGGAATAAGATTGATATGTACGTCCAATCCGTCTGCGAAAGACTGCACTTGTTTCGCAGCATCGGCGGAGGTATTCACGTTTTTTAACAGTGCCAGTTCCAGGGTTACCCGCTTACCGGTTTTGTCGTTAAAATACCGGATTGCTTTTTTTAATTCAGGGAGCGGATTCCGCTTGGTTACCGGCATCAGTTCCGTCCGCAAGGTTTCATCGGCCGTTGTCAGGGAAACGGCAAGGCGGATATCCAGATTGCTATCTGCAAGCTCATAAATGCCTTTGCAAATACCTGATGTGGAAAGAGTTATCCGCCGATGCGACAGGTTTCGGCCTTTCGGATGAGTCAATACGGCGATCGTTTTACTGATGGCGCCGAGGTTTAACAGCGGTTCTCCCATGCCCATAAACACGATATTATCAAGTTTGCCGCAGATGTTCTCCAGATGAAAAAACTGTTCGATAATTTCATTCGGCGCCAAGTTACGAAGACAACCTAATTGACCGGTCTGGCAAAACGTACAGCCCATCGGACAGCCGACCTGGCAGGATACGCAGGCCGTTTTCCGGTCATGCTTATCGAACAAAAGCACTGTTTCTATTCTGCTGCCGTCGTGCAAGTTGACGCCTAGCTTAACCGTACCATCGGGATCCGTTAAAACGGTTCCGCACGTCGAGCTATACAGCGTATCGTTTTTCGCAAGCCGTTCCCGCTCTTTGAGCGGGAGATTGGTCATTGCGGTAAAAGAGGAACAGCCGCGGGCTATCCACTCAAAAATTTGCACTGCTTGAAACGGCTTCTTGAGATTGCAGGCCGAAAGAATTTCTCCCGGCAGCAGTCCGGAAATCGCTTCTTTAGAGACTGCGCCGTTATCGATATGAAGCAAGCGCGAGCACCTTAATTTTGTAATGAGAAAAGCGCATCGCTTACCGCTTGGTTTTTAATGCCGTATTGCTGGAATGCTTGCAGAACCTCAATTGCTTTTGCCTTTTCGTTGGTATGGCTGTAGCAATCGGCAAGTTCAAGATAGATACGGTAGTTTTTCCGATCAGCCTGCATCAGGTGGGTTAAGCTGGTGATGGCCTCATCGTATTTTCCTTGTATCTTGCACAGGATCGCCAATCCGAGTATCGCGTATGAATCATAATCAATATCAAGCGCTTGCTGATAGATATGTTCCGCTCTTTCATAATCGCCGATGTGCCGATACGCATCTCCCATACGTGTCAGGATAACTTTGTTGTTCGGGTCTTTTTTAAGGATGGCTTCCCAGTATTTAATGGAATGTTCCTGTTGCTTCATGCCGCGATAGCAGTCGGCAAGTCCGAATAACCCGTAAAAATTTTCAGGGTCTTTTTCCAGGGCTTTTTCAAAATAATAAACGCCGCGGTCAAATTGCTTCATTTTGCGGTAGCAATTCCCGATAGAGGTTAAAATGCGGATATCGACATTATCGGGGTTAAGATCAAAAATCTTCTGCCAATAGACCAGTGCCTCCCGATATTTCTTGAAGTCATAATGAAGATGACCCAATCCGATAAGCGCATACGGATTGTTTTCTTCAATTTCAAGCACTTTTAAATAAAGCCGCTTTGAATTTTGAAAATCATGAATTTTACGATATGCATCGGCAACACGGGTAAACACCGTAATATTTGCGTTATCATGTTCAAGATACTGTTCCCAAATCTCTATTGCCTTTGCATATAAATTCATGTTTTTATAGCAATCAGCTAAGCCGAACAATGCATAATTATTGCCGGGATGGTGTCTTAGACACTCGCTGTAATATACGGAAGCCTCCTTACATTTGTTCCGTTTACGGGCAGCATCTCCTAAGCCGACAAGAGCATAGTTGTTGTTCTCATCCAATTCGAGCATTTTTTTAAACTCCGCTTCGGCTCGCTCAATCTCATTTGCTTTGAGAAAAAGGTAGCCCTCCCGCGAAAGTTTTGTGAGTTCATCAACGCCTTCTGAATGAGGAAGCTCATGGGTCGGATCCAATGGCGCAGGAAAAAAAGCATCAGTATGTACGCTGCAGCCAGTTTCGACAGTATCAAACATTTTCCACTCCTTTTTTTAAGTATTAATCAACAGTTTAACAACACGGACGAGCGAATCAATAATTGGTTCTGATTTACGTTTATTTTTTGCAAGATAATACAAACGGAGTGCATCTAAAGTTTTCTGCTGCGCTGCATAGTAATCGCCGACCCGGGTAAGCCCGTCCGAGTAACCGGTGGTGATAAAAATACGCTGAGCTTCAGCAATAAAGCCTTCATTAAAGAGTTGATTGCCGCGCCTATTCAATATGACTTTCTGTTCGGAACTGAGCGGAGCAGTGCTGTCAGTTACTTTAATAAAATGCTCATTGTCTAACTTCATTTTGCTTCATCTTTTAACACAGGGTGCCTTTCAAATATTTTTTGAGGCTCCTCTTTTATAAAAACGGAACATATCATCTATTTTTATTATCGACAGAATTATTTTATAAAATAGAGCCGATTCTTTCAAGACCCCGGTTTTTTCGGATATTTGTGAAATAGCACGGAAATATACTTCATGGCAGATACGGTACTGTATTTTTACGCTAATACAGGTCTGCATGGTACGGATGAAAGTTTGGAAAGCGGTATTCCCCCATAGCTGCTTACGGTAGCAGACATATCCGCTTCTGAGTTATCTGGAGAAGAACGGCATTTGCGTTGAGTGAAGAGGGGAGGCCTTGCCTTTTTCAGCTGTTTTCATTACCGCTGTGCGTTCTCTTTAAAATCCAATCCGATAAGATAGGTTTCAAAGCTGCTGCTGCGGCATGCTTCCGGTTTAAAGGCGCGGGCGGTTTTAAAAAGGCTCCGTATATGTTTCAGGTACTGCTGCTCGGCGCCCCCTTGGAATATTTTGACGACAACAGATCCGTGAGCTTCCAGCTGCGTTTCCGCATAATAGAGTGCGGTTTCTACCAAGGCAGCCGAGCGGGCGGTATCTACGGTTTTATTGCCGGTGGTTGCCGGGGCTGCGTCGCAGATCACCGAACGGTACGGCCCATGCGCTTTTACCGCGGCTGCCATCGCAGGGCTCGTTAAGTCTCCTTGGAAAAATGAAAGCCGATCATCTCGTATCGCTTCGGAAAGGGGCTGCAAGTCAACCGCGCAGACGCGTCCTTCGGGCGATAAAAAGCGCAGCAAAAAGACCGTCCAACTTCCGGGAGCTGCCCCTAAGTCAAGAACACTGCCGTTCTTTCCGAAAAGGTTGAACTTTTTCTGCATTTCTTCCAATTTATATACCGATCGCGCGGGATAGCCTTCCGAAAAGGCTTTGCGCGACCAATAGTCCGGTTCTTGATACTGATTTCCCATCTATTCCGCCCTCCAGGGCAAACGCCTAAAAGATTTCCGGTGCGGTTGCATTTTCTATTATGATTGCAAGCATTTCCACATTAAGCGTTTTCTGTTTCTTTTTTACTAAGCCCTGTTACTTGTATTATTTTTTTGCACAGAATCGCTCAACTGTTTCAAAATTTTGGTAGTTTCAAACGCTTTCTGACGGGAAGCTTCAGCAAGACCTTTCGCAATACCGGCTTTCCATCCGTCATTCCGTGCATCTCGTTCAATAGTATTCACTAACATATACTGTCTCCTCAACGCTTCATTTGCTTTTACTTCTTGTATCCGCCGCTCCAGTCTACAGAGTTTGCCCGTACATAATCCATGGTTATTTCACCGTATTAGAACGGACAAAGCTCTTTCTGACGGTATATATGCCTGCTATTTAATCATCTCTATTTCTGCTTTGGAAAGGCCGGTGATCTTGCAAATATCGGCAAGGGGATAGCCCATTGTGAGCATCGTGTTCGCCGTTTCAAGTTTCGTTTGGCGGGAGCCGCGGGCTTCGCCTTCAGCAAGACCAAGAGATTTGCCTTCAGCAAGACCTTTCGCAATACCGGCTTTCCATCCGTCATTCCGTGCATCTCGTTCAATGGTGTTTACTAACATATACTCTCTCCTCAACTGTTCATTTGCTTTTACTTCTTGTATCCGCCGCTCCAGCCTTTGGATAAATTCATCGTCGCTGACCTTCCCATTCATGTACTCTAAAAATACTTTCAGCTTTGCATTTTTCTCCTGCGTCGCTGCCTTACTGTTTATAATGATCTTTGTTATTCCATCTTCTAATGCAATAGCGGTATCTTCACAGCATGTCGTTTTAAAAGTATACACTGGAAGCCCTTTTCCAAGATAGTCAAAAGTGCAGAAAAAAAGAATAAAGGTATCAGGCAAGCTTTCATACGGTTTGCTTTTCCCCAACATGCTTACATCTATGGCCGCTTGATAATATCGGATACGTTTTGCAAGGTCTTTTCTATCAAGTGCCTGCATCTCGATATCATAAATCCGTCCGTTGCAATCCTTTGCCCATACATCGAACCGCACGCCTTTTGCTCGCCCTGCATCATCGATCGTCTTTTGTAACTCGATTTCAGTTATCGTTTCTACCTTACCCTGCAAAACCCGGTTTAAAAGTGTTTTACATATCCCCGGGTCTTCCATGACGCGATAGAACATATAATCGTCAGCTATTGTTAGCTCGTCAAAATCTTTTTCCATAACGCATTTTCTCCCGGCTTTTTGCCGCTATTATAGCAAAAAGATGGATGGATGCAAGTTGTTTTTTCGATCGCGCCGGATAGCCTTCCGAAAAGGCTTTGCGCGACCAATAGTCCGGTTCTTGATACTGATTTCCCATCTATTCCGCCCTCCAGGGCAAACGCCTAAAAGATTTCCGGTGCGGTTGCCGTGATTCGTCTTTTCTATAATGAAAATATTGGATATGATACTAGTATGAATAATACATTTACGCAACCGCTGAAAAAGATTGAATGTGCGCTCCATGCGGCGTTTTTATCCGGTGTTGACGATACCGGTGCTGCTGCGGGCTCTCAGCCGATTGCGTTGCTTTCGGAGCCGTGTGCTGCGCTGATTTCCGGCGGCGGAAAGCGGTGGCGTCCGCTTCTGATGGTATTGGCGTACCGGCTCGCAGGCGGTACGGATGAAAATATCTATGCGCTTGCCCCGCTTATCGAAGGGATTCATACGGCCAGTTTGATTCACGATGATATAGAAGATAATTCCGAATTGCGGCGCGGAAAACCTGCTGCTCATGTTGCTTATGGGCTCGATTCGGCGCTGAATGCGGGCAGTTGGCTTTATTTTCAGGCGCTTAAATCGCTGGAAACGTACCGTGCTCCCGCTGAGATAAAACTTGACCTCTATTCCGCGGCATTGTCGCAGATACGCGCCTTGCACGAAGGACAGGCGCTCGATATTCATTGGCACCGGACAGCCGGTTTTTTCCCGTCTCGGCAGCAGTATGAACAGATGATTCGCTTAAAAACCGGCGCGCTTGCAGTGCTTGCTGCGTATACCGGAATGCGGGCAGCAGGAAAAGCTAACGCGGAGGCGGAGACTTTTGCTGCGCTCTTTGCCGAAGCGGGCGTCGGTTTTCAGATTATCGATGATGTAAAGAATATCACTGTTGGGAATGCAGGAAAAAAACGTGGCGATGATATTGTCGAAGGGAAGAAAAGTCTCCCTGTCATCTTGCATGTGGAAGAATATTCTGAGGATGCTGCGGCGTTGGCTGCTTATTTTGAGCAGGCGCAGCGGGAGGGTATCGATTCCCCTGCGGTAGAAAAAGCGATTGCATTGCTAGGTAGTTCGATCGCCGCAGCGGAAGCACAGGGGCGGGCTGCCGTCGATTCGGTATTGCACCGTGTTCAGTCCGAATACGGCAGTGCCGCGGCGGAAACCGTCGGGCAGCTTTTCAGCCTTATGCAGACACGGTAAAAAACGTCTGAGAGGAGTATCCATTATGGAAGAAACTGCTGATTTTTTTAACGACAGCGCGGTTTCGCTTGCTGCCGAAGGATGTCATACCGAAGCGATTGCGTGCCTACGACGCGGTTTGCAGCTTGAACCGTATAGCAGTCTGATGTGGTTTAATCTGGGGCTTAGTTATTATGCGCTGAACGAAAAAGATAATTCCCGCCATGCGCTCTACCAAGCTGCGCGGTGCGATCCGTTCGATGCGGATATTTGGGATACGCTTGGCGTGGTGCTGCACGAAACCGGTGAAATCGATGCCTCGCGGCTTGCCTATACCAAGGCGCTTGAGCTGGAGGCTGAAAACGGCCGGATTTGGAATAATTATGGGACACTCCTCTTTAATGAAGAAAAATATGAACAAGCCCGCCGGGCTTTTGAATCCGCGCTGGCGCTCGCTCCCGAATCGGAAGATACGCTGTTCAATCTCCGCGACACCTATACGATGCTGGGCAACAAGCGGTTAGCGCAAAAATGCTCACGCATGATCGATATGATGGCGCTCAAGCGGCCGAAAAACGCTGAACGGATGCAGGCGAAAAAATGAGGATTTTTTATATCGCCGAAATTACCGGCAAAGTAGGCGTATGGGCGGTAAAAAAACATATCGCATTTATTCGGCGCACCTATCAGCCTGATTTTATCATTGCGAATGCCGATAAAGCGACGGGCGCCGGCGGGCTTGGCAAGCAGCATGCGGGATACTTAAAAAAAATGGGCATTGACTGTCTTATAGGCAGTGACTGTATCTTTCAAAAGAAAGATTTGGTCGAAGCGTTGCCGAACTTACCCTTTGTACTGCGCCCGTGTAATCTGTCGCCGTACAGTCCCGGGCGTGGGTATCGGTATTTTTTTACTCGGCGCGGAGAAAAGCTCGCAGTGATGTCGCTGTTGGGAAGAGTTGGACAGCACCGCCTTTTGGCCGACAATCCTTTTGCCGTGATGCAGTCTGCGCTGTCTGAAATACAAAAAGAGACGCGCGTTATTGTGGCGGATTTTTCCGCTTTAGCAACTGCTGAAAAACAGGCGATGGCTTTTTTTCTTGCGGGGAAGGTGTCCGCACTGATCGGTTCCGGTACGGGCGCTGCCACTGCTGACGCTCAGCTGATGGCCGCCGGTTATACAGCCCCGTTTTTATCGATGAGCGAATATGCCTCCGAAGGGGCTGCTGCGTCATGTCAGGGTTCCGCACTGCATGATGTCGGTGCGCGGGGCAATATGCCGACTGTAACGTCCGGTACGGATATGTCAGGTTTGGACTTTACCTCTACTGTGAGTAGTGCTGCTAATCCGGCTGTTGCGAATCCGCATGCTGCGGGGTGCCGCTATTTTGATACGCAGCTCGCGGGCATACGGGATGAGTCTATGCAATTTTCCGGCATGCGGGAAAAAGGCGGGCACGCATTGTCTGGGCAGACCGCTGATGCCCAAGCTGCTTCTCACACGCAGCACAGCGGTATTCCATCCGTCCGGAAAACCGCCTACATCACCGATGCAGGGCGCACCGGCAGCTTCGATTCCGTCGGTGGCCATGCTCCGTCAAGCAAAATACGGGAGTACCGCACCGGTTTGTTCGAATATCCTCAAGAAACATGGCAGCGGGTCTGCATACAGGGCGTGGACATCGAGCTTGACGGATCAGGTAGCGCCCGTTCAATTGAGCGTGTTCGTATCGAACTTCCGCAGGAAAAGCATTGAACGTTACATTACGCAGGCTGCAGCGGGAATACCGAGATCAGCTATGAAAGCAGTGCACCGCACTACTGTCTGCTGTTTTGTCAACCGATTATGTAGAAGCGTTTGTCTTCCGCGGCGAATAGTGCAACGCAGCTAATGACGAATCCTTTCCGCCGGTTTCGCATGTCCTTGACATATTCAAAGAAAATTCGATATACTTATAGCCTAAAACTTTATTTTATGTGCATTGAGAAAGTGTACTGGAGGAGCATAGTTGGCGGAGAATAAAGGTTTGCGGATTAATGAACAAATCCGTGTCCGCGAGGTTCGGTTAATTGATGATACAGGGGCTCAAAAAGGCATTGTTTCCACCCTTGAAGCTCTTAGGATGGCTCAAGACGTTAATCTTGATCTCGTTGAAGTGGCTCCGCAAGCGGATCCTCCCGTTTGCAAGATTTTGGATTATGGAAAATATCGGTTTGAATTGGAAAAAAAGCTCCGTGATTCCAAGAAAAAACAGAAACTGCAGGTATTGAAAGAGATACGGATGCAGCCGAAGATAAACGACCATGATCTGTCTTTTAAAGCACGGCATATACAGGATTTTCTTGATGACGGCGATAAAGTAAAGGTAACGATCCGCTTTCGGGGGCGGGAGTTAGCCCATACCGAGCTCGGACTTGATGTACTCAAAAATGTACTGGCAAAGCTCGGCGGAGATTTAACGGTTGAAAAACCTCCGGCCATGGAGGGGCGTACAATGTCGATGACACTTGCGCCCAAATCAAAAAAATAATTTACGAGGTGTGATATGCCTAAGATGAAGAGCAAGAGTGCCGCAGCAAAACGTTTTAAGCTTACGGGCAGCGGTAAAGTGAAGTACAAGCAGATGAACTTACGCCATATTTTGACGAAAAAGTCCCCTAAACGGAAGCGGGAATTGCGCAAAGGCGGAATATTAGCTGAAGTTGACAGCAAGAAGATAAGAAAACAGCTGCTTCCCTACGGGACTCATTAAATTTTGATGTATATTTAGGAGAATACAATGCCGAGATCGTTATGTTCAAATAATCGCATTCATAGACGCAAGAAGATTTTAAAACTGGCAAAGGGCTTCCGCGGACGCAGAGGCACTAACTATAAGGCCGCCAAAGATGCTGTTGTTAAGGCTCTTACCCACAGTTTTGAAGCACGCCGCGACCGCAAAGGCGACATGCGGCGGTTGTGGATTAGCAGAATAAATGCTGCTGTCCGCGCTGAAGGATTGAGCTATTCGCGCTTTATCAACGGAATGGCGAAAGCCGGTATCACGCTGAACCGTAAAGCTCTGTCGAATATGGCAATCGAAGATCCGGCCGCCTTCAAAAGCGTTGTCGAACAGTCGAAAAAAGCATTAGGAGTCTAAAATATGTTAAACCTCGATCAAATTAGACAGCTTGAAGAAAGAGTTTCTAAAGCTATTGAGTTGATGCAATCTCTTAAAGATGAGAACGATTTATTAAAACTCGAACTGCACGATCGTCAAAAGCGGATCGAAGAATTGGAAAATATAGTGCTTGTCTTTAAAAATGATCAAGCAAAGATCGAGGAAGGCATTATCAATGCGCTTAATCATTTAAGCGCATTTGAGGATACCGTATACCAAGCAGCGGCGTCAAATGCCGGTGTCGCTCAAGAGCAGGCTCCTGCGCAGGAAGCAGCTGCGTCTGATGTAGCGGCACCTACTGAAGAGTCGGCTGCTGCGTCGGAAACGGAAAATGCATCCCAACCGACGACCGTTGTATCCGTTACGGTAACCCAGCCTGCTTCCGGTGAACCGGCAAATTCAAACCAGATGGAAATTTTCTAGCAATGGCTGACTGTAAAGGTCATTTGCAGATTGATTTATTGGGCACATCGTTTGCACTTGAAGCCGGTGAGCCCGATGACTATTTAAAATCTATCTATAGTCATTATATGAAGGTTGTTACGGATGTCCAACAAACATCCGGTGTAACCGAACCGCTGAAGATTGCAATTATAGCCGGAATATTGCTTTCAGATGAACTGAGTAAAGAACGGCTCAATCCGCAATCGGCATCGCCGCAGCATGAAACGGAAGCATTGATCGAGCAATCAACTCGTAAAATGATCGAAGATATCGATTCCATAATTTATTCTTTATCCCCATCGGTTGATGAACCGGCATGACATTTTTTGTCGATGCAGATTCGTGTCCGGTGCGCATTCGCGAAATTATCTGTAAAACGGCAGTGCGGCTTCGGCTACCTGCTGTTTTTGTTGCAAACCGATGTATACCAATCCCTAAAAATCAGTATTGCCGTTCCGTAGTAACCGCTGCCGAAGATCAAGCCGCTGATCGTTATATTGTCGATACCGCGGCACCAGGCGATATGGTCATTACCCGCGATATTCCGCTTGCGCAACAGCTTGTTGCGGCTGAAATACGGGTGCTGAACGATAGAGGAACTGTTTATACGGCTGAAAACATTAAAGAGCGGCTTTCGGTGAGAAATTTTATGTATGAGCTATGTGCTAACGGCCTTGAACCCGAACGAACCAAAACGTTTGGAAAAAAAGAAGTTATGGCATTTGCAAAAGCGTTTGACCGTGAGGTTCAGCGGCTTCTGAAAAACGCTCCTTAATGATCTTTATTCGAGGTAACACTTCAAAAAATGCAGCGGTAACTTCAGGATCAAACTTTACATTGCTCAATCGTTTAATCTCTTCGTATACCTTATCTTCCGTCCATGCGTCTTTGTATGTCCGCTTACAGGATAGCGCATCATATACATCGGCTAATGCAGTGATACGGGCACCGAGGGGAATTTCGGTACCAATGAGCCCTTGTGCCGCCGTATGTGTGCTGTTGTATCGCAGGATTTCGCCGGTATCGATTTCGATATGGCCGGGGTAACCGCTTCCGTCCCAGTTTTCGTGGTGGCGCAGGGCAATATCGCGCGAGAGTGCGTCAACCGCCGAATTTCCCGACTGGAATAAATTGGAGCCGCGCCACGTATGCGTCTGCATCACCTGATATTCTTCGGGAGTGAGCTTTCCCGGTTTCTTTAAAATAGAGTCTGAAATACCGATTTTGCCGACATCGTGCAGCATTGCGGCAATTTTGAGCGCATCGCGAAACTTTTCCCGCTCATGCCGGTGTACATTATGGTTGAACGCCCATCGATCATAAATCTCTACTGCATAGTTGGCAACCCGATGAACGTGAAGTCCCGTTTCCCGCGGGTCATGCAGCTCAGCCATTTGAACCATGCGCAAAATCATTTCGCGTGTTAAAGAGGCATGCATCAGCGTCGTTGCAGCATTCGCTGCAAAAAGAGATAAGAACATTTCATCATCGGCGGTAAACGCACGGATACGTCCGTGCACATCAAGCGCATTGATCATCTGTAAAACGCCGAGCACTTCTCCGGAAACGGCAATGAGCGGTATCGTAAGGGCAGATACCGTTTTATACCGCGTGGCTATATCGCTGCTGTTGCCGAACTTATAGCTTTTGTCGGGAGAAATTGCATACACATCCGGTTCATTGATTAACTTTTTTGTCAGCGCTGCAGCACCTGCAATCGTTGTTTTGTCGAGCGGAAATGCAAACATGCTAAACGGGAGTTTTTCGCCCGGTTGAAGACGCCGCTGCAGGGTTTCATTTTGCGCATAATGGATGACCAGCTTATCGCCTTCAATTAAATAAATCGAACCTGCATCGGCAATGAGCGCCTGCCGAGCTTCCGTCAGTATCCTTTCCAATAAAATATCTTTATCGCGGATACCATAGAGGCGGGACGTCGTCTGCATAATATCAAATAGGATTTCTTCTCTTGTTCTTATTGCCGGTATTGTAGCCATACCTTTTTTCCTCTTTTATTCGACTTTAAATCTTACTGTTATGTACTTAAATACTATCATTAAAACACCGTTATTACAAGGCTGATTTTGGCCTCTTAATTATGGGTGTAACAAGATTCTGTATTGGAACAGGTTCACTCATCTATCCCTCACAATAAATTATGCATAAAAATACTATTTTTAATAAATTTTCGTATATTTATACATAAAAATACTTGACATTTTTTTTAGAAGGCCTTACTATCGCGTGAAAGTATGAAACACCTTGAAGGGAGCGGTATTCCTGCGGCGTTCATGCGGATAGAGAAAGGAGTGTTGATGATGAAAAAAGGCAGACGGTTGGTGCTCATCCTGCTGGGTGCGGCGCTTTTCAGTGCGATTGCAATGGGATGTAGTAAAAAGACGGAAGCGGCATCCGGTACGGCGGAGGCGGCAGCGCCCAAAAGCGGCGGAGCTTCCTACCACATCGGTATCGTAACCGGAACGGTTTCGCAGTCGGAAGATGATTTGCGCGGAGCCGAAAAATTGATAGCAATGTACGGTTCGGCAAAAACCGGCGGTATGATTCAGCATATTACCTATCCTGATGACTTTATGTCTCAGCAGGAAACCAGCATTACGCAGATAGCGGCGCTTGCGGACGATCCGATGATGAAGGCTATTGTTGTCAATCAGGGGATTCCCGGCACTGCGGAAGCGTTTAAACGTGTCCGGGAAAAGCGCCCCGATATTCTGCTCTTTGCAGGGGAGCCGCATGAAGACCCGCTCGTTATTCAGGCTGCAGCCGATATGGCGATCAGCAATGACTTCGTATCGCGCGGCTACACGATTATTTGGGCGGCGAAAGAGCTGGGCGCAAAGACCTTCGTGCATATTTCATTTCCGCGGCACATGTCGTATGAAACGCTCGGTCTGCGCCGTCAGATTATGGAAGAATCTTGCAATGACCTAGGGATCAAATTTGTTTTTGAAACGGCTCCCGATCCGACCAGCGATGTCGGGGTTGCCGGTGCTCAGCAGTTCATTCTGGAAAAAGTTCCACAGTGGATTGAAAAATATGGAAAGGAGACTGCGTTCTTCTGTACCAACGATGCCCATACGGAGCCGCTGCTCAAACAGCTGCTACAGTACGGCGGTATCTTTGTGGAAGCCGACTTGCCGTCGCCGTTAATGGGGTATCCGGGGGCGCTCGGTATCGATTTGACCGAACAGGCCGGAAACTTTAAAGCGATTTTGGATAAGGTTGAGCAGTCCGTGATGGAGAAGGGCGGTGCCGGAAGGTTCGGTACCTGGGCGTTCTCCTACGGCTTTTCCGTGAGTGCCGGCTTAGGTGAATACGCCCGTCGCATTATTGATGGCGAGGCAGAGAAGGGTAGTCTTAGTGATTTATCGAAAGCACTCGGGCACTTTACTCCCGGGGCACGATGGAAGAGCGCGTACTATACCGATGCAAGTACGGGTGTTCGAGCAAAAAATCAAGCCTTGGTGTTCATGGATACGTACATCCTCGGCAAAGGGTTCCTGCCGACGACAGAACAGGAAATAGCCCATAAATATTTAAATATGAAATTTAATAAATAGTATCCGTATTTAAAAAAGACCTCCTCAGAATCGGGTACATGGAAAGTTTTGAGGTAAACCTGTTTCGGAACAGGCTGCCTTGAAATGCGATGTTCAAAATTATGCTGTCTGTACGATTTTAAACTCGTCGGTCTGTTCGGCAACGAAATTGTCGAATAGGCCGCGTGTACCCGTTTTTTTGTTTATTTAGAAAAAAAGGATTATGTACGTCTATGAATAACGATGAAATCATCTTATCAGCCGATTGCATTACCAAGGAGTTTTCCGGGACGCCCGTTTTGCAGGGAGTGAGTTTCGACGTCCATGCCGGTGAGATCATCGGGCTTGTGGGGGAGAACGGTGCGGGCAAAACAACCTTGATGAGTATTCTTTTCGGTATGCCGGTTATCGCCGAAACGGGCGGATACGGCGGAACCATCAGAATACGGGGAAAAGAGGTGCACTTTAAATCGCCGTTTGATGCCCTTGAAGCGGGCGTCGGTATGGTGCACCAGGAATTTTCGCTTATTCCGGGCTTTTCCTCCGGAGAAAATATCATGCTGAACCGCGAGCTGCAGCAGGAGAGTATTCTCTCCGATCTTTTCGGGCCGCGGCTGACGACGCTGAACCGGAAGGCGATGCGCAAGCGGGCGCAGACAACGCTGAATCAGCTCGGCGTTTCGATCAATGCAAAAACGCTCATTTCGGAGATGCCGGTCGGGCATAAACAGTTTACCGAGATTGCCCGTGAAATAGACCGCGATAATGTCAAGCTGCTCGTGCTTGATGAGCCGACTGCCGTGCTCACCGAATCGGAAGCGGATGTGCTGCTCAAGTCGATTAAGGCATTGGCGGAGAAGGGCATCGGGGTGATCTTTATCTCGCACCGTTTGCACGAAGTCATGGAAATCTGCGACCGGGTTGTGGTGCTGCGCGACGGCGTGTCCATTCAGAACACGGAAACGGTACAGACGGATATGCAGGCCATTGCTGCCGCGATGGTGGGGAGAAGGGTAGAGGGGCCGACGGCGCAGAAAACGGCGCGGCAGTTTAATGAAACCATTCTTGACGTGCGGCATCTGTGGGTGGATATGCCCGGCGAGCTGGTTCACGATGCGTCTTTTTCCGTACGGAAAGGCGAAATATTCGGCATCGGCGGTCTGGCCGGGCAGGGGAAGATCGGTATTCCTAACGGCATTATGGGGCTTTCCCGCGCCGGCGGCGAGGTTCTTTTTAAAGGGAAGCCGCTCGATATTACCAAAACGGCGCAGGTACTGTCGGAGGGGATTGCATTTGTTTCGGAAGACCGGCGCGGCGTCGGTCTTCTGCTGGACGAAAGCCTTGATTGGAATATCGCCTTTACCGCGATGCAGGCAAAAAATAAGTATCTTAAAAAATATCTCGGCGGCTTAATCACGCTGCGTGACGAAAAAGCGATGAAAGCGCTTGCCGACGACTATATCAAGATGCTCAAGATACGGTGTACGGGTTCCCAGCAAAAGGCGCGGGAACTGTCCGGCGGGAATCAGCAAAAGGTGTGTTTGGCAAAGGCGTTCTGCCTTGAACCGGATCTGCTTTTTGTCGCGGAGCCGACCCGCGGTATCGATGTTGGGGCGAAAGCGCTGGTACTGGAGGCAATCCGTACATTAAATAGAGAAAAAGGCGTTACTGTCGTCGTTATTTCGAGTGAACTGGAAGAATTGCGGTCTATCTGCGACCGTATTGCGATTGTGTTTCAAGGGAAGGTCGCCCATGTGCTACAGCCGTCCGAGGATCCGGCGGAATTTGCGCTCTATATGGCAGGGGTTAAATCGGCACCCCCTCCGCACGAATAAATGAGGGGAGGAGTTACATACATGGAATCGTTTAAAAAACAGCTGGCGGCGTTCGGATGGCCGCGCATTATCATTTTCTTATTCTTATTGTCGCTCTTCATTGCCGCTCCTTTTGTGCAGGTCAGCATCGGTGCCTCCCTGTCCGATACGGTCAACCGGTTCGGGATGAATGCGCTGCTGGTGCTCGCGATGGTGCCGATGATTCAGGCAGGCTGCGGCTTAAACTTCGGCTTGTCGGTTGGCGTTATCGGCGGTTTGCTCGGTGCAACGGTTACGATGGAGCTGGGTTTAACCGGCTGGCCGGGGTTTTGCTCCGCAGTGGTGTTCACTATTCTGATTTGCAGCGTAATCGGCTATGCCTACGGCAAGCTGCTGAATCTCATTAAGGGTGAAGAAATGACTATTGCGCTCTATGTCGGGTTCGCATCGGTCATGTTCATGTCGATTTTATGGCTGCTGTTGCCGTATGCCAATCCTAAGATGGTATGGGGCTACGCAGGAAAAGGCTTGCGTACCACCATCACGCTTGAGGGGTATTGGCTGAAAATCCTCAATAACCTGTGGGCCTTCAATATCGGCTCCTTTGTTTTTCCGACCGGACTTATTCTGTTTGTGGTGCTCTGCTTTTTCATTATGAAGATTTTTATGAAAACAAAGACCGGCACGGCGCTGACAGCGGTCGGTTCCAATCCTGAATTTGCGCGGGCAAGCGGGGTCAATATCAACCGTGCCCGAATTATCAGCACGGTGCTGTCTACGGTAATCGGCGGTGTGGGAATTTTGCTCTATCAACAGAGCTTCGGCTTTATTCAGCTCTATCAGGCGCCGCTTTTTATGGCCTTTCCTGCGGTTGCCGCTATTCTGATCGGCGGAGCATCGGTGAATAAGGCATCGATTTTAAATGTGCTGCTCGGAACGTTTTTATTTCAGGGCATCTTGACGATGACTCCTTCGGTTATCAACAGCGTATTGCAAACCGATATGTCGGAGGTTATCCGTATCGTTCTTTCAAACGGGATGATCCTGTATGCGCTGACGCGGAAAACGCAGGCGGCGAGGTAAGATTATGATTTCATCTGTTACGCTTAAAAAGAAATGGGAGACCTTTTCCGTTGCCGATTTTGTGCTCGATAATTTGGTTTCCATCATATTTTTGGTTATTTCATTTTTGGCCATTCCCGTATCCGGCTTGTCGGCGCAGCATATCATCGCCGAAATTCTTACTCGAATCGGCAGAAACTCTTTTTTGGTATTTGCATTGATTTTGCCGATTATGGCCGGAATGGGTATTAACTTCGGGATGGTGCTCGGCGCGATGGCAGGACAAATCGGGCTGATCTTTGCGATGGATTGGAGCCTCGGCGGGATTTACGGGCTGGTGTTTGCAACCGGTATCGGACTGCCGCTTTCAATCCTGCTCGGTATTGTCGCCGGTTCGGTACTGAACCGTGCCCGCGGGCGGGAAATGGTTACGAGCTACATCCTCGGCTTCTTCTTTAACGGTATTTATCAGTTTTTTGTGCTCTATGTCCTCGGATCCCTGATACCGATGCACAATAAGGCGATTATGCTTTCCCGCGGCTACGGGGTGCGCAATACGC
>CAUTXW010000026.1:0-32802 GCA_963542655.1 uncultured Treponema sp. | reverse complement strand
AAGACGTTATTTTTAACGGCACCGAATCGCGGAAGGCGCTCAATGTGGCGGAAGTAACGCTGACGATCAGCAATGAAAATGGTTTATTAAATCTTGAAGTGAGTGAAATCGCTATTAAGCGCCGCCTCTACCGGTCGGGCGAAAGCGAATACTTTATCAACAATACGCCGGTGCGGTTAAAGGAACTGCGGGAGCTTTTTTGGGATACGGGCGTCGGAAAGGCGGCCTATTCCGTCATGGAACAGGGAAAAATCGACCAAATCCTGTCCAGTAAGCCGGAAGACCGCCGGTATCTGTTTGAAGAAGCCGCCGGTATCACGCGGTTTAAAGTGCGCCGTGCCGATGCCGAACGCAAGCTGCAAAAAACCGAAGAAAACATGCGGCAGGTTGAAGGCGTATTGGGAGAGGTTCGCCGTTCGTACGATGTGCTGAAAGTGCAGGCGGAAAAAACCGTTAAGCATCGCGAGCTGCGGGATGCGATCTTTGAACACGACCTTGATATTCAGCTGTTGCGTCTGAAAAAATTCACCGACGACTACGCGCAGCGCGAAGAAAGTATCAAGGAAGCAAAGTCCAAACGCGATGAAATACAGGGAAAAATCGATTCTATCCATACAATGCTGTCGGAAAATATGGATGAAGTGAATAGCCTGGAAGAGCAACTCAATGCGCACCAGAAAGAGATTTTCGGGCTGGCCATTGAAAAACGCGGTAAGGAAAGCCAAGCACGCTTGCAGGCGGAACGGCAGACCGAGCTGAAAACTAAGCTCGGCCAGCTGGAGCTGCGGAAGGCGGGGCTTGAAGAGCGCATCGAAACCCTTGAAGAAGACGCCGACGAGCAAGACGCCAAGGTGCACGACTTTCAAAAGCAGGTACGCGACATCGAAAAAAATATCGGCGATTTCGAGGAAAGTCTCCGGCTGGCCTCGCAGAAAATCACCGACAACGATACGTCCCGCACGCTGCTGCAGGAGCAGATAGAAGACCTCGATAAAAAACGCGCCGAAATGGAAATCGAGCTGCGCGCCATTACCGAAGACATCGTTACCGAACTGGATAAAAATTTGTCTGCAGCAGGGTATTCGGCGCAGGGGCGCAGCAAGCTGGAAGCGCAGGTGTTCGGCTGCCTCAGTCAGATGAAGGTGCTGTTGAACGGGCGCAAGAATATTTTTTCCGACTTTGCCGCCGTTCCGTCGCACAGCGAAAAAGAAACCGCTCAGTTTGCGCAAAACGCAGTGCAGACCTTTGCCGAACTGCTCAGTTTGACCGATACGCTTGAACTTCATCTGCAAGAATATAAGACATCCTCAGCCGGGTTCATCGACGATTTTTTAGCGCCGGAAGGCATCATCACGCAGAAGCGCAGTATCGACTCAGCGATTGAATCGAATCGTAATACAATAGAAGAAAAACGCAAAACGATTGCCTCGCTGCATACCGAGAACGAACAGCTTGCCGTCAAGATCAATGAGTACCGCAAGACGTTGGAAAATTTGCGCATTCATAAAACCAAGATGAAGGCCGAAGCCGATGCGGCCGAAAAGCAAGCGGCGTTTTTGCGGCGGGAACTGACTGCACAGCAAAATGCGCTCCGCGAGCTTGAAAACGAACTGTATACGGAGCAAAAACGGTTCGATGAGGTAAAAGAACAGCTGCTCGAAATTGAAGGGGAAATCGCGTCGATTGACCGCAAAGGCCGTCAGCTGACCGAAACGCTTGAACGGCTTGAAAAAGAGATTGCATCGCGTAATAATGAACTATCAAGCAACGAAGGCGCGTTGAAAACGCTCAATGCGGAACTTGCCAAGCATCATTCGCTTATCGAAAAATATTACGTCGATACGGCGACCTTGGAAATAGAGATTAAAAACGTCAAGGATAATTTTAGGGAAGCCCATTCCCGTGAGCTGATGGAGTTTGAAGAGCGGATGTATAAGATTACCGCAGCTCCGTTGGATTTACGGACGGAACTTGCCGAACTGCGGAAACAGCTGAAAGACCTCGGTAGCGTCAACCTGATGGCTCCGGAAGAATTTCAAGAGGTTAAAACCCGTTTTGACTTTTTAACCGGGCAGATAAGCGATCTTGATAAGGCCCGCGCAGATTTACAGCGTATTACGGATGAAATTAAAGCCGAATCGACGGAGCTGTTCCTTGCGACCTATAACAAAATCAAAAAGAACTTTCATAATATGTTTCGGCGGCTTTTCGGCGGCGGTAGGGCGGAAATTAAGCTCACCGATCCGAAACAGGTGTTGGAATCAGGTATCGAAATTTTTGCGCAGCCTCCCGGAAAAAAACTTGAAAACATCGGGCTGCTTTCGGGCGGTGAAAAATCGATGACCGCAGTCGCACTGCTTTTTGCGACGTATATGGTAAAGCCGTCGCCCTTTTGTCTGCTTGATGAAATCGATGCTGCGCTGGATGAGCAAAACGTGACCCGCTTTGTTACCGCGCTCTCCGGTTTTGCCAATGTCAGTCAGTATATCGTCATCACGCATAATAAGAAGACGGTACTCGGCGCAAATACCATGCTCGGCGTTACGATGGAAGAATCGGGTGTTTCCAAGCTCATCGCCATCAAGTTGGATAATGATATTGAGCTGTTAAAGCAAGCGGCGGCCGAAGAACCGGTCGAGGTTTTTATTGAAGAAGATGTCGCGCCTGAAGATGGAATCTATATTCCTTCACGGCCGCCTAAGCGAATACATACCAAGCAGGAGGAACAACCGGATGAATATCGTGGAAACGATTCGGACTCATAAACTGATTTTTTTGGGTTCTACTCTCGGTCTGCTGATTATAATGATGATTATTTCCGTCATCGCGTTGGTGAGCGAGACAAAAAAGCCTCCTATCGATCCCGATGAAGTGCTCATTTCGATCGATCCGGTGATTTTTTTGCTGCCGGATGAACCGCTTGAACTGCCCCCGATACAGTATTCGCGAAAGCAGAAGAAGATATGGACAGAGGCGGATTTGCAGTATTGGTATACGATCCCCAATACGGATCAGATGCGGCAGCTGCATGAGATAAATGAACGGCAGATGAACAAACTATGGGAGAGTGTACCGTGAAAAAACTGATCTATATACCCTGCGCGTTATTCTTGACGTTATGCGTACTGCCGCTTTCCTGTGCGACGAATGACGCAGCCGAAAAAAAACAAGAAGCTCCCGTCCGGCATGAACAGGAAGCGGCGGCAGCGCCCGATGCTGTTTCGGGAGCGACCGTCGATACCGTGTCGGGCGCTACCGTATCCCGTGCACCGGCTGTGCAAGAACCTCCCGAGGAAATAGACGCCGCGGTCTTGATCCCTACTGTCCGGCGGCCTGAAGCTGCGCCGGTTTCGCAGCCGGATAAAGATGAAGCGGCCGGTTCCGTTGCCACAATGGAAGCGCCCGCCGACGGCAATGCACCGGCACAGCCTCTACCGCAGAAACCGGAAGCCTTACCGCCGGTACCGCAGCATGCTGCAGCAGCCGGTTCGACAGATTCGGTGTCTCCCGCAGCAGCTGCTGAAACGGAAGCTCTGGTATTGGTTCCTGCTATCCGACGGGATACGCCAAGCAAACCGCAATCCGATATGCCCGCTGTAGCGAATGCCGTGCAGAATGCGGCACAGGAGGGGTTGTCCGATATACCTGAAAGCGCGGCCAGTATGAGTGCCTCCGCCCCATCAGATGAATCCGATCCCGTCGTCACCGAATTGGTCGCTGATGTGGATGTGCAGGCTGCTTCCGATATGTCCGGCACGGTTGACGCTGAACCGGATACAGGATTAAACGCACCTTCATACGAGCAAACCCTGGCGGACATTATCAGCGAATTTGAAGCGCAGGGCGGCGACCGCAGCTATGAACCGCCGCGCTCCTTCCATGAGCAGATGCATGATCTTTTTTCTCCGCAAATATTTTCCGTGGCGCTGTCAAAGGAACCCGAAACGGAGCAAAAAGTGAAGGTGTCCCGTATGGTCGCCGTCGAAGAAAAACAGCGGCTGGAGCTGACCTATCCGGGACACGGCTGGGTGTATGTCGGCGAGCAGACTTCTCAACAGGGGTTAAAATATGAGCAGCGGAAGCTGCAGGACAACAACTCGATTTTTATGTTCACCGCGGAGAAAAAAGGCGATTACGTACTGCATTTTTCTTATTTTGATGTGTTTACGAATGACTTTATCACCGATGCGGTAGCCGTTTCCGTCAGTACCGCGCGGTCCAGCGCTGCAAAATCGATGGTGCGGGCGCCCGAATATAAAAACGAAGCGGAGGCTGCCGAAGAAACGGCTCAAAGTCAGCCGGGAACCTCCGGACAAACAGCGGCACAGCAGTCGGATCGTACGACCGGCAATGCGGGCTCCGAGTCGGCAGCGCAAACTGCGCAGACCGGAACTGCGGGTTCCGACCGCGCGGACCCCAAAGGCGTCTCGACAAGCGCCGGCGTTTCCACTGACGCGGCCGGTTCAGCCGCAGCAATGGAAAACACGGCGGAACAGGAAGCTTCATTGACTCCTGAACAGCTGCTTGAAAGCGCGCGTACGGCAATCGCCGCTGCAGATGCAAATGCAGCCTTGCAGTATTTAGACCGCTTTTTTGCTGTTTCAACCGAAAAACTGGATGAAGGATGGTTTTTAAAAGGCCGCGCTTACGAGCTGAACGGCTCCGTGCGGAATATACGGCTTGCGCTTGGCGCCTATCGGATGCTCACCGGGTCTTTCCCGCAAAGCAAATATTGGGCGGAAGCGGATTTGCGGATACGGTACATCACGAATTTTTATGTCAATATCCAATAATTTTCATAAATCTCCCAAATCTCCCTTGAGTAAATCGGCTATCTATGGCAGTATGGCAACGCAATCGGTAGGATATTTATGCTGCCTATACCTCTGCAAGGACGGTAAAGGATTCTTATATAGTAGAGCGAATACCTGATTACCGGACGGTTTTAAAATCACTCCGAAGTGAAAAACCGTCTTTTTATCGGCGAAGCTGCATGGTAACGATGGTTATCCGGCAGATTTCGTAATTTTAAAGTACGATATTAAAAATTAATTTATTATTGTAAGGAGAATATTGTGTCAAAGAATACACCGGTATTAAACGAAGAACAAATTACGGCATTTTTAAAAGAAACCCTTGAAGCGGTTAAAACAGAAGAAGACCCCGATGTGCTGAATGCATATCGTAAAATATTTAGAAAAAATGTCCCGTTTACGCTGCGTTCCTATGTTGCAGCGTACTTTATCAAGGAATTTGAAGCGTCCTCGTTTTCTCGCTCCAAACCGTACGGTCGGCGGCCTAATCCCCGTTTCTCGGAACGTTCACGCGGCTACTATTCTGATCGGCCTCCTGCAGAGCGCCCGATGCTTGACCCATCCGAATCGGTCAGCATTTTTATGAGCATAGGCCGCAGTCGCCGCGTTTTTCCCCGTGATATTATCACCTTGCTCATTCAAAATGCCGATATAAGCCGCGAACGAATCGGCGATATCCGTATTCTTGAAAATTATTCCTTCGTACAAGTAATGAGCGCGGATGCGGACAGCATCATTGAAAAGCTCAATAATTTCTCATACCGCGGCCGCAATTTGTCCGTCAGCTATTCCCGTAAACCTGAAGCGGAAGAGGAAGCGCCGGAGACAACAGCCCAAGCTGCGGGAAGCGATGAAGCGTAAATGAGGCCTTTGCTTGCCCTTGCGCTTTTGCTGTTTGTTTCGTGCTCGTTTAACTATCAGGATGTTCCGGCGCAAACCGTCACACAGCCCGATATGATTTTCGCAAACGTCACGTTAAAACGGTATGCCGATGCGATAACCGATTTACGGGTCTATGCAAAAGAGCTCGAAATGTATGATGAAGAGAAGGTATGGGCGGGCAAAGATATTTCTTTTACGCAGTACGATGAAAAAACGCATGAAGAATCCATGCAGGGCGAAACGGGCATTCTTTACATTGATGAAAAATCGGAAGAATATGCGCTCGGAGGTACCGTATCTTTTCATTTAATTGAAGATGACTTTTCGGTACACAGCCCGGCACTCATCTGGAAAAAGAAAGAAAGCCTTTTAGCAGCTCCCTCCGACGAAACGGTTACGATCACTCAAAAAGATGAAGTTACCGTCGAAGGCAAGAGCTTTGCGGCAAATACTGCAGCAAAAGAATTCTCCTTCGCGGAAAGAAGCACCGGTACCATTATCATTAAGGAAAAAGAAAAAGAACCGCAAGCTGAAGAGCCGTAGAGCTGAATCTCCGTGTCCGGCTGTGATTGAATTGACCAATGGCAGGTTTTTTCGTACATTATAATAATGAACACAAATTATGATATTATCGTTATCGGCGCAGGAGCTGCAGGGATGGCTGCGGCGCAATATGCATGCCGATCAAACTTAAAAGTATTGGCGCTGGAAGAAAAAGCACCGGGCGGACAGGCAATCTTAATCGATTCTCTGGAGAACTATCCCGGATATGCGGAGCCTATTAACGGTTTTGAATTTTCGGAAAATATGCGCAAGCAAGCAGTAGGCTTCGGCGCGGAATTTACGTCCGATAAAGTAGAATCGGTGGTAAAAAACGAAGATAAAACTTTTACCGTAAAAACCGCCGGTAAAGCCTACACAGCACTTGCCGTCATTCTTGCAACGGGAGCGGAACACCGCAGTCTCGGCGTAACGGGTGAAAAAGAGCTGCAGGGCAAAGGGGTTTCCTACTGCGCTACCTGCGACGGTCCCTTCTTTAGAAATAAGCACATCGTGGTTGTCGGCGGCGGAGATGCTGCCTGCGATGAAGCGCTCTACCTTTCAAATTTAACGGATACCGTTACGATGGTACACCGCCGCGATACGTTCCGTGCGCAAAAGGCGCTCGTTACCCGGACGCTGAACAATCCGCACATCACTGCAGTATTCGATACAACCGTCAAAGAGATTAAAGGGCCTGATAAGGTAACGGCTGTCGTGTTACAAAATGTAAAAACCAAAGAAGAATGGGAACTCGCCTGCGATGCGGTCTTCTTCTTTGTCGGTATGAATCCGAAAACAGAGCTTTTCCCCGATGCGTCGAAAGATGCAACCGGATATATCATTACCGATGAGGATATGCGTACTTCCATCGAAGGTCTCTATGCGGCAGGCGATGTGCGCGCAAAGTCTTTCCGGCAGGTAGTGACTGCTGTTGCCGACGGCGCGATCGCCGCTCATACGGCGGCAGCATACATCGATACGCTCCGCGGCTAACCGTTTTGCAGTGTAAGCATTTTTTTGCCGCCCTGCTCTTCGGCGCCGCGCTGCTGGCCTTTCCGCCGCTTACCGCATCATCGGATGCCCAAACCAAAGCGGCAGGCATCCAAACGCTGCCTGACTTTTATGATTCCGTGCCTGCCGCCGAACTTGCCGAGCGGATCACGGAAGCGATGACCGATGAAGAGCTCTTGTCCCAAACGTTTATGTTCGGATGGGCGGGACAGGAGCCGACCGATCTTTTGATGAGCTGGATTACTGAGCGGAGCCTCGGCAGCATCAAAATATTCGGCTGGAACACCGAAGACAGTGTGGCGCTTGCAAAGGCGGTCAGCCTCTTACAAAAAAAAGCCAACAGTTCCCGCTTCCGTATTCCGCTCTTTGTCGCAACCGATCAGGAAGGCGGCTGGATACGCCATGTGAAGGGACGTACCTCCGAAACGCCCGGCAATCTCGCGCTCGGCGCCTCCGGTTTTCCGGTCGACGCCTATTATGAAGGCTTTTATATCGCCCGTGAGCTTTCGGCGCTTGGCATCAATCTCAATTTTGCGCCGACGGTCGACCTGTATACCAACCGAGAATCTTCCATTATCGGGCCGCGTTCCTTCGGGCAATCACCGGAGGCGGCGGGTATTTTAGCCCGCGCCTTTATGCAGGGGAGCCAGAAGGCGGGCGTACTGACGACGGCCAAGCATTTCCCCGGGCATGGGGATACCGCATTGGACAGTCACGGTAAGCTGCCGAGTATCGCCATCTCTAAAGAAACGTTTTATAACCGCGAGCTGGTGCCCTTTCAATATCTGATCGAAGCGGAAGTTCCGGCAATTATGACCGGCCATTTGAACTTCCCCGCCGTATCCGAACACGGTGAGCCGGCCTCGTTTTCCCGGTATTTGCTGCAGACCGTCCTGCGCGGGCAGCTTGGGTTTAAGGGCTTGGTGATTACCGATGACATGATGATGAACGGCGCAATCCGCTATGCCGGTACGATTGCAAAAGCGGTGCAGCTTGCGCTGGAAGCGGGAAACGATATTATCGAATCTTCGACGACGCCGCGCCTCTATGATGCGTTTTGGACGGAGAATTTACAGCGGATGCAGACCCACGAAGCGTTTCGGCTGCGGGTTAAAGACGCGGCGCGCAGGATTATCGAAACAAAACTCCGGTACTTTAAAAGTGGCAATGCGGTACCGCTGTATCCCGATGTGTATGCTGTTACCGAAAAGCTGCCCGATGCCGAAGGACAGTCGGCTTTTCTGTCTATTGCAGCGCGGGCGATTACCGTTGTCCGCGGCAAGCATATTCCCTATACGCATAAGTCCGGGGAAAAAATCCTGCTGGCCGGAGCTTACTCCGCTTTTTTACAGGCAGGCTTAAAACGGTTTCCAACCGCTCAAACCAGTAATCTGTCGGACGGCATTTTTACCAAGACCGCTGCAAGCGATACCGTCATCTTCTGTTTGGCAAACGATTCATCGCTTCAGCTTTTGCAGCGGCTATATAAAACCTATCCTCAAAAGCGGTATATCATTTTCTCTTGCCTTTCGCCGGTATTCTTATCCGGAATTCCGGAAATTCCCACTGCGCTCGCGTTGTACAGCTATGCGCCGGTATCGTTTACCGCAGGGTTTGCCGCTTTGCTCGGCGATTTTAAACCGCAGGGGAGGCTCCCGCTGGACGGAATCAACTAACGAGGCCTGATAGTTAATCTCTATGTTCGATATAACAGAAAAAAATTCCCAAGAAACATTGAAAGCCCAGCTTTCCTCAAGCATATATCTGAATAGCATGAATTTTTCGGATCTTTTGCTGACGGATATTGATTTTTCCGGCAAGCGGATCACCGGTTGTTCGTTTTCAAATACCCGCTTTGTCGGCTGCCGTTTTACCGGTACCAGAATCAGAATCTCTTTTTTTGATTTTGCTTCTTTCATTGACTGCACGTTTGAAAAAGCCGATATCCAGTTTTCCTGTTTTGCAGGCAGCCTCTTTGAGCGTACCGGCTTCTTTAATACGGAGCTGCTGATCAATAATTTTACGGGTATTACCGCGCATGAATGCTGCTTTCATGATTCCGATTTATATTCGTCCCGCTTTATTCAGTGCAATTTGCACGCCGCATCTTTTCAAAATTGCAATCTTCAAACAACGTATTTTAGACGAAATAGCTATCGCGACGTTTCATTTAAGGCATCCAATACGCGGGAGGCTTATTTCGATACCAAGGAGTTTAAGCCGTGAAAATATATCCTCATTATTCCGATGAAGGATTTGTCAATAGCTATCTGATCGGAAATGAAGCGAGTAAAGAAGCGTTGATCATCGATCCGGGAAAAATTACCGGTGAGGTCATTGCGCATATTGAAAAAAACAGGTATCGGCTCACCGGCGTATGCATTACGCACAACCATTTTAACCATCACGGCTATGGGCTTAAAACCTTGCTGAAAATCTATAATCCGCGCGTCTATGCCGCCGATCAAGCGCTGGTACATAACCAAGGAAAGGCATTCAGAGGCGATTGTACGCTTTCGATTGCGGGCTTTGCGGTTGAGTGTTTTTCGGTCCCCGGCCATTCGCCCGATTCGTACATCTTTAAAATTGCGAACAGCATCTTTACCGGCGACAGCCTGACTGCCGGTATTGCCGGGCATACACTGCACCGTTTTGCGGCAAAGACCTTGGAAGATCAGCTGAATAAAAAGCTCTTTATTTATGACGATGCGCTGCTGCTGTTCCCGGGGCACGGGCCGCCGACTACAATCGGGGCGGAACGGCGGTTCCATTCCGAGCGCGGGGCACTGTAACGCAGCTCACGGGATGGGGCTTATGTCCGGATGCCGGTAAAAAACGCGGTTAGTTTTTGGCGGTTTCTTCTTGGATATCGGCAAAAGCGGCGGCGCAGATTGCTTGCAAATCTGCAGGGGCAATGCGCAGCATATACCCCCGTTCCCCGGCGCTGACATAGATATGATCGTACAGCTGAGCGGTTTCGTCGATCAGGGTCGGAAAATGCTTTTTCATGCCGATAGGGGAACAGCCGCCGCGGATATAGCCGGTGTTTTTTTGCAACTCGGTGAGTTTGAGCGGGACAAGTTTTTTACCGGTTATGTTTTTAATCTTCTTTAAGCTGACCGAACGTGGAGCGGGGACGCAAAAAACGCCTACCGTATTATCTTCGCCGATCATCACAATCGTTTTGAACAGCGCATCCGGATCGATATGCAGCTTTTGAGCGGCGGATACCGCATCCAAATGATCTTCGTCCCAGCAATATTCAACGCTTTCATACGGGATACCCGCTGCTTCCAAAATCCGCATTGCATTTGTCTTTTTCATCGCTTCCGTCTCCTCCGCTTTCACGCTGCCGAATTGCTCGGAACCGCCGGGCTGACGGCGTTCTTTGTACGGCGTCATATTAAAAAGAGGAATGCGCCTCGTCAAGCGATGCAGCGCCGTCTTCCGCGCGCTTCCTAGCGGGAATTTCCGTTCACCGGCGGTTGAATGTATCATCTTTTTCCGTTATACTGCTGAGCATCTCTAAAAACGGTTCGATTTGCCGTGCAAGAACGTATCTTTCAATCGCAGGATACGGCGGCTCGTACACAAAGAAGCTGTGCACTACGGGAAATACGGGATAATCAACAACCCCGACGCAGAGCATTCGTCAAAACTATACATCCGTGTATAGTTTTGCCTGCGATGTTGTGGCTATGCCAAAACATCGCTACTGCGTAGAACAACCGCCATCCATGGCGGTATATGCAATGCTCAATGTTCCGCACGGTATGGGATATCCGGCACGGATGCCGGTTGTTCCAAACAGGAACGAGTTTTTTGCCTTGCAAAAAACTCGCAGTCAAAAATGTACAAGGATGTACATTTTTGACGAGGTGGTTGCAGTCGGCTTTAATACCCTTTGTTACGACGCAAGCGTCGGGGTATTAAACCCTCCGCACGAATAAACCGTAAACAACGGCGTTTTTAGAGCAAGTCTATGAGAGAAATACTATGAAGATCGCCATTTTATACGAAAAAACAGCACAAAGCATCTCTGAAAATATCGCGTATATGATTGAATCTCATCAGTGTACGGTTGTCCGGTACCAAGCAGATGAGGTATGGAATGCCGCTATCTATCCGAATCCGTCAGCTCTTTTACAGGATGTAACGCATATCGTCTTCATTTTGGCCGAAAATATGGCTGTTTTAAATTCCGCCTATCTCTTTTTTTTAGGAATGGGCGTGGGTAGAAAGATGCCGATTTTCGTGTTACCGGCAGGAACCGCACCGCTGCTGCCTGAAAATTGCAGGCAGTTTATTACAGCGCTGACAGTCGACGGATTTGAACGGTATTTTGTCAGCGAACAGCAGTCGTTTGTAAAAACCGAACAAAAAAAACATGCGCGGGAACAGCTGCTTCATTTAGGCTTTCCCTGTTTTGACTTCAACTTTGTCGCCGCGGTGGAAGAAGGTTCCTGCGAAGTGGTACAGCTCTTCTTGGATGCAGGCTTTGATGCCTCGCTCTGTGATGTGCGCGGTACGCCGGTGCTTTCGCTTGCGATTAGGAATGGGCATTATGAAACTACTTCGCTGCTGCTGGCGCATGGTGCCGATATAAATCTCCGTGCCAAGGATCGTTCGTATTCGGCCTTGATGGAGGCAGCTCAGCTCGGCGACCTCAAAACCGCAGGGCTGCTGCTTGAACGGCATGCAGATACCGACATACAGAGCAAAGACGGGCAAACGGCGCTCATTCTTGCTGTCGGAAGAAAAGATATTCCGATGGTAAAACTGCTGAGCGAGCACGGCGCAAACTGGAAGATAACCGATAGCCTCGGCATGTCGGCGCTCGGCTATGCAAAGTTGTTCCATAATAAAGACATTCTCTCCTTTGCGCCCGATACATAACGCCGTATTCTACGCGGTTGCTATCGTAAAACGTTCACGCGTGGTATAATCGGCTTCATCCGCTGCACAGATATGGCCGGATGGCCGTACGCTTATGTCCGATTGAGCGTCCGCAAAACCGATGCGTGGAGTGGTTTCATACTTTTAACACAGATAGTTTACAATCAGGCTGTCGGTATACGTTCGGTCAATTCCCAACGGCAGCCGCTATAATCGGCCGGTTTCGGCTAAAGGTATACATAATATGAAAGAAAAACTTGAAAGTTTATCAGTCCGCTGGAAAGAGCTGGAAGAAGAAATACAAGACCCTGCGTTGATTAAGAATCCTGCGCGTTATAAGGAAGCGATGCGGGAACATTCATATCTTTCAAAATTGATGGAAGAATATGCGAACTATTGCCGTTTTGAGCAGGAAATCGCACAAACCCGTGCAATGATGCAGGAAGAAACCGACCATGAGCTGAAAGAAATGGCGCGGGAAGAGCTGCGCGAACTTGAAACGCAGCTGGAAAAAACGCAAGAAAATTTGAAAGTTCTATTGATTCCGCCGGATCCGTTGGAAGAAAAAAATATCATCATGGAAATCCGCGGCGGTACCGGCGGAGAAGAGGCGGCGCTCTTTGCATCAGATCTTTTGAAGATGTATACGCATTATGCGGAGCTGAAAAACTGGAAGTACGAAATCCTATCCTCCAACGAAACTGAGCTGGGCGGCTTTAAAGAAGTAACGCTGTCTATTTCGGGAAAATACGTGTACGGAAGTCTCCGCTACGAATCGGGTGTACACCGGGTGCAGCGTGTTCCCGAAACCGAAGGATCGGGGCGTATTCACACGAGCGCGGTAACCGTTGCCGTACTGCCGGAGGCCGAAGAAACGGAAATCGTCATCAAGCAGGAAGACCTCCGCATCGATGTTATGCGCGCCGGAGGGCCGGGCGGACAGTGCGTCAACACGACCGACTCCGCCGTGCGGCTCACCCATATTCCGACCGGTCTCGTCGTCATCTGCCAGGACGAAAAAAGCCAGATTAAAAACAAAGCGAAAGCGATGCGCGTCCTGCGGAGCCGCCTCTACGATATGGAAGAAGCGAAAAAGCAATCAGAGCGGGCGGAAAACCGGAAAAACCAAGTCGGATCGGGCGACCGCTCGGAGCGTATCCGCACCTACAACTACCCGCAAAACCGCGTAACCGACCACCGCATCAATCTCACCCTCTACAAGCTTGATGCGATTATGCAGGGAGACCTCAATGAAATTATCGACGGGTTGTGTATCGCCGCCCGCGAGCAAATGATGAAGGCGCAAGTCTAACGGGATGTTCACGGTTGCCGACGCCCGCCGCGCTGCCGTTACGCTGTTTACGCAGTCGGCAGTTCTGGGGGGGCACACCCGATCGTCTTTGATGCTGGATGCGGACGTCCTGCTGCAGCACGTGCTGAAAAAGCCGCGGGCGTGGCTATTTGCCCATGATGACGCCGATATTTCTGCGGTACGCGATGCCTTTTTGGCAGCAGTGGCTCAGCGTGCTACAGGACTGCCCATTGCGTATATCACCGGAGAAAAGGAGTTTTGGGGACTGCCTTTCCATGTTACCCCCGATGTGCTGATCCCCAAGCCCGACACCGAGCTTCTGGTAGAACGCAGCCTTGCAATCATCAAAGAAAAAATCACGAATGCGCCGCCGGATCGAATAGTTCATATCTTTGATCCCTGTACCGGTTCAGGCTGCGTCATTTTGTCCATCCTGCATACGTTGGAAGCGGAAGGCATCCGTAACGTGCGCTGTGTTGCCGCCGACATTTCTTCTGCTGCGCTTACGGTTGTCCGTTTCAATGCTCAAAAACTTCTTTCGGCAGAAGCGCAAACGCGGCTGCTCATTGTGGAAGGCGATATGCGTCGTCTACAGGACATTTCCGCCCGCTGTACTCAACAGAGGATTACGCAAAAAGACTGTGCATACCGGCAGAGGTTTGACCTTATCGCGGCAAATCCGCCGTATGTGCCGTCCGCATTAACGCAGGAATTGTTGCAAGACGGGCGGAGCGAACCGGCGTTAGCACTCGACGGCGGCGCGGATGGTCTTGATTTTATACGGATTTTAACAAATAATAGTCATAGTATACTGGGTGCGCATGGCGTCCTTTTAACTGAAGCAGGCGAATACCATGCCGAAGCAGCAAGCCGTCTTTTTGAATGTGCAGGCTTTTCGGATATTCGGATTCATCAGGATTGGGCACATCAAGACCGGCTAATCGAGGGCGCATTGGAGCACCCGCACAAGCAATAGTTTAAGCGGGTGCATTCCTTTTGCGCGAATTTTTTTCGCGCAGTTTATTTTAGAAGAAGGGCAAACGCATTAGACAGAGAGATCACATTCCGCGGCGTATATTGATAGTCTCTCATGCGTTTACCCTGAGGGCGTGTATCATGATACAAAAAGTTGAAAACTTAACCGATCTCACTCATTTTTTTACGCAATATCCCTATTATGCGGAAGCAGAAAACGCGCAAGATACGGCTCGGATTACCGCCGCATGGAACTTGTTGCTTGAACAGCGCACGCAGCCCGCCGACGGCACGGAGAATCCGCCGCTTCATACTGATACGTCCCGTGCCGACACGGAGGGGCTGACATCTTATAGCGAAGAAACCATCCCCCATGACGCCGCGCATTCGCTCCGTATGGCGCATAGCCTTGCGCAGCTCGAAATGGACGCCGAAAGTATTGTGTGTGCCCTCCTTTACAGCGAAAACGGCTCTTTTAAGGTGCCGGAAGAACAGCTGCGCAGTCAATTCGGCGCAACCACAGCGGATATTCTCGATGCGGCGGCAAAGTTCTCCGACGTAAAGCTCTACAGTATCGGCAAAGAGCACACCGATGCCGTCTGCAAGATGTTTTTTTCCATGGTAACCGACCTGCGGGTGATGATTGTGCAGCTTGCCGACCGGCTGGATAAGATACGGTATATCAAGGAATATCCCGCAGACCGGCAGCGCAGTATCGCACGGGAGATCAGCGAAATTTGGGCGCCGCTTGCTCAGCGGATGGGTATTTCGACCGTTCAGCATGAATTGGAAGATTTAAGCCTGAAATACATCAACCGCGAAGCCTTTGATCAAATAAAAGAAGTCGTTGCCGCAAAGAAAAAAGAGCGCGAGGCTTTTTTACAAAATACCGAAAAAACCATTTACGAAACGATGGAAAAAGCAGGTATCCGCGTAACGGTGCAAAGCCGCGCAAAGCATTTTTGGTCGATCTATCAAAAGATGAAAAAGCGGAATAAGGCTGCGGATGAACTGTACGACCTGCTGGCGGTGCGGATTTTATGCGGCACGGTTGCGGAATGCTATACCATTTTGGGACTGATGCATACGGTCTGGAAGCCGCTTGACGGCCGCTTTAAGGATTATATCGCGATGCCGAAGGCAAACGGCTACCAGAGCCTGCACACGACTGTGATCTGCAGCGGCGGACAGACGCTGGAAATTCAAATCCGCACCCGCGACATGCACGAGGTTGCCGAACGGGGCGTTGCAAGCCATTGGGTGTACAAAAAACGGAGCAAAAATAAAACCGCCAGCGAGCAGGAATTGTCTTTCGTGCAGCAAGTGAAGTCGCTTGCCCAACAGCGGTTCAATAATGAGCAGTTCCTCGCGGAATTAAAAAGCGATCTGTTAAGTGATTCGATCTTTGTGTTCACTCCGAAAGGCGATATCATCGAACTACCGGCAGGTTCTACGGCGGTGGATTTTGCATACCGTATTCATTCGTCGATTGGGGAAAAGCTGGTCTCAGCAAAGGCTGACGGTGTTATTATTCCGCTCTCCCGTCCGCTCAAAAATACGCAAAAGGTAGAGGTTATCACCCATCCGAACGCGCATCCCACGCATAATCACTATCAAAATGCCCATACGGCGCGCGCCCGGCAAAAAATTCGCGCGTGGCTGCAGCTCAACGAAAATCTGCTGTTGACGGAAAAAGATGAAAAAGTGCAGCGGCTTGAGCTGCAGGATGAACCGCCAAAGGAGTTTTTGCGGCCCAAGGAAACGCCGGAAGCAGCCGCGCGCATCAAGCATGAGTTTGAAGCAGCGCAAAAAGATCCGACGAAGAATCCGTCGCTGCGGATACGCGTCGGCGGCTCTACCAACTTTCCGGTACGGTTTGCAGGCTGCTGTCAGCCGACGCTGGATGCCCCCATCTGCGGCTATGTTGCAAACGGCCGGGGTGTGATCATCCATCGGCAGAGTTGCGCAAACCTTACCCGCATCCCCGATCTGGATTCCCGTCTTATCGATGTCGAATGGGATATAAAAGAAAAAAAGCTGAAAGACGAAGAGAAATCAAGACGAAAACGCGACACAAATCACGCTTCACACCGGAAGTAACGATCTTTGCACAAAAAGCTCAGAAAAAATATTAAGACCTATCGATAATCCGTTCGATACTAATGATATGAGTAAGAAGGGTATTTTCAAAGTTTTAGCGCTTGCCGGTGTGCTGCTTCCATTGTTCGGAGCGGATTTGGAGCTTGATCAAAGCGATCTTGCAGTCATTCAAGACCCAAAGGGGGCGGGGTATCATTTTTATATCAGAAAAAAGCCCGATATCGCCTCTATTTTGATGACGGAGACAACGAAAGACCCGCTCAAACGGCTGGATAACTTTGCGTACCGCGATTCCGAATACAATCCCATTAACGGCGATGAAAAGCGAATTTTGAACGGAAAAGAGCTGGATACCCGCGGAAAACGGCTCTATAGCCTGATAGACTCCACACCGGAGAAAAATACGCCGCTCGGTGAAGCCTACCATATCTGGGTTCCGTATATCATCTATTATGGCTATGAATGGACGCGGAACGGTGAAGTGCAAGTGCTTGACGGAACGTTTTTTAACATCCGTGCTTTTGAAAAACCGTATGCCGATTATACCGGCGCCTTCAGTGATAATCCCTTTGTTCTGCGGGTTACGCAAAAATCCATTAAAGAAACCCATGATCCAGCGTTTAGCGATCCTGCAATTGAGGCGTTTTCCGAACTGGCGCGCTTGAGCGGCAATAAGCTGATTTATTCCGACAGTGTTGACGGTATCATGCCGTCGATTGAAGTGATCTTAGCGCCGCATAAGCAAAAAAAACTCGATGTGGTGTTCGTCATTGATGCAACGGAAAGTATGAAAGATGATGTGCGAAAAATCAGAGAGCTGCTGGTCGATTCGCTGCAGAAAGTGCTGCCGAAATATGATTCATACCGCGTAGGACTCGTGCTCTACAAAGACTACTACGATGATTTTTTGACCAAAACTGCCTGTGACTTTACATCGGAGCTGAACAGTTTTTCCGCCGCGCTGAACAGCTTTAGCGTATTCGGCGGCCGCGACATCCCCGAAGCGGTGTACGAAGGCTTGGATGCCGCCCTTGACCTTGAATGGCGAACCGGCTCGGATACCGATCGTAAACTGATCCTGATCGGCGATGCACCGCCCCATGCACGCCCGCAAGGCCCGGTTACCAAAGATGCGGTGCTGGAAGCGATGAAAAAGCAGAACGTTAAGCTGTACCCGATCATCCTTCCGCATAACAAGACGTATTAAAAGATAGGAAGCGCTTTGAGGAACGTGCCTCAAAGCGCTTTTTTGTTACTGTTACCGAATCTCTTGCATTACGAGATTACGGATGGGGGTTCTGGCCGGGGTTCCCCGGATTATGGGGATTGCCCGGATGAGGGTTTTGACCAGGGTTTCCCTGGTTAGGCGGATTAGGATTTTTCGACTGCTACGGAGCATTTTTGATGTCCTGTACCGTAGGCATGCTCACTTTAACGGCGTCCCATTGGAAATTGTTTTTGCTGTGGATTAGCTTTAATGAAGAACCGCTGATAATGTACGTCATTACCACTGTTGGGCCACCATTAGGATACCTTATTTGTATTGTATTACCGAACAATGTATACGGTGATACACTTGTCTTGTACAGTGTATCGTTTATTTTGTGTGCTTGTACCACCTCTCTGCCGTCAAAGTACATGTACTGACGTATTTGTACCCCGTGTTCCAGTATGGGAAAGGTTGTTTCTCCTGCTTTTTTTAATTCCCATGTAACACCTTCAAGACCGGTTACCGTTCCGCTGCCTTGGTTACCCTGATTGCCTTGATTTCCCTGATTGCCTTGATTTCCCTGATTGCCTTGATTTCCCTGGTTGCCTTGATTTCCCTGGTTGCCTTGATTTCCCTGGTTGCCTTGATTGCCTTGGTTTCCCTGGTTGTTCTGATTACCCTGGTTACCTTGATTACCTTGGTTGTTTTGGTTGCCCTGTGTGGTACCCTGTTTTTGCGTGGCATTATTTCCCGTAGGGGTATTACAATTTGTCATGACGACAGCCGCACTGAAGAAGATCAGCACTCCGAGTAGTGAACCGATTTTGTTTCGCTTCATACAAAACCTCCAAATGTATTACAACTAAACCTGTTTTACAACGTTGGTTTCAGAACTGGTTACTTTGAAACACGATGTTTTAAGTCATACTATTTCAAGGACTTAAAACTCGTCAGTCTGAGTAACAACGAAGTTATCGCGCAGGTCTATTGAGTAATACAGAAGAAAATAGGACAGCCATACGGCGTCCTCATTACTCATGTTAGGTGATTTGAAAAGCGCATTGGACAGATGAGTATTTCCTGTTTCCTAAATGAATAATTTTCTTCCATTATACCCCCCCCCCCCCTCGAAAAGTCAAGTAGAAGATTAAGGATAAAAGCAAAAGAGCGAGACATCCGATATGCTCTTTGAGCGGAACGAAAGAACCTGAACTCCTTGTTTTTTCCGAACCGATTTTATATACTATCTACTAATGATAAAGGCCTGTATTTTTGATCTTGATGGTACATTGACCGATACCGTGCGCACGATTGCTCATTTTGTCAATGCTGAAACGGCAAAGCATGGCTTTCCTCCTGCGCCGGTTGAAAACTTTAAATATTTTGCTGGAGACGGGGCTCGTATGCTAATTCACCGCGTATTGGCGTATCACGGCGTTGATGATCCCGATCTGGAAACAATCATTTTACAGCGCTACAATGCGGCCTATGATGCCGATTTCTTATATCTTTGCACCTTATATGACGGAATTGCCGATATGATTCACGCCTTGCACCGCCGGGGAATACAGTTGGCGGTGTTATCAAATAAGCCGCAGCCCACAGCGGAAAAGACGATCCAGGCGTTTTTTGGCAAAGAAACATTTTCCGCCGTGTTCGGCCAACGCGACGGCATTCCGCTCAAGCCCGATCCCGCCGGTGCGTTTGAAATTCTCACACTCCTCGGCTGCGAAACACCCGAATGCCTCTACATCGGCGACACGGCAGTAGATATGCACACCGGAAACAACGCCAACCTTACAACCGTCGGCGTGCTGTGGGGCTTCCGTACCCGTGAAGAACTGGAACACGCGGGCGCACATCATATCATCGCACATCCGGCCGACTTGTTATCGCTATTGGAACCTTCTAAAAACTAACCCATCCTTTTAGAAACGCCGTACCCTATCATCTTCCAACGGAAAAGCGCCGTATCTTCGATACAAAAGCCGCTTCCGTTATAAGAAATCCCCCGAATAAGAGGACTATATGAAGAAACAACTCGGATTGCAGAAACGGCTGATTATCATTTTTGCGCTGTTTATTATTACCGTATCGATTTTGCAAGCGGTATTAGCAAGCAGCATTGTCCGCAAAGCGCTGACGGCAAAGGTGATGGAACTGCTGCAAACGCAGGTAACGGCAACGGTAGAAAAGATCGACTATGAAATGGAAGATTTTTTCTTTTGGCTTGAAGGCGTCGCCGCGTCTCCGGCGCTGCTTGATGACAGTATGCCGATTGTGGACAGGCTGAAAGAAATTGATTTTTTGATCAAGCGCCAGCCGGATGTCAAAAACTACGGGATGGCGGCAATGGACGGCAATCTGATACGTTCCAACGGCAGCAGCTTTTTTTGCGGTAATCAGGATTGGTATCATACCGTCATGAGCGGCTGTCGGTATTTGTCCGAGCCGTTCCCCATCGCGAAGGACGCGTTTCTGATGTCCTATGCAATTCCGATGTATGGAAAGGATAACCGGATAGTCGGCTTTTTCTCGGTGGATATCGACGGTAGATCGCTTTCGGAGCTCTGCAAAGAGGTCAAAATCGGGACCAGCGGTTCGGCATTCATCATCGGAGCAAGCAGAAAGATCATCGGCGACGGGGATTTTACCCGCGTTACCGAGCAGATAAACGTAACCGAAGTAGCGAAGGCGGATAAGGATATGGCGTCGCTGTCCGCGTTGGTTGAATCGGTCTTTAAATCGGATACGGTGGTGAGCGGTTCCGGTGCCTATGCAGGCGTAACCCAATTTGTCGCCGGGAAAAAAATGAAAACCGGCTGGGTTCTGATGATCAGGGCTCCGGCACAGGAATTTTTAAGCGATGTGTATACACTCAACCGTTGGATGTATCTGATCGGAGCGGCGACACTGGCGCTTTCCGGTATCGTCATTTATTGGATTTCAAAGCGTATTATCAGCCCGCTTATCAATGTTACGGCAGCCTTGAAAGATATCGCGCAGGGTGAAGGAGATTTAACCGTCCGTTTACCGCTCACCGGCCTGGATGAAATTCGCAATCTTTCAGAATATTTTAACCAAACCATCGGAAAAATCAGAACATCGATACTGTCTGTGGATAAAAACACCGGTACGATGACCAAAATCGGGAACGAGCTGGCTCAAAATATGGAAGAAACGGCTGATGCGGCGAATCAGATCAGCACTCATATTGAAGATGTAAAACGGAAGATATTCACGCAAGCCTCCAGCGTAACGGAAACATCTTCTACGATTGAGGAGATTATTCAGACGATTAACCGTTTGAACGGCAGAATCGCGACACAGGCTGCGAGTGTCGCAGAGTCCTCTTCGGCAATTGAAGAAATGGTAGCGAATATCGCATCTATTACCAAAACCCTTGAAAAAACGGATGATTCGATTAAGTCGCTTGCATCCGCAACCTCGGACGGTAAGGAAACGCTGCGAAGCTCCAACGCCGTTACGCAAAAAATCGCGGAAGCATCGGGCAGCTTAATTGAAGCAAGCAGTGTGATCCAGCACATTGCGTCGCAGACAAACCTGTTGGCGATGAACGCGGCAATTGAAGCAGCCCATGCGGGCGAAGCTGGGAAGGGGTTCGCTGTCGTTGCCGATGAGATACGCAAGTTAGCGGAGGATTCTGCCGCGCAGGGAAAAACCATTACCACCACGCTGAAAGAATTCGGGACTGAAATTGAAGGGCTTTCCGCATCGGCAAATACGGTTGAAGAAAAGTTCAACGCGATTTTTACCTTGTCAGAGCAAGTGAAGCTGATGAGTACTCAATTAACGCAAGCCATGCGCGAACAAGAAAATGCAAGTAGAGAAGTATTGGCTGCAATAAAGAATATTAACGCAGTAACAATTGAAGTGAATAACGGATCAGCGGAAATGCTGCAAAGCGGTGAAAAAGCCGTAAAAGAAATGGCAACGCTCGATGACCTCACGCGCATTATAACCGGTAGTATGGATGAAATGACTTCGGGCGCAACGTACATCAATACCTCCGTGCAAGCAGTCAATCAAATCTCGCTGCGCAACAAGAAAAGCATTGAAAACCTTGCAACGGAAGTAAGTAAATTTAAGGTATAGGCTTTTATTTTAAAAACAGTACCTTGCATCCAGTAAACAACACCCGCAGGCTCGGTAAAAATATACATCCTTGTATATTTTTACCTGCGAGATTTGCCTTTCGTAAATCTCAATTCTGCGTGATACCACGACATCCTTGTCCGCTCTGAAAGTCCTTTTATCGTGAAAACAATAACTGTTCAGCTTCTATTTTCAAGACCATACTCTGAAACCATGGTGGGTTCTTAGGGCTGGATTGCCACGCTAACTAGCAATCCAACTAAGTCGTTATTTTTCTTTAGATGGGGTCATGTTCAAAAATTGACATCCTTGCCAATTTTTGAACGCGAGTTTTGGCAAAGCCAAAACATCGCTACTGCATAGAACCACCGCCATCCATGGCGGTTCTGAAAGGCCTTTCTCGTGAAAATCGTACCTGTTCAGCTTTTTATTTTAGAACAATACCTTGGAACCAATGAGGGTTCTTAGGGTAGAACCCTAAGCGGTTCTTTTGAAGATAGGATGGGTCCTAGGGAAGGGAAGAAATCTTTTATCCGAAAAAGTGTCTTCCCTTCCCTAACTTACACTTTGAATTTCGCGACCTCACTTACCAAATTCCCAATACTCTGCTTATTTTTCTGCGTAATTTCGTTGACTTCCTGGACGGCATTATTGATCTGCACCGCGCCAACGGCCATTTCGTTCATGCTGTCGGTAATAACACGGGTCAGATCGTTGAGTTTGTTCATTTCTTCCGCTACGCCTTCGCCGCCTCTCAACATCTCCGCCGAACCATCGCTCACGTCAATCGTAACGGTGTTGATGCTCTTAATCGCGGTTAAGACTTCCCGGCTACCGTTTTCCTGCTCACGCATCGCTTCGGTAAGCCGATCGCTCATCGATTTTACCTGTTCGGATAAATTAAAGATGGCGCTAAATTTTTCTTCGGCAGTTCTTGAAGAGGCCGAGAGCGTTTCAATTTCGCCGCTTAACGTCTTCAGCGTTGCGGTGATGGCCTTCCCCTGACTCGCAGAATCTTCCGCCAATTTCCGTATTTCGTCGGCGACAACCGCAAAGCCCTTGCCGGCCTCCCCTGCGTGAGCCGCTTCGATCGCGGCGTTCATCGCAAGCAAATTCGTCTGCGATGCGATATGCTGAATAACGCTCGACGCCTCAAGAAGGCTCCCCGATTCCTCGGCTATCTTCTGCGTTACCGTATTCGAGGTTGCGATCGTCTCTTTTCCGTCGCCGGTAGCCGAAGCAAGCTTTTTGATAACGCCGTCGGTGCTTTCAAGCGTTTTTGTGATGGAACCGATATTGGCAACCATCTCCTCAACCGAAGCGGAAGACTGCGCAACGCTCGCCGCCTGTGTTTCGATACTTTCATTCAAACGCTTAATTGTACGGAGAATTTCTTCAATCGTAGCCGACGTTTCGGTAACGCTTGCCGCCTGGGTCAATGCCTGTTGCTTTACCCCATCAATATTCGCACTGATTTCGTGAATAGCGCTCGCGGTTTCATTCATATTCAAGGCAAGCTCATCCCCGATTTCTTGCATGGATTCACTATTTGATCCGACTGTCCGTATCGAAAGTGCAATCTTTTCTATCGTTTCATTAAAATAAGCGGACAAATGCGTTACTTCATCATTACCGAAGACAGGCAACCGCACCGTTAAATCGCCTTCGCCGTGTGCAATATCTTTCAATGCAGCCACTGCAATCTGGATAGGCTTTATCATCTTATAGGCAATGAGATAGACAACAACCAACGATACCGTCAAAATAATGATCCCGATAATTAAAATACCCCTTCGGAGCGCATTAACGGTACCCATAAATTCATTAACCGGTGCTTTTACAATCACCGTCCAGCCGGTTATTTTTATCGTCGCATAAGAAGCGATATTATGAATGCCGCCATATTCATAGTAGCTGATTTCACTCTCATCGGTATCCAGTGCATGTTGAGTAAACGCAGCCAAAGAAGCAAGCGATGGATCTTGTTTTGCAAGTTCTATCGGATTACGCTGCTTTTCAACAAAACTGATATCCCGATAGGCGACCGTCGTACCGGTCAATCCAAGTATATAACACTCCCCGGATGTTCCAACGACAATATCGCTTATTTCTTGAGAAAGCAGCTTTGCCGGAGCGGCTGCACTCAATACACCGATAATAGTATTGGTATTATCGAAAATAGGAACTGCAAAAAGAATTTGCATATTATTGGTAATATGAGAGAGAAACGGCTCTGTAATATAGTTTTTTCCCTGAGCAGCTGATTGAAACCATACTCTATCGTTTACACGCGTAAGAGTACCGCTTGCATCATAGCGATTGCCTTGCAAGTCGCATATACCGAAATAGTCTATTTTCGGATTACGCTCCGCCTCGACAGCCAAAGCTTGGGCCTGTTGGTGCAACGATAAGGAAGAATCACGTAAAAACGGCATACGGGCGAGACCTTCAATAAATTGCATCAGTGCAGACAATCTTCCATCTACAATTTCCGCTACATCCGTAGCTTTATCAGTAAGATGAACTTCAATTTTTTCTATTACCGCTTTACGGGCAGTTCGGACAGCAAGAAAGCCCATAATAATACCAGCCGCTAAAATAAGCAGCCCAAACAATAACACCAGCTTATAGCGGAGCGAAAAAATCTTTGTTTTCGTGTTCATACCTCGATTCTCCTATTGATATATGTATATGTATCGTTACCTAGCCGCCAAAGTATGCACGGGCTCTTTCTTCACACTCGGCTTCCTTTGTTGCTTTTTTCTTCATTTCTTCCGCTTTTCGGGAAATCTTATTCCAGACGCCGGAGAGCCCCATTGCCTTTTTTACTGCTTTGAGCGTTTGAGCAGCCTCTGAACGCATCTTCATCGTGCCGTCGTAGATAATTTCATCCACAAAACCGGTCTTTGATGCATAAAACGCTCTTTTTTCCCGAATTGGGTCTAAAAAAGTATTCAACGCCGCAGCGAGTTTATCCTTTACCTCGACATCGCCGACTTTTCCTTTCCGGTATCGGTCTTTAAGGTCTTCAACCTCCGCTTTATCGGGATTAAATGCATCGTGATAGATAAACACCGGATTGCCTTCCACCGTACCGGGAATGTCGGCACTGGTACGCTTAGGATCGGTATACATACTGCGGACTTTTTTTATCACTGTTTTTTCATCATCACAGAGGAATATCGCATTTCCGAGGCTTTTCGACATCTTTGCCTGTCCATCCGTACCAACAAGCGAGCCGCAATCGCTCACCATAACCTCAGGCACCGGAAATACCTCTCCGTACATATAATTGAAGCGCTTTGCAATTTCTCTCGTCAATTCAACATGGCTTTCATTATCTTTACCGACCGGCACCAGATGAGCCCGCGGAAGCAGAATATCGGCAGCCTGAAGCACCGGATAGCCGAGCAACCCGAACGGCAGTTCCGACAGCTGAGCCGCTTTCGCCATATCTTTTATAGAAGGAACCCGCTGCAGCCGAGGCACGGTTACCAGATCACAAAAAAACAAATTAAGCTCACACACCTCCGGCACTGCCGATTGCAGATAAATCACCGATTTTTCTGGATCAATTCCGCAGGCCAGATAATCCAACGCCATCTGCCGAACATTATCGGTTAAAGATTCAATATATTGTTTTTCGGGCTTTGTGGTGAGCGTATGTAAATCCGCAATAATAAAAAAACATTCAAATTCATTTTGCAGCCGGACTCGATTCTTAATCGAACCGACATAATGCCCTAAATGAAGATTACCGGTTGGGCGATCACCGGTTAAAATTCTTTTTCTTTCCATAGATAGTGATAGTATCACGTTACCATGCGCAGCACAAGGGCTCCCCTCAATTCCTCATAAATGACGATAAGCGCCGCAAGGGACGAATGCACACGTTACGCATGAAAGTCCAAGCCGCCGCTATGGATAGCGACTACGCTAAGTATTTAAAAATCAGCGCCCCATCCGCTGTATTTACCCGACTGCAATAACACTAAAGCTCCGGACGCCGCTGCCGAAACTATATAAGGGCGCGGGAAAAACAGCTGATATGCGTAAGAGCCGTATCGGCGTTTTGGGGGCGCCGTTTTGTTTCAAGAGGAATGTTCAGACTATTAAACCGTTTAAGCAGCATTTCTCAATATTATGGAGGTAACGTATGAAATTGTATTCGATAAAAAGTAATCCCGGTGATGTTTCTTATTTTTCAATCCTTAACGAAACCGATAAGGGCTATTTTATCCGCATTTGCCACGACAAAGAAGGATATGAGAAAATCAGCGAAGAATTTTTAGATAATGATATGTTTGCCCTCTGCTTACGAACCGGCTACATCAGCGAGGTTCCGGCATCATCGCATGTCGTTGCATAAGAGCAGCCTGATTATTTGGGCATCTTTAAAAACTGATTCGCAATCCGCTTGAGCGGATATGATCGATCATTTTCTTGCAGAACAAGCCGATAGGCTTGCAGTTTTTAGAAATTTTCCTATTTGATTATTCGTGCGGAGGGATTGATGACGGTGCATTTCGTCAGTCATACCTCCGCTACGTGCACCGAAATACGCTGATGAGCACATCACTCGGCGGATTTTTTAAAATTCTTCCGAAATTTCCAGCCGTTTTTCCATCGATGATGCATATAGCATAATATGAATATCACCGATACCGAATACACCGCGTTGTTTGAACCGGAAACGGCACTTCCCGATACGGAAAGCTGCCCGCTGATTTTTGAATCCGATAATCCCGAATACAGCTTATCGCGAACGGCTGATGCCGTTTCCATCTGTGCGCAGACAGTGTTCGGGATACCGGCGCTGTACCCATGGCAGCGGCTGGTTATCGCTAACATACTCGATGCCGTCCATGCTGCAACAGCCGCCGAACAAGCGGCAAGCATCGCTGCGGAAACGGCCAAAGAAGCTGCTGCAGCGGAACTCGCAATACATGCCGCACCGGAAACCACACCGGATACTACGGCGGCATCATTCGCATCAGCCTCGAAGGTAAGCAAACCGCCGCGCCGGAACGGACAAGTCTCCACAGGAGAACCGTTGAGCGAACTCTATGACGAAGACGGCATACTCCGTGGACGGCAGATTGTCCTGTTACCGACCGGTGCAGGGAAATCACTCTGCTTTCAGGTTCCGGCGCTGCTTCTGGATAAGCCGACGCTGATTATCTATCCGCTGTTAGCGTTAATGAGTGATCAGATGCGCCGGATGTGTGAGGGAAATCTTGAACCGGTGCTGTTCCGCGGCGGCCAAACAGAAAAAGAGCGGTGCACGCAGTATGCCCGCCTTGAAGGACGCGACGGCAAACCGCCTGCCAAACTGATCATCGCCAATCCCGAAATTCTGATGCAAGAGACGGTATTGAACCGAATCGCACAACGCGGCATTGCGCACCTTGCGATAGACGAAGCGCACTGTGTCAGTGAATGGGGAGACAGCTTCCGTCCAGCATACCAAACGCTCAAACACGTCATCGAAACATTAAAACCGCCCGCAGTTACCGCCTTTACTGCAACAGCCGGCAACGAAGTGCTGACACGCATCAGTGAGCTGCTCTTTGACGGACGGGCGCATTTAGTACGCGGAGAATCCGACCGGCCTAATATTTTTTATTATGTACGGCAATGCCGCGTAAAACCGCCTGCACTCCTACAGGAAGTGAAGCAGCGTGCCCGTCCGATGGTAATTTTCTGCGCAACACGGAACAGCACGGAGCAAACCGCAGCCTTTCTCCGCTATACGCTGCATGATCCCGACATCAAATTCTACCATGCCGGTTTACAGCGGGATGAGAAGACCGCAGTTGAACAGTGGTTCCATCGGCACGACAGCGCCGTTCTCGTAACAACCTGCGCGTGGGGCATGGGAGTCGATAAGAAAAACGTCCGCACCGTCATTCACCTCAACGCCTCACCGACTGCCGAAGCGTATATACAGGAAGCCGGACGCGGCGGGAGAGACGGCAACCCTGCCCAGGCTGTACTGCTTTGGAGCCCTGAAGATACACAGAGGATTGCGCAGCTGCCGGAACAACAGCGGAAACGGGCAGAGATACTTGCAGCATTTGCAGAAAGCGGGCGCTGCCGGCGGGAGGTGCTGCTCGAAGCACTCGGTGAAGTGCGCGCCGTACCGCGTCATCCAGGGGATGAAAGCATTGCCTGCTCCGGCTGCGATATATGCGAAAAGACCGCAAAACTGTATCCCCAAGATGAACGGGAACTCATCCATTTTATTGCATCGCATAAACGGCAGTATACCACCTTTGAACTTGTGCAGTTTTTACACGGCCGCCTCACGCTCTGGCGCGCAGGAGACCTTACCAATCTCATTTCTCAGCTGATGGCCGAGCATAAAATTCGTCCGGCAAACGCCTTGTTCTGGAAGGGAGCACTTACCTGCTAAAGACCGCGGCGGCGGTTTATACTTCAACCTTCTTTTTTAAAAGCCACGTTGAAATAAAAAAGAAGCCGATTCCAAGTCCAATCGACAGTACAATAGATACAACAGGGATCGATACCGAGGTGCTCGGATATGTTACACTTCTCATTGAATCGTGGTACGTTGAATCGTGGTACGCTATCCTGTGAACCGTGATCGTGCAGTAATCGCCCAGAGCCATCCCGATCTGTGTTTCAATCTTTCCGATAAAATAAAGAATACTCATAAACGCCAGAATCCCGCCGACCGTCCAGAGTGCACGCATACGCTTAATATTAAAAGACCGTAAAACGGTTTGTACAACCAGCGCCACATTTCCGATTAGAATGAATGCAGCAATAAAAATAAACAAAAGTGCAAATAATCCCGGAATATTCCGCGCTAAGATGGAGGGTAGATCGGTAATCAACCGGACAAAATCGTGCACATCCAATCCCATATAATAGGTATTCCAAAATATCGCAACAATACTCAAAAAAAGCACTGAGACAGCCGCGCACATGATAAACTCAAGCAGTCCGCACAGGATTCTCCCGAGCAATATCCATTCAGTCCGTACCGGCAGCGTCAACATGAGATAACTCTCATTCGTAAACAGTAAAGTGTGTGCATAGCCGCTGCTGCACTTGATAAACACGGAAAGCGGAATAACCGCCAGCGCAAGTACGGTCAGCACGAACCACATCAGATAAAAGACGTGGGTTACATCCTTTGTCAGCGTAAGAAAAATCATCTCAACACCGCTCATACATGCCATAATCGCGCAGTGTAATACGATAGCCGGAATCCGCTGTAAAAAAGTATATTTAAAAATCCGTTTCATGTTTCACTCCTTTTTTTAGCCGAAAATTTCAAGATATAGTTGATAAATTGATTTTTGATGTGATTCCCGGAGCTGTTCCGCATCCCCGCACAGCGTAATGACCCCATCCCGTAAAAAAGCGACATCGGTAAAAACATGCTCAATATCCGTTACCAGATGCGTGCTGATAATAATCGCACTATTTTCAGTCCATGTTGTGATAATCGTCTTGATAATTTTCTCGCGGGCAACAGGATCGGTTCCTCCAAGCGGCTCATCAAGCACAAACAGCTTGGCTGCGCGTGAAAACGTGAGTGTCAAATTCATCTTTTCGATCATACCTTTTGACATCGTTTTAATGGTCTGATTCCGCTCAAGCTGCATAAAACTCAACAATTCCAATGCCTTGTTACGATCAAAATCATCAAAAAAATCCTGATAAAATTGAATAACATCAAGCGCAGTCATCCGAGGGTATAAACAATTCCTATCGGGCAAGAACGATACCATCCGTTTTGTTTCAAGCCCGATCGGCTGCCCGCACACCCGAATATCGCCGGAACTTGCATGAAGCAATCCCGCAATGATTTTTAAAAAAGTCGTTTTGCCCGACCCGTTCGGCCCTAATAAGCCGAGAATTGATCCATCCTGTATTTCCAAAGACACACCACCGAGAACTGGCTTGGTAAAATAAGATTTTTTTACCGAATCTGCCTGTAAAATTACACTCATTTTGTAAACTCCTCTGTTGCTTGTAGTAAAATCGTCCGCTTCACAAGATCGAGTATCATCGGCAACGAATAGCCGAGCGCTTGTAAATCGTGCATAAACGTATCTGTGATGCGCCTGACTTTTTCACTGCGAAGATTATCGATAAGGACCTGATTATCAACCACAAATGAACCGATACCGCGCTTAGTTTCGATAATGCCGAGCGATTCGCACTCCTTGTACACTCTGCTGATTGTATTCTGATTAACATCCATCGCAACGGCCATTTCCTGAATAGACGGCAGCCGTTCACCTTGAAGAAGTTTGCCACTCAATATATCAGTTTTTATCTTTTCAATGATCTGAATATAAATCGGGATATCCGTATTATATTTCATTGCTCCTCCTGCCATGTATAATATTTAACTAGTATACTATATTGTAATAAAATTGATGTCAAGAGAGAGGAAGAGAAAAATACACAAACACACATGAAAGCCGGTAGAAAAGAAGCGCAAAACATATTAGTATCGGTTCTATATTTTGTACGCATGCGTACGCTGAAGGATACATCATGGCGAATATTATAGACGGCAAACGCCTTGCGCAGCAGCTTACCGACACAATCACCAAAGAAACGGCGAATTATTGCAAACGGTATCCGCGGCCGTGTTTGACTATCGTGTCATCGGGAGCCGATCCTGCCTCACAGATATACATACGGACAAAGCTGCGGGCGCTTGAAGCTGCCGGGATGCAAAGCCGTGTGATTCAGCTTTCGGAACAGGTATGTGAAGCTGAAATAGCAGCGCATATCGCCCGGTTAAATCGAGATGATGATGTTGACGGTATTTTAGTACAGCTGCCCCTCCCCTCCCCGCTCGAAAGCACACGGATACTTGATCTGCTTGATCCGAAGAAGGACGTCGACGGCTTTACGGCGGAAAACTTGGGTAGGCTACTGACCGGAGCCCCCCGTTTTATTCCCTGCACGCCGCACGGCATTATGTATGCGCTGCATGCATACCACATACCGGTACGCGGGGCTCATGCCGTTGTAGTAGGCCGCTCCGCAATTGTCGGGAAGCCCCTTGCCGCACTGCTGACTGCGGCGGATGCAACCGTAACGCTCTGCCACAGCAACACGCGCAACCTTGCGGCAATAACACGGCAAGCCGATATTTTAATTGCAGCCGTCGGCTGCCCCGCGCTGATTACCGGCGATATGATGAAAGAAGGTGCCACGGTAATTGATGTCGGCATTAACCGGGTAGCGGATCCGGCGGCGCCTCATGGGAAAAGGCTGGTCGGAGATGTCGATTTTGAAGCTGCTGCAGCGCGGGCTGCCTGGATTACGCCCGTACCCGGCGGAGTCGGGCCGTTAACCGTTGCGATGGTTCTGCGGAACACCCTGTACGCCGCACAGCTGCGGCACGGCTGCACACCGGCGAAAAATACCGCATCGGAAGCCGCCGGATGTTAGTGCTCAGCAATGCAGAAACGCATGCTGCACCCTCAGTACAAGAAGAGCGGCAGGCTGCATCAGCGTCTCCTCAGGCGTTACCGGCGGCATCTGCAGAAATCACGATCAAAAGATCGATATTCCGTGCAGAAATTTTTTATACGGAACAGGCAGCGGATGCAAAAGATCTGGTTAAATGGCAGAAGGAACGCTACCGCGATGCGCGGCATGTCGTTCACGCCTTCGTGATCGGCGAAACCGGCGCAGTGCTCGGCTGCAGCGATGACGGAGAGCCTGCAGGAACGGCAGGCCAGCCGGTACTTGCCGTGTTGAAAGGAAGCGGCATTACCAATATCTTGGTAACGGTTACCCGCTGGTTCGGCGGAACGCTTTTGGGAACGGGAGGCTTAGTTAAAGCATATTCCAATGCAACAAAAGACGCGCTTGAGCAAGTCCGCACCGAACCGCTTATCAAAAAAGCAGCCTTTACCATTGAATGCCGCTATGAAGCGCACCGGGCGCTCCTGCATGCCGTAGCAGACCTGCCGGTACGGTTCACAGCAACGGAATTTTTGCAGACAGTTAAGTTACGCGGTACCGTTCCGCTTGAATATCGTGATGCATTCAGTACAATCGTTACGGAGATTACAAAAGGCTCTTCTACCGTACAGTTCACGGATCCGGCGCGGTCCGAAACGGCATCCGATTGAGTTACAGAGTCAAATCACACCAGTCTAAAAGGAGAACTCAATGTTTAACAGCATTAGCGGCCCGCTCACCGGCAAAACAGCCGAATCAATTTACATCGAAACGCACGGTATCGAATGGGAAATTTTTGTGTCGGCATTGAACGCAGACCGCTTCGGATCGCCGGGAACAAAAGTCAAAGTTTATACTTGGCTGTATCATCGGGAAGATCAGATGAAGCTCTTCGGGTTTTTAACCCCGGATGAACGAAGCCTCTTTTTGGATTTGACAAAAGTAGACGGAATCGGCCCGAAACAAGCACTCAAAATCCTGTCGGGACTGGATAGCACGGCGTTGGAAACCGCCTTGGAAGCAGGAGATGTCGGACGGCTGCAAGCAATTCCGGGTATCGGAAAAAAGACCGCACAAAAGATGGTGCTCGCTCTCAAGGGGCAACTTACCTGCCTAAAAGAGACCGGCCGACCGGAGAATACAAAAAAATCGGAATTTGAAGATATTATTACCGCCTTAGCTGATATGGGCTATGACCGAAAGCGCGCTGCCGAAACGGTAGAAACGATTGCTCAAACAATGCGCAGCCAAGGTATCGAACCTTCAGCAAAAGAAGAAGAACTGTTCCGTACCGCCATTGTCAATCTCAGCTCATCATAGCCTCAGGGAGTCAGGATGAAAGAAAAGGGATGAATGTGCACTCGGTTATACATGAAAGTCAAAACCGTCAGCATACAGAGCGCAGATTCGCACCGGGAAACCCTCACGGAAATCAATTTTTACCCTTTTCACGAATTTTTAAGTCGAAAGCACCGGAA
>CAUTXW010000025.1:0-32873 GCA_963542655.1 uncultured Treponema sp. | reverse complement strand
CGATACGCTACAGCAGTGAACTTTATATTTTTATTCGTGCGGAGGGTTTAATACCCCGACGCTTGCGTCGTAACAAAGGGTATTAAAGCCGACTGCAACCACCTTATGAGAACAACATACCCCGATGCTCGCGTCGGGGTTGTTGATCGACTTACATATACATATCGGTTCTTTTTTTGTCAAGTAGAAAATATTTTATCCCCTTGTCTACTATTTTATAAGTGGTTGCGGTACATCATTTATGAATGAATAAAGGTAATCCTATTTATTCTTACTTGACACTTTTTTATTCTTCTGGTATTCTTCCGTATCTTTTGCTTCTGTAGCTCAGTCGGTAGAGCACAACCATGGTAAGGTTGGGGTCAGCGGTTCGATTCCGCTCGGAAGCTTTTGCTTTTTTATGGAGGTTTGTGATGGCTAAAAAAACATCTGTTGAACTGATCGCATTGCAGTGTACGGAATGTAAGCGTAAAAACTATACAACTGCTAAGAATAGAAAAAATATTCAGGGTAAACTTGAATTGAGCAAGTACTGTCCGTTTGACCGTAAGCATACTGTTCATAAAGAAACAAAAATAAAATAGGTATTCAAAGCCGAGATGTTAAATCGTATCGGTTTTTAATAGAGGTCAGTAGCTCTAATGGTAGAGCGTCGGTCTCCAAAACCGAATGTTGAGGGTTCGAGTCCTTCCTGGCCTGTCTTTTTAAAATAAGGGGTAGATATGTCAAAAATCATTACTTTTGGAAAAGAGTGTGTTGCTGAGCTGCGGAAGGTGGTTTGGCCGACTCGTGATGATGTGATTTCTGCGGTAAAGGTTGTTATTGTTTCTACCATTCTTGTCGCTTTTTTTCTCGGAGTTGTTGATGCTTTTTTCGTTGCCTGCTTGGGGTGGTTTTTTTAAGGCGCTGGCATGGCAAAAGAATGGTATATCCTTCATATCTTTTCCGGATATGAAAAAAGAATAGAACGTGCTATACGTCAGTTGGTTGATCTTGGTGAAATACCTGCCGGTGTTATAACTGAAATAAAGATACCGGAAGAAGAATTGACCGAGGTTAAAGACGGTAAGAAAAAAGTTATCAAGCGAAAATTTTTACCCGGTTATATTTTAATTGAGATGGATTTGCCGCAGGTGAATTGGAAAGGGGTTTGCTCTCCGATTCGAAAGATACACGGCGTTACCGGTTTTTTAGGTGTTGTCGGTGATGCGCGTCCGCAGGCTATTTCCGCAGAAGAAGCAAAAAGCGTGCTTCAAAAATCAGGTGAGATTAAGGGTGAAAAGCCGCGCGCAGCGCAGATATTTACTGAAGGTCAGCAGGTTAAGATTATTGAAGGGCCTTTTGCCACTTTTACCGGTACGATTGAAGAAGTGATGTCTGATCGTAATAAGCTACGGGTGATGGTTGCGATATTTGGAAGAACGACGCCTGTTGAAGTTGATATGCTTCAAGTCGAACTTATTTAATTCCTGTTTATTTTTATTTGATGGGAGGGGTTTTGCCCCGTTAGTACCAGAAGGAGATTATTATGGCTAAGAAAAAGGTTGCTGCAGTTATTAAATTGCAGTGTCCTGCCGGTAAAGCGACGCCTGCTCCGCCTGTAGGCCCTGCGCTTGGACCTCATGGTGTCAGTGCTCCTCAGTTCGTACAGCAGTTTAATGATCGAACGAAATCTATGGAGCCTGGGCTTGTTGTGCCGGTTGTTATTACCGTGTATTCGGATAAGAGTTTTACTTTTATCCTTAAAACTCCGCCTGCCGCAGTTCTTATCAGAAAAGCATGCAATATTCAGAAGGGTTCTGCCAATTCGGTAACCCAGAAGGTTGCAACGCTCTCTAAGGCAAAGCTTGAAGAAATTGCTAAGATGAAGATGCCTGATGTGAGTGCAAATGATTTGGAAGCTGCAAAGAAGATTATTGCCGGTACGGCACGCAGTATGGGTGTGGAGGTAGAGCGTTAAATGAAACACGGGAAAAATTATCGCAATGCATTGAAAAAATATGATAGCGCCGCTCTCTTCTCTGTTCCTAAGGCTGTTGATTTGGTAAAAGAGCTGAAATTTGCTAAATTCGATGAAACTGTTGAGGTTCATGTCAGCCTTAAAATCGGAAAAAATCAGAGCGTTCGTGACACGGTTGTTTTACCGCACCAATTCAGAGGCGAAAAACGCGTGTTGGTTTTCTGTAAGGAAGACCGCGTGAAGGAAGCCTTGGATGCGGGCGCTGCGTATGCAGGTGCTGCCGAATACATCGATAAGGTGAAGGGCGGTTGGCTCGATTTTGACGTTGCCGTTGCAACCCCCGATATGATGAAAGATGTCGGACGGCTTGGTATGGTGCTGGGACGCAAAGGTTTGATGCCTAATCCTAAAACCGGAACGGTTACCGCGGATATCACGGCTGCTATCAACGAACTGAAAAAAGGCCGCGTTGAATTTCGTGCCGATAAAACCGGCGTTGTGCATTTGGCAATCGGTAAGGTTTCCATGGATACCGAGAAAGTTGCCGAAAATATCACGACGCTTTTGACGGAAATCGGACGCAAGAAACCTGCTGATGCGAAAGGCGATTTTATTCAATCGGTTTCGATTAGCTCTACGATGGGGCCGGGCGTCTGGATCGAGTATAAGGTAGGAGAGTAAGATGGCACTGCGAGCACACAAGGCGCAGCCTGCAAAAACGGCTGCTATCGAAAATATCACAAATGAATTAAAGGCGTCATCGTCTTTTATTTTTACTGAATATCGCGGATTGTCTGTAGAGCAGATTACACAGCTGCGTGCAAAACTTCGCGAGAATAATTGTACATACAAGGTTGTGCGTAATAATTTTGCGCGCATTGCGTTTAGCTCCATGGAGTTGGATGTCAAAGATTATTTGGTTGGCCCGACTGCTGTGGCGTTGGCAAATGAAGATGCAAATGCTGTTGCCAAGACCTTGTTTGAATTTGCAAAAGACGCTCCGGCGCTGGTTGTAAAAGGCGCTGTAGTGGATGGGGAATTTTACGATGCTGCGAAAATCGAAGCATTCTCTAAATTGCCCGGTAAAAAAGAACTTATCGCGATGTTCATGTCTACGGTTAATGCAACAACCGCGAAGTTCGTGCGTACCCTTCAGGCTATTGTCGATAAAGAAGGCGGCTCAGCTCCTGCTGAGGCATAATGGTAATTACAGCAGTCAGGCTTCACGCGCTGTCTTCCTGTCTGCTGTGTGATACGGCTTGTATAAGCCTTGAAAATTTTATTTTATAGGAGAAGATAATATGGCGGCATTAACAAATGAACAGATCATCGAAGCAATCAAAGAGAAAACCATTCTTGAGCTTTCCGATTTGATTAAATCTATGGAAGAAGTATTCGGCGTAACAGCTGCAGCTCCGGTAGCGGTTGTTGCAGGCGGAGCTGCGGGCGGTGCAGCTGCAGCAGAAGAGCAGACCGAATTTACCGTAACGCTTAAAGGCTTAACGGATCCCGGTAAAAAGATTGCGGTAATCAAAGAAGTAAGAAACGTAGTTGCAGGTCTTGGTCTTAAAGAGGCTAAAGAGCTTGTTGAAGGCGCTCCTAAGGTCTTAAAAGAGAATGTTTCCAAGGAAGAAGCTCAGAAGATTAAAGAAGCCATGACCGCTGCCGGTGCAGAGATCACGATTGCTTAAGTTCTTTAATATATCCCGGCCGTGTTATGCGGCCGGTGTTTTATTACTTTTATGATTTTTTCTCAAACTTACCGTTAAGCTTCCTCGTATATATAGGGGAGGCTTTTCTAGTTTATTAGGTAAAAATAGCGGAATAGAAAATAGTTTGCCGATGATGCTTCGCGGATATGTAAACAGCGGATTGTCACAAGGCTTTTAAGAATGAGCTGCGCGCTTTAGTGCGATAATCCTTCATTTATGAGGTTATGAGCTGGCTCAAGCAAGAGAAGGGGGAACACGGGATGCTTGTGAGGAAGACAGTTAATCGCCAATATATCGGAAAAAATATTCAAAATTTCATGGAGCTGCCAAATTTAATTGATATTCAGCTTGCCTCTTATGAAAAATTTTTACGCAGGGGTACCCATCCAAGCGGTACAACTTCAGAGGAAGTCGGTTTGGAGGATGTGTTTCGGACAACATTCCCGATCGAAAGTCCAAACGGAGATATGACGCTTGAATATCAATCTTATACGTTGGATGAAAATGATATTAAGTTCAGTGAATATGAATGTAAACAAAAAGGCTTGACGTATGCCATACCGCTCAAGGCGCAGATCGACTTAGTGTTTAATCAAACCGGGGAAATCCGCCGGAAGAGCATTTATATGGGCGACATCCCTCTGATGACCGATCGCGGAACCTTTATCATCAACGGTGCGGAACGTGTTGTTGTATCTCAGATACACCGATCGCCGGGCGTTATCTTTTCACATGATAAAGGCGTGTACTCAAGTCGCATTATCCCCTATCGCGGAAGCTGGCTGGAATTTGAAATCGACCAAAAGAAAGATTTAATCTACGCAAAACTCGATAAGAAAAAGCGGATATTGGGCACGCTGTTCTTACGGGCGCTCGGGTATGAAACGCGCGAGCAAATCATCGAATTCTTTTATAAAACTGAGACGCTTTCCGTTTCCGAAGCAAATACGGAATACGATAAACTCGTCGGCCGTGTGCTTGCCAAGCGGATAACCGTTGCAGATGAATCTGGTGAACGGACGCTCTATCAAGCCGGAGAAAAAATCCATCCGCACGTAATTGATGAGCTTCGTCAAAATACTATTTCCGAAGTTACCGTTATCGACTTTAAACAGGCTGGCAGTCTTGATTCGCCGGTCATTATCAATTGTTTTGAGCGCGAGGAAATCCGCTTTGCCGATGCAGCCAAGGGGCAGGAGCCGACAAAAGAAGAGGCGCTGTCGGTAGTGTATGCCGCGTTGAAGCCCGGAGACCCCATGACCGTCGAAGCGGCCGAGAAAGACCTGAATTCCATGTTCTTTTCGGCGCGCCGGTATGATCTCGGCCGGGTAGGGCGTTATAAGCTCAACAAAAAATTCGACTACGAACATCCCGTCGAGGAGTGTACGCTCATCCTTGAAGATATTCTCAATACGATGAAATATCTTATTCAAGTGTATATCGGCGCGGCTTCTATCGACGATATCGATCACCTTGGAAACCGGCGTGTCCGGTCGGTCGGCGAGCTGATGACCAATACCCTCAAGACGGCGTTTTTACGCATGGAGCGGATTGCCCGCGAGCGTATGGGGTCAAAAGAGATCGAAACGATTAAGCCGCAAGAGCTGATCTCAATCAAGCCGATCGTTGCAACCATTAAAGAATTTTTCGGCGCGAGCCAGCTTTCTCAGTTTATGGATCAGGTTAATCCGTTGGCGGAGCTTACTCATAAACGCCGTTTGAATGCATTGGGGCCGGGAGGTCTTTCCCGTGACCGCGCCGGGTTTGAAGTCCGCGATGTTCACTATACGCATTATGGAAGAATGTGCCCGATTGAAACGCCGGAAGGTCCGAACATCGGTCTTATTGTGTCGATGGCAAGTTATGCGCATGTCAACGATTACGGCTTTTTGGAAGCGCCGTATGTCAAAGTTGTAAACGGCGTTGCGACCCGTGAGGTTGAGTATCTTTCAGCGATGGATGAGGATAAATATTACATCGCACAGGTGTCAACGGCTGTACAGAGCGACGGTACGATTACGGCCGAGCAGATTGCATGTCGGCATCAGGGCGACTATACGACGCGTAATTCCAAAGACGTGCAGTACATGGACGTTTCCCCCAAGCAAATTATCTCGGTGTCGGCATCCCTTATCCCGTTCCTTGAACATGACGACGCGAACCGTGCGCTCATGGGTTCCAACATGCAGCGGCAGGGCGTTCCACTTGTGTTCCCCGAGCCTCCCCGCGTCGGTACCGGTATGGAAGGTAAGTGCGCGTACGACTCCGGCGTGTTGATTAAGGCGAAGCGGAGCGGTATGGTTGTCTATGCGTCCTCAGAGAAAATTTCGATTGAATCCGATGCGCCGGAAGGGACGGAAGCTAAAATCCGTGATTACATCTTGCTGAAATATCAGCGCACCAACCAGGATACCTGTTATCACCAGCGGCCGATTGTATCGGTTGGACAGCATGTCGACGCGGGACAGGTTATTGCCGACGGCCCTGCAACTTATCAAGGCGAGCTGGCTCTTGGCCGTAATATCTTGGTCGGGTTCGTGCCGTGGAACGGGTACAACTACGAAGACGCAATCCTCATTTCCCGCCGTGTGCTGAAAGAAGATATGTTCACGTCGGTTCATATTAAAGAGTTTACAACGGAAGTCCGAGAAACCAAGCTCGGTGCGGAACGGATCACGAGCGATATCCCCAATAAGTCGGAAAAGAGCCTCGACAACTTGGATGCGGAAGGTATTATTCGCATCGGTGCGCAGGTTCGCTCCGGCGATATTTTGATCGGAAAGATCACGCCGAAAAACGAATCCGAAACGACGCCGGAATTTAAGCTGCTCAACTCGATATTCGGTGAAAAGGCAAAGGATGTCCGCGATTCTTCACTGCGCGTGCCGCATGGGATTGAAGGAACCGTTATCGACGTTCAGCGGCTCAAGCGTTCGCAGGGTGATGATCTGAGTCCAGGCGTTGATGAGTTTATCAAGGTATTGATTGCAACCAAGCGTAAGCTGCGCGAAGGCGATAAGATGGCCGGACGGCACGGAAATAAGGGTATTGTTGCCCGTATTTTGCCGGAAGAAGACATGCCGTATATGGAAGACGGTACTCCGCTTGATATCTGCTTGAACCCGCTCGGCGTTCCGTCCCGTATGAATATCGGTCAGATTTTGGAGTCCGAGCTGGGATTGGCCGGCCTGCGTCTTGATGAATGGTATGAAGCGCCGGTATTCCAGTCACCGACGAATGAGCAAATCGAGCAAAAATTGGTAGAATCCGGTATTCCTGCAAACTCGAAGGTGCGGCTGCGTGACGGCAGAACCGGGATGCCCTTTCAAAACGACGTATTCGTCGGGGTTATCTACTTTATGAAGCTGGCGCACTTGGTAGACGACAAAATGCACGCTCGTTCAACCGGTCCGTATTCGCTGGTTACACAGCAGCCGCTCGGCGGTAAAGCGCAGTTCGGCGGTCAGCGCTTGGGAGAAATGGAAGTGTGGGCGCTTGAAGCATACGGAGCTGCCAATACGCTGCAGGAGCTTTTGACGATTAAGTCAGACGATATGCACGGACGGTCGAAGATTTACGAGTCGATCGTAAAAGGACAAGCTGCGACGGCTGCGGGCATCCCTGAATCGTTTAACGTATTGGTGCAGGAGCTGCGGGGCTTGGCGTTAGATTTCACCATTTACGATGAAAAAGGTAAGCGCATTCCGTTGACCGAACGCGATGAAGAATTGATCACCGACAATAAAAACGGCGCTAGTTTTAATTGATATGAGGATGGGTTATGAGAGATATACAAGATTTCGATAATATTATGATTAGATTAGCTTCGCCCGAAGCGATCCGCGCGTGGTCGTACGGCGAAGTGAAAAAACCTGAAACCATCAATTACCGTACCCTCCGTCCGGAGCGGGACGGCCTTTTCTGCGAGCGCATTTTCGGAACGACGAAAGAATGGGAATGCTTTTGCGGTAAATTTAAATCAATTCGCTACAAGGGCGTTATCTGCGACCGCTGCGGCGTTGAAGTTACTCATTTTAAAGTACGGCGCGAGCGCATGGGGCATATCGAATTGGCTGCTCCCGTTTCGCACATCTGGTATTACCGGTCGGTGCCGAGCCGGATGGGCTTGCTGCTCGATCTACCGGTCGCAGCGCTCCGCTCGGTATTGTACTATGAAAAATATATCGTTATTGAGCCGGGTGGAACCGATCTCAAGAAAAATCAACTGCTCAGCGAAGACGAATACCGTGATGCGCAGGAACGCTACGGCGGCGCCTTTACGGCAAACATGGGCGCAGAAGCGGTAAAAACGCTGTTGAGCAATTTAAATCTGGATGAACTTGCGGCTCAACTCAGAATGAGAATGATTGAGAAGGGCGCGAAAAGTGATAAGCGCCTGTTAAAGCGGATAGAGATCGTTGAACATTTCCGAGCTTCAAACAATAAGCCTGAATGGATGATTCTGGATGTTATTCCTGTTATTCCGCCGGATCTGCGCCCGATGGTGCAGTTGGACGGGGGGCGCTTTGCAACATCCGACTTAAACGACTTGTACCGCCGGGTTATCCACCGGAATAGTCGATTGACCCGTCTGATGAGCCTCAAAGCGCCCGACATCATTATCCGCAACGAGAAGCGGATGCTGCAGGAAGCGGTTGACGCGCTGTTTGATAATTCAAAGCGGAAGCGGGTGATTAAAGGCACCTCCAACCGGCCGTTAAAGTCGATTTCCGATCTGCTGAAAGGGAAGCAGGGACGCTTCCGTCAAAACCTGCTCGGTAAGCGTGTTGACTATTCGGGGCGTTCCGTTATCGTTGTTGGGCCGGAATTAAAGCTCTGGCAGTGCGGTCTGCCGACGAAGATGGCGATGGAGCTTTTCAAACCGTTCATAATGAAAAAGCTCGTGCAGAAAGAGATCGTTTCCAATATCAAAAAGGCAAAAATCATGGTGGAGCAGGAAGCTCCGGCGGTTTTTGCCGTACTTGACGAGGTTATCAGCGAGCATCCTGTGATGCTGAACCGTGCGCCGACGCTGCACCGGCTCGGTATTCAGGCCTTTGAACCCGTGCTGGTTGAAGGCAAGGCGATTAAACTGCATCCGCTGGTTTGTAAACCCTTTAACGCGGACTTTGACGGCGACCAGATGGCTATTCACGTCCCGCTTACGCAAGCGGCGCAGATGGAATGTTGGACACTCATGCTGTCGAGCCGGAACTTACTTGACCCTGCAAACGGGAAAACCATTGTATATCCCTCGCAGGACATGGTTCTCGGCCTGTACTATTTGACCAAACAACGGCCTTTGAAGGAAGGGCAGTCTGTTCGCCGATATTCGTCCGTTTCCGAAGTTATGATGGCTGCGGAAGCAGGGGCAATTGGGTGGCAGGAGCTCCTCAGAATTACCTATCGGGGTGAAGACGTTGAAACAACGCCTGGACGCCTTGCTTTCAATGAAGAAATGCCGGAAGGCGTGCCGTTTGTGAATACCGCGCTGGATGATAAGCAAATCCGTAAGTTGATTGAGCGCGTATACCGTGAGAAAGGTACGTGGGTTACCGTTCAGATGTTGGATAAACTGAAATCTGTCGGTTACTACTACGCGACGTTCTTCGGTGCGACGCTGAGTATGGACGACATCATCATTCCGCAAGAAAAATCAACCATGCTTGAAAAAGCGAATAACGAAGTTCTTTCTATATATAACCAGTATCGCGGCGGTCATATTACGCAGGAAGAGCGCTATAACCGTGTCGTTGAAGTCTGGTCTAAGACGAACGAAGAGCTGACCACCATAATGATGGATACGCTTGCGAAAGATAAAGACGGATTTAACACGATCTTTATGATGGCTACCTCCGGTGCGCGCGGAAGCCGCAACCAGATTCGTCAGCTTGCAGGAATGCGCGGATTGATGGCAAAACCGAGCGGCGATATTATCGAACTTCCGATCCGTTCAAACTTTAAAGAAGGCTTGAATGTTATTGAATTCTTCATTTCTACAAACGGAGCCCGGAAAGGTCTTGCCGATACGGCTTTGAAGACCGCTGACGCCGGTTACCTGACGCGCCGTCTGGTTGATATTGCGCAGGACGTTGTCGTCAACGAAGAAGACTGCGGTACGATTAACGGTATTGAGTATGAAGCGGTGAAGTCAGGCGATGAGGTGATCGAATCCTTGAGCGAGCGGATTGTCGGAAAGTATACGCTTGAGCGGGTTGAACATCCCATTTCGCATGAGCTTTTAATCGATGTAAACGAATATATCACCGATGAAATAGCGGCAAAGATTGAAGAAGCGGGCGTTCAGTCCGTGAAACTCCGTACCGTATTGACGTGCGAATCGAAACACGGCGTTTGTATCAAGTGCTACGGGCGGAACCTTGCACGGAATAAGATTGTTGAAATCGGTGAAGCAGTCGGTATCATTGCTGCTCAGTCTATCGGGCAGCCGGGTACGCAGCTGACGATGCGTACGTTCCACGTTGGCGGTACGGCAAGCAGCACAGCCGAAGAGAAGCAGATTGCCTTTAAATATCCGATTATCGTGAAGGATATTTTAGGGACGTCTATTTCGTTGGATGACGGCAATCTGCTGTTTACCCGCCGCGGTGCGCTGCTGTTTGCGAAGGTGCTTCAAGAGTACACTATCGGCGCGGGCGACTCGATTGCCGTAGCAGATATGGCGCGGGTATTGCGCGATGATGTGCTGTACACGGCGGCTGACGGTACGGTGGTGAAAAGCGAGCTGAATGCGTTTGCGCATATCAGCGGTTCGACTCTCTATTTAACGGCGCCGGATCAGAAAAACGAAATCCGTAACGGCTCAACCGTTGTTGTCAAAAAGGGCGATTATGTACCTGCAACGGCGGTTATCGCGACATTCGACCCCTATAATGAACCGATTCTTGCTGAGCAGGACGGCTTTGTCCGCTTTGAAGATATTATTCCCGGCTCAACGCTTGAGGAAGAAGTGAACGATGAAACGGGCGTTGTGGAACGGCATATTTCTGAAATGAAATCGGATATGACGTTGCAGCCCCGCGTATTTATTTCCGATGAGTCCGGTAACGCGCTCGGGTTCTACTATTTGCCGGACGGTGCACAGCTGATGGTTGAAGAGGATACGCAGATTAAAGCGGGCGCCGTTATCGCGAAGCTGCCGAAAGCCGCCGCGAGAACGCAGGATATTACCGGCGGTTTGCCGCGCGTTTCCGAACTCTTTGAAGCGCGTCGGCCTAAAATCCCCGCCGTCCTTGCGCAGGTTACCGGAACTGTTTCATTCAAAGGCTTGCTGAAGGGTAAGCGGATTGTTATTGTACGCGATCACTACGGTGAGGAGTCCAAGCATTTGGTTCCGATGTCGCGGCGGCTGCTCGTCCGTGACGGCGATACTGTTGAAGCCGGTGAGCGGCTTTGCGACGGAAACCTGGATCCGCATGATATTTTGGCGATCTTGGGCGAAAATGCACTGCAGAATTACTTGATGAACGAAATCCGCGACGTATACCGGATGCAGGGCGTATCGATTAACGACAAGCACATCGGCGTTATTGTGCGTCAGATGCTGCGGAAAATCGAAATCGTTTCCGTCGGCGATACCCGCTTTATCTACGGTCAGCAGGTTGATAAATATCAGTTCCACGCGGAAAACAAACGGGTCGCTGCGGAAGGCGGTCAACCGGCAATTGCCCGGCCGATGTTCCAGGGTATTACCAAGGCCGCGCTGAATATCGATTCGTTTATTTCGGCTGCGTCCTTCCAAGAGACGACGAAAGTCTTGACCAATGCCGCTATTGCCGGAAAAACCGATGAGCTGCGCGGCTTAAAGGAAAATGTCGTTATCGGACACCTTATCCCCGCCGGTACGGGTATGCCTCAGTACCGTTCGGTCAAGCTCTTTGATAAAAACATGAGCGACTTGGATGAGCAGGTGAACGAAATTCTTGAACGCCGCAAGCGTGAGCTGGAAGAAGCCGCAGCTGCGGAGGACGATGAAGAGTTCGATGGCGATGATGAGCTCGGCTATGATGATTCGATCAACACGGAAGCGGCGTACAATGCCGTTCCCGCCGATGAAACGTCCGACGACGCCGAGGATTGACAGAGGGGGCATACTATATTAAAATATCAGTCTGTATAAATTTGCTATAGGCTTTGATGTTGTAATATAAAAACTTAATCCGTAGTGCTGACGGAGAGATAGAAGGAGTTAGGGCACATGCCTACAATTAATCAATTGATAAAGCAGGGGCGTAAAGCGGTCGTCTCGCGAACCAAGAGCCCTGCATTGCAGTCATGCCCGCAGAAACGCGGTGTATGCACCCGTGTAATGACGGTTACGCCGAAAAAACCGAATTCTGCGTTGCGGAAGGTTGCTCGTGTGCGGTTAAGTAACGGTATCGAAGTAACTGCGTACATTCCGGGTATTGGACATAACTTACAGGAACACTCCGTTGTGCTTATCCGCGGCGGCCGTGTGAAAGACTTGCCTGGTGTGCGTTATCACATTATTCGCGGAACAAAAGATACGCTCGGTGTTACCGATCGTAAACGTGGCCGTTCAAAATACGGTGCTAAAAGGCCTAAGGCGTAAAGGAGGTTTATTATGGGACGTAAAAAGAAGACTATCAATAGACCGATTGCGCCTGATGCACGGTATAACAGCGTGATGTTGTCTAAATTCATTGCACGTATGATGTTGGATGGAAAAAAATCCACGACGACAACGATTTTATACGATTGCTTTGAGGTTATTAAGACCAAGACCGGCGAAGAACCGCTGGCAGTATTTACAAAAGCGCTTGAAAACGTAAAGCCGCTGGTTGAGGTAAAATCTCGCCGGGTTGGTGGTGCTACCTATCAGGTTCCGATCGAAATCCGCGAATCCCGCCGTGAAGCGCTTGGAATGCGGTGGATTATCGGCGCTGCCCGTAACAGAAACGGTCATGCAATGTCGGAGCGCTTAGCAGCCGAAGTGATCGATGCTTATAACAATACCGGTACTGCCTTTAAGAAGAAGGAAGATACCCACCGCATGGCAGAAGCAAACAAAGCGTTTGCGCATTATCGCTGGTAGCAAAGCTGTACTATAGACGGTTGTATCGGCGAAAACTACATCGCAGCGGTGTGACCGTTTGTGTTTTCCTTGTTTAAACGTAATGTAAAAAAGCCTTGGATATTTGTTTCAAGGCTTTTTTTATAAATCAAAACCAATTCATATAGTTCCTATGTAATAAAAAGAGCCTGCTCAAAAAACGGATTTTGGGCGGCCGGAGAGACGAGAAATCATCAATCAGGAGTAGGCTATGGCTAATTTTGTTTCATGGAATACCAGTTATAACGTCGGTGTGGATAGTGTGGATAAACAGCATCGGCACTTGGTCGATTTAATCAATGCACTCTACGGTGCCTGTCTCGATGAAAAGTCGGTATTGGACGAAACATTTAGAAATGTTATGAAAGAATTAGTTGAATATGTGATGATTCATTTTAAAGATGAAGAAAAGATCATGGAAAGTATTAATTATCCTGGGCTTGCTGCACACAAGCAGCAGCATGAATTGTTTGTCAAAGAGGTATTGGCTGCTGTGAATGCATATAAAAGCGGACGGCAATTTGTACCGAATGCATTTGTCCGTTTTTTGCGCGATTGGCTTTTTAATCATATCTTAATTGATGATAAAGAATGGGCGCGGCATTATTTTACCGTAAAAAAATAACCGCAACCCGTACATCTCTCTAAATCAACTTAATTGTACAAGTAAGGCCTGCGTTTTTTTATCCCGATGATGAATATTGATGCTCTCGGTAGGCAGCATCAGCAGTGTTCCTGAAATGGCCGTATTTAAGATCGAGTCTTTGTATGCCGGAGTGGTAATCAGTATGAAGCCTTTTTCCGAGCATGCATACCGGCCGATCGTCCGCGGCTCAGGTTCGATAATATCCGAGCAAATACGCACGGGTATTTCATGCAGCGCTTGTTTTGATGAGTCTGCGCTTCCCAGTGGGCGGGAACGGGCTGCTGCGTCTTTCGGATGTTTCGGATGATATTCGGATTCGGCATGAGGCTCTTTTTTTAGGCTGCTTACCGTTGTTTCCGTTGACTCAGTCGCGCTGCCGAGTGTACAAAAAAGGAAGCTGAGGCTTGCCCGTTCCTTGCCCAGCTTTGCAGCCTCGGAAAGTTTCAGAAGGTTTTTCGGTAGATCGCTTGTTTCAAAGGTAAAGTGGCACCATTTATGATGAGCAACGGGAACTTTGGCAGAAAGCACCGTGTCCGGCCGATTGGGAAAGCAGCAAACGCTATGATGCGGGCAGGGTGCCGATACCGCAAATCCGTTTTCTAAAAGCTGAGCCCTCACCAGACTGAGAAATTCGCCGGCGAGCGGTATTCCCGGTTCAATCAAAAGCACGGAGGCATTCGGCTGAAGGCAGCGCATCAGTATTCGCCCTGTTTTTCCCGCCTGCTCGTCCAGAGAAAGCGGACTATTCCAGAAAATTTCGTTAAACATATTCGCTTCCGTTATAAAGGAAACTTTTTCCGTCAGGTCGGCGCCGAATGCCCCGCAGATTTTTTTTATTCGCCATGGGTGTTCTTCTGTCTGAGCTGTTTTACCGGTATATGCGCAGAGCGCTAAAAACAGGTCTTCGCCGAAACTGAGCGCCTTATTGGAAATGTCAACGCAGTACCATGTGAGCTGTTTGCTGCGCAACTCTGGCTTTGCAATCCATAGGGCGCAGATCAACGTTAAGGGACCCGAACCGAAATCTGCTGCGTAATCGCCGTTATCAAGTTGAATGTTCAGATTTTGCAGGAGTTTTGTGAGCCGCACTAAGTTCCACCATACGTAATAATGCGTATAGGCTGATAATTTTATCGGATTGTTCAAATACTGTGCTTTTCTTGTGCCGCGTTCGTCAGTGAGTTCATGGAAAAGATCGTGAATATGCTGGGACAGCAGCTGTTTTTTCTTTGCATCGAGCGGTAAAACTTGTGCTAAAATAGTGGGAAACTCGGCAAGGATTTTTTTTGTTTCCGGCGTTAAGGCTGAAAAAACGGGCCGTCCGGCCGCTGATGCCGTGTATCGGGAGTGTGGGGGCGGGGGCTGGTGTCCGCTCTTTTGCTCATATCTTTTTTGTGTACGGTTATTTTGTTCCGATTGCGGTTTCGCGTTCTCGTTTCGTGTGTTCCGAAGATGCGCAGCGGCGGGTTTTTTTATAAATTTTTCATAAAACGGTTTCGGCTTATTCATTGTTTTCGCATTATAAGGAAAAGGTTCCTCTTTGCAAATAGCGTACCTCTGCCTGTGTTGTATAAATGTTGCGTTTTCCTACGGAGCTGGCGACATCACGTCATAGATTTTTAAACACTACGATTTTACAGCAAAAAAAACATGAATAGAGGTATAAATAAGATTCCCGGCAATACCACTGAAGAAAAAAAGGCAAAGTTTGCGAAGTTTGATTAAAAAATGTATAAGGATGTGCAAATTAAGTGCAGCCACGGATGGGCATGTACATAAAAGTACAGTGCTTAACAAGGTGGCGGTTTTATGTAGAAATAAGTTTTTCTCACGAAAAACTTGTTACTGATTAACGCCCCGGGCATCCTCGTCTGTTCTGAAATGAGTTTTGCTCAATAAGAAGACTCTGTTTTCCAATCTTTGATGGTTTTTGCTAATTCGTCAAATCCTGCACCACTGTTAAAAAATGTACATCCATGCACATTTTTTACCTTCGAGTTTCGGCAGTCGCCGAAACATCGTTGCTGCGTGAAACCACCGCCATCCATGGCGGATCGGTGCGGGATTTTACTTTATATTATAGTAGTTCTATTTTCCAATCTTTAATCGTTTTTATCTTGTCGTCAAATCCCGCACCGATAAGGATAATCTTCTTCCCGCTCACGGTGTATTGCATCGTGTAGTTCTTTTCTTTTATCTGATTGATTGCATCGGCCGCCGTGCCGTTTCCGCTGAGCTTGAACTCAAAGATATACACAGCATCAGCCGTTTGCACTATGCAATCCGCACGTCCAGTCGCATCGTCAAAACTATACGTCCGTGTATAGTTTTGACGAATGCTCTGCGTCGGGGTTGTTGATTCATATTTTCTTCCTATTCATATATATTTGTGTATTCATAGCGCCTCGTTTCTTACGAAAATGAGCGATGATGAAATGCGTATATTTAAAGTTGACTTTTGCCAATTTTGCCGTTAGTATTTAAAATACATCTTTATATGAATAGAGGCGGTTTATATGAAACAAGCATGTTTTGCACGTGTACGGTTTTGTGTTTCAGTCTGCATTGTTGCGGCTGTTGTAGCAGTTGTTGCGGCTGGATGCTCAAAAAAAGAAGGCAAAATAACAGAAAGCGGAGCGGTTTCCAATAAGGGCGTTACGCTGGTGTATTGGTCGAGCTGGGAAGCGACTGAGCCGCAGGGCATGGTTATTGCCGAAGCGGTCGAAAGCTATAAAAAAGAAACCGGCATCGACATACGGGTTGAGTTCAAAGGACGGAAAGGGGTTAATCAAGGGCTCATTCCCGCGCTTGACGCGAATCAGCAAATCGATTTTTTTGACGGACGGGGAAATAAAAGCAACTACGGCGACCGGATTATCAGCCTTGAAGAACTTGCAAATGCCCGGAATTATGAAGAAAATACCAATCCCGTTATGATGACGCTGTTCCGCAGCTATCACGGCGGCGCACTGAAAGAAATTCCGTATCAATTTAAAGCGAACGGCTATCTGTATAATAAGAAACTGTTTAAAAACGCCGGTATTGAAAAAGCCCCGGCAAATTGGCAGGAATTCGTTGACGCTTGTCAAAAGCTGAAAGATTCAGGCGTTGTGCCGCTGACTACCGATGACGCTTATGCGCCGCAAGTATTCGGTATGCACTTAGCGCGGCTTATAGGAGGACAAGGTCTCAAAGATACGGTGAATAACAACGGTTGGGGAAAGCCTGAAGTATTACAGACGGCAAAAGATATAGAGGGGTTGGCTCGGCGGGGCTTTTTCTCTGAATTTGTCGGTTCTAACGTATGGCCGACGGGGCAAAATACCGAATTCGCATTGGGCAAAGCCGCGATGTATTGCACCGGCACGTTTGTGGTAAACGAAGTAAAAAATATTACCGGTCCCGATTTTGAATGGGGATTTTTTAATTATCCGGAAGTTGATAACGGTATCAATGGAAGCGAAGCGATGGTTGCAGGCGGACAAAGCTTTGCTATCAGCTCAAAGTGTCAGCATCCCGAATTGGCGTTCGGTTTTATCGAAAAAATAACCAGAGGCGAATATGACGCAAAACTTGCGAAAGGAAGTATTGGACTTCCTGCCGATAAAAACAACACGTCATGGCCGGTACAGCTTGCGGACGTAAAGCCGTATCTTGACAATATGCAAGAAATTTTTCCCGGAGCCGAAACCAATCCCGAGATCACCCCTGCGCTCAAAGAAAATCTGATGAAGCTCTATGCAGGCCAAATTACCGGAGAAACGTTTGTCGGCAATATGAAAGTGGCCGCCGGAAACTAAACGCCGGAAGGACGGCTCCTTATTGACTATAAGGGGGAGGGATGTGCATGAAGCGCAATAAAACGATGATTTTAGCATTCACGTTTCCGGGAGCGGCGCTGTTTGTCGGAACGTTTGTCTATCCGATTATCAGAACGGTCGTGATGAGCTTTTTCAAAATAACGGAAATTACCGATTCGATATCGAAATGGCAGTTTAACGGATTTGAAAACTACGGTATTTTGTTCCGGACAAGCCTGTTTCAGCATTCGCTGTGGAATATCCTGCGGATTTGGCTTATCGGCGGATGCACCGTGTTATCAATTTCACTGCTTTTAGCAGCAATTCTGACAAGCGGCGTACGGTTTAAAGGTTTTTTTCAAGCCGCGATCTATTTGCCGAACGTTATCAGCTCCGTTGCAATGGCGACTATGTGGATTCAATATGTATTCAATCCATCGTACGGATTTTTAACGTCGTTTTTTAATGCGATTGGACTGTCAAATCTTGCAAAGACGCAATGGCTCGGAAGCGATTATAAATTTTGGGCCATGCTGTTTTCGTACTGCTTCGGTATGATCGGGCACCACATGCTGATCTGGGTAAGCGGCATCGAACGGATTGGAAAAGAGTATTACGAGGCGGCGGAAATAGACGGAGCCGGAAAATTAGCGCAACTGGTGTATATTACGCTTCCGCTTTTAAAAGGTATATTACGCACTCATATCATCATGTTTTCCATCAGCATTGCAGGATTTTTTATCTGGTCGCAGCTTTTTTCGCCGTTGACGCCCGACACTTCGACAGTCGTCCCGATGGTGTATATGTACTCGAAGGTATTCGGTGCGGAAATGACCGATACGATCTCGCGGGATGCCGGAATCGGCGCCAGCATCGGTATCATCCTCTGTGTGGCGGTCGTAATCATCTTTAAAGTTACCAACGCGCTTTTGAAAGATAATGATTTGGAATTTTAGGGATAAGGGGTGATACTGTGACTTTTTATGGGAGAGGTCTATGGCGGAAAGAAAAATAAGGCGTATGCCATTCAATTGGAAACGGGAAAAACGCCTGTTGCCGGGATATATTATTTTAATACTGTGGATAGCGTTTACCGCAGCTGTACTGGGATGGGTCGTCGCGGCGAGTTTATCGACAACCGCCGAGATATTTTCGGGCAATGTGATGAAATTCCCGTCTGGGCTGCATTTTGAAAATTATAAAAAAGCATGGATTTCTTCAAACGTATCGGTTTTTTTTACCAATTCACTGATCTATGCGGCTGCTTCGTGCGTACTGCTCATTTTTGTCAGTGCGCCATTTGCCTATGCCTTGCAGCGCTTTGAGTTTAAAGGACGAAAACTCCTTGCTTCGGCATTGGCGGGAACGATGGGCGTGCCGCTCATCATGGTTATTATTCCGCTGTATACGATGGTCGCCCGCGCAGGGGTGCTTGGCACGGCGTTTTCCAACCGGATCGTGCTGATTATCCTGTTCGTTGCGATAAAAATACCGTATACGACGACATTCCTCACCGCTTATTTTGCCAATATTTCCCGGTCGTATGAAGAAGCGGCGACGATTGACGGATGCCCGCCAATACGGACTTTTTGGAAAATTGTATTTCCGCTTGCGCAAGGCGGCGTTGTTACGGTAACGATTTTCAATTTTATTGCAATCTGGAACGAATACTTTTTATCGCTGCTGTTCGTGGCGTCGAATAGTGTGCGTCCCGTTGCGCTGGGCTTATTCTCGATGATTAACGGGATGAAGTATAGCGGCGATTGGTCGGGGCTTTTCGCGTCGGTCATTATCGTCTTTTTGCCGACGTTTATCTTGTATCTGGGATTGTCGAAGAAAATCATCGGCGGCATTACCGGCGGTATTAAAGGCTAACGCGATGAATCTTGTGTTTATTTTTGCCGATCAGTGGCGGGCCGGTGCGATGGGCTATGCGCATGAAGACCCGGTAGTAACCCCTTATATGGATGCGTTCTGCCGCGAATCTGCGTATTGCGACCATGCGTTCAGTACCTTTCCGGTATGCTCTCCGCACCGCGCAAGTCTGATGACCGGTAAGTACCCGCTTTCCGCCGGTTTTTTTACCAACTGCAAAAAGGGATTGCCGCTTCGTTTAAAAGATGAAGAAATCGGTATCGGAGACGTGCTGAAAGCTGCCGGTTACGACACGGCGTATATCGGTAAGTGGCATTTGGATGAACCTGAGCAAAACCATTGCGATTCACCTGCTTCAGGCGCGCGGGATTGGGATGCGTACACTCCGCCAGGCGTGCGTCGGCACGGCTTCGACTATTGGTATTCGTACGGAACATACGACATGCACCTTTCACCGCATTACTGGCACGATGACGACCGGATGATTTCGGTAAATCAGTGGGGGCCTGAGTTTGAGACCGACAAGGCAATCGAGTTTCTTTCTTCCGTGCGGAACAAAGAAAAGCCGTTTGCGCTCTATCTTTCGTGGAATCCGCCGCATAGCGTGTACAGCGAAGTGCCTGAAAAATACCTTGCGCGGTATGAAGGTGAGATCACGCTGAAAGAGAACGTGATACCGGGACAGATACGGCACCACACCGGCGAGCAGACGGGGCTTGACGAAGAAAGCATTAAAACCGTAACGCGCCAATACTTTGCGGCGATCAGCGGCTTGGACGAACAATTCGGCAGGCTTATTTCCTATTTGAAAGAAACAGGCCTCTATGAGGATACGCTCGTTATTCTATCGGCCGATCACGGCGACATGATGGGCTCGCACGGTCTGATGGGGAAACATGTATGGTATGAAGAATCGATTAGAATTCCCTTTGTCGTCCATAAGCCGGGAAATGGCAAGCGTATCTGCCATACCTGTATCGGCAGCCAGGATATGATGCCGACCATTCTCGGTTTGTTGGGAATTGATATTCCCGATACCGTAGAAGGCGAGGACTGTTCCCGTTTTATTATGCAGGAAGCAGAAGACCCCGGCCGCGTCAGTTTTTTGTGCGCGTGTCCGGGCAGGCTTGATGTTGTGGCAAAATTTAAGGAGTGCGGAAAAGACCCTCGTCATGCCGGTTGGCGCGGCGTGCGGACTCAAACGCACACCTATGTTATGGAACTTGGCTATGATCCCGTTGCGCGCCCAGCCCGCTATCTTTACAGCCTTTCTTGCGATAAACAGCAGCGGAGCACGCTCGATATGACCGTTCCCGAGCACCGGCAGACGGCAATCCGCTTGGAAGAAACGGTTAAAACATGGCTGCGCGATCAAAAAGACGGTTTTTTGGAGCGCTGGCTTTCCGAAGCGGAGCCGCTCTGACCGTATGACGCCAGCAGAAATATGGCGGCGGTTCTGCAGCGCCTTTGCATACGAACCTAAAGAGCTGGAGCGGATAGCGGATTTTTGTGCGCAGCACGGAAAGGCCGACTGCCGGTTGATTATCAAAACGGCGGATGATCTTTTAAACAATGTATTTTTGTTTCAGCTCCCGTGGGATATGGAGCAAACGCAGGAGCCGGTTCGTTTTGACGGCGCGGTTGATTGGCTCTATCGGTTTCATAATGATGACGAATTTATCTTTCAGCTGAACCGGCACCGCTTTTTTATCTGTCTGGGACAGGCGTATGCGCTTACTCAAAAGCAAGCGTATGCGGACTGTTTTGTCCGGCTGCTCTGCGATTGGATAGACCGTATGCCGTTGCAAAAAACACCGAATCTGGCATGGCGGACGCTTGAAGCGGGACTGCGGGCGGATTATTGGGTACGGGCAATGGCGTTTTTCGCCTACAACAGTGCAGTAACGGAGGCCGTTCGGGAACGCTTTACCGGATCGCTTTCCGTCCACGCGGAGTTCTTATACCGGAATGAGCGGACCGGATTTTCTGTCAAAAGCAACTGGGGCGTTGTGGAATACTGCGGGCTGTACGTACTCGCCTGCATTCTCGGCCGGGATGACTATCGGGAAACAGCGGCCGCTTTTTTAAAACGTACCGTCCATACGCAGATTATGCAGGACGGCCTCCAGTGGGAAGCTTCTCCGCTCTATCACAATGAAGTTCTGGCCGCTTATCTTGAAGCCATGCGCGTTTCCGATCTATTCCATCATTCTCTCTTTACCAAAGCGGAAAAAGACCTGATACGGAAAGCGGCATACGCGACGCTTTTCCTCAAGATGCCGAATCACTGCCAACCGATTATCGGAGATTCCGATGCTACCGATGTTCGGGATATCTTGAGCGAAGCGGCATTGACATTCAACGACGGCGCACTCAAAGCGGGCGGATACGAAAAGCTCGATTTTGAATCGGCATGGCTTTTCGGTTCCGCCGGTATTGCGCGCTACGAACAGATAACGCCTGTCGAGCTGCCGGCTGGTTTGCATACGTTTCCGTCTGCGAACATCGCCGTTTTCCGCTCTTCGTGGCAAGAAGACGCGGATGCGCTCTATTTTAAAAACGGCGCGATCGGCGGCGGACACGGGCATCAGGATAAGCTCCATTTCGGGCTCTGGCTGAACGGCGAAGAGGTATTGCGGGACAGCGGGCGGTACACCTATACGGATAGCTCCGAACGGTACGCGCTGAAAGGAGCCCGCGCCCATAATGTGCCGCTTTTAGACGGACGGAACTATGCCGAATGTGCAGACTCGTGGACGTATACGGCGCTGCCGCCTGCAATGGGTATGACCGTACTCAGGCAGCGGGAATTTCTTTTTATGGAAGGTTTTCATGCAGGCTATATCGGACGCGGGGCGCTGATGAGGCGGCGTATTATCGCCGTTCATACGGACGTTATCCTAATCTGCGATGAGGTACTCGGCGCTCAGGCGGGGGCTCTTTCGCAGCGGTTCCACTTTTCCGAAAGCATTAGTCTTACGTTACAGGGTGGTATGCTCTGCGGCGCCGGGGCACAATGCCGCTTTGTAATGAAATCGTTTGCGCACGGACACGCGGTTGCGCCGCTCATGGGGACGTCGCCTGTTTCGCGGCATTACAACAGCATGACGGGCGCTCCTGCTGCGGAAGTTCAGGCTCAAGACGCCGCAGCGGTTACGACGGTGTTGGTAAAATGCGGAGCGGACGGACTTTGCGGAACTGCTCCCAGTACGGGTGCTCCTGTTGTCATTGAAAGCGTCCCGGTACATAACGGGGTTTACCGGAACGCACTGCCTTTCAGTGAGGCCGAAGGGTATGCCGTTTCCGTGTCGGGCTGTTCGTACGCCTTCGTGCTGCTGCATCACGATGCGGGAAATCACCATGAATTGAACGGCATCTGCGGCAGATACGGACTGGGGCAGACAATGGCGGCGGATTTACGGGAACAAACAGAGCATTTGACGGTACTGCAATGGTAAAGCGGCGTCCGGTACATCACGGTATCCTCAAGTTTGCGCACGCGCAAACTTGTCGATTATATGCATGTTCTCACGTTGTTGCGAACGTGTATAAAACTCAAGTGAAAGTTGATACTTTCTTCTTAACTTTTTATGGGAGGTTGAAAATGAGCGATAAGCATCATGACGGAACGGTTCAAATGAAGGCATCGGCAGTACGGCATACCGTATTCCGATCTGCGGTATTGATCGGCGTGTGTGCCGTGTTTATGGCTGCATCATGTGCGGGGATGGATAGTGCCTCATCCCGATCGAAGGGGGCTACGTCTTCCGGCAGTGGGGCTATCGATTTTTCTGCAATGAAAGAGCGGTATGTACGGTTTTTAACCGAGTGCGACGCTGCCGATGCACAGGCGGTAACGGCGCAGATGTTGGATACATTCGCGGCAAAAACCGATAAAGAAGTCGAAAACATCCTGAAAAAGATCGGAGCGGATATGGACGGGCGCTTGCCGGATTCCGCTTCATTTTCTTTTGCGGAAATGGACATACGGGAATTGCGGAAACGTTTTTTTAAAGACCTTCCCCAGCTCGCAAAAGCCTACCGCACGGAAAAGAGCCGTTTCTTTCACTCGAATGCGCTTGGCGAAACCGTTACAACGCTGCTTCGCGAGTTGGCGCGGCAGGTTTACCATACAGAGGCAAAAGAACGCGATAATTGGTGGGAATGGGAAATCGGGCTTCCCACCGCTGTTTTCGACACGCTGATGCTGATGGGCGATGTAGTAGACACCGAAACCGCTGCAAACCTGATTGAAACAACGCGATACTTCCAGCCGGACGCCGTGTATTCGGGCAATAACCCCGTTTCGCTGCACCCTTCATACCCGTTCGGGCAGGCAAAGCGTGAAGCAACCGGCGGCAATCGGGTCGATATTACAAAAGTATGCGTGCTGCGCGGTATACTGACTGGCAATCAAACCGAAATACGGGATGCGCTGCGGTCTTTAAGCGTCGTCTGGAAAACCCAATCCCTCGATTCGCAGACAGCGGAAGCACACGAAATGCGGGACGGCTTTTATACCGACGGTTCGTTTATTCAGCACGGCGACGTACCGTATACCGCTACCTATGGCGGAGACGTTCTTTTAAGGGGAATCGCCTTGCTGCTCTATTTAAGCGGAAATACCGAAGGGCTTGCCCCCACTGCAGAGCTTAACGAATTATACGGACTGGTATCAAAGGCGTTTGAACCGCTGTTATACAAAGGGCTCATTCCTGATTTTGTCAGCGGCCGGGCTATTACGCGTCAGAATACCTCCGACCGGACTCGTGGACAGGCGATAGCCGACGCGATCATCCTTTTGAGTAAAGGGGCTCCCGAACCGTACCGCAGTCAGTTCGACCGCATCATTAAACGTGAAATCTACTATTATGACGGTGATCCTGCCGGGGCGGAAATTCAGCGTAATTCGCTCTTTTTTACCGCTGCCCGTGCGCATATTGCCGAATCTTCGCGCATCGCCGCTGAACCGTATACGGAAGCATTCTATTGTTTTAACGCTATGGAACGCTACTTTTACCGCGCGCCCCGTTATGCAATCGGTATCGCCGCGCATTCCAAGATGATTGCCAACTATGAAACCATCAACAAAGACAATGAGCGCGGCTGGTACACCGGCGACGGGATGGTATTTATATACGATAACCCGCAAAATTACCGGTATTTCTGGCATGATGCCGATATGCGCTACATTCCGGGCACAACGGAAATCGAAGAAAATCTTGCAGGCAAACAAACATGCCGCAGCGGAAATAATCCGGCAAAGGGTGAGCGGACGGTAGGGTATCCGGACAGCCGAACCATTACGATGGATTTTTATAACCATAACGATACGCTGCATTCAACGAAAAAATGGACGTTTACTGCGGATGGACTGCGCTTGTCCGAAACCGGTATCACCGGATCAGGCGATGCGTATGCGGTTATCGAACATAAACAGCTGTTTACGCCGGCAAGTCTCGCAGTAAACGGCGCACCCGTTCCTGCCGCAAACGGCGACAAAAACTATCCGTCCTTGCAATCGTTCAGTGTCGATGGGCGCGTTTATGTAATAGAGACGCCGAAGCCCGCCGTTGTGTCCGTGTATACCAAGAACGGCAGACAGTATGTCGTTGTACGGGCAAAACTGGGGAAAAATCCGGCAGGCGAATCGTTTGCATGGTCGCTCTCGTTACAGCACTAGGCTGTGTGAGGCGGGGGAGGGGGGCCTCCGATTGAGCTTCTTCCGTAACAGGAATGCGCCCAATGATCCGCCTCACTGCCTATTGTGTATAACGGTATGCAAACATCCTTTCAGTTGCCGTCGGTGCAGCTTTTAATAAAACCTGTCTCAGGCGCATGCAATCTAACATGCGCCTATTGCTTTTACTGCGATGAAATGAAAAAAAGAGCCGTTCCCGACTTCGGCGTTATGAGCTATGAAACCTTGGAGATAATCGTTAAAAAAGCGATTACCGCTGCACAAGAATCCTGCGTCTTTGCCTTTCAAGGAGGAGAACCGACGCTCGCCGGGCTCGCATTTTTCCGCCGTTTGATCGAATTGGAACAAAAGTATAATACGAAAGGACTTATCATTCACAATACGCTGCAGACAAACGGCTATCGGCTCGACGCACAATGGGCGGCGTTTTTTGCAGAGCATCGTTTTTTAATCGGTCTGTCGATAGACGGCATTCAATCAACGCACGACCGCTACCGGCGCACCGCTGCAGGAAACGGCACCTTTACCGGCGTGCTCAACACCGCTCGGCTTTTTGACGAGTATCACGTCGAATACAACATCTTAACAGTCGTCAATGCCGAAACCGCGCCGTGCATTGACCGGATATACGCTTTTTTCAAAAAACGCGGCTTCCGGTATCTTCAATTTATTCCTTGCCTCGACCCGCTCGGCGAACCGCCGGGAAAGGCCGCCTACTCCTTAACGGCGGAGGCTTACGGAACGTTTTTATGCAGGCTTTTCGAACTCTGGTATGCCGACTATCAAAACAGCTGTCAGCCCTCCATCAGAGAATTTGAAAACTACATCGCCGTGTGTTTGGGCTTTCAACCCGAACTCTGCTCCATGCGGGGCTTCTGCGGCATCCAAAATGTCGTAGAAGCCGACGGCTCCGTATACCCGTGCGATTTTTATGTAACCGGCGCGTACAAACTCACAAACTTGAGAACCGGGAATTTTGAAGACATCGTTAAAAACGCCCGCACCAATTCTTTTATCGCAGAATCCCGTACAGGAAAAGACGAATGCCGCGCCTGTCCGTTCGGCTTTATCTGCAGGGGCGGCTGCCGTCGGCACCGCATTATCCGTCCTGACGGCACACTCGGCGAAAACCGCTTTTGTACGGCCTATAAACAATTCTTCTCCGAAAAACTTCCGTACCTCAAGCGTATTGCCCGGCAAATACAAATACGGGAATGCCACTCGTTCAAAAAGCTGCAGGCACCTCAACAGGTTGTAAAAAATACTCCGGGGATTCAGCCGTAAAAAGCGGCCGAACGCTGAATCCCCCATACGTTAAACGTCTGCCGAATGCGCCTTAGCGGTCAGGTCGGTCGCAAACACCTTTATCATAATGATAACCGAAAGCACCACAACGATCCCATCAACGAGCGGCATTGCAAGCCACACCCCGCGCGCTCCGAAAAAGTGGGGCAGGATCAGTACCGCCGGTACAAAAAGCGCCAACTGGCGGGAAATCGCCAAAATACCGGCGGGTTTCGGCTTGCCGATTGCCTGGAACAGCGTCATGTTCAAAATCATCACAGCAAGCGCGGGGAAAATCAGCATGGCGATTATCGCGTTCGTCTTGCCGCCTGCCACGAGCGCGGGATTGTCGATAAACAAGCCCAGGACCTTTTCGGGACTCGATAAAAAGAGCCCCCACGCAATCACGGCAAGCAGCAGCCCAAAACCGTAAAACCACAGCGTCCCTTTTTTTACCCGGTCAAACAATCCCGCGCCGAAGTTGGTTCCCACGAACGGCTGGAACCCCTGGCTTAGCCCCCACAGCGGAATAAAGCTCAGCATCAAGTACCGGAAAAAGGCGCCCATCAACACAACCTGATCCTCGCCGCCGTATTTTTTCAGCGTCGAATACATCACCGTTTGCTGCACTAATGCCAGCACCTGCATAATCATCCCCGACATCCCGATCGCGACGGTCTCCCCGACAATGGACTTATCCAGCCTGAAGGTCTTAAAGCGGACATTTTTGCTGAACCATAAAAAGTAACAAAAACTGCACAGCGCAAACACCGCCTGCGAAATAACCGTTGCAACGGCGGCTCCTGCAATCCCCTGTTTAAACACGATAATGAACAGCGCATCCAGCGCAATATTCAGCACCGCTCCCGAACCCATAATAATCATCGCGAGCGCAATTTTCCCTTCGCCGCGCAGCACCATATTCGACGCTTGCCCAAAGTTTACAAAAATGGAACCAAGGTACACAATCCGCAAATATTGGACGCCCAATGCATGCATTTCACCTTCCGCTCCGATCAGGCTCAACAGCTGCGGCGCAAAAATGTATCCTATTATCATTACCGTTGCCGACATCACCAGCGACAGCACAAAAACATTCCCCATCACCGCATCGACCGTTTTTTGGTCTTTTCGCCCAATCGCCCGCGATAAAATCGATGCCGACCCCATCCCAACCAGCACCGCGATACCGTTATTCACCAGCGTAAAGGCATACGCCACGCTAATCGCGCCCAGGGCTTTTTCGCCCACGTACCGCCCCACAAACATCGCATCGACAAAACTGTACAAGCTGATCACCAGCATACCGATAATGCCCGGCACCCCAAGCTGCAGCATGAGCTTGCATATACTCCCCGACACCAGTTCCTCGCGCTTATCTTTCATACTTTCTCCTTTATCGTTCGGCGTGCTCTTTCAGCCGCTCCAAACGAACCTACTGAACATGCCGTAACGTGTAATCACTATACCTGACGATTCCGTCAGGTTCTGAATAAGATGAACTATATCCAAACGGTTATCACCTGTCAACGGTTTTTCTTCATACATCTTCATTCGTGCGGAGGGTTTAATACCCTGACGCTTGCGTCTGGGTTGTTGATTTTAAATTGGGCGTTGCGTACCGCTTTGCGGTCCGCCGCTCTGTCCGGGGCTGCCGGTACGCGCGCGCAGAAATTCCTGCGCGCGCGTGTACAAAGGGGCGCATGTTGCAACATACGCCCCTTTCCCCTCCCGCCGCTAACGCGTGCCCGCCGCGCGTACTACTGAGCCCTGCGCGGATTTTTGAATGCGTATAGTGTATAGAAATTCAAAAATCAAGGCCTAGACAGAAGAAGCGGATATATAGTAGTCTATTCGTCATTCTATTTTAAAAGGAGCCTAGAAATGAAAAAACGATTTTTCTCATTGCTCGGCGGTTTGCTGTGCACCGGATTACTGCTTTCCTGCGCAAAAAAAGAAAATCAGCAAAATGTATTAACCGTCGCGGCAAGTCCCGAACCTCATAAAGCTATTTTGGAATTGATTGTAGCCGATCTTGCAAAGGAAAATATCACGCTTAAAATAACGGAGTTTACCGACTACGTTACGCCGAATGACGCGGTTGAAACCGGTGAACAGGACGCAAACTTTTTTCAGCATGTTCCCTACATGGAAAGTTTCAATAAAGAACACGGATACCATCTTGCAAGCGTCGGCGCCGTGCATATTGAACCGCTTGCGTTGTATTCGCAAAAATATACCAGCCTGTCGGAGCTCAAATCCGGCGATATGATTGCCATTCCGAATGATCCGACGAACGAAGCCCGTGCTCTGTTGTTACTGGCTGCGCAAAACATCATTACCCTCCGCGCCGATGCCGGACTTGCTGCAACCCCGCAGGATATCACGGAAAATCCGCTCAAGCTCGTGTTTAGAGAGATAGAAGCCGCTACATTACCCCGCATCCTTGCCGATGTTGCGGCGGCGGTTATTAACGGCAACTATGCCATTCCTGCAGGCCTTTCCGCCTCGAAGGACGGGCTCCTTGTTGAAGGAAAGGATTCGCCGTATGCGAATGTTATCGCCGTTAAACAGGGCAACGAAAACGATCCCCGTATTCAGGCGTTGTTAAAGGCATTGCAGAGCGATAAAGTTCGCGCGTATATTATAGAAAAGTATCCTAACGGAGAAGTGGTACCCGCATTCTAATACACGGATATTCCGATAATCAGCCGTGCGCGGTTTTACTTAAAGAGAGGCTGTTCCTATGAAAATCAACATACATCGGCATACGCGCCGTTCAATAAAATGCGCCTTGTTTGCTTGTGCGTTCGTAGTCTGTACGGCAGGAGCGCTGTATGCGCAGAACAAGGCGGACGCACTGAAGCTGTACCGAACCGGACGCAGTTTGGATAGCGCAGGCAGAACCGAAGAAGCGAAAGAGTCCTACAATGGCGCTATTGAAATTTGCTTGGAGGAGCTGCGGCAAAATCCCCGCAACATGGATTCCTACACCGTCTATACCTGGTCGCTGTTCAGATTGCACCGTTACCGTGAAACGATTACCGTGTGTAATGAAGCGCTGAAAATCGCCTTGGATGTCCGGATTATCGAAACCCTCGGCGAAGCATTTTTTTATGTGAACGATTATAAAGAGGCGCTCCGCCAGATGGAGCGGTATCTTGATATGGCGCCGAACGGAGATCGGGCAAGCGTAGCCTATTTTTATGCGGGAGACATCTACCGTCTGACGAAGCGCTACCAAAAGGCCGACATTGCTTATTCCGCCGCCGTGCATTTGGAGCCTTCCAATTCGCTCTGGTGGTACCGCTTAGGGCTTGCCCGCGAGCAGGCTGGGTATAAGCAAGGCGCGCGGGATGCATTTCAGCGGGCGCTCACTATCCGGAAAGACTACAAAGAAGCGGCGGAAGGGCTTTCCCGCGTGCAAGCATAATCGAACATACTATAAAGAAAGCATACAAAGAATTGAGCCCCTGCAAGAACGTACGTTTTTTACAGGGGCTTATTTTTTTACTTTTTCATCACTTCATTTTTCGGATCAAAATGCAACACGACATTTGAATCGGTGTATGCCGAAAAATTAGGATGGGATTTTAAGAACTTGATGAACGATTCTGCATCGGGCAGATAGGTATCTTCTCCGCCGCGGGTGGAAGTAATTTTACCCAGCGTGGTATAGCCGTCTTTTCCGCCTGCGATGTAGGCATTGGTGCCCATCTTGTACATCTTGTTATCGTCAACCGCTTCCCATGCGCCGGTTGTACGGTTTTGGATTTCCGTTTTAACCAACCGCTTACCCGCGGCATCTTTGTACTGATTGGCTTCGTAGCGGATACCCGCGCCGTAAGGGAACGCGCCGGTTGAAGTACCTGCAAGCGCAAACTCCAAAGCATCTTCCAAAATTTGCTTTACTTCCGAGCCTTTCACATCTACCAAGTAGAGCGTGTTGCCGAACGGCAGGAAGGTATACGCATCATTGAACGTAACGCTGCCGGGATTGATGTCGGCGCGGACACCGCCGGAGTTCTGAATGGTAAAATCGATGTTGCCGGTTCCGAGCGAACGCATTTCGGACAGCATGGTCTCCGCTACAAAGCGGGTTGCGACGGAGCCTTTTGGGTTCGCCGTGTTCGGGATACGGTTGGGGGAACCGCCGGGCATAACATCTCCGGAAATTGAGCCGACAACCTCGCTGCCGAGCGCTTGTTTTTCTTTCTTGAACTTTTCAAGGAGCGTTGCCGCTTCCTGATCGGGCTTTGCAATGCTGACATATGGTAATTTCTGCAATGCCGCTACGATTGCATCTTTTTCCGCGCCGTCAGGATTATATTTTTTTCCATCTTTGTTCTTGCGTTCAAACCACGTATCATGCACCAGTACGTGCGGCTTTCCTTCGATAGCGGACACAATGCCGTTTTTATCAAAAGAAACCTTCAGTTCGCCGACCAGCTTGGAATATTCCCAGCCTTCAACCACGTACACGGGCTCGTTTGCCGGAGACATGAATTTCTGCGGATACTCGGCACGGACGGGCAACCCTGCTTTTTTCATCTCGTCGTTACCGAACAGCCAGTGTGAATCGCCAGTGATGATAATATCAATACCCGAAACCTTTTGTGCAATTTCAAAGTTCTTTTCGGCGCCGCCGTGGGACAGCAAGATGATCTTATTGATGCCCTGTTTTTTCAGCTCGTTTGCATATTTTTGGCTCGCTTCAATTTCATCGACGAAATGCACGTCTTTTCCGGGGCTGGACGAATCTACCGTCTTCCGTACCGTATCCAACCCGATGATGCCGACTTTTTGACCTTCAATCATCATCACGGCGTAGGGCTTCCACATACCGTAGAGGATGCTCGATTTTTCGGGATTTACGTTGGAGGAAAGAACCGGCACTTTTAAGTAATCCAAGAATTTTTTCAGGCCTTCGTTTCCGGCATCGAACTCGTGATTGCCCAACGTAAAGAAGTCAAACCCGCTGATGTTCATCAGCGCTGCGTCCGCGCTTCCGCCGAATAGCGTAAAGTACAGCGTACCGGTGATGGCATCCCCCGCATGCAGCGTAATGGGATTTTTTACCGATGCTTTTAACGTTTTGATCTGGTTGACAACTTCGGGATACCCGCCGAACAGAGCCTTTGTTTTGACTCCATCGATGGTCATATCAATCTTAACCGGCTCCAAATGCGAGTGATGGTCATTGATATGAAGAATAGTCACCTCAAGCGGTGCATCCATGCCTGCATTTTGCGCAAGCGGCTTCATGCCCGTACAGCTTACTGCCAATAAAAGCGCAGCAGCCAGTACAGCGAAAAAGCGTATTTTTTTCATAGCTCCTCCTGAATATCGGTACGCCGGTTACCCCTTATTCGGCGTAGTCGGCGGTACTTTCGTTAAGAATGGTTCGGCAGTAAGGCCTCAAATGCTGCTTTCCGTTCGGTAGATGACGGCGCATCCAGTTCCTTCCGCGATATGTCCAGTGTAGAAAAATCGTCCAAAATAAAATGCTGAGGATTGCCGCCGAGTGCTGCGGTAAACGAGGCATAGCCGATGCGGGCGTTTGTCGCCGCGGTAAAAAGCATGATGCGCCGGTAAAGCAGGTTTTCCATATCATAATGCCCCGCCGCATTATCCTTGATAACCTCTGCCGTTATCTTTTGCGCCGCTTCCCGGAGAGTACCGGCAGGCAGAAGAATAATCCGCTGCTTATCCATCGGCGTTTTCTGCAATGCAGCGTTAAACAGCGCGGCGGTGCGTTCCGAACCGGCAATGTAGATTTTCATTGTTTTTCGATCCATATTCGCAAGTGTCGCCAGCCGCAAATTATTGCAAGCCTTTTCCAGCGTTTCATGGGTAGCATTTTCAAAACCGTACACGGCAAGATAATGGCACTGCTTGGGAACCAGCTGCTTTTCCGTTTTCAGCACTTCGCTGAAGATATGCGCTACGGCATCAGCTTGGCGTTTCAGCGTCTCCGCTCCGGCAGGATCGGCCGCGGTGAGTTTTTGATACGCTTCCTCCGACGGTTTACCTGCGATATATGCGCCGATGAAGGCTCTTTTCAATGCGTCCGTATCGGCATTTTCCGATGCAGCGAATCCAATGCTCATCATTGCAATGAGCGCATAAATACATCTTTTAATCATTGTCATACGTTATTAATCACCTTATTCGGTTATTGTACTTGAGGTTTTATCAAATGTCAAACTCATTTTTAGGGCAGGGATTCGGCCTTTCAGTATCGGTTTGACTAAAGCCGCGGCTGATACGTTTGTCCTGAGCCGATGGAGAAGCGCTTTCGAGACGATTTACATCGAATCCTTTTGAACTCTGCATATAAACCGTATTCTATCTGATATTTGGATGGACTAAATGATTGAAATTAAAAATGAAAAAAATAAGCTGTGGCAGAAAAACTGCCGGCGAAGGGACTTGAACCCTTACGGAGTTGCCCCCAATAGATTTTGAGTCTATCGTGTATACCAATTTCACCACGCCGGCTCTTAATAGATTGAGAGTATAACGGATTATGTTTCTTTTGTAAAGCCCCTGATTCGGATAGTTCATGCTGATGCCCTGATGGGGAATCACAGTACCAATTACTTTAGTGTTTCGATTTCTGCTGGGGTAAGACCGGTTGCTTGCACTATCTTCTGAGTAGAATCACCGAGTTGTTTTAATATCCGCGCCGTTTCAAGCGCTTTTTGGCGGGAGCCTTCAGCAAGGCCGAGAGATTTGCCTTGCTTGATCCCTGCACTGTATTGCGCTTCTGAAAGCGTTGTTATATCACTTTTCAGTTTC
>CAUTXW010000024.1:0-33203 GCA_963542655.1 uncultured Treponema sp. | reverse complement strand
GCGCTGATAAAAAAGAGGCGGCACTGACTGTAGCCGAAAAAACAACGGTTACCGTCACCTTTAAACCGAAGATAAAAAAGTATAAAATAATGCTCAATAAAAATGAGTACGGTACGGTAATGGTAAGTCCCGCGCTTCCTGCAGACGGTATGATTGAACAATACAAAACGCTAACCTTTACTGCAACGCCGAATGAGGGATATGAAGTTGAATGGACTGGAGCCGCGCTCGATAACGCCGACAAAAATAAGGCAACGCTCACCGTAACGGCAAATGCAGTTGTAACCGCTACGTTTAAAAAGCCCGGTAATAGCGCGGAAGTTCAGAATTACCACGTGGCGCTCAATAAAAATGAGCACGGTACGGTAACGGTAAGTCCCGCGCTTCCTGCAGACGGCATGGTTGAACAATACAAAACGCTAACCTTTACAGCAACGCCTAACGAGGGATATGAAGTTGAATGGACTGGAGCCGCGCCCGATAGCGCCGACAAAAATAAGGCAACGCTCACCGTAACGGCAGATGCAGTTGTAACCGCTACGTTTAAAAAACCCGGTAATAGCGCGGAAGTTCAGAATTACCACGTGGCGCTCAGCAGCGGAAATAATGGTACACTAATCGCGGATACGCCCCTTCCCGCAGACGGTATGGTTGCAGCAGGCTCAACGCTGACTTTTACCGCAACACCAGATTCTGTTTACGAAGTGGAAGCGTGGACAGGAGCGGTGGCGAATCCTTCTGATAGCACCAAAGCAACGCTTACCGTAATGGCACATACAACCGTAGCCGTTACATTTAAAAAGAAACAAGCCAATATCGCACTTTTGGATATTGACGCGAGTGGATATTTAAAGGGGGTAATTGATAAAGATGCTCTTGTAGGCGATCTCATCATTCCAGACACTGTTACTAGCATCTCAGCCTATGCTTTTAACGACTGTCAAGGATTAACGAGTGTTACTATACCAAACGGTATTACAAGCATTGGTCAAGGTACTTTTTACGATTGTCTGAATCTCACTCATATTACCATACCGGATTCCGTTACTAAAATCGAAGACTGGGCTTTTATCGGCTGTTCCGGACTTATCAGTATTACTATACCGAACGGGGTTACTTCCATTGGCTCTAGAGCCTTTGAAGGTTGCAGAAAACTTACGAATATTATTCTACCAAGTAGTCTAACCTCTATCCAAAGCGAAACTTTTAAAGACTGCAAAAATTTAACGAATATTACTATCCCTAGCAGTGTTACTATAATCCAGAGCAAGGCTTTTTATTACTGTTCGAAGTTAAAGCAAATCTCTATTCCTAATAGCGTTACTGAAATCGGACAGTATGCTTTTTACTACTGTACCGGATTAACAAATATTACTCTTGGTACAGGTGTTACTACTATTGACGCTGGTGCTTTTAACGGCTGTAAAAACTTAACAAGCATTATCATACCGAATAGTGTTAGTAAAATTGAAGGCTGGGCTTTTGAGCGCTGTGACAAGCTAACAAGTGCAATATTCGAGAATACGGCAGGATGGAAAGGGTTTAGTTCACAAGCAATAGCGCCGGAGGATTTAGCGGACGCGTCAAAAGCTGCAGAGTATTTACGCACTACATATTGCGGCGCAACCTGGACTAGAAACTAAAACACCTGTTGCTTCCTTTTTGAGGGATTCCCTATCGGAAGCAGCAGCAAGGTGGTTAAAGCCTTTTATTATTATAGAAAATCTTTAAAAATCTAACCGAGTTTTTAGAGATGCCCTATATATCAAATCCGTAGAAGGCGGAAGGAGAAAAAAAATGAACAAAAAAACTGACGAACAACTCTCACAAATTGAACATCTTCACTGGCTGCCGTGGATAGGAAAGAACTATTCCGCAAGTCAGACAAAACTGATGGTATTGGGAGAAAGCCATTATCTTTGCACAGGCGACAGTCCCGACGAGTACGGCATCGATTTTACCCGCAGCTTTATCGGTATGCATCAAAACGGCGAAGAAGGAACAAACGTTATCCGCAATTTTGAAAAAACGCTGTTGAATAGAGATTATGATGAAGAGCTGAGCAAGGAAGAAATGACAGCAATTTCTGACAGCTTTGTCTACCAAGTCATTATTCAGCGACTTCTGAACGCAAGCGAAGAACGCCCCGACGATTCCGATTTTGAAGCCGGATGGCATATCATTTTAGAAACGATGAAAATACTCAAACCGAATACGGTTGTTTCATTGGGTGTAAAAGCCTTTGATGTATTAACCAATTTGGAATACGAGGGGCTTACCGTAAAAAAAGAAAAATGGGGAGATGATAAAATCAACAATGCCTATCCTCGCTATTGCCGTATAGAACTTGACGGACATCCTATCGACATCATTTTCCTTCGTCATACCAGCGGAACGATGGGCGGTTACTATCCTCTCGAATGGCATAAATTCTTAAAAAAATATTTTGATGTCTCCCGATATTTGAGTGAATTGAAGTTATAGGTATCAACATAAACCTCCGGAATCTGCAAAAACATTTTACGTTTTTTGCAGATTCCAAAATCTCCCCTTTCCTACTATAATAACACTTATGAAAAAGAACCCAAACCGTGCGATTACTCATCAAATGTTGGAACGTCTCACGTATATTCATAACCGGATAAAAGCAGAATGCTTCCCTAAGACATCCGAACTTGCAAAAGAACTGGAGTGCAGTGTTCCGACAATAAGCCGCGACATAACGTTTTTGCGGGATCGGTTTAATGCACCTATCGAATATAATGCGCAAAAGAAAGGATTTTATTACAGCGAAAAATATGAAATGCCGATCCAAAATATTTCGCAAAAAGATGTAACAGCGCTCGTTGCTGCAAAAACGCTGCTGCAGCAATATCAGAGAACACCGATCTACAAAGAACTGGTTGACGCCATTGATGTTATTACGTTTCCGCAAAGGCAAGGAACGGGAGCGTTTATTGACCGTATCGCCGTTCCGCCGATGCCTTATGCCATTATCGATGAAGCGGTATTTACTGCACTCTACCAAGCGATGATTCAAAACCGCACGATCGAATTCGATTACCGCGGCGTGTTGGATAGCGGGAAGGTACACCGGCGTGTCCGTCCGTATCAGCTCCTTTTTGATGACGGGCGATATTTTCTATTCGGCTATGCAGAAGAACGCCAAGCGGAACGGCTTTTTTATATTCCGCGTATTGAACACCTTTGCATTACCGATGAGCTTTTTACACTGCCCGAAAATTACGACTTTATTTCCCGCTGCGGCGGCGGAAGATTCGGCTCATTTATGGAACCGGAAACCATTACCTACCGCATTGCATTCTACGGTGAATCGCGTCTCGCAATAAAAGATTCCGTATGGGCTGATGATCAAAAAATTACCGAATATGATGAAGAAGGGAAAACTGAAATAGTCTTTTCCGCAGCGCAAGGCTACCGGATATTGAAATGGGTCTTATCTCACGGCTCAAACGCACAGCCGCTTGAACCGGAAGATTTTGTGCAAGACTGGCAAGCAGAAATACAGGCTATGGTGCGACGGATGCATTGAACGTACACGAACCGTTGTCAGATGTGACAATATAATGAATAAATGGAATAACAGATGCACTTTGTACAAGCAAAAGGAATTTTATCAGCGAAAAATGGGATGAACTTATACCGCGGTTGTACGCATGGGTGTATCTATTGCGACTCGCGGAGCGGCTCCTATCAAATAAAGCATACGTTCGAAGATATCGAAATAAAAGAAAACAGCATCGAATACAATCCCGATACAATCTTTTCGTATTTAGCCGCGTTCAATGATAAACAAAAGGGCGGTCAGCTAGACTTGTTTTAATTGAGTCAGCCTCCATCTTACTGCTTGCATAATGAAGAGTCATTTTATATACTTTTCGCCATGTTCAGCAATTTCCACACTCATACCTATCTGTGCAAACATGCCGAAGGAACTCCGCTCGAGTATGCCAAAGCCGCTGAGGCCGTCGGATGTTCCGCGCTCGGCTTTTCCGATCATTGTCCGTATCCCGGTGATGATATGTGGCTCTATTGCCGGATGGCCGCGAAGCAGATACCTCATTACAAAAAACTGGTAGATGAGGCAAAAAAGGCCGTGTTCTTTCCTGTTTATTTCGGCTTTGAATGCGAATGGTTCCCGGCGCACCGCAGGTGGTTTCAGGATGAATTGCTCGGTACATACGGAGCCGATTACCTTGTATTCGGTTCCCATTGGTTTCCGTATCAGGGCAACCTCGAATACATTGCCGCTGTTACGGAAAAACGGCTGTTGTTTAAATATATCGATTTTACGATCGAAGGCATGAAGTCCGGACTCTATGCGTTTTTAGCTCATCCCGATTTATTTTTGAGCGAACAGCGGACAATAGATGCCGACTGTATTGCCTGCGCCGATGCGCTGATTGATGCGGCAAATGATTTGAATATGCCGCTTGAGATAAACGGCTACGGATTGATTAAATCAAAGATCAGACGAGATTACGGAGAAGATTACCGGTATCCGGTAACCGCATTTTGGCAACGCGCCGCAAAGAAAAAGGCACGGATTATCTGCAATTCCGATGCACACCAAATTGATCGGGTGTTGGAAGGTGTGCGGGATGGAATCAATTACGCGCAGGAACTGGGGATACAAACGATCGACGCTGCCGAAGCCCTCGGCTTTGATCATCTATAGACAGCTGCAAAAATTCGTTTCGCTTTTAAAAGGCCCCGCTCACGTTCGCAATGTATTGAGGTTTGAAACACGATGAGTACGTTACATAATTCACATCATCACGCCACGGAAAGAAAGGCTGCCCGCGCCGTTGCGGAAGGCCGGGTACAAGGCGTCGGTTTTCGGTATTGGACGGTACTGACCGCGAAGAAGTGCGGCATAACCGGATGGGTGCGCAATTGTCCCGACTATTCGGTAGAAATATTCGCCGAAGGAGACGGCGCTGCGCTGCATGAATTTTTTACCGCAGTCCGGGAAGGCCATCCCCTCGCTCATGTTTCGAACTTTGCCATAAGCCCAGCGCCATATGAAGGTCTTTCTTCCTTTGAAGTGCGGTACTGACCGGTTCCTCTGTACTTACTCGATGAATCCCTGAATTTCATATCATTTTGTATTGAGCCGCGTACATCTTTTCATTATAATTGATGGCCGACAATTAAGGAATCACCGGTTAATCCGCACATGAATTAATCAGCGCATCCTTAACGTATCTTCAGCGATACAAAGGAGTGGTCTATGCCTGGTAAGGAGATACCGATTGGGGACATTGCATTGCAAATCGTTTTGTCCGTCGGTATTATTGTTATTGCAGCAAAATATTTGGGGCTGCTTGCTAAAAAAATTAATTTCCCGCAGGTTGCCGGGGAAATCGTTGCCGGTCTGTTACTGCGTTTTATTCCCTTTTTCAGTCATTTCGGAGGGACAGAGCCGAATATCATCTATAACGAAACAAATCAGGTTATCGGATACATGTCGGAAATCGGCGTTATTTTGATTATGTTTTCCGCAGGATTAGGGACAAACTTAAAATCGCTCGTGAAATCCGGGGTTAAATCGACGGTGATTGCCGCGTTCGGCGTGTTGGTGCCGCTCGCGCTCGGTACGGTTATGGCGCTTTGTTTTTGGGGTTTTGATGGTCTCGGTACGCAAAAATTCTATCAAGCCCTCTTTATCGGCACCATTTTAACCGCGACATCCGTCAGTATCACCGTAGCAGCGTTGAAGGAATTGGGGAAAATCAATTCGGAAGTAGGCCAAACGATTATCAGCGCCGCGATTATTGACGATGTGTTCGGTATTATCGTGTTGACTGTGGTACTCGGCGCCAGTTCGGGCAGTGGAGACTACGTGGGGCTGATTTTACGGACGGTTGCGTTCTTTATAGCGTCCATCATTGTCGGCTATATCGTTTACCGTATTTTTAAATGGTATGATAACCGGCACCCGCATTCGCATCGTATTCCGATCTACGGACTCGGTGTCGCACTAATTTTTGCATATTGCACGGAACGGTTTTTCGGTATTGCCGACATTACCGGCGCGTATATCGCCGGGGTTATTTTCTGCAATTTAAATGATGCCTCGTATATGGAACAAAAGATCGATGTTAATTCATATATGTTTTTCAGTCCGATTTTCTTTGCGAGTATCGGGCTTAAAACGAATCTCAGCAGTCTCAGTATGGAATTGCTCTGGTTTTCGATTGCCTTTGTGCTCGTCGGTTGTCTGTCAAAGATAATCGGATGCGGTGGAATCTCTGTATGCCTTGGCTATAACCGAAAAGAGGCGATGCAGATTGGCCTTGGAATGATGGTACGCGGTGAGGTTGCGCTGATCGTTGCGCAAAAAGGTCTTGCAGTCGGTATGGTACAAGCAGAATATTTTGCGCCGGTCATTCTATTGATTATCGTATCGTCGATGATTGTGCCTGTGCTGCTGGGTAAGGCGTTCGCCGAAAAATGCCCCGCGCCTCACGCGACAGCGTAAATATACCGGTATGGATACGAATTTTTTTGATGCGAGAGCGGGGCAGTGGGATGCCCACCAGGCGCGGGTACAGCGGGCAAAAAAAATCTACCATTATATGGCTGATGAAATAACGCTGAATCCGCATGACCGGGTATTGGACTTCGGCTGCGGGACCGGGCTGCTGGGCTTCTGCTTTATCGATTCGGTAAAGGAAGTAACCTTTGCCGATACGTCTGCCGGGATGCTGGACGAGGTTCGCAAAAAGGCCACCGCGTTATCCGCGGGCACGGTGCAAACCGTCAATTTGACCGAGCAGTCCATCACCGGCATGTACAACGCGATTGTGTCGTTGATGGCGCTCCATCATGTGGAAGATTTGGATACGGCTATTTGCAGCCTCGCCGATCATGTTGCGCCGGGCGGTTTTATCTGTTTTTCCGACCTTGATGTCGAAGACGGCAGCTTTCATGCCCCCGATATTGCACCTCATAATGGGATAGACCGCGCACTTGTGCTGAACAATCTGGAAAAGAGCGGGATGCATATCATCTGCAATAAAACCGTACACACCGAAGAAAAAATTATCGACGGAAAAACGAAAACCTATCCTGTTTTTTTGATTATCGGGAGGCGGAACTGAGTGGTTTTTTCATTTTTTGCTCTTGCAATATAGAAATATTTCCAGTATAATTCGTAATCTTGCTTACAATAATAAATCGAAAATCTAAACAAATGAGGTAGAAGAATTATGAGTAATGATATTTCAAAAATGAGAAATATCGGCATAAGTGCGCACATCGATTCAGGAAAAACAACACTTTCAGAGCGCATTTTATTTTATTGCGACCGTATTCATACCATTCATGAGGTCCGTGGAAAAGACGGCGTTGGCGCTGTTATGGATAATATGGAACTGGAACGGGAGCGCGGTATCACCATCCAGTCTGCATCAACACAAGTACAATGGAAAGATCATACTATTAACGTTATCGATACTCCCGGACACGTTGACTTTACAATTGAAGTTGAACGCTCATTGCGCGTGTTGGACGGCGCTATTTTGGTGCTGTGTTCCGTCGGCGGCGTACAGTCGCAGTCGATCACCGTTGACCGCCAGCTCAAGCGCTACCATGTTCCGCGCATCGCGTTTGTCAATAAGTGCGACAGAACTGGCGCCAATCCGTTAAAGGTGCGGATGCAGTTGCGCGAAAAGCTCGGCCTGAATGCATACATGATGCAGCTGCCGATCGGGCTTGAGGACAAACTTGAAGGTGTTGTTGATCTGGTAACGATGAAGGCGCTCTATTTTGAAGGGGAGAGCGGTACCGAAATCCGTACGGCGGAAATTCCTGCGCATCTGTTGGACGATGCAAAGAAATACCGTGAAGAAATGCTGGATGCCGCGTCCATGTTCTCCGACGAGCTTGCCGAAGCCTTCCTAGAGGGATCCGAAACGGAAGAGATGATCCGCGCTGCGGTGCGTAAGGGAACACTGAAAGAAGAGTTCGTGCCGGTATTCCTCGGTTCGGCGTATAAAAACAGAGGTATTCAGCCGCTGCTTGACGCCGTTACTTATTATCTGCCCAATCCTTGTGAAGTTACCAACAAAGCGCTCGATTTGGATAAAAACGAAGCGCCTGTTGAGTTGACAACCAATCCTGATGATCCGGTCGTTTCGCTCGGCTTTAAGCTGGAAGACGGCAAGTACGGCCAGCTGACGTATGTACGTATCTATCAAGGAACGCTGAAAAAAGGCGGCGAACTGTACAACACCCGTTCGCGCAAGAAGTTTAAGGTCGGGCGGCTTGTCCGTATGAACTCCGCTGAGATGGAAGATATTTCCGAAGGCGGTCCCGGCGACATTGTTGCGCTGTTCGGTATTGAATGCGCATCGGGTGATACCTTCTGCGGCGGAGACCTCAACTATGCGATGAGCTCCATGTTCGTTCCCGATCCGGTTATTTCACTGTCGGTGACGCCCAAGGATAAAAAATCCGCCGATCAGATGGGCAAGGCGTTAAACCGCTTTACAAAAGAAGACCCGACCTTCCGCACCTTTGTCGATCCCGAATCGAATGAAACGATTATCCAGGGCATGGGTGAGCTGCACTTGGATGTTTACATCGAACGAATGCGCCGTGAATATAAGTGCGAGGTTGAAACCGGTATGCCGCAGGTTGCTTACCGCGAAGCGATCGGCCAGCGGGCGGACTTTAACTATACGCATAAAAAGCAGACGGGCGGTTCCGGTCAGTTCGGCCGTGTTGCAGGCTTTATCGAACCCGTTACCGAACAGGATTACGAGTTTGTCGACCAGATTAAGGGCGGCGCGATTCCTGCGGAATTTATCCCGTCGTGCGATAAAGGCTTTAAAGCTGCTATAAAGAAGGGTACGCTTATCGGCTTCCCCATTGTCGGCGTCCGCGTTACCATTAACGACGGCCAGACCCACCCGGTTGACTCGTCTGATATGGCTTTCCAGGCAGCTGCAATCGGCGCTTTCCGCGAAGCGTATAAAAAAGCCAATCCGATCGTGCTTGAGCCGATTATGAAGGTTTCGATTGAAGGCCCCCAGGAATTTCAGGGAAATATCTTTGGACTTATCAACCAACGCCGTGGTATAATATTGGCGTCCACTGAAGATGATCAGTTTACCCGCGTTGATGCGGAAGTCCCGTTAAGCGAAATGTTCGGCTTTTCTACCATTTTGCGCTCTTCAACACAGGGTAAAGCGGAATACTCAATGGAATTTTCCAAGTACGGGAAAGCTCCGCAGAGCATTACGGAGTCTTTGATTAAAGCGTACGAAGAAAAACGCAAAGCGGAACAAAAATAGGAGGCGAGGTATGGTTAAAGAAGATTTAATCGAACGCAGTGCCGTTCGTAATTTTGAAAAAGCGCTCGGCGGAGCATTACAGCCGGGAGAAATCGGTATCGTTACGGCTAAAAGAGGGGTTGGAAAAACCTCCATGCTGGTACAGCTCGGATTGGATCAGCTGTTGCAGGGCAAACCTATTGTACATATCTCGTTTAGCCAGCAGATTGATTATGCCATCACGTGGTATAACAACATGTTTGATGAAACAGCCGAAAAAAAACACCTGGAAAAAGCTGCCGAATTAAAATCGGAGATTATCGCCCGGCGTATTGTGCTGAATTTTAATCAGGACATTGTACGCACTACTCAAATTATCAAAACGGTCAAGGCATTGTTTGAAGTTGGGTCCAAACCTTCTGTACTGATGATAGACGACTTTGATTTTTCAAAAGCGGTACCCGAAGCGGTTCAGCAGATGAAAGCGTTTGCGAAAGAGATGGGGATGTGTATTTGGTATACGGCATCTGCAGATGCACGGGTCAAAGAAATCCATGCAGACGTAAAGCCTTATACTGCCGATTTTGATGTGATGCTCTATTTGGAACCCTCTCCGGATGCCATCAAAATATACGCATTGAAAGCCCGTGATAAAAACAATTTTGATACCGGTTGTAAACTTGACAGCAAGACAATGCTGTTAGCGGAAAAATAATTCAATTACCGCGTTCGCTGGGATACCTGGTGACGTGTGCACTAAAAGCCTCGTTCATTTACTTGAACGAGGCTTTTTTTTGCACCTCTTGCGGCAGACAGGTCGAGGAATTAAAAAGTTCAAGTCAAACAGCTGCACAACCAAATATTGTTATTAATAATGCGAACTCAAATAACAATAATATCAATAGTGGTGGTTTTGCAGGAAGAACTGGTCAAGAAAAGAATAAGTGGGTAGCTGTTTTATTATGTTTTTTTATAGGATGGCTTGGTGCTCACAGATTCTATGAAGGTAAAATAGGAACCGGTATATTGTGGTTATGTACCGGAGGACTTATGGGGGTAGAAAAAATTATAAAATATAATGCCGATTATTTACAGATGGAGAAAGGTAACGTAGAGAGACCTGCTGAGTAGCTCCGAGCAACAAATGGCGGAATGGCCGTTTTGGTAAAAAGCTCATTATAGCTTGATAGCAAATGCCATCCCGCCCCTCTACTTCCTTACTTTTGCGTAAACTCAATCTTGTTTCGTACCCTATTCAGCTTGCTGAAATAGATGCCGAGCGTAAAGTACAAAAGCTGAAAAGCTGAGCTGCGTTAGCGCTGGGAGCGGCGGCGGAGCCGTTCGGAAGCGAACGGGAGTGAGCGGATGAATGGAGGCGTGAGCCGGAACCGCGGACATAGCGACCGGCGGCAGCCGAAAACGATTTTCTCGTTTTCGGCTGCCGCCGGGAACGCCCAAAATAAAAAGAGCTGAAAACGGACGCTGTAGAGCGGCGCTCTTATTTCTTTAAGTCGTGAATGTTGATGGACTTAACGTTCGGGGTTCTGCCGTCGGCTGAGCGGGGAATTTGAATGGTTCCTGCGCGGATGGCATCTAAAATCTTGTCACGGCCTGCGACGTCGGTATTAAAGCCGATGAGTTTCCAGTTATGATTGACCTGCGGCGTAATAATGCCTTTGTCGTTTTCTCGGACGTATTTTCCGATAAGGGCGCGGATACGGCCGTCATCCTGCATGACTTCATACGAATCGTAGTACACGTCCTGCGGCGTTGCGAGCTTGAGCTTCTGCAGCGTGCCGAACCGGTAGTTGTTGACGGCAACCTTGTACTGCTTTTTCGGATCAAGCGGCTGGCCCTTAATCGTTACATTTTTGATTCTGTTACCGGCCTCTTGCGAGATATCGATGTCGTAGTCGATGCCTTCAAACATGTCGTAGTTGTAGCTGCGCACGTCGGGATTGAACGAAATGGTGATGTCGCCGTCCTTGGCGGTGTTGTAATACGAGGCGGACCATTCCATGTATTTGAGAAGATTTTCGCCGCTCATGGTAACGCCCATCAGGGTGTTTGAATATTTATAGATGAACGCGACGTCTTTCTTTTTAAAGTCGCCTTTTTTCAAGTTCATATCGGAGCGGAATGCCGCTGCGGAAGATACGTCGGCTTTGGTGTAGTACAGCTGGACGTTGTTGATGAGGTCGATCAGCGCGGTATCTTCAAGCTGGATGGTGGGCATGGTGGTAACTTTTTCCTGGCCGGTGATGTAGTCCACCCGCGGGATAAAGTCGCCGGTAACTGTTCCGACTATCTCATTGGCGTCGTCAAGCGATGTTTTATGCACGAACTCGAATTCTTTTTCCATCGCTTTATCGGCGGCAACCTTTGCGGTTTCGCGGTTTTCGGCTTTGACGGAAACGACTTTCCAGCTGCCGTTTTCTTTTTTGACCTGCACTTCTCCGACTGCCAGTGCCCAGCCGTAGGCGCCCGGTTCGATGATCCAGGTTTTGTCGCCGTTTTGTCCTTCTATTTCGGTGGCGTAGCGGGCGTGTTCGTGGCCGCCGAAGATCAGATCAAATTCGGGGATTTGCTTTGCGATTTCGATGACGCCGCTGTTAGACCCGTATTCTCCGTTACGGCCGAGGTGAAAGGCGCCGATGAGGACATCGTAGCTGCCTTTGAGCGAATCGACGGTTTGACGCAGTATGTCGAGCGGTTCTTCAAAGGTGAGGCCTTTGAAGTGAGATGGAGAAGACGCTTCCCACATCGGAATATGAGGGGGTACCATGCCGACAACGGCGACCCGTACGCCTTCGATATTGAAAAGCTGATAGGGGAGCACAAAATTGCTGCCGTCTTTGGTGTTTTTGATATTGGCGCTGACAACCGAACCGTTAAAGTTCCGGATATTGCGCGTGATAAATTCTTTTTCAAAATTGAATTCGTGGTTTCCCAATACCCACACGTCGTAGTTCATGTAATTGAGCGCTTGAATCATCGGGTGCGTTTCAAGGTCGTTGAACAGTTCGGCGCTGTTGTCCTGTACCGTGTCGCCGACATCGATTAACACCGTGTTGGGATTCTGTGCGCGCAGCTCTTGGGCGATCGCGTAGGTTTTTACCAAGCCGGTTGCGGGCGTTTCTTCGCACACGGCGTAGTCATAGGCATAGAGCCGTCCGTGAACATCGCCGGTTACGCCGAAGGTGAGGGTAACGGAGTCCGCTCCCGGCTGGCCTTTTTGGATAACCGTATGGGTCAGCTTTACTTCGTCGGACTGCTTTCCCCGCGCTTTTGCAGTGCGCGCCGACGCTTGCTCCGTACTGCGCGCAGCGGAATTACTTTCGACGCAGGCGGTCAGTGCAACCGCGCACGTCAAAGCCGAAACAAAACGCATCATTTTGTTTTTCTTCATCATTATGCATACTCCTGTGCCTATAGTATATCAGGATTTATGCGGAATTGCTAGAAATATTTTATAAAGATGATCAGATTTGCAGTGGAAGGCTCCCCGGCGCGTTGTGCAGGGGGATGTGATGGGGAATCGCTGCTCCTGCAAGCCCATGCCTTAACAGGCGTTAGGGCAGCAGGGCGGCTTGTTATTTAAACAATGTGCGGGGAACGGTAATTTCCGGCATTCCGGAGGAATAGGGCGCTACCTGATACTGGGCAAAGATGATGCGTACGGCATCCTTTTCCAGTTTAAAGACGGAAAAGTTTTCCGCCGCCGGTTCGGTTCCCTGCATGATCCAATCCTCGGTTGATGCGAGTTTTTGCTTTTGTACCTGCGCTTTGAGCTGTTTCCGCGCCTCTTCGGCGAGTACCGCCAGCCAGTCTTTCCGCGCCGGTCGCAAGACTTCTTCCAATGAAAGCAGCTTTTTCGTCTGCTTGCTGTAGGTAACCGGGATGTGCGTGGTAGAACCGTGCGCCCCTCCGGTAAACTGATATACCTTCAACAGGAAGCTGATGTGCGTTGTATCTTCATAGATGGAACTGTTCTCAATATCAAGCTCAAACATCTGCGGAAAGGCGGGCGATCGTGCAGAAAAAGCCTCTTTATTGAAAGCCTGCAGCGTTTGCTGCACAAGATCGGTAACCTGCGTATTGAGCAGCGGTTCCGCTTCAAACACAGGGTGATCGATATCCACTTCGTAGCTGATGCCGGAATTGTTTTGCTTGGCATGTTCTTTTGCCGCCAGGAATTGCGGAATGCAGCAGAGTGCCGCGGCAAGTCCGATTGCAGCCGCTTTTCGTAACATGTAGTGCCGTTGTTTCATAGAAATAACCTCTTGGGGCGGTAGTATATACGATATCGGTGAGGCTGAAAAGGTTACCGGAAACTTTTGCGCGGTATACGTGCTAGCGGCCTGCTTCCTCCGTGAGGGAACAGGCATCGAACCAAACCGTACCGGATGCGTCATCGGCAAAGCATTCGATTTTCAGTTTGGCGGCGTCTTGGGGCGGACTGAGCTGAATGCGGTAGTCCGTCCATGGGGTAGCGCCGTGTACGATATGGGTGGTGGGCAATTTGCCGGGCAGCTGTTTGCCGTCGGCACCGAGGTAGACCATCCGGACGTAGACGCTGCCTTCGATATTTTCGGTTTTCAGCGCGGCGGAAAAGCGGTAGCGTTTTGCGCTGTCGATGGGCACGGTGGTATGGAGCGAAAGGCGGCTTTTTGACGGCATGCCGATGCGTACCGACTGGGCGCCGTCCTGTTTTTCTGCCGTGTCGAAAGCGGCGGTAACGCCTGCCGTGCCTTTTGCCGTCCAGAGCGTCCACTGGGCGGGTTCGGAGCCGCCTTGCCATACTGCGTTATTGCCGACGCTTTTGTGTTCAAAGCTGCCGTTTTGGAGCAGGTTGAATGCGGTTCCGGAGGCCTGTTCGGTGACGGTAATGCCGTCGGCCCAGGCTTCCGCGCTCTTTTGTACGGGGCCGTGTGTGCCGAGATAGACGCGCACGGTGATTGTTGCGGTTTCGGGAGCAGTCTGTACGGCGGCACGGTAGGGAGTCCAGTCCTGCGTGTTTTTGGTGATCTGTATTGGCAGCGTTTTTTTGATGTCGAGCGTCAGCGCTGCGTCGGAATCCGCAGGGTATTCGATGACTTGAATACCGAACCGGTTGTGCGTTACGTTTGCCGCTTTGAGGTTTCCTTCTATTATATAGGCCGCGCCGCCCTGTACGGCAAAGCGTTGTTCAACCCAGCCGCGCGTGTTTCCGTCGGAGGCGGTGAGCTTGACTGCGGTACTGCCTTCGGGCGCAGCGCTCTTTTCAACGCTGATGACAGGCAGGGTATAATTGCCGAAGGTGCTGCTCTTCCAGCCGGTAAGGTCTTGTTCAAAACCGCCGTTGCGGAATGCTGCGGATTGGGTTGTTGCCGGTGTGCATAACAGTGTGAAAAATACTGCAATACCAGCTGCGATCTTTAATGTTTTCATAGCATACCATCCATCTGTTTATTTTTTAGTCAGCGTAATCGCTGAAAACTCGACTTTTTTATTTTGCAGCCCAGTTACCAATAGTTCCAATTTAGCGGAAGTGCTTCCTATTACTTCCAATGTGATAGTGTCCTGACCCCCAAATAATTTTTTTATTTGATTGCAGAGTTTTACTTCACATCCGCCCTTTTGATTACCTCCAGTAAGATTGGTAAGCTTGACTGTTACGCTGAGCGTATACTGAGTTCCATTTTCCAGGAGAATCGGTTGTTGTATACCGCCTTGCTGGAAAACGGTATTTCCTGCTTGTATAGTGAATTTACCGCCTGTTGCAGTAAAGGTAACATCCGCTGTATTAGCAGCGCTTGCCCAGGTGTTCCAGCTTGCGGGTCTTTTCCCGTCCGCCCAATACTTTTTAAAATTGCTTTTATCTTCTGTTAGTTTTGAAAAATCCGCGTTTTTTACGAGGTTTTCAGGCATCGGCGGCGTTGCATCTGGTTCCCACTGCGCGGTATAGGTTTCGTTGGCCAGTGGGAACGTTGCGGGCAATGTTCCGCCTGTGCTATTCCAGCCGGTGAAGATATGTCCGAGTTTTGTCGGACGTTCGACCGTTAATGTTGAGCCGTACTTGCCGGTCAGTGTTTTGCCGCTTGGTAGCGAGGTACTGGAGCCGCCGTCCAGTTCAAAGGTGAGCGTGACCCGGTTTCGTTTGTATTTGAGCTGCACAGTTGTTCCGCTCGCTTCGATTTTTGACGGGATAGTAGATGCAGATGCAGCTGCATCGTAGGTAAAGCCTTCATAGTCTTTTTGCGGAGCTTCCGGAGTATCACCGATTTTACCGGTCTTAGTTTCGGTATCTTTTTTGGTGAATTGATCATCATCCGCATTTTCTTGCCAATGCTCTATCGTGTAGAAAGTGGTATTCGATTCAGTAGATGGATCGGAAGGCGGTGTTTCAGGTTGACCTGTCGATTCTTTTGTCAGCGAGATATTTGAGAAAGAGACCGTACCGGCTTTTAATCCATAGGCAAAGCATTCAAGTTTAATTTGATTCTTGTTTTTGCCGGATAAGTCTGCCGTTACCGTTTCCGGCGGCTTTTTATCATTTTCAAAGGAGAGCTTCCCGTCTGCAGTAACCGTCAACTGCGCCGTATAGCTTTTGTTGCCGCTATACTTTGTCCAAAGCGGGATATGACCGACTCGTATCAATGCGCCGCCCGCACCTTCCGGTTTTTTCGTTGCAACGTGTATCATCATCGATAGGCTGTATGTTGTACCAGGCGTTACATCCGGGAGTGTCATCACCTGATACAGACCTGCTTGACCTTGCTTCGCTGCACCGGTCGTAACCGTAAAGGTTTTGTTTTCAACCTTAAATTGAACATCTGCCGTAGCCGGGGCTTTTGCGTATGTCACCCAATGTTTAGGACTGGGATTTCCGCCCCAATACGAACTGAATGTACCGGAGGCCGGTTCGGTTTCGGAAAAATCCGCATTTTGTACCAGGTTATCGGTCGCAGGAGCCGGAGCATTTGCATCGCGCCACAAGGCCTTATATGCTGCAGACGTTTTGGGAAACCGCTCCGGCAGTTTTCCGCCGACGGTATTCCAGCCGTTAAACGCCATGCTGCTTTTCGTTGGAGCTTTTATAGAAAATTTTGCACCCCATTTGCCGGTCAGCGAATTGCCTCCGGTAAGCGGTGTTTCGGTTCTTCCTCCATCCAGATCAAAGGTGAGCGTTACCTCATTTCGTTTGTATTTTAATGCAACTTTCGTACTGCCGTCTTCTGCAATTGCAGCGGGCACGGAGGAAATATCGGCTGTGTAAGTAAAGCCTTCATAGTTATGTGAGTTCGCAGACGGCTTTGAACCGACCGTTCCCGCCCGTTTTTCCATGGCGGTACGGGTAAATCCTGCATCGTCCGCGTTTTCCAGTAAGTGTTCAACAGTGTAAAACCGTTCATCCGCTGTTAAATCGCGCCATAGCGCTTTATACGTTGCGGATGCCGAGGGGAAGCGTTCGGGTAATGTACCTCCGACGGTATTCCAGCCGTTAAAGACCTTTGTTTCATGTTGCGGGATCGGGGCAACCGGCAGCGGATCGCCTGCTTTCTTTCCCAGTAGTTTTTTCGATTCGATTTCTTTAGGATTATCCCAAAATCCGCCGTTCGGATCCAAGGTGAGCATGATATTTACACCGGTATCATTGCGCAATTCCGGCAGCTGAGCGTTCGGCACATGCCCCTGTTTACAGGATGCCATAGATAATACCGTCAAAACAGCCCCTGCGGCAACACAGTGCAATGCAACGGATTTCATCATATCACGGAAAGTTTTCCTCATGTTCTGCCTCCTCTGATCAACTCTGTTCTTAATTTCTTTCAGTATGAGAGGGGCTGTTATATCTTTGCAAGCCTTATTTTTTCCGAACCAACGGCATTTTTTAAGAAACGGTTTGCATTGCTGCTTCGGAAAAATTAGCGCCAGTTTGGAAAAAATAATGGTTGCGGGAATCTAAACTGCTGCTTTATGCTGGAAGACAAGAGGACTGATCAACGGCCTCAGATTCTTTAATACCGTGCAAAATGTTTTTACAATTTTGCATTCACAGTAAGGGAGATACGTATGTCCCAGCAAATACGGAAGGAAGCGATTGCGCATCCTGAACGGTTTACCGGTCAGGCTTTAACTCAATGCGACGTACAAAAAGCGATTGACGCAGTGCTGCAAAAAATAGACGGCATGATGGAGCGGTTCGGTGACCGGTTCCCCTTTTGTTCCAGTACAAACGGAAAATATGAAATTATCGATAATATCGAATGGACGACCGGGTTTTGGACGGGGATGCTGCATCTTGCCTACGAATATAGCGGCAAGGAAAAATACCGAACATTAGCGGATACGCATGTGCAGTCGTTCAAGGAGCGGATAGACCGGAAAGGCGCCGATGTACGCCACCATGACCTCGGCTTTTTGTATACGCTTTCGTGCGTTGCGTCCTATAAGCTGACGAAAAATCAGACCGCGCGGCAGGCGGCGCTCGAAGCGGCGGACTTTCTTGCAACGCGCTATCTGCCGCAGGCTGGCATTATCCAGGCATGGGGCGATCTTTCCGATCCGGAGCAGCAGGGGCGTATGATTATTGACTGCAACCTGAATGTCCCGCTTTTGTACTGGACGTCAGCGGAAACCGGAAATCCTGCCTATCGCGATATGGCGTACTCCCATGTAAAACACGCGCAGGAGCATATCATCCGTCCTGATGCATCAACCTTTCATACCTTTTACATGGATACGGAAACCGGCGCACCGAGATTCGGCAAAACCCATCAGGGAAAGTCCGATGACTCTTGCTGGGCGCGGGGGCAGGCGTGGGGTATCTACGGCTTTATGCTTTCGTACGCATATACGCACGACGCTTCCTTTTTGGATACGGTGCAGCGTCTGGCGCACTACTTTTTAAACCGGCTGCCGTCCGATCTGATCCCCTATTGGGATCTTTCGATTACCGAACCGTCCGATGAGCCCCGCGACAGTTCTTCCGCAGCGATCGCCGTGTGCGGACTGCTGGAATTGCTGAAATACTTGCCGCTGACCGATCCCGACTGGCACACGTATGAAAACGCTGTCTATGCCTTGGTGCGGAATATGACGGAACGCTACGTTAGCTCCGATATGCAGGAAGACGGCGTACTGCTGCATTCGACATACGCCCTGCCGCAAGGGCTCGGCATCGATGAGTTTTGCATTTGGGGCGACTATTTTTACTTTGAAGCGCTTATGCGGCTCTATAGGGCATGGCAGCCGTATTGGTAAAAACCGCTCAAAACGGAGAAGATAATTCCATCACTTTATAATACGAGAGGTCAAAGATGAAAACCCTTCAACAAACGGCGCCGTGCGCTGCGGTAAAACGGAAAAAGCTGCTCGACAGCGACCAAAAGAGTCTGTACCTTATCGGGCTGCCGTGTCTGCTTTGGTATCTGATTTTTGAATATAAGCCGATGTACGGACTGCTGATTGCGTTTCAGGACTACAGCCTGTTTAAGGGTATCCGCGGCAGCGTATGGGTCGGCTTGCAGAATTTTGCTGAGTTTCTGAGCAGTCCGTATTTTTATACGACTTTAAAAAATACGATCGTGCTGAACCTGTGGGGGCTGCTGCTGGCGTTTCCATTTGCAATTCTGTTTGCACTGCTTTTGAATGAGATTCGGAATGCGCATTTACGCAAATACATACAGACCGTTTCCTTTTTACCGTATTTTATCGCGGTTGTGGTGGCTTGCGGTATTTTGATCAATATGCTGTCTCCTTCAGTCGGTATCATTAATCATCTGATTGAAAAACTCGGCGGAGAACGTACCTACTTTTTGGCCAAACCTGAATGGTTTGCGCCGATCTTCACCGGCCTGGGAATATGGAAGCAGACCGGGTTTAACGCGATTATCTACCTTGCTGCGCTGACGTCGATCGATCACAGCCTTTACGAAGCGGCGCGTATCGACGGCGCGAATAAGTGGCAGCAGCTGACGCGGATTACCATTCCTTCCATTATTCCGACTATTGTAGTGATGCTGGTTCTGCGTGTCGGCAGTATGCTGAACGTCGGCTTTGAAACCGTGCTCTTGCTGTATCAGCCCGCGACGTATTCGACCTCGGACGTCATAAGTACCTATGTGTACCGGCTCGGTATGGAACAGCAGAACTTCGGCTTAGCAACGGCGGTCGGTATGTTCAATGCCGTTGTCGGCTTTATTCTGGTGTACAGTTCAAACAAATGGAGCAAAAAGGTTAGCGAAGTGAGCTTGTGGTAAGTCATTGAGCGAGGAGGGGGACCCCCCTCCTTGTGTTCTTTCACAAACCTACTGCCATTCATGCCGAATCACTGCGCTCTATCATCTTTTTGTATTTCATTGTATACTCGTCCGTCATTTATTCGTGCGGAGGGTTTAATCCCCCGACGCTTGCGTCGTAACGAAGGGTATTAAAGCCGACTGCAACCACCTTATGATAACAACATACCCAAACGCTCGCGTCGGGGGTGTTGATTCATAAAAACAGCGCCGACGGGAGAGTCATTTGTACCAATCATTCGTTTTTTTGGAAATCAGAGTTTTAGTTTTATCTGAAGAAAAAGCCTTCTGTTCATGTAAAGCCGGAACATCCGCAGAACAGTGTCCTATCTGTACACAGACTGAAGGCTCTCCGCCGGTACTTAAAGAACAGGTCGCGCGTGATGCATACCGGCTTGCGCAGAGCCTTGGCTGTACGCTGCTCAAAAAAGCACCGTATGAATATCCTGCGGGGATGCCTGCGATGCCGCCCGAATACCGGCTCTGCGGTGCGTCAGTGAAAATCGCAGAAAAAGGCGTGCTCGATATTGAATTTCACAAACATAAGAAGCGGATTGACATCGTAGAAATCCGCATTGAAGAAGACGCGGGGAGGCTGATCCACGCCGACGGCAAAGCGTTTATGGACTACAGCACGGCAGGAATGCCGAGCATCCGCATCAGGACGGGGAACAATCTGGAGCTGGGCGAAGAAGCGGAAACATTCTTGACGGTATTGAACAACCGAATGCGGTACATCGGCCTTTTAACCGATACCGACACCAGTCATAAGATACGATGCAACGCGTACACCGCCTCAACCGAATTTCCCAATCCGCCGCAGCACTATGTCAAGCTGCGAAACCTCAATTCCTTTAACTTTGTCCGAAAGGCGGTCAACGAAGACCTCCGGCGGCAGGAAGCGCTGCTCAAGCAGGGAAAAACGCCCGTATCGGAAAGCCGGTTATGGAACGCTCGCCAAGAACGGACGGAATCGTTTAAAACACGGGACTTTATCGATCATGTGCGGATTATGCCGGTCAAAAAAGATGATTTTTACGAGGTGCCCGCTCATATCCTCCGGGAAGTGCTGGATACCGCGCCTGAAAATCAGCATGTGCGTAAGCTCCGCTTTATTCAGACCTTAGGACTGCCGCTGCCGACGGCTCAAACGCTGTGCGGTGAGGCAAAATTGGCGGATTTTTTTGAAGCGGTTGTGCAGTGCGGCATCGATCCGAAAACGGCGGCCAATGGGATTTTCGCCGATATTACCGCGCTGTTGAAGCGGGCGAATAAAACCGTGGATGCGCTGACGATCAAACCGGAGCTGTATGCGCAGATGCTGCGTCTGGCGCAGACGGGTACGATCAATCATCCTATTATTAGAAAGCTGCTGCAGCGGATCATCGTTGACGGTGAAGCGCCGCCTGCAGTGTTTGACAAAGACGCATGGGCAAAAATATCGGACTACGACACGGTGCGGACGCTTGTACAGGATATGCTTGCAAAGCATTCCAAAGAAGCGGAGCTGCTGAAATCGGGCTCGATGAAATATCTTGATATTTTGTGCGGGCTCGTGATGAAAAAAACCGGCGGTTTTGCGGATTCCGAACTCGTGAAGCGGATTATAAAAGAAGAATTGCATATCAGTATCATCTATGTGCTTTCGATGGGCGGCGCTATTTCAGGAAAGATGTGCGAGGGGCAGATTGAAGCGGGCAATACCGCGATTTTATCGGCATTGCTCGATACCGATACGGCTGAGCGGCAGGTTTGCGTCGAAAATATTGCACCCGACGGGCTTCTGAGCGAAGAGCTGGAGCCGGGGGATTGGGCGCGGCTGATTCATGCTGTTTGCGGAAAAATTGCATCGGGTACGGCAAACGGTATCGTCCTGCCGCATGGGACGGATACGCTCGTTTATACGGCACCGCTGCTGTACTGGCTGTTCGCCGACTCTCCCGTGCCGATTGTACTTACGGCCTCCAATACGGCTCCGGCGGAATCGGAAGAGGCGCGGCGAAACCTGAATGATGCAATTAGGCTGGCTGCGGAGCGGGAACGCGGTATCTATGTTTCGTTTAACGGCAGGGTACTTTCGCCGCTCAACCTTAAATTTATCGCCTCAACCGATATCGGATTTGTCAACTGGAATATGCGCGCACCGCTGTTTACCGGGGAAGGATTGCTGACGGAATATGAAGAAAGCGACAGCATGGTGTTCGAGGGGCTTTTAAACGAGGCCGCCGAACAGATGTTTTTGATTAAAACGTATCCGGGGATGCGGAGCGAGTATCTGCTCACCTTTTTGGAAAAGGATATCCACACGTTTTTTTTAGAGCTGTATGAAAGCGGCACCGCCAATATGAAGGAAAGCCCGTATTCCCTGCGGGAATTATTAAAACGGGGAAAAAAGAAGCAGTGCCGCTTTTACTGTACATCCCAGCAGGAGGAGCCGATCGACTTTTCCGGCTATGTCAGCGCACGCAGTTTGTGGAAGGAAGGCGCCGTACCGATGGGAATGTTGACAACCGAGACGGTGATCGCCCTGTACTATGCGGCTTCCCTCGTGTGCGATACGCAAGAAGAGCTTGACCGCATTATGGAAGCTGCCACCTCGTTTACCGGAAATTTCTGATCGAAAGAGGATTGTATGAAACACGTCATTATTACCAATAACCCTAAAACAGCCGCATATATCAAGCAACAGCATGAACGGCTCGGAGCCGAAGTGCCTACGCTTGTGTTTTGCCGCACGCGCGAGGCCGTCTATACGACCGTGCGCGACTATATCCATCGGAATTGGCGGCTGCAAAACCATGCTATGTACGGCAACATTCAGTTGCACAAGCAGCCGTATCGCAGCATGATTTTGGCGGAAAGTTGCGCTTTGGATACAGCATCGCTGCAGCTGTGGGAACAGGCCATGGAGCGGGCTACGCGCGGCCGTTCACCCGATTATTCAGAGCGTGTGCTGGAAGATTTTCAAGAACTCGATTTTTCGCTATTCAGCAGTATGAGGTATACGGATGAATAGAGCGATTGATCGGCTGCAGGTCATTTCCGGCATGCCCATACAGGGCCTGTGCAGATTACCGCCGAAGATATTGCACAACGAGTACGAGCTGCTATAAACCGTCCCCGTTGGATGGTCTGAGGCCAACCTGCCTAAAATAGTAATAATGTGGTTGACCAATGAGGTACCGAAAGTCACGCAACTTTCTTTTGGTACCCCATGTATCCGTTACCGGATGATTAATACTTTTTAATTCTGTCTTCAGGATAGCCGGAACCTGTAACAAGCCCCTTTATTCTGTCAAAGTGAGTACCATCCTTTATCTGTACCTGTTTGCAGAAATTTGTCTCTTCTGTACCAAACGCAGCTTGTTTTATTTCAGCAATATTTTCGGGTAACGTAACGGTTGCCGCTGTACAGCCCTCAAATACTCTTTCAGCAATTGAGATTACCTTTGAAGGAATAGTGATAGCAGTCAGTGCTGAACATTCTTCAAACATGCCAGTATTGAGTTGAGTAAGATTCTTTGAAAGAACAACAGTTTCAAGATGATTACATGCGGCAAAGACGCTTTCGCCGAGAGTTGTAACACTATCACCAATAATAACTTTTCTTAGATTCTCACGGCCATTAAAAACTTCATTACCGATTTCCGTAACAGTAGACGGAATATAAACAGTTCCTTTAATCTTCTCGTTATCAAGAAGCTTAATCAATTTACCGCCTTTTATCTCAAATTTCCGGAAGTTACTCACTACATACACCGTCGTGTCGCCGCTCAAAACCTCATCATCCGTTAGTGGTGCGCCGTCTTCACTGCCTTTCCGCCACTCGTATATCCCATAGTCATCTTGTGACCAGTCGCTTTTTAGCTGTACATGTGCTGCAACCTTCTCTTTTACCGAAGCCCATTTCCCCGACTTTACCTTCTCGGTATTTCCACTCTTTGTCTCTAACCGTTCATCAACCATTATGGTAATGGTTATCTCAGATTGCGGCGGCTGTTCCGGCTGATTCGGTTGTTCAGGTCGATTCGGCTGCTCCGGCTGATTTTGCTGTCCGGGCTGATTTGGCTGCTCCGATTGATCCGGCTCGCCGGGTTTATGTTTTTCATCCGGTTTATTCTGCGGGTAAATAGGTTTCTTTTCTTTATAACCGGGGTTCTGTGGCTGTTCTTTTTGGCCGGATTGATCAGCCCCCCCCCCCCCTTTTTTCTTCGAGACGGCAAAGACGGTTGTATTACTGGTAAAAACCGTTGTATCAGTTATCCCGGTACCTGTAGCACTACCCAGTTTCCAACTGTCAAGCTCATAGTCCGGTTTAAACGTCACTTTGACACGGTTTTTGAGGTCAGCCCATTTAGTGCCTTTGGATACCGGAATGGTTTTTGGATCATTAACGGTAACCCCCTGATCTCCCTTCACAGTAATGGTTACCGTGCCTGTAGCCCCCGGGCTATGATTACAGCTGAAAAACGTTACTGCACTTGCAATCATAATGAACGCAGTAAAGAAAAGCCGGTTGATATGCAGCAACCGGGTGCATTCACGCCGTGCGGCTGCCGAATAACATGAAATAGACTTTTGATTCATAAAAATCTCCTTATGAGCGGGCTGTTCCCGCTTGTATAGTGGGGATGTCGGATATATATAGTATGCAGCTTGTAACGGGAAACGATCTGTCCGTGTGGTTCTGCATATTACCGAAAGAAAGTGCCGCATTGCCGTATCGGCTGATAACCCGATAGTGCGAATGCATACATGAAAGGGCTTGTATAGTATAAAGAATTATTTGTTTTTGTGGATAAAAAAGAAATGCGCACACTAATTGCTGCAGTGTGCCGTGTTTGCGAAGAGCGGCGATAGAGTTTGTATTGAATGCGCTTCGTAACCTCATTGAACCGGAGATTAGCAAAAAAGCATCTGCGCGTCAAGGTTTCCGTAATTTCTATTCTTGACTTTACTCCGGCGTGAGTATAGTATAAAAACTCATTCAAAAATGAGTGTCCCTCTAAAAATACGTTTTTCGGGGATTAGCTTTCAAAGTAGGGGACTAATGACTTCAAAACACGCTTTGTTCCGAAATCTGTACAACCATCCGCGCGTTATTCTCTATATCATCATTGGTATTACGCTTTTTTTTGCAGCGCAGTTGCCGCGGAGCCGGTTTGATAATAATAATTTCCGGTTTATTCCGGAAAGCGATCCTGCGCGGCTTGCCGATGCGGAAGTGGCTCAGATATTCGGCGAATCGGTACCGCTGTTGGTTGGGATTCAGCGGAAATACGCCTCTGTGGTCGACCGTGAATTTTTGCAAAAGATGCAGGCGTTGGATCAGCAGCTGCTTGCGTTGCCGCTGGTGAAAAAGGTGGTTTCGCTGACGTCGACTACGCATATCGAAGCGGCAGGCGATTCAATCGTTACCGGGAAACTGGTGCCGGAGGATTTGACCGGTACGCCGGAGGAGCTGAACGCAATTACGGAAAAACTGCGGTCGCTGGATATCTACAACCGGAGCCTTGTTTCCGACGATTTAAAGGCGGTGCAGATACTCATTTTTCTGAATGTAAAACAGGAGGAAAGCGGAACGCCGGAGGTTGTTGCGGTGTGCCGTCACGTGATGCGCATTGCGGAAGAGTGGGACTGTCCGGACTCGGTAACGTATGTTACCGGTGCGCCGGTGTTTAGCGAGATTGTGAATGAGGCGACCGGCCATGATCTGATGTTTCTCGTACCGATTGTGATTGTCGTGGTAGCGGGTGCGCTGTTTTTTTCGTTCCGGCGGTTTACCGGTGTGTTTTTGCCGCTGCTGACCGTTATCATCTCATGTATCTGGGCACTCGGCGCGATGGCACTACTGCAGATTCCGCTCACCATCCTTTCAACGGTGTTGCCGGTCATTTTGATTGCTGTCGGCAGTGCCTACGGTATCCATGTTATCAATCATTATTTTGATGAAGTAACGCAAAGCGCGGAAATTTCACAAGACACGCATGCAGCACAGATTGTTGAAGCCATGTCGCGGGTAATACCGCCGGTATTTTTGGCAGCGCTGACAACTTTTGCCGGATTTATTTCATTCTGTTTTACCAATGTTGTACCGATTTTTGAATTCGGTATTTTCTCAAGTTTCGGCGTACTGGCAGCGTTTATTGTTTCTGTAACATTGATTCCTGCAATACTGATCCTGCGAGGGCCGCGAAACCCCATTATACGCGGCAGGTTTGCGTCTCAGCCGAGCCATATCGATGCCGTGGATAAGGTGATTGCCGATACGCTGATGGTTATCCATGCACATAAACGCAGCGTGTTGCTGGTCAGTATCGGCTGTATCATTTTTGCCGGATTCGGTATTTCAAAATTGATAATCGATAACGTACTCGTTGAATATTTTGAACCGGATGTACAGATTGTCCGTTCCGATGTATTTATCCAGAAAGAATTCGGCGGGTCAAAGCTGCTGAATTTGCTGATTAAAACTGAAAATCCCGGAAATGTAATCCGTCCCGATGTGCTGCAAGCGATCGATTCTCTTTCAGCCTATGCATCGGAAAGTATTCCCGAAGTGGGGAAGATTACATCGCTTGCGGATGTAATCAAGCGGTTTAATCAGGTGTACAACGCCGATGCTCCAGCCTCCGGAATTGGGCGGCGTGCTGCCGGTGCATCCGGGATGGGCGGCGCGGTTGCTGCGGATACTGCGAACCCGATCGGCGTAGCGGGAAGCGCCGCCGCGGATGAAGATGATTCGTTCGGCGATTTCGGCGTATTTGATGATGATGAGCGGTCGTCCCAAGATGAATCTGAATCCGCTGCCGGCAACACCGTACCATCCGCGGAGACATATCCCAGCGGTAATTCCGCCGCTGCCGGATCGGCAGCGGACGTGCGGTACAGCTTTGCCGAGATGGTAGAAAAACTTGCGGCTGCGCAGACGGCACGCCGTGGACGGTATGTTTCTGCAACCGAAGTAATTGATGCATTAAAACGGGATATCAATTACCGCGGCGCCGCGTATTATGAAATTCCGACCGACCCGCATAAGTACGGGAAAAGCAGCCAGGCGGAGTTGACCGCGCTCATTCAGAATTACTTGCTACTGCTGGGCGGGAATGTGCAGGACTTTATCGATGATATCCATGCGCCGACAGCGCTCAAAGTGAATATTCAGCTGAGGACAGTTGGGCAGCAGGATAGCGAACAAGCGTTGAACGCGATTATGGATTACGTGAAAACCCATTTCCCTCAGGATGTGCAGGTAGAGCCGAGCGGTTCGATATTGACGGAGCAGTCGTTAAACACGTTGGTGGTGCAGTCGCAGCTGATTTCCGTGGCGGTGTCGTTCGGGATTGTGTTTTTGATTTTGACGGCGTATTACCGGTCGATAATCGCAGGCATTATCGGTATTATTCCGCTGATGATTTCCATTGCATTGAACTTCGGCTTTATGGGTGTTGTGGGAATTAAGCTTAATATCGGGACGGCGATGGTCGCAAGTTTTGCAATCGGTATCGGCATCGATTATACGATCCACTACCTTGCAGCCTATCACCGTGAATATGGCAAACGCCAAAATGAAAGCGGACATGATTTTTTGATCCATACCTTTTACGGTTCCGGTAAGGCGATTTTGTTTAATGCCATTTCCGTCGGGGCTGGATTCGCCGTGCTTATTTTGTCGAAGTTTAACATGCTGGCGGATTTAGGGCTGCTGATTGCACTGGTGATGGGCACGAGTTCCTTTGCTAGCTTGACGGTATTGCCGATAATTCTTTCTATTATAAAGCCGAAGTTTATCACGAAGGCATTACCCGGAGATCAGCCGGAGTCCTGATAAATGTACAAGGACGCAGATAAAGAAAATTTTAAGCGGAGGTTGTATGAAAAAATTACTGATGTGTAGTGCGCTGCTGATGGTTGCGGCGTTGAGTTTTGCTGCAGAGGAGTCTGCGGATGCGATTATGTCGGCGGCGCGGTCGAAGGCGGTGATTGAATCGGTGGGGACGCGGGCAAAGATGGAAATTCAGCGGAACGGGAGTACGCTGGCCGAGCTGCTGGTGGATCAATATTCGCTGCGGAAGGAAAATAATCAGCGGACGTTTTTGGAGATTAAAGCGCCTGCGAACGTAAAAGGCACACGCTTTTTGATGATTGCAAAGAATGGAACGGTTGATCAGCGCATTTATCTGCCATCGTTGGGAAAGGTGCGCCGGATTACGGGTGAGACGGAAGGGACGGAGAGCTTTCTGGGGACGGATTTTTCGTACAACGATCTTTCGTATATGGAGCGGGAGAGCGGGTTGGATACGTATCGGCTGCTGCGCGAAGAGGCGTACGGCGGGGAGCAGTGTTATGTGATTGAAGCGAAGCCGAAAAATGCAGCGTCGGAATATGCCAAGACGGTGGTGTGGGTTGAAAAAGAGGCGAAACAGTTTGTGAAGATTGAATTTTACGACAAAAAAGACGTGTTGGTGAAGATATTGGAGATGAGTAATTATGAGATGACACAGGGGATTGCGACGCCGATGAACACGAAGATGACGACGCTTGCAACAAATACTGCGACGATTATTCATATCGTGAAGATGCAGTACAACATGACCATCCCGGAAAAAATCTTTACGCCGCGCTATTTGGAGCAAGGCCGATAAGAAAGATAGGGTCGGGATAAGGAGACTACGATGATAGACAATAAAACGGTGCTTGCCCGGAAAAAGCTTTTTAACGAAACGGGCGATATAGAAGTTCATTTGCGGAAGATGATCGGCGGTAATACCACCAACCTGAATGACTTTAACAACATGAAGTATACGTGGGCGAGCGAGTGGTACCGGCAGGCGATGAATAACTTTTGGATACCGGAAGAAATCAATATGAATACGGATGTGCAGGATTACCGCAAGTTGAGCCCGGCGGAAAAGACCGCCTATGACAAAATCCTGTCGTTCCTTATTTTTTTGGATAGTATTCAGACGGCAAACCTGCCGAATGTCGGGCAGTACATCACTGCGAACGAGGTGAACCTGTGTCTGACTATTCAGGCATTTCAGGAAGCGGTGCATTCGCAGAGCTACAGCTACATGCTCGACACCATCTGTTCCCCCGATGAGCGGACAGCCATCCTGTATCAATGGAAGGATGATGAGCATCTGCTCAAACGGAACAAGTTTATCGGTGATTTATACAATGACTTTCAAGATGATAAGAGTGCTCTGGCGCTTTTGAAGGTTGCCGTTGCCAATTATATTCTGGAAGGGGTCTATTTTTATTCGGGTTTTATGTTCTTTTATAATCTTGGGCGGAACAACAAGATGCCCGGCTCCGTGCAGGAAATCCGCTACATTAACCGCGACGAGAACACGCACCTATGGCTGTTCCGCTCGATTATCCATGAGCTGCAAAAAGAAGAGCCGCAGCTTTTTACGCCGGAAAACAATAACCTGTTCCGCAGTATGATCCGCGAAGGCTGCGAGCAGGAAATTGCATGGGGTCATTACGTTATCGGGGATGACATTCCCGGGCTGACGCGCGGTATGGTTACCGACTACATTCAGTACCTCGGCAACCTCCGCTGCGAAAACCTCGGCTTTGAGCCCTTGTACGAAGGCCACCGTGAAGAGCCTGCCTCGATGAGCTGGGTGAGTCAGTACAGCAATGCCAACCTGATCAAAACGGACTTTTTTGAGGCTAAGTCTACCGCCTATGCAAAATCTTCCGCACTCAAGGATGATCTATAGGAAGACCTCTTATCGCCTGATCTGATGCAGGGGCACTTTTTCTAAAATGAATGATTTACGAGTTCCTGCCGATCAGGCTGTTTGTTCCGCATTACTGGGGCATTCGTATGGCTATGCTTCACGGGAACGTATCCGCATGATGCCCCGCAACAGAAAATATGCGCTTGTACAGTATATATCTTCTTTGTCAAAGGCATCTACCAAAACATCATAAACCACGATAATCGTCTGTATCAATTGCGGATGGGCGATAATGGCTGCATAGGCACCGCCGACTCTTTTGATTTGATCGATTTCGGAAAATATGAGCTGCATTTTTTCGGTACGGAATGCTTCCTCCCAAATCTTAAAATAGCCGGTAATGTCGTTGTTTTCTGTGATGTATTGTTGAAAGAGCGCCTTAAATTTTTCTTTATTGAGCCCTGTGTTATGTATGTTTTTTAGTTCTTCTAATATATCTATCGTTAATCGAGCAACCGTTTTGAGCTCATCCTCTGTCATTTCGGTTGTAAAGGGGATATCTTGTATTTTACAGTGACAGATAAGATACTCCCCGTTTTTTTCTTTCCGGTCGTTCCAACTATCTTTAAGCACTTGATCATAGAGGCCTACTTCTATTTCAGCCCGGTCTTCTTTTGTTATAGCCTGATACATACGAGTCCTCCGTGTAATTGTTGATTATTTCGTAACATAGCACAAGAGTACTGAACGAACAAGGCAACTGGAACGTCGCTACAGTATGGAACTAGGGCGGGAGAAGGGAAAATTAGTTCGTCGATTCGTAATCTACCTAAGCTGTCATTTTTCTTTTGGGGGTTATAGGGGGTATTTTCTTTTTATCGAAAAAAAAGAAAGGTCTTCCCCTAAATTTATATCTTAAATTTCGAAACCTCTGCTGCAAGATTCCCAATTGCCCCTTTATTCTTCTGCGTAATCTCGCTGACTTCTTGCACGGCGCGATTAATCTGGACGGTACCGGCGGCCATTTCCTGCATGCTGGTGGTGATGATATGGGTTAGCTCATCCAGTTTTTTCATCTCACGTGCGGCGTTCTCTCCGCCTTGGAGCATTTCGGTGGATCCTGCTTGCACGTCGCCCGTTACCGCACTGATGGTGTTGATGGACTCCAGCACGCTGCGGCTGTTGAGCTCTTGTTCCTGCATCGCAGACATCAAGCGGCTGCTCATCCCCCGTACCTTATCCGACAGATCAAAAATGACGTTAAACTTCTCTCCAGCGTTCCGCGACGAATCCGACATCGACGTAATTTCACCGCTTAAAACCTGCAATGTTGCGGTAATCGCCTTGCCCTGCGCCGCGGAATCTTCCGCCAGTTTACGAATCTCATCGGCGACAACGGCAAAGCCCTTACCCGCTTCTCCCGCATGGGCAGCTTCAATCGCAGCATTCATCGACAGCAGGTTTGTCTGCGATGCAATATGCTGAATAATACTGCTTGCCTCCAGCAGCGTGCCGGACTCCTGTGCAATCTTTTGCATTACAGCGCTTGAGTTGCCGATGCTCTCTTTTCCGTCTGCCGTGGCGCGGTTCAGCTCTTTGATGGCGCCGTTCGTATCTTCAATGGTCTGTGTGATGGTGTTGATAGTTGCAACCATCTGCCGTATGGCTTCCGACGATTGGGCGACATGCCGCGCCTGCGTTTCAATCGTTGCGGACACGTGTTCAATCGTGCCGATAATCCGTTCGATTGTGTCGGCGGTTGCAGTAACGCTTTCGGCCTGCGTCATTGCCTGCTGCTGTACGCCCGCGATATTCGTGCTGATTTGGCGAACGGTACTCGCTGTTTCAGTCATATTAGCCGCAAGCTCGTTGCCGACTTCCTGCATAGTGTCGGCATTGGAGCCGATCGTTTTGATGAGCATGCCGATTTTTTCAATCGTCTGATTAAAATACTCGGAGAGCAGTCTGATTTCATCATTGCCGATGAGCGGCAGTCTGACGGTCAAATCGCCTGCTCCCTGCGCAATATTTTGCAGCGCCCGCACCACCTGCTGCACCGGTTTGACCACCCGGAACGTCGTGATGTACACAATGCCCAACGACACCAGCAGGATGATGATACCGGTCGCATACATTGTGATCTGCAGCGAATTGACAATCCCCATAAATTCATTGACCGGCGCTTGGATGATAACCTTCCATCCGGTAGTGTTCATCGCCGCAAACGAGGCGATTTCCGTAACTCCTTCGTACTCATAAAAGCCGACCGCTGAAACCGATTCGCGTAATGCCCGCTGTTCAAAAGCGGCTACCGGAATCAGCTTTTTATCCATCTTCATATTTTCCTGCGCATTTATCTGATTAGTGATGAGCCGCCGGTTTTTATGCGCAATGACCGTTCCGCTTGATCCGATGATGTAGCTGAAGCCCGTCTGCCCGATGACGATATCCGAAACATAGTCGGCAAACATCGTGCCTTCCAGATTTGCACCCAGCACTCCGATAACCTGATGATTATCATCATAAATCGGCACGGCAATAATCGTAATGAGCCTATTCAATACGCGCGAGATGAGCGGTTCTGAAATAAACGGCTTGCCCGATGCAGCCATTTTGAACCAACCTCTGTCGGCAACTTGTACTTTTTTTCCTAGCTGGGTGTAGCTGGTTCCGTCAGTATCAACGATTTGAAAGCCGATCAGGTTTTTCTGCATCATCGGCTGAAATTCCGATTCCTTTTTCAGAACAGCGATTTTATCGGCTGGAGAAAGAGCCGGATCACGCAGCTGCGGCAGCCGCGCTAAATCTTCAAGAAATTGAAAAAAAACAAGCATCCGCTCATCGATAATGCGAGCGGTTGCATTTGCTTTATCGGTAAGATAGAGACTGACATTATCGGTAACGGCATGCCGGGCGGAGCGAATGCCCAGCAACCCCTCCGTAACAGCGGCAAACGCGATCAATAGTCCGAACGTTAAAAGCAATTTGCGGCGAAGAAAAAATCCGTTTTTAGGCCGGTTTCCTTTGCGTGTATGTTTTGCATGAACCGTACTTTGCAACTTTTTCATATAGTCTCCATATAGAATAGGTATATAAGACAATCGTTTTAGCTGCACTATACCGAATAAAATTTTTTATTGCAAGGGAACGGAACCCGGCAAACAATACCGATCCCAGCGCCTTTCAGCCGATCGTTCAGGAAAGTCGTGCCCTTGCCGTTTCCCGATAAAGCGCTTATACTTCCGGTATGAAACTTTTTGTTGCACGGCACGGTGAAACCGACGGAAATGTAAACGAATTGGCGTGCGGTATTTGGGAGTCCGAGCTGACGGAGAAAGGCAGACGTCAAGCGCAGGCCTTGGCTGAACGGTTAAAAGACGAACAAGCGAAAAACAACATTACGGCAATGTTTGTTTCTCCGCTGAAACGGGCGCGGGATACGGCGGCAGCCATTGAAAAGGCGCTGCAGCTGACGGCAATACCGGACGAGCGATTAAAAGAAATTAACTTCGGCGTCTTTGAAGGGAAGAAATGGAATACGCCGGAATTTCTGCGCATCTATAAAAATCCTTTTTTACAATTTCCCGGCGGAGAGTCGCTGACTCATGTTGCACACCGCGCATATAGTATTATAGAAGAAATAAAAGCAAAACCCCAAACCGGCAATGTGTTATTTGTCTGCCACGGCGTGTTTATAACGATGGCTCAAACATATTTTAAATCGCTTTCGATGGAAGAATTTTTTCATTTGGAAATTAGTAATTGTCAACTGCTGAATTTTGATTTATAATAATGATATAAGGATCAAGATATTATATCGTTGCTATCATCAAAAAATGCTGATTGATAGAACATTTTGACCCTATAAATACTCATTATTGAAAGAAGGTTTAGCTAAAATGAAAGAAGTTGGTATTGCATACCCC
>CAUTXW010000023.1:0-34469 GCA_963542655.1 uncultured Treponema sp. | reverse complement strand
AATATAAACGTAAAATAAAACTGGGTGTAAAATGATTTTTGCTTTTAATACCCCCCCCCCCCCCCCCCCCATCGGTTAGTATCTGACGGAAAAGCTCCAAGCATAATCGAGCGCTCTGTCAAAAATGCGTTTTCATACATGTTTTTGACGCTCTTTATCGCCAACAGACTTCATGCTATTGGTGAACATACTTCTCATCGTATCATTTCCGGAAAAAGCCGGGTGTTTTATGCACTAACCGGCATTATTTTGTTTCGCACTTAACCATTCCGCATACTATTTGTGCGGTATAATCTATTATTCTCTATCTTTTAGGAGATGCACAATGAAGCAACGATTTTCTATCCGTTATAAGCTCATCCTGATTTTTGGGCTTCTGATTCTTGCCTCAAGCACGACCGAATCGCTTTTAGCTTTGAGAACATCCCGTAAAGCCGTGTCCGAAAAAGTTGAAATTCAACTGACCGATAAAGCGAGCGATGTTGCTACGATTGTAGACGGTAAAGTTAATGCGCTTTTTCAATTTCTTGAAGGTATTGCGCGGATGCCGCAGCTGAGAGACAATACGTTGAGTATAAAGCAAAAACTCACATTTTTACAGGCGGAATCATCGTTTAATAGTCTTATCCACGATTTTGATTTCTGCGATATGAAAGGGAATCGCTATACGGCAAGCGGTACGATCGTTTCCGTCGGGGATCGGGATTGGTATCAGGCTGCGGCAAGCGGGAAAAATTCCATATCTGAACCGATTATTTCCCGTCTCAGCGGTAAAGTCGTTTTTGCATGTGCAACTCCTATTTACGATGACAATAAACAAATCATTAATGTTCTGCTGGCAGTTATAAGCGGCACGCAGATATCCGAAGACATAAAAGACATTACGATCGGTCAAACCGGCTATTGCTATATCCTCGGCGCAACCGGTACGACAGTTGCGCATAAAAATCAGACGCTTGTAGAAACAATGTATAATTTAATCGAAACGTCCCGACAGGATACCGGTCTTAGGTCTACTGCATCGTTTTTACAGCGTGCAATTGACACGGATAAAAATGAAATGGGCCATTATACTTATCAAAATGAAGAATTTATCGCTGCATCTTCAACGATGAAAACAACCGGATGGACGGTGGTGATAAAAGCGCCGGTGAATGAATTCATGGGAACAGTATATGAGCTCCGCCGCAGTATGCTGATTATCGGTTTTGCTATTTTTATCATCACCATTCTCATTGTGTATTTTGTCGCTCAAAAAATGACGGCGCCGATTGTGACGGTTGTTGCCGCGCTTCGGAATATCGCGCAAGGCGATGGAGATTTAACCGTGCGGCTGCCGGTGCATGGCAATGATGAAATAGCCGATATGTCGGAATACTTTAACGAAACGATTGCAAAAATCGGCGCGTCGATTCAGTCTATCGGGGTGAATAGCGATTCAATGGAAGAAATCGGCAATGAGCTTGCGTCAAACATGACCGAAACCGCAAGCGCCGTACACGAGATAAGTGCGAATATCGACGGCGTGAAACAGCAGGCACTGACCCAAGCGGCCAGTGTTACCGAAACCGCGGCAACGATTGAAGAGATTGTCCGCACGATTAAGCAGTTGAACACCAGCATTGAAACCCAGGCGGCGAGCGTTGCCCAGTCCTCTTCCTCCGTAGAGGAGATGGTTGCGAATATCGCATCTATCGGACAAACGCTCGGCAAAACCGATGATGTGATCAACAATCTGAGTACCGCTACCGGCGACGGCAAAGCCACGTTGGTAACGTCCAACACGGTAACCCAGAAGATTGCCGAGGAGTCCGGCTCGTTGATGGAAGCAAGCAGTGTTATTCAGCACATTGCCTCGCAAACGAACTTACTTGCGATGAACGCGGCGATTGAAGCGGCTCACGCAGGGGAAGCAGGGAAAGGTTTTGCCGTCGTCGCGGATGAAATCCGTAAGCTCGCCGAAGATTCCGCCATGCAGGGTAAGACCATTACCGCAACCCTGAAAACCTTGAGCGTGGAAATTGAAACCCTCTCCGCCTCGTCCAAAACGGTTGAAGAAAAGTTCAATGCAATTTTCACGTTAGCAGCGCAGGTAAAAGAGATGAGTAACCGTCTGACGGAAGCAATGCGGGAGCAGGAAAACGGCAGCCGGGAAGTATTGAATGCAATTAAGAACATCAATATGGTAACAACGGAGGTTCAGGCAGGTTCGGAAGAAATGCTGAAAGGCGGAGAGGGCGTTGCCGCGGAGATGCGCAAACTTGATGACCTAACCCGCATTATCACCGATAGCATGAATGAAATGGCCTCCGGCGCCGTGCAGATTAACAACGCCGTCCAGGAAGTAAATGCTGTAACGCAGAAGAATAAGCAGAGCATTGAAAACCTTGCCTCAGAAGTCTCCAAATTCAAGGTATAAATTTAGGGGAAGACCTTTCTTTTTTTTCGATAAAAAGAAAGGTCTTCCCCTATAACCCCATCTAAAGAAAAATAACGACTTAGGGCTTCGCCCTAAGAACCCGCGTTGGTTTCAAAGCATGGTTCTAAAAATAGGAACTGAGCGCCGTGTGTTCGGCACCACTATCTTCAAAAGAACCTCTTAGGAAGATTGCGAGCTAGCGTGGCAATCCACGCCCTAAGAACCCAGCTTTGTTCCAAAAAGCATAGTCTTAAAATACAAGCTGAGCAGGTATGCTTTTTACGCAACTCTGTTTCAGTACCGCCATGGAGGGCGGTGGTTCCAAACAGTAGTAAGTTTTTCGATAGAAAAACTTATCGTTGAGCAGTGTACATGGAGGTACACTGCTCAACAGCGGTGGTACCACGCAGAAGCGATGTTTTGCCAAATGGCAAAACTCGTGTATTCCGATAGACACGGACATCTATCGGAATACGAAATTTCAATGTCGATAGTTGTACCGTCTTTGAGACGGAGCTTGACATCGAGAATGTCGATCTTATCGGCCATCGTATCCTTGGCGAGTTCTTTATCCAGGAGTTCAAGGACTGCAATGAAATCTACAGGCATATCCAGTACGTATTCAAGGAAATCCTGTGAACAGGCTTTATTCGTGCGGAGGGTTTAATACCCCGACGCTTGCGTCGGGGTTGTTGATTTCAGAACTAAACCTTGGAACCCAGACGGGTTCTTAGGGCAGAGCCCTAAGTCGTTATTTTTCTTTAGATGGGGTCATGTTCAAAAATTGACATCCTTGTCAATTTTTGAACGCGAGTTTTGGCAAAGCCAAAACATCGCTACTGCGTGGAACCACCGCCCTCCATGGCGGTACTGATACTCGGATACATCATAAGACGACAAGAGACGAGGTAAGTACAAGGAGTCTAGCAAAAGCGAAGCGGAAGCGTACTTGTTGTACGTTGAGCATTCGCTTTTGCGTAACGACGCAGTAATTACCCGTATATTGTCGTCTTACACTTTAAATTTGGAGACCTCTTGTGCCAAATTCTCAATCGCCCCCTTATTGCGCTGCGTAATCTCGCTGACTTCCTGCACCGCATTGTTGATCTGCACCGCACCGGAGGCCATTTCGTTCATGCTGTCGGTGATGATGCGGGTAAGACTGTCCAGTTTCTGCATTTCTTCAGCAACGCCCTCTCCGCCTTTCAGTATTTCTTCCGAACCCGCCTGCACTTCTATCGTTACCGCATTGATACTCTTAATTGCGGTTAATACTTCTCTACTACCGTTCTCCTGCTCCCTCATCGATTCGGTAAGCTGGGCACTCATTTCCTTGACCTGTTCAGCAAGGCTGAATATCGCATTGAACTTTCCTTCCACGGTTTTGGACGAGGCGGAGAGGGTCTCGATTTCGCCGCTCAGCATTTTCAGTGTTGCAGTGATAGCCTTTCCCTGTGTTGCAGAATCCTCTGCGAGCTTACGGATTTCGTCTGCGACAACGGCAAAGCCTTTACCGGCTTCCCCTGCGTGTGCGGCTTCGATTGCCGCATTCATCGCAAGCAAATTGGTCTGCGACGCAATATGCTGAATAACACTGCTTGCTTCAATCAGCGAACCGGACTCTTCTGCAATCTTTTGCGTTACGGTATTCGATGTTACCAATGTGGCTTTGCCGTCGCCGGTTGCGCCGGTCAGCTTTTTAATCGCCTCATCGGTTTTGCTGAGCATCTGCCCCATCGATGCAATATTCGCCACCATCTGTTCTACAGAAGAAGACGATTGCGCAACACTCGCCGCCTGCGTTTCGATACTGGTATTGAGCTGCTTAATCGTACGGACAATCTCTTCAATGGTTGCGGCTGTTTCGGTCACGCTGGCTGCTTGCGTCATTGCCTGTTGCTTCACGCCGTCGATATTCGCACTTATCTCGTGCACGGCACTGGCAGTTTCAGTCATATTTGAAGCAAGCTCATTCCCAATTTCTTCCATTAAATCACTGTTTATGCCGACTTGCCGGATAGCAGCGCCTATTTTTGCAATCGTCTTATTAAAGTATTTAGCTAAATCTGTGAGCTCATCGTTATTCTTAACTGGTAAACGTACCGTAAGATCGCCTTCTCCCTGCGCGATATTTTGTAGACCTGCAACCGTTTTATTAAGCGGCCTAATCAGAATAATCTTTATAAATACCGTAACAATGAAAATCAAAACACCGATAAATACAACCGCCAACACGATATTAAGCTGCAGCACTTGGTTAAACGCCTCAAAGATAATCCGTTTCTCTACGGCAAGACACAGATACATACCGGTTTCGGCAACAGGCGCAGTTACAATAATTTTTTCGCTGTCTTCAATCATTCTTTTGCCGATCGTTTCAGCAGTCAGATTGAACAGCTGCGTTCCGATGAGCTTCTTATCTTTGTTATTTAAACAAATGCCGTTTTTATTTATCAGCGATAGTGAATATTCACGGATATCGGAAAAGGTTATGGCCGCAAAATACTCAGACAGCGGTTCAAGGCCCAGATCGATTGTTACCACTCCGAGCTTCTTGTTACTGTGCGTATCCAATAACGCGGACGTGATGGTCATCATCGGTACCCCTGTTACTGCATCATTATAGAGTTCGCTCCATACATACTTTTTATTGAGGGCAATTCCATCGTTTTTATACCAGTCAAATTGCTTATAATCGTTCCGTTCATTATTGTATTCCCATGACAGCGTAATCTTTCCGGCATCATCAAACCAATACGGACCATACAATTTTTCGCCCGGAACTACATACGGTTCAAGCCAAAAGCCTCCGCCGGAAATAGATGGATCGGAAGCCATTGTAATGGCGCTGATAGCGGCAAGCTCTTCGGGATGTTCAAAGCCGATGCCCGTAATCAGCTTTGCATAGTTGGCCGCTACCGTTTCAAATTTTGAAAACATATTGGCGTAAATCGTCTGTGCCTCTTTTTCAATCCTTTCCGACAAGCCGATTGTGATATGATGCACGATTAGTTGTGAAAATCGGCTAAACGTAATCGTGCCAAGCATACCAATCACAACGATAAAAAGTCCGATGATGATCACCGATATTTTAAACGATAAACCATGTATTTTTCGCGAAAAGTTCATTGTACCTTTCCCCCTTAGAAAAATATATTGATCCTGATTTTAAGCCTTTTTATCATAGACACCAGAAAAGATTCTTTGACAATAAGACAGGCTGCGTACGAAAACAGCCAAAAACAACCCGAATGTTTAGAAGTACCGAAAAGTAAGTATAAGAGTATTTTGCATTTTTTCAAGAGAACAAGCAAGATCATAAAACATCGGCATCATTATCCGAGGTGTCCAGGCGTTGTGACGGATACCGTCGACGTTCCTGCAAGAGCCGATACGCATCAAGCAGCTCGCGGCGGATACCGGCAAGTTCAGCGATACGTCGGCTGCCTCCTGCGTTTGCAAGATCAGCCAGCAGCCGATTACCGGCCGCGTCGAGCGTATAATGACGCGTCTCAATCAGATATTTGATGCGGAACAGCAAATCCAAATCGTGATAGGTATAGAGCCGCTTTCCCTGTGTATTTTTCTGAGGGCGCAAAAACGGCAGCGCACGTTCCCAATAGCGGAGGATGTGCGCTTTGATCTCGGTTATTTTTTCAACCTCACCGATGGAAAAGCCGGTCACGGTTTTTTGCGCTCCTCCCATTTGACACGGCTGCCTTTCACCCGTACCAAAAACGGAATGGCTGTAAAACCGAGGTCTTTGCGTATCCGGTTAGCGATATAGCGTAAGTACGATTCCGGAACCAGGTCGGGCTTATTCGCAAAGATCAAAAATTCGACCGGGCGCACGGAAGTTTGCAGCATATATTTGAGCGTAAACGAATTACGCTGTCCATGCGGCGGCGGAACCGCTTCCATCCAATCTTTGAGCGCAAGATTGAGCGCTGACGTATCCATCTTTTTGTTCAGCTGCGCGAAAAGCTCCACGGCCGTATTCAGCAAATCGCTGATACCGCTCCCGGTCTTTGCCGACACAGGCACAATCGGCGCGTACTCCATTTTACCGAACATAATTTTGATATAACGCTCCGTATCGCGGAATTTCTGTTCGCCCTTCACTAAATCCCATTTATTTAACACGAAAATGACACCCAAGCCCCGTTTTGTTGCCTGTACGATGATCTTTTTATCCTGCTCGGTTAGCCCTTCTTCCGCATCAATAAGATGGAACACGATGTCGGCATGTTCAAGACTTTTCATCGCACGGACAACCGAATAATACTCAATATCTTCCGTTACCTTCGCCTTGCGTCTAATTCCGGCGGTATCTTGAATGATAAATTGCCGCTCCTTGTAGAAGAATTCCCCTTCTACCACATCGCGGGTTGTACCGGCAATCTCCGACACAATCGAGGCGGAGGTCTTTGTAAGATAATTACTGAGCGTTGATTTGCCGGTATTCGGTTTTCCGATCAGCGCAATACGGATCGCGCTGTCCTCCGGAGCTTCGCACACACGCGAAAAGTCCAGCCCTTTGGTGATCTCCTCGGCAAGCGGCGTAATATTGTCCCCGTGTTCAGCGCTGATGCAGATCAGCGACGGAAACCCGAATTGCAGATAGTTGTAGGCTTCAGCATCTCCGCGTCCGCCCTCCGTTTTATTCACCGCGGTAATGAGCTTGCTCCAATACGGACGCAAAAAGCGGATAAACTCTTCGTCTTCTGCAGTAGGCGGCGCAGCTTCCAGCAACAGCAGGATTTTATCAGCCCGCTGTAGCGCTTCTTGCGTTTTTTCCACAACCAGCTCATCCATCAGATCATCCTGCTTGTCGCCGCTCCGGGTCAACTTAAAACCGCCGGTATCCAGCAGCCGCACCGGCTTACCGTTGATAATCGCCTGCGCTTCGATAGGATCGCGGGTGACGCCCGGCGTAGGGTCGGTAATGGCACGGCGCCGACGCAAGAAGCGATTAAACAGGGTCGACTTTCCCACATTCGGACGTCCGGCAATCACCACCAGCGGCGTATGATCGTATTTTTTACGGAAATCAAATTCTTCTATTATAGTGTCGTTCTTTTCTCCATCGGTATCCGTGCCGGTATTGTAAGATGCGTCCATCTCTTTCGGTTCAGTATAATCTTGTTCAAATTTTTTATTGCGTCTTCGTTTTGCAGTCATGTTCATCATTCCTTAGACAATAGAGGCCGCTTACACAGTTGATTGTCAATAGCGGCTCAAGAGTGATATTCAGTTATTCTATCATAACTGCGGCTCTTCCGTAAGAGCGCAGAGAGCTGTCTTATCCGGCAAAGTATGTTATACTCTTTGTTGAGGAGCAATATTATGAATACAATAGAACAGATTCAGCCGAAAGAAGTGTTCCGGTGGTTTGCTGAAATTTCAGCAGTGCCGCGCGGTTCAAAAAATGAAAAAGCGATGAGCGACTTTTTGGTAAATTTTGCAAAAGAGCGTTCCTTGGAAGTGTATCAGGACGCGGCGCTCAATGTTATCATCAAAAAGCCGGGAACGGCAGGATATGAAAAATCCCCGACCGTTATCCTGCAAGGCCATATGGATATGGTGTGCGAAAAAACAGCCGATTCAACCCACGATTTTCTGAAAGATCCGATTAAATTGATAGTCGAAGGCGATATGCTTCATGCGGATCGGACAACGCTCGGCGGAGATGACGGCATCGCGGTTGCCTATGCATTGGCAATTTTGGATTCTCATACGCTTGCGCATCCCCCGCTTGAGGTGCTGATTACCACCAACGAAGAAGTTGGGATGGACGGCGCGCAAGAATTGAAAGCCGATCACTTACAAGGCCGAATTCTTTTCAATGTTGATTCTGAAGAAGAAGGTGTCTTTTTGGTGAGCTGTGCAGGCGGCGCAAACACCCATATCGATTTTAAAATCGAGACCGAACCGCTGAAAGGCTCTGCATTGTCTATCAAAATCGATGGACTTTTGGGCGGGCATTCAGGTATGGAGATTATCAAGCAACGGGCCAACGCGATCAAGCTGCTCGGTAGGGTGCTGGCTGCGGTAAAAGCGGAACAGCCGACGCATATCGTGTCCATTACCGGCGGCTCTAAGCATAATGCTATTGCAAAAGAAGCATACGCCGTCATCGCGGTGGAAGATGCCGCCCGTGCGCAGAAGACCGTTGCTCAGCTGGCCGCAGCGCTTCAGGCTGAATACCGTGTTGCAGACCCGAGTCTCCGTATCGTTGCGGAACCTGCAGCAGTCAGTGAACAGGTGATGTATACCGGCGCGTTGAGTTGCGGCATTATCGATTTTATGATGATGGCTCCGGACGGCGTTCAGTATATGAGCATGGACATCCCCGGCTTGGTACAAACCAGTTTGAACAACGGCATCCTTATGCAGGAAGGGGATACCCTTACGTTTACCATTTCCGTCCGCAGCTCGGTGAAAAGCTCGCTTGATGAAATTGTGCACGTATTACAGTGTTGTGCTGAACGCGCCGGAGGTCGTTTTACCAAAGTTTCGGAATATCCCGCGTGGGAGTATTCGCCTCAGTCCCGCGCCCGCGATGTTGCCGTGCAGACGTACAAAGAACTGACCGGCAAAGAACCTGTTGTGTCGGCAGTGCACGCAGGTCTTGAATGCGGCCTCATCAAGCGGACAATCCCCGATATGGATGCAGTCAGCTTCGGCCCCAATTTGTACGATGTGCATACGCCGAATGAGCACCTCAGCATTTCTTCTGCCGAACGGATGTGGAAATTTATTGTTAAACTGCTAGCAAATATGCGATAAAAAACTTTTTATACCGGTTTGATGCCGCTTTCATGCTGATAACCGGTATCGTTTCCGTTCTTTATCCGTCTCTCAATGGCAATACCAGCGTATGGGATATATTGAAAAACATAAAAAATTGCTGAATTAAAATAGATAAAAACAAAAAATTTGAATGCAGACTAGCCGGAAAATGTATTATATAACAAAGCGGATGAAGGGAGTCGAACCCTCGTCTCCAGCTTGGAAGGCTGGGGTAATAGCCGTTATACGACATCCGCAAAAATATGAGAATACTATACTGTAAAATACAATATCTGTCAACCCCCTGCGTGTACATCCATCTGCCGCTTCCGTACTCAACACCGCAGTAGGACGAACCCTACTGCGGTATCTCTGTATGGTGTTTTATCCGTACGCAATACCGTACATCGAAAAAACAGACAGACGTGACGTTATTTAATTACGCCGCAAACCATGCGTGCACCGCCGCCGCCTAACGGAGCGGGATGATCGCTATGGTTATCGCTGCCGATGTGGATCATCAACGAATGCCCTTTCAATTCCTTCAATTTTTTGATTTTAGGGGAAAGGACGGGATAGGTCGCATTTCCGTCTTTATCTACATACAGCGCAGGTAGGTCTCCTTTATGACCTTTGTCATCCCATGGAAACGAATGCTTGCCTGTTTTTGCGGGATCCCAATGGCCGCCTGCCTTCATACCGAGTCCTTTTTCGGTTGCGCCGCAGTCGGGGTTTTCATGTACATGAAATCCGTGCAATCCGCTTTCCAATCCCTTTAAATTCGGAAAGAAAGCGACGCCGTATTTGGTTTCAACAGCAACGACCTCTCCGGCCAGCGTATTTTCTTTTTCTCCAAGAACATACATTGGGATAACAAGATGATTAGCTTCCGATTTCGGATCATACTGCACATGCTCATCATGGGCGAATAACCATGCACCTGCGCAGAGTACTGCACAGAAAAACACTATTTTTTTCATAGTAAAGCCTCCTTCGCGCATTATACATAAAAACACATCATCGTATAGATACCCCAGTAGGGATTCCGCAAGAAATCACGGCATTGTCTATCAGATTATTTTATGCTATAATTGATGAAATATGGCTGTGTTATTGCTTTTTTGCATTCCGCTTGTGTTGAGTGCTTACATATTTCAATTGGAAGAAACAGAGAAACATTTCCTTGCCTTTTTATTAGGTGTTTTTGTTGCTGCGCTCTGTATATTTGCGATAACATCCGCATTTCCCCGAATAGCTGCTGCACCCGATACATTGCAGCGCTTTATGCGGCATACTTTTTTTCTTCAAACAGGGATACCGCTTTGTATAACGGCAGCAGCAGCCCTAGTACTGTTTCGTTTTAAATTTTTAGTTGTGCCCTCCGCCTTATTCGGCTTTTTCACGGTAAAAATATATCAGCAATTGTTTTTGATGAGTGCGCACATGCGTATTTTACCGATTATCTTCCATATAATAATGTATGTTGGGGTACTATTTATTTTTGATGCACTGCTCCGGTTCTGCACTCAAATGACGTTTTATTATCTTGTTGCCTGCACCTGCTGCTTTGTGCTTTTTGTCGGTATTTTGGCGGCAGGTTTTTTCGGTTTAGGCCTCTGGTATTTCCGGGGTAATGAGATTGTGTACCTTTCGATTTTTGCAGGGATTGCTTTAATCGGCATCGGAGTGCACGTCGCTGTGTATCGGCGAGGAGCTATCGGCTAACCTGCAGAAAAAATCGGAAAAAAACCGAATCTTACCCTTGTATATTTCACCTGTTTTGTCGATACTTAAATCAGAATTCTTCATCCGCTGCGGAGATGATGTATCATTTTTATCATTGTAAGGGATTCCGAGTTGTTTGACAAAGTTTCTTTTTCAGATTATAATGAACATGATTTCTTAGAATAATGGCGGAAATAAAAGGAGTTGTGAATGAAACAAGGCGTTGTTATTACAGTCTTTGTTCTGATGTTTGCAGTCGTTTGTACTCCATTGGCAGCGCAGGATAGCGGTGTTAATTATCAAACGTACATGGTGGAGACATTCGATTCTCCCGACTCATCGGACATTGCATGGAATGGTATAGGAAGTAAGTTTGTCGCTGACGGTTATCCTATTCTGAAGTATTTTGACGGAATGCCGAACGCTTTACGGGTTATGCAATCCGATTCCGAACAAGAACACAAATTTTTAGGTGTTCAGTTTAAATTTAACCGTCAAGGTGATAACTGGGTCGATATTTATCCGACAAAAAGTTCTGGTGAAGGCGAAGCTGTCGCTCCGTATGAAATTCCCTTTAAAGGACTCGTTCAGAGACTCGATATGTGGGTTTGGGGAGCCGGTTATGCTTACGATCTTGAAGTGTTAGTACGCGATTGTGACGGACGTATTCATTCGCTGCCGGTTGCTACACTGAACTACCACGGATGGAGAAATCTTGCCGTATCTATTCCGAGCACTATTCCGCAAAGATCCCGGTACCTTTCTCATGTAAAGGAACTGCATTTTGTTGCGTTTAGAATCCGCACGCAGCCGACTGAGAATGTTGATGATTTCTATGTTTTCTTTGATGAGTTTAAGGCGTTGACCAATACTCGTATGCCCTCTTATGACGGTTTTGAGCTGGAAAAAGCTCAGTTTGGAGAGGCTGCTGCAGATAAGGAGAGCGGAAAATAATGACAAAGAAGAAATTTACCGTATTAGTCTTGTTGTCAGCATTATCCCTGTTGGCTTTTGCCCAAGAAAGCAACGATAATGCGCGCGATGCATCGTCTTTGGATCAAACTGATCCTTCGTTAATCGGAGTTGAATCTGCCGAACAGCGTTTAAAAGAAGTTTCGGTTGACAAGTTTGAAAACGAAGGTTCATGGGTTTGCAGTATGTCTTCCGATGAAGGTATTATTCAGGGACGTCTCTTTGACGGATCTCCCAAGCAAAAGAAACCGATTCCGGAAGAAGAAAACATGAACCTGCCCGACAGCAAAGTTTTCGGAGCAAAGGTTTCTTACTATCGCCGCGGGTATAACAGTTTTGAAATTTATGCTGTAAAACCGCTTCCTATCGAAGGGATTACCAAGACCGTAAGCGTATGGGTTGTTGGAAGAAGCTATCCCCACGTGTTAAAGCTCATCCTTGAAGATTATCTCGGCAAGCGGTTTGAATTGTATGTTGGTAAACTCAACCATGCAGGTTGGAAGCTGATGACAGTTGCCGTACCTCCGCAGAATGCTGCCGGAACAGGTATCGTACAGAAAGATTACCACTACGGCACCAGCATGGGCTTGAAGGTTGTAGGATTCCGTATCGAATGCAATCCGTGGGAAGCGTATGGTAACTACTACATCTACTTTGATGATCTTCGCGCAGTTACCGACCTCTACGAAGTGGGTATCCGCGATGAAGATGATATGAAGGATGCATGGTAATATCTTTCAAACCTTTAAATGGGGCTGGCAGTTGTTAAAAAAGCTATAATAGGTTTTTGACTGTTTCTCCATTGATGAACCGGCGTTTAAATAAAGGCTTAAACGCCGGTTTTTTTATATACATGATAGCGTCCTGCTTTTGTGTACAAGATTATTTTATTGCTTTTTTTTAAAAAAGATATGATGTAAGACGTATAGACTCCTGCTCCGATCTTTCGGATATCGGAGCTGATAAAGCATTCGGGAATATTGTTAATAAACGGCGCGATGAAGCTATCGATGCCGTGGAGATGTTCTTGTCGGTTGATTTTTATCAGTTTTTTATCAATAATCCGCGGGTTTTTATATCTGCTTCGCCCCTGTTTATCATCAATCTTGATGACTTCACAATCGATATACAAAACGGTTATCGTGAGATTCGGGTGTTCAAGACAGCTGATGAGACCGGAAATTTCTTTGAATATCTGGTAAAAGCTGCCGTGCTTGGGACTTTTGCGATAGCTGCGTTTACTGCCGTCGGCATTGAGCATCAGTATAAAAGCGTTTTGAACAATAGGATATATAACTTGAATTGGATGCTGCGGCAATAGCTTTTCAAGTTTGTTTTTAAGCGCGGATAGTTTTGATGTTTGGATTTCTATAATTCGGCCTTTGTCATAAATGTCGCAGATAAAACCTTCTACGGCAACTTCCTGTACCGCATCTTCACCGCTGTATAAATCTTTTAATGTTTGGTGCAGTTGCGTTTGGTTATAGGTGTTGATCATAATCAGAGATAGGCGAGTAATTCGTTTGCAGTCAATTGCTCCATGATATAATACGTTGAAACAATGCCTTTTTCTTCGCGGGTGCGTTTCCTGCAGACTTGGTAGACAAGCATTTTATTTGTCGGAAGAGGAGGGTGCACGGCGCGTCCGTTCATATCATAGAGAAAACCGATGGATAACGGCCCTGAGATTGGCTGCGCATCAGCATCGGGAAAAATCATATAGTATTCATACAAAGTCATGGCAGTTGAGTATAGCGATTTTTTTGAAACCCGCAAGATAAGTTTCAGCGGGTTTTACGCTTGCTGAGAATATGCATTCGGATGATACGCGTGATGGAAGTTGCAAGGATGATCCCAACGGCAATCGCAACGGCCATAAAGCAAGCATGGACGCCCTCTGCGATGCCCTTATCAAGTTCATTGCGCACAAAATACAGCATTGACCGGTAAATACGAAAGCCGGGAACCAACGGGATAACGCCGATGACGATAAATCCGGTTGCCGGTGTCTTTTGGATGACGGCAAAAATTTCCGCGAGGATACCGACGACAAGCGCGGAAAGTAAATTGGCAAAAATATAGCTCACCTGTGGAATATCAAGGCTGAGCAGAATAGTCCAGCCTATTGCACCGTTTACCGCCGCAAGCAGAAGCGTCCGTTTTTGCACGGTGAACAGAATGCCGAAGCCCAGACAGCTGACAAATGAAAGAATCGTGTGAACATAGAGCGGCATCAGAGCCCTCCTAAGATTGAATAGGTCATCAAAATGCTGCCGACGCCGAATGCAATAGCTGCAGCGACCAGTACCGCTTCTCCAATGCGGGCAATGCCGGAGATAAGATCGCCTGAGATAAAGTCCCTGATGCCTGCCGTAAACGCAACCCCGGGAACAAGCGCAAGAGCGGCGCCGACGATGATATTATCAAGATTATCCACAAGTTTGATTTCAAACGATACGACAGAGACGATACCGACAAACATGCTTGCGATAAAATTACCGGTAAAAACGGTACGGGAACGCGCAATGACCTTATCGCTGATGTACACCGCGATATATGAGGCGATAAAAGCCGCAATGAAATCGCCGAACTTTCCGCCGACCAATACGGCAAAAATGCCGCACCCGATACCTGTCGCCAAGAGGACAAAACGGTAAGGATAGCCTTTGTGTTTATCGATACTGCGCAGCTGTTCCATTGCATTGGAAATATCGATATTTCCGGCGACGAACTGGCGGGAGAAGTCACTCACCAAGGTGATTTTTGCAATATTGTTGCTTCTTTTCTTGATGTTCTTGGAATAGAGGAAATTCTCTCCGTTTCCGGCCGCTATAAACAGCAGTGTCGGCGTAACAAACGGGTTGACATCGTAGACGCCGCCGGCTTCGCATATTTTCACGATTGTTTCTTCAACGCGGTACATCTCCGCCCCGTTCCGAATCAGTAATTCACCTGCATACAACGCTATTTGCATAAGCAGCGCGTGCCTATCCAGCGTCGCTTTATCTTCTTGACCTACACCGTTCAGCTGATGTTCCATATCGGATTCTATTGTAGTTTTTTTAAGGTTCTATGGCAATGGATTATTTTAAGATAACCCATGTTGAACCGGAGCCGCCGTCACGCCCTTTCGGATGCCCGGTCTCACCGGCGTGTTCATGGGTTTCCAAAAACTTTTGCACCATACTGGTCAATACCGGCCCGTTCTGCGAGTGATTTCCTTTCCCGTGGATAATCAGAATCTTTTTATATTCCCGGCGTATTGCATCGTCAAAAAATGTCATCAGCGCAGTATATGCCTCTTCCGCCGTCATACCGTGTAAATCGATTTCCGCTTGGGGCCGCAGCGCCCGCAGCCGCTGTTTTTCCGCAATGACGTTACTCCGCGGTACACTTTCTATGTTTTCGGCATCTTTATCGTAGACGCCGTGCCGGTTGAGCCAGTAGTCCATCGGATTCATCCGCTTGGTGTTTTCCGCAGTATGAGCGGCTGCGGTAGGATTTTTGACATCGCGTCGCAGCCTTTTTTTCCCGTAGGGACGCTGCGTCTGCTGTTCCCATTGGTTGAGTATTTCCTCAAAATTCATGTTTTCTCCAATTAGACTGACGAACTGCCCGCTGCGAGCCAAAACGCCGAACGCCCCTACCGCTCATGGCCGGCATTTCAGCGGAGACCGCAGGAGCGCTCGCATCGCATGTTATCGGTGTTATCGATTATCCGGAACTGCTGCAGGTGCCAGCGGGCTGAGCGCCGCGAGGGTGATCCGTCCGGCTTTCAGCCCCCACCGCGTGTATAGAAACGCGCTCATCTGCTCGGCAGCTTGCATGAAGTCCTCCGCATCGGTCTTTCTGATATAGGCGCGCAGTTCCGGTTCGGCTTTGTTCATCACGCGGAACCACGAAATCCGGTCGACGTAGTACGGGCGAAGCTGACTGCTGTTTTGCTGCAGCAGGTAAGCCATGAACTCATTCTGGAGCAAATATGAATCATCGGTATCGTATTGCAGCGACGGATAGAGTTCAAAATAACGGCGAAGGAAAAGCCGGGCGCGCGGATCGGTTTGCTGAAAGACAGCTGCGACTGTTTCGCGGAACCGTTCTTCCGTGAAGTAGATGCCGTGCAGACATTCATGGGTAAGCAGCCGGTAGCGGATCGATTGGGGTGATTGACGGCTGATGGAAATAATCGCACCGTGTCCCGCTTCTATCCCTCGCTCGGTTCTGACGATGATCCCATTGTGAAAGAGGACGGTACGCAACTGGCGTTCCGATTTATTGAGCGGAAAGTTCTCGTGTTCGGCTTTATCGAAAAAGGCCGCAAGCGTTTCAGCCCGGTAATCGTGGGCATTAAATCCGTGAAATGCGCTCATGGCAGAATCGGAGATGAGCTTTCCGGTATAGCCTTTTTTCTCTGCAAAAAACGCAAGGCGTTTAAGGTATGCATCTTGCACCGCATAATCGGCAAAGTCAAAGATGAGGACGGATGGAAATAGCTCCCATGAAAACAGCTCGTAGGACTGCCGCCGCCATTTTTCTTGCGGCCATGGTACGATGAGTCCGGGATCCGCCATAATCGGTTTCAACGGCGGGAGGCTATAATATTCGACGGTAATACCGCTCCAGCCGTTTCCCGTGGTCGGCTGTTCAATTGCAAGCGTATCGGAAACTGCGGCACCGGAAAACAGGCTTCCGTCCAGCGTCAGCTGGTAAATGTTCGGTGCGCGGTACACGGAAAGCTGCTGATCGCCGCATCTGAATGAAAGGCGCGGCTGCCGTTTTCTGGCCGTTAAGTCGATGGGAGCGGATGAATCGAAATGAAGAACAATGCGCTCTCTGACGGTATCCGGAACGGTGGTTTTCGTGGCTTCGATTTTGCACGCTTCTACTGCTGTCCCTTCCGCATGAGCTGCCGCCGTATTGTCCATATACGGCGCAGCGGCAAAGCGCACCGATGGGCTCAATAGGTTCAGTCTCGGTAACTCCGTGCGCACCGGGGTCTCCGTTTCGGAAAACAGTTCCTGTGGTATAAGACCGCCGTCGGCAGCCGCGCCGTACCAAACAGCCTCCGTATCTTTCGCCGTGTTTTTGAGCCATCCGTACTTCACGGGAACAATTGCCGCACGTATAAGCGTGAGCGGCTGCTGCGAGTAAACGGCAAACCCGTAAACTGCTTCCGGCTGTATGCCGCTGCCTGTACGGGTAAAGCCGATACTGACGGTAAACCGCTGCCGACCGATGCGCTGCGCAGTGACGGGATGCCGGAGCGTTGCGTCTTTTTTAAGTCCGCCGGAAGCGGAAAAATCGCCCGCGTAAAGAAGCCCGACGGCAAATACCTCGGGAACCGCTGTGGTGTGAGGATGAGCCCCGTTAACCGGCATGGCTCCGGCTTGGTGCAGAACGGTGCCGCCGGTATACGGCAGCATGGCGTGTTGCTCTGAACCGGCAGCACCGTGCGAGTCCGGAGACACGTTATCCGCCGGAGACGCTGCACGTTGCGCCGCCGTACCGTCTGTGTCCATTCCGCCCGGCACGAACTCCAGCTCTAACGCATAGTACGGCGATTCGGTAAAGGCATACAGCTCCGGGCTTTTTTCAAATGTATAGGTCAGCCATGGGGATTTTTCCGGATCGGTTATTGCGCCGCGCCGGGCGTTTTTATTCAATGCTTTAAGCGGTGTTGTATGCGGCGGGTATTCCGCCCGGTCTTCCATCAGGTGTTCGCCCGGCTGCGCCGTATGCAACACTGCCTCCTGCGGCAGCTCAAGTACGAGCGGCGCTTCGGCAGCGGTACAGGAGGTACAGATCAGGCATACCAAAAGGCTGCCGATAAAGAGATTTTTAATCGATACGGGGCGCATGTCGTTCATAGGACGCCGGGTTTGAATAGGGATGCCGCTCGGTATTATTTGAGCGCCGCTTTCAATGCATCAGCCTTGTCGGTTTTTTCCCAGCTGAATTCCGAACGACCGAAGTGTCCGTAGGCAGCAGTCGCTTGGTAAATCGGTTTGCACAGATCAAGCGTTTTGATGATGCCCGCAGGGCTAAAATCGAAGACTTGAGTAACGGCTTTTTCGATTGCCGCTTCAGGCACGGCGGATGTACCGAAGGAATCAACCCGAATGGATACGGGGAAGGGAACCCCGATTGCATAGGCAAGCTGTAATTCACAGCGTTCAGCCAAGCCCGCAGCGACAATATTTTTCGCTACATACCGTGCCATATAGGCGGCAGAGCGGTCAACTTTGGTTGGGTCTTTGCCGGAAAACGCACCGCCGCCGTGCCGCCCCATGCCGCCGTAGGTGTCGACAATAATCTTTCTGCCGGTTAAACCGGTATCGCCGAACGGCCCGCCAATAACAAAGCGTCCGGTCGGGTTAATAAAGAATTTCGTCTTTGAATCGAGTAAGCCGGTCGGTTCCAGCACCGGTTTGATAATCTTTGAAATAATCGTTTCTTTTAATTCATCATAGCCGACATCAGGATTATGTTGATGAGAAATAACCACCGTATCGATATGCGCCGGTTTTCCGTTTTCGTATTCTATCGTCACTTGACTTTTTGCATCGGGACGCAGCCAGGCGATTTCCTTCGATTTACGCAGCACGGACGCCTTCCGCAGCAGCTTGTGCGCATACATAATCGGCGCAGGCATCAATTCAGGCGTCTCCGTACAGGCAAAACCGAACATCATACCTTGATCGCCCGCTCCCATTTGATCACGGAACTCGCTCAGCCCCGTGCCGTTTACCCCTTGCGCAATATCAGGCGACTGCGAATGAATCATATTCAAAACCGCCATCGAATCGCAATCAAGTCCAAAGTCGGAATCGGTATAACCGATTTCCCGCGCAATATTCCGGGCTGTTTGCTGTACGTCAACAAAAGTGCTGGTAGTAATTTCTCCACCAATCAGAATGAGCGCCGTTGACGCAAACGTTTCACAGGCAACATGGCTGTGCGGATCATCGCGTAAACACGCATCCAACACGGCATCTGAAATTTGATCGCAAAGTTTATCGGGGTGCCCTTCGCCAACGGACTCCGAGGTGAATAATTTTTTTTCGTTCATTGAGACTCCTTATGTGTGCACTATAATAGAAGAGATGTAAAGATAGGGGGTATCATACCGTTATTGCATGAAATACACAAGCTGCTCGGCAATTTCCGCAGAGATTCCGCATTATAAAACCTGCAAGGTCTCCTTCACCGCATTATGAATACATTGGGCGTTGCGTACCGCTCCGCGGTCCGCCGCTCTGTCCGGGGCTGCCGGTACGCGGGCGCAGAAATTCCTGCGTCCGCGTGTACAATGGGGCGTATGTTGAAACATACGCCCCATTCCCCTCCCGCCGCTAACGCATGGGGACAACCTGAAACATGTTTTGCTCAATAAACTGGTTCAATCTTCCTCATTAAGCCTATCATCACACTTTTGCGTTTATTGCAAAAAAAAGATACAATACCGTTATGGCGCGCAGTAAATACGGTATTACCCCCTGGGGTGCATGGTTTTTACGGATGATTGAAAGTTATGACGGCTCAGGACGAGTGTCGCGGGGCAAAACGTATGCGAATACCGGCAAGGTTGATTCGCTTGTTATTCAAGGGGCGAAAGTGGCGGCACGTGTCGCAGGGCACTATGATCCGTGGTACTATGTATCGCTGACGTTTCCGCAGCTGTCCGCCGCAAATCGGAAAAAGATAGAAAAGATTTTTGCAAAAAATCCCGCCGACTTTATCGCATTGAAACATGGAATGATGACCGAGCATCTGGTAAAGGCCTTCGAGGAAAAAGATGTGCGGCTCATCCCCCGCCGCTGGAGTATGATTCACAGCGATTGTACCTGTCCCGACTCCGCGCCTCTGTGTAAGCACATCGCTGCCGTGCTCTATATATTATCGAAAGAAATCGACCATGATCCGCTGCTGTTGTTTCAGCTTGCCGGAGTGGATATCGCTGAGCTGCGGAACACGGTTTTTCCGACGCTGCAGGAAGAAGCCGAGGCTCTCAGTGCAGAAAACATGCTATCCGATAAGGCGGACGCCCAATCCGCAGCCGATAGCTCCGGCGATGCTGGAGAGGCAGATACCACCGAGCCCTCTCTATCCGCTCATACGGAGTCGACCGCCGCCGGTCAAACCATAGCCGGCACCTCAAACGCGGCGGCAATACCGGTTAGCGACAGCGCCGTACCGGCCAACGACGGATCCGTATCGGCAGGTGCAGTCAAAAGCTCTCATGCGGGAGCAGCGGTATCACGGACGCGGCTGCAACGCCCTCAACCGGAGTACGAACATCCGGTACGGCTGTCTCTGCGGCGCGTCGACGAACCTGATGCAGAAATACCGGTGGCCATGCCGCACGTTCCATTGGAGGAATCCTTTCTACCGCTCATTTCAGCATTGCTGCCGCCGGTTACGCCCTTTTACAGCGGAACGTTAGCAGCGGATATCCAAGAGCTGTATCACCGGTTAATTGTCCGGCAAAATCGGGAATTCGATTTTCCGCTTGAAAAACGCATCAGGGCAGTGATGGAAAGCGGAACCGGCGGCGCGGCGGCTGTGTTATGTGGTTCAACCCGCCTGCTGTATACGCCGATTCGCGCTGTGCTGGAAGGGCTGCCCAAACGGGCTGAAACGATGCCGGTGTTCCCGCTGCGGCAACCCGCAAAGATTATGTTCCATATTACATGCCCGAACGGTAAAGAGGCCGCACTAACGCCGGTACAAACGCTACACCTCCTGCGCGGAATGACGCCTGCGGAGGATTCTCCGGCAGGGCTGAAAGCAGCCTTTGCCGTGCTGACGCTTGCCGAACGGTTGATCGGCGAATCCGCGCTACTTCCGGCAGTCTCTGTCGATAAGACGAAAGCCGCTCTTACCGTATTTTGGAAGCCGTTTACGCAAGCCGCGCCGGTATCCGATGCGATTGAACGCTGCACAGCCTTTGTAACACCGGAATTTTTTCCGCAGGTTGCACGCTGGGGGCGGTGGTACTGTACCGAGCTGTTGCTGACAGCCTTTCTGACCGAATACGTTCACACGACAGCGTTTACCCCTGCCGGTGTTCACAGCACAGAGCAGGAAATCTCCGCGCTCTTTTTTCTCGGCGCGGCAATCGATACGCGAGCGCCCGGTATGCGCCGCCTTCCGGCTGCGATTGTGCAGTGGCTGGCAGCATTGAACTATGACGCGGCCGGAATCCGCTTCCGTATCATCTTGGCTGAAGCAAAGCACTCGGACTTTACGCTTTCCGCCGAAGTGTGCAGCGGCGATAAAGACGGCAACCGCTTTGTGCCGGTATCCCGCATGATGGATTTAGGGCAAACCGGCAGCAATATCATCGCGTTTTCGTTTGCGCTTTCCTCATATCTTCCGAAATTGACGGAACTGGCGGTGCAAAAATCGGTTCCGCTGACGCAAGACGAGGCGGCGGTGTTTTTACGAACGGGGGCTCCGCTGTTTTCCCGGGCAGGAATTGAAGTCGTACTGCCGAAAACCTTGCAACGGACGCTCAAGCCGCAGGCCGTCTTTCAGTTGAAGCCTCAAAAAGGAAGCGGCGCGGTTCAATCGTACTTGAACTTTGAAGCATTATTGCAATATGACCGCAGCATTATGCTCGGCGACACGGTTATCAGTGTAAAAGCCTTCCGTGAGCTGATGAAGCGAAGCTCCGGTTTAGTGAAATTCAACGATCGTTATGTGCTCGTCGATCCTGAGTATACCGCCCGTTTGCTTGAACGTCTGCAGGATGAGCGGCCGGACATCAATGACGTGATCCAAGGCGTACTGACTGGAAATACCGTGATGGAAGACGGCGCTCCGTGCACGTATTCGCTCTTTCGGAATACGGATGCGGCGGTGCCGGATCGTTTGCAGGCAACGCTCCGGCCGTATCAGAAAAAAGGCTTTCAGTGGCTCTATTCCACGATCAAAAGCGGATTCGGCTGTCTTTTGGGCGATGATATGGGGCTCGGAAAGACGCTGCAAATTATCACTCTCATTTTAAAGCTAAGAGAGCAGGGCTTTGCGCATAACGGTGTGCTGATTGCTGCTCCGGCGAGTCTTTTGCCGAACTGGGAGCATGAGATACGGAAATTTGCGCCGGACTTGCGGTGTACTATTCTGCATGGACAGGGGCGGCGGTTTTCTGCGAAGTCGGATGTGCATATCACGACATATCAAACGCTCCAGCGGGATGCAAAAAAACTGAGCGAGAAAACCTTTGACTGTCTGATTATCGATGAAGCGCAGGCGATCAAAAACACGCAGACAAAGAACGCCCAAGCGCTGCGCCTGCTGCACGCTGATGTTCGAATCGCCATGACCGGGACGCCGGTGGAAAACAGTCTTGAAGACATGCGTGCGCTGTTCGATTTCCTGATTCCCGGCTATCTCGGTTCTGCGGAAACCTTTCGTAAAAAATGGCGCATTCCGATTGAGCTGCACGGCGATGCGGAAACCGCTGAAGCATTTCAGAAGATTACCGCGCCTTTTTTGCTCCGGCGCCTTAAAACCGATCCCGCTGTTATTTCCGACCTTCCGGATAAAGTGATTACACCGTATTACTGCCGTCTTACGCCGGAGCAGACCGCACTGTATGAAAGCCTTATTCAAACGCAGCTGAAAAACGTGCTCAAAGCGAAAGATCAGCTCACACGGAGTGCACTGGTGCTCAAACTGCTGACCGCCTTAAAGCAGGTTTGCAACCATCCCCACGTATACGACGCCGCGTATCAGCCGGACCTGATGCTGTCGGGCAAGACTGCTGTGCTGATGCAGCTGCTTGAAGAGATTTTAGCGGCCGGAGAGAAGACGCTGATTTTCAGTCAGTACACACAGACGCTCTTTTTGCTGCAGCAATTGATTCGGGCACAATTCGGCGATGAGCCGCTCGTGCTCCATGGACAGATGCCGCTGAGCGTACGGAAAGCCACAGTTGATGCGTTTCAGAACGATCCGTCCCGGCGTATTTTTTTGATTTCGCTTAAAGCGGGCGGTACCGGCTTGAACCTTACCGCTGCAAGCCGCGTTATTCACTTTGACCTGTGGTACAACCCTGCCATTGAAGATCAAGCGACCGACCGTGCATTCCGTATCGGGCAGCGCAGGACAGTCTTTGTGTCTCGGTTCATCTGCGCCGGAACCTTTGAAGAAAAAATCGACGAGATGATTCAGAAAAAACGGCGTATTTCTCAGATGACGCTCAGCGGCGGCGAATCATGGATCGGCAAGATGAGCAATGACGAGCTGTCGGAACTGTTTACCGGAACACCGTAGCAGCGTTCGTGTTACGGCACACGGCTCGTTGCATGCGAACGGGTTTCTATTACCGCGTAACCTTTATGCCGAGTTTTTCTGCAGCGCGGGCGTAATCGATTTTTGCCAATTTATAGTAATCCGGCGGCAACTGCATCCCCATTGGTCCTTCGTATTTGGTGATAATCTTTTCGAGCGCAGTATAGGCATCCTGCCATTTCTTTTTTTTGATATGGAGATGCGCAATCTCATACTCTGCAGCGACGCACGCGCTTTCATCAGTCGAAAATCGGTTGAGGATAATTTGATAATACGCATAAGCTGCACGGTAATTACTTGCATCAAAAGCTTCTTGGGCTTTCTGGGTCAAGTCGGCAGCCGAGGTGTCTTCGGGTATTTCGGACTCCTTGGGCACCGTCATGCACGAAATAAGGCTGAAAGAAGCTATCGCGCAGCAAGCGCACATCACCGTTTTTATCTTCTTCATATAAAAGTCTCCTTGCAGTATTCCGGAAAAGACCGGATACGCCGTGCATTTTCGCTGCACGGTATGTTTTTAATCACGCAGAATAGTAATTTCAACGCGGCGGTTTTTTGCCTTATTTTCCGCCGTATCACTCGGTGCAATCGGACGGGTTGCGCCATATCCTGCAGTTTTCATCCTATTTGCTTCGATTCCCCGCTTCGCCAGCTCTTCCGCAATCTTATCCGCCCGCTGCAGCGACAAAATGCGCTCCGATTCGGGACGGTTAAGATCGGCCGTATGGCCTTCAATTAAGAAGTGCGTGTTCGGCCCGACTTTTTTCAGCGCTTCGGCAATCAAATCGAGCCGTCCCGTTTCATCGGGAATAATCTCAGGCGAATCCGCCACAAACCGGATATCGTACATGGTTATCTTGATAATGTTCTTAGGCGCTTTTACCGTGATTTTTTCAGGCTCATGGTCTAAGAAAAGCGTTTCTATATCATGGTACAGAAAGTAGAAGCTCTCATCCTCAGGCGGATAGCGCGGCGAAACCTGTAATGTATCCTCATCGCACACAATAACGATCTTCCCTTGGCGCAGCAGCTCAATATTTTCTTTTTTGGCAAGAATACGTTCCGCATCATCATTGCTGATAATCGGGTCTGTCCGGTTGTCCCCGAAAATTCCCCGCGCAATAATCCGCAGCGGCTCCGTACCGATCCGGTCCCGATACTTGCTTTCATCCAAGGTGCCGGTATAAAACACAATGCTTTGTTTTTTCGCCTGCGCGGGGTCTACCATATTCTTCTCATAGATGAGATTCATATTCTTATTCCAAATTTTCGGAAACAGACAAGGATTGAGCTTTTCGCTTGAATATTCGCCGTGTACCGGCAGCTGCCCGCGGGCATCGATCAAAATACCGGTATAGACTTTACTGGCCGTACCGAAGGGAAAAAATGACGGCGCATACGGCACATTGTGTTTTACAAAGAGCTTTGCAATATCCTGTAAAGGATTTTGATGATAAATGATCGCGTTTTGCAGCTCCTGAGAAAGTATTGGCGCAGTGTTTTTCCCGTTGTTGATCACGCTGTTGATATCGGTCAATGAAATTTTTTCTTCGGCAAGATAAGAGCCTACCCGATGGGAAGAATCGACCAAAACGGACAAATATGCATTTTTTAACAGGGATGACCTATTTTGCTGAATCAGCCGGATCGCAGCATTTCGATCGGTCGGCAGGTATAGGCCGCTTTTGTGTAAATCAATCGTAATTTTTGAATCGACTTGCGCGGTTTCCCAATTTTGCACGGTTTGAGATTCCATTCCGGACGGATATGCAAAACAGCCCGCAGCAATACATAAAAAAACGGCAAAAGAAAATCCATATTTCATAGATACATCCTCGTACTCTTCTCTATTATTCCGGTAGTTCAGCGCAATCTTAACATGACGCGGCCTTCCACACGGCGCTCAAATTCCGATACACGCTTTAAAAAAGCTCTTTATAGTATCGGCACTTTTAATGTCCTTCCTAACTTGAGAACGCTATTTACCGTAAGATTATTCTTTTGAGCGAGTTGTTCAACCGAAACCGAATATTTCAGCGCAAGCGACCAGAGCGTATCGCCCGATTGTATGGTATGCGTTCCGTCAAAGTTCCCAGCCTTCGCAACGCCTTTTCCCGCATACATTTCTACCGATTTTAAGGCGGGAATCAGGATGGTCTTTCCGATCTTTAACGTTTCGGCCCGCAGCCCTTCGTTATAATTGACAATACTCTGCACGCTAACGCCGTAGTGTTTGGCAAGCGCATAGAGCGTATCGCCCGATTTAATTCGATATTGATAGTATTTGATCAACAGCTTGTCGGACTGCGCTAAGACATTCCGCGCGGTCTGTTCATAGGATGCGGGTATACGGAGCTGATACTTGATGCTCGGCGGAGTGATAAAATAGCGGAGCGACGGATTGAGCTTCCGTACCGCTTCCGCGTCAAGCCCCAGCTCTGCGGCCAACAGCCGGATATCGATTGCGCGTTTAATTTCGATTGTGGATGTCGGAAGATGAGCTTCCGTGTCGCCCCAGTCGATATTCAGCTCGTGGCTGCGGGACAGAATTTCGGCTATGGCAAGAAACTTGGGAACGTAGTACAGCGTTTCCTGCTTTAAGTAGCCATGCTCCGCAAGATACCAGTAGTCGGCTTTTCCGGCCTTCCTAATCGCCGACCGTATGGAGCCCACGCCGCTGTTGTACGCAGCAAGAGCGAGCGGCCAATCGTGGAACTGACTGTAATTCCACTTGAGTTTTTTTACCGCAGCCACACTGGTTTTCCATGGATCGCGCCGCTCATCAACCCAATCGTCAATGTGGATATTAAAACCGCCGACGCTGTTCCGCATGAACTGCCAAATACCGACGGCCCCGGACTTTGACGTCGCTTTTTCAAAAAAACCGGATTCGATAACGGGCAAAAACAAGAGCTCGGCAGGCATATTCTCCGCTTCGAGCAAATCGATGATAAAATCACGGTACGGCGCAGACCGTTTCATAATGTTTGAAAGATACGCATATCCGTTTGCGCTCATATACTGCTTACGGAACTTTTCCACCAGCGGATGGTCGTGTGCAATCAGCGCATTATGCAGCAGTACGTTATGCTGAAACTGCCGCAGCTCCGTTTTCTCCGGATAGGTATCGGAATCGGGGACGACTGCCCGCACATTCCCAGCAGCGGACTGTATACACAGGACAATTGCTAAAACGCCTGCGTAAAGCCGTTTGCGCCGCAGCATAGAAGCTGCGGATACCGGAAATCGTATACGAAAATATATGTGCATACTCAAATTTTTTCTCCATAATAGATACCTGCCCATTCCCAGCATCCGTGGATTGCCGGATCGGCAGGAAAATTAATCTTTCTAAAATAAAGGTACCACGTGCGGATGTATTGGTTCCATCCTGCTGTCCGCAAGTAGGCTTCGTAGGGGGTGGAAGATGGATCAAGCGCAGCAGCAATCGTGATGGAGCTGCCGTACATAAAATCCCGTAAATTGACATCGGACTGCTGCTGTACGTCGGAGAGTTCCTGCTTCCAAGACATTGCAAAGAAATTCACCTTTGAACGGCACCGCTCCAAGGTCGTATAATCCCGTGCGCGAATAGCCGTTTTTATCGTTGTTATCAATTCATCCAACGTATTGAACGTCCAGCTTTTGGTTGACGCGCTGTAATCGACAATTTTACGCGCATAGCCGTAGCTGTCGGGGATACCGGGAATGATCACATCAAACCGGTGCAGATTTAAAAACTTCGTATAGGCTTGAATGGCCAGCTGCCATTCCCCCTGTTTCTCATACGCCTGCCCCAGCATAAAGTACGCCTGCGCAGGATCAAACTCATCATAAAAATCGGTGAGCAGCCGCGAATAATACACGATCGATTTTGCCGTCGTACCTGACCATTCAATCAGATTTTTAAGACACAGAAGATGGATTGACTGCCCGTTTACCAGCATATCGGGAACATTTTGTATAATGTACTCAAAATAATGAGCGGCGATAGCATCTTCCTGCACCTCGCGGTATGCAGCGGCAAGCCGCATCAGGAAGTAAGGATTATACGGACTCGACGAATTATCGTCAATGACCGACTGTAAGAAGACGGTCAAGGATTTTATTTTATGCTCCGTTTGCAAATTCGAGGCGATTTTATCGATGAGCGCAAACCGTATTTGAGCGTCCGCTTCTTTGTTGAGGAGGGAGACCAACGTTTTTTGTTCATCCCGATGCGTTTTTAAACCGGCATAGAGGTACGCAGCAGGATCCTGCGAACACGAATAAAGCAGCAGACCCAAGACGAGTGCAAAACAGCGCCGCAGATACTTTTTATGCAATATCACGAGCGGCATAGTATCATAGTGCCCGGTAGTTGGCAAGCCTTAGCCGGGAATTGAAAGGGCGAGAATCGATAAATAGCCGTATAATTCCCCTATGCAGCGATGCGTTTTTTCGATATGATGGCGGGATGGTCGAATTACTAGCACCGGCGGGAAATCCCGAAGCATTGGAAGCAGCCATTGCGGAAGGAGCGGACGCCGTTTATTTAGGTTTAAAGAGCTTTAATGCCCGGATGCGGTCGTCAAACTTTGCATGGAATCAATTTGAAGCAACGGTTGATGTGCTGCACAAGCGGAATAAAAAAATATATGTTACCGTCAATACGGTCGTAACCGAAGACGAGATGGAGCGGCTCTACCGCTTTCTGGCGTACTTAAACAACGTCGGGCCGGACGGCATCATCGTGCAGGATATCGGGCTGATCCAAATGGCGCATAAACACTTTCCTCAATTAAAACTCCATGCATCGACGCAGCTCAATATAGCGAGCGCAAAGGCGGCTAATGCGATGAGCCGCTGGGGCGTGTCGCGGACGGTGCTGGCGCGGGAACTGAGTCTGGAAGAAATCCGCGCCGTTCATGCGAACACTTCCTGCGAACTGGAGGTGTTTGTGCACGGAGCGCTCTGCGTCAGCGAGTCGGGTCTCTGCCTTTTTTCAAGCTATCTGGGCGGAAAGTCGGCGAACCGAGGTATGTGTACCCAGGCTTGCCGCCGCCTCTATACGGCGCATGAACCGGAAGGAGACCGCGAAGGCTACTTTTTCTCCCCGGCGGACTTGCAGCTGATTGAATATATCCCCGATCTTATACAGGCAGGCGTAGCGTCCTTTAAGATAGAAGGAAGAATGAAAAGCGCCGAATATGTCGGCACGGTGGTGTCCGCCTACCGGTATGTCATCGATAACTGGGAAGCCGATAAAAAGGCAGCGGTCGAAACCGGCAAGCGGATTTTGGCAAACGACTTTGCGCGGAAAAAGACGAGTTACCGCTTTAAAAGCGCCCGTGCGGAAGAGGTGCTCAATCCCGATCAAGCAGGCGGCACCGGTATCTACCTTGGTGTGATCGACGGGATAAAAAAAGGCGATGTACAGGAAGTGCCTTACAAGGACGGCACGAGGGCGGTGCATTACGTCCAGCTGAAAGACGGACATTACACGCCGGAGAAAGGCGATTCGGTGCGCATCCATAAGAAAGACGACAGCGGCCGGGAAAGCTGGAAAATTCAGGATATAATGGAAGGTAAATCAGGCGCGTGGCTGCAGCTGCCTGCGGATTCAGGCAAGGGCGACAGCGTATATCTTTTGCAAACCAAGGCGATGACCAAGCGGTACCCGCATCTGCTGCCCACCTCGCTCGACAAATATCGCAGGCAGCCCAACGACGAAGCGCTGCCGATGCTGACTTTGGAAGCGGGCTTTCCGTCGCTCGCCGAGACAAATAAAGCCACCCCAACAACGGCAGCATCCTCAACATCCGTAAAGAAAAGCCTTGCAAAAAAGCCCGCTGATATATTCCCGGAAGGACTGTATGTACAGGTTTCTTCCATTGCGGATTTGCATACCATCCTTGCGGATAAACCGGTGCGGGTAATCATCAACTTGAATGAAGACACCTATCCAGAGCTTGACGGGCAGCAGCAGACGAAACCGCTGCCGTTTTCCAAACGGGAAATCTTTATTTCGCTCGATCCCTTTGTGCCACAGGAGAAAGAGCCGCTCCTTGCAGAGCAGTTGGAACGGCTGACCGCACAGGGCTACACGCAATTTATCGTGAATAATCCGGCGCATATCTCCATGCTCAGAAGCAAAAAGAACTTTTTGGTCGCAGGGCCGTACCTCTATACCTTTAACTGCTGGGCGGTTTCGTGGCTGCAGGAGAACGGTATCTGTGCCTACATTCCGCCTGCCGAAAGCTCTCAGGCAAATATCGAAACGGTGTTTGCGCCGGAGCTGCGCCCGCAGGTACTGCTGCCGCTTTTTTCGTATTCCGTTCTGTTCAGAATGCGCTTTACGCTGCCGAAAAGCTATAACTTCTTGTATTTTTCCGACAAGCAGGGCGAGGCATTTAGGGCTTTTTCGACGCCGTCAGCTTCTTTTGTGCTGTCCGACAAGCCGTTTTCGATCGTCGACCGCTACCAGGCTCTGCAGCGCCGACACTTTTCACGCTTCCTGCTGGATTTTTCGCATACGACAGTTGAACGCCGCGCCTACCGGTTTATCCTACAGTCCCTGCGGAGCGGTACCCCGCTTCCCGACTCGGTGCGCTTTAACTGGAAAGAAGGCTTTTACGATCCGCAGCGGGTGGAAGAGCTCAAGCAGCTCGGTGAAAAATCGGCGGAACAGCGTAAACAGCGGGCTCGGAATACGCATAAAGGCGCTACAAAACGAAAGAAATCAACATACCACGGCGCAAAGCATTGAGAGACAAATATTCCGCTTTCTCATCAATGCCTCGCGTAGGCGGTAAACGAAAAACCCCAAAAATAAAAATACACGCCGATGTTCCATAGTCCATGCAGTCCGGCAACTATCGCGATACTGCCTGCCGGTGGAAGCACCCGTTTCAGCATACAATACGCAACTCTGAATAGGATTCCGGCTCCTGCAGCAAAGATAAGCGAACCAAGACCTAAATAGCGGTGAGCAAATGCAAAAAGGAAGAGCGCAGGAGCTTCGGTGAAGAAAAATACAGTCGCACCATTGGCGAGGGAAGATTTTTGTACAACGGTACCGCTACCGTATTCCCGGCTTCGCATTGCCTGCAGCCGCGGTATTATATAATCGGTATATATGAGGCGCAAACGGTACGGCGTATAAAGCCGGTACAAGACTTCTTCATAAGCGGCTGCGTATATCGTTTTACAACAAAACACAATCAGCGCATATCCGCCCTCCGGCTTCGGCGGCAGGATAAACGGCTCCGTTGAAAAGAGCGGAGGCAGCAATAAAAAAACACATACCGCAGTACATTCAATAACAAGCAGCGCCGCGTGCGCAGTAATGCCATTCCGTATCATTGCCGTATTGCAGCGCATCCTTTTCTTACCATACAAGCGCATCGGCAGCATCGGCAATGAGCAGTCATCCGCAACCGCCGCACGATCCGCAGGTACTGCAGGCGCTTACGCCGCTCCGAGTTCCGAACACCTGCTTGGTAAAAGCTTGTCCCGAAGGGGTTACGGCCAGGCCGCCTTCCGCCGTCTCCCGCAGCGAGGCCGGTAAGCCGTCGCCGACCCGTTTGAGGGCTTCGATTGTTTCATCGGCAGGAATTGCACTTTTAATACCGGCTAAGGCCATCTCCGCAGCGGTAAAAGCAAGAGTAACGCCGGATGCATTCCGTTTAATGCATGGAATTTCCACCAAACCGGCTACCGGATCGCAGACAAGCCCCAGAATACATTTGATCGTGATTGCAATAGCATGGGATATCATCTCCGGCGTACCGCCCATCAGCTCAACAATGCAGGCGGCCGCCATTGCAGAAGCAGTGCCGCACTCCGCTTGGCACCCTCCCGAAGCGCCCGCAATCGATGCCTTATTCGCAACCACCATTCCGACAGCGCCTGCCGTAAAGAGCGACAACACGGCCTTATCGCGCGGAACCCCGGCAACCTTTAACAGCGCGCCCAAAGCTCCCGGTAAAATCCCGCAGGAACCGGCGGTAGGAGCGGCAACAATCTTCCCCATCGCGGCGTTGATTTCAGATACCGCAACCGCCATTTGAATAGCATTTGAGATCAAATCGCCGCACAGATGTTTGCCTTCATCGATTGTCCGTTTCAGCTTGTATGCATCCCCGCCGGTTAATCCGCTCGTTGATTTTACATCTGCTTTGCTGCCGTTTTCGATAGCTTCCAGCATCACGGTAAGGTTTTGCTCCATCTGCCGGATCAGCGCTTCCTGCGGCTGCTCAAGCTGCGCCGCCTGATCTTCCAATACCAACACGCTCACCGGAACATGCTGTGCTTCCGCCGTTTTCCATAATTCGCTGATTGATTCGTAGTTAAGCATCACGCACCTCTCAATACGGCCTGATAAAAATCACTTTCGTTACGCCGTGTATCTGTTCGATAGCAGCTTTTAATTCCTCGCCGAGCGACCTGCCGTCAATCTGTACCGACATAATCGCCGTACCGCCTTTCTTATCACGGGCAAGGTTAAATGCATATACATTCAAGTGATACTGCGCCATCAACTCCGTTACAGCGGCAATCATCCCCGGAATATCGTTGTGCACCACAATAACGGTCGGAGACTGTCCGGTAATCTTAACCTCCATTCCGTCTATCTTTGTAATGACGATATTCCCGCCGCCGACAGACGCCCCCTGCACGCAGACCGTTTTTCCATCAGCACCGGTCAGCGTAATTTCGGCCGTATTCGGATGCGCGCCGGGAATTACCGACGGCTCGAACGTAATGGCGAGCCCGGTATTTTGCGCGATGGTTAGGCTGTTTCTAATACGTTCGTCATCAGGCTGCATTCCCATGATTCCGGCAGCCAACGCACGATCCGTGCCGTGTCCCTTATACGTGTGCGCAAAGGAACCGTGCAGCTTGATGTGAGCTCGTACCGCCGCCGATCCAAGCAGCGTCCGGCTCATCAGCCCGATTCGTACCGCCCCTGCAGTATGAGAACTCGATGGTCCGATCATAATCGGCCCGATTATATCAAATACGTTCATCTGCGTTCCTCTTCACTCTTATTATATCCGAGAATAGCCGATTAAGAAATGAAAAAATAAAAAAGGGCATCTTCCATCACCTGAAAGATACCCTTTTTTTAAGTGCGATACGCGTCCCCACAACGATTGTGTTTTTAACGGGACGGCCTTCTCTTTAATGAATTGAAGGAAGCGCTTATTTATTCATAAATTTGAGCAGATCGATAACGCGGTTGGAATAGCCCCATTCATTGTCATACCAAGATACGACTTTGAAGAAACGCTTTTCACCTTTGAGGTTATTCTGAAGCGTTGCCTTGCTGTCATAAATGGAAGAACGTTTGTCGTGGATAATATCGGTCGAAACGATTTCTTCATCGCAATAGCCGAGGATACCCTTCATGTAGGTTTCGGATGCTTTCTTGAATGCCGCATCCAATTCTTCAATTGACGTATCTTTTTCTGCGCGGAAAGTCAGGTCAACCACGGAACCGGTGGGAGTCGGTACGCGGAAAGACATACCGGTCAGCTTACCCTTCGTGGAAGGAAGAACTTCACCGACAGCTTTTGCAGCGCCGGTAGTTGACGGAATAATATTGATTGCCGCCGCACGTCCGCCGCGCCAGTCTTTCATAGAAACACCGTCAACGGTCTTCTGCGTCGCGGTATATGAGTGGATGGTTGTCATCAAACCGGTTTCAACGCCAAAGCCTTCTTTTAAAATGACATGAACAATCGGCGCCAAGCAGTTGGTCGTGCAGCTTGCATTGGAAACAACGTGATGCTTTGCAGGATCATATTCGTTTTCGTTTACACCCATAACGATCGTCTTGATGGGCTTTGTTTCGTCAGCGCTTTTTCCGGGCGCCGAAATGATGACTTTCTTTGCGCCTGCTTCCAAGTGGCCGTACGCCTTCTCATTTGTATACAAACCGGTGCTTTCAATAACGATATCGATGCCTAAATCCTTCCACGGCAGCTGTGCAGGGGTTAAACCCTTACCGGAAATGCATTTAATCTCATGGCCGTTGATAACCAGCACATCGTCGCCCTTTGTTCCGATATCGGCATTCATCTTGCCTTGTACCGAATCATACTTCAGCTGGTATGCAAAATATTTTGCATCGGTTGACAGGTCTACAACCGCAACGACATCAAACTTATCTTTTCCAAGCAAGTTCTGCTCAACTAATGCCTGAAACACGAGCCGGCCGATTCTGCCGAAACCGTTAATCGCTACTTTCATATCTATCTCCTCCAGAATGGATCGGAACATCATCAGTAAGCCCGCTCAATATGAAACACGAACCTACTTTCGTCCTCTATAATATGGCAATAAGAATAAATAAAAATAGTACGGTTGTCAATATCAAAGTTTGAAGGACATTTCTGCGAAGCGACCACAAAGTAGGCAGCCGAATAAAGGCCAGGCAACAAACTGACAAGTTCTAGGAAACAAAAAAGCTAGCTTTCCAGTACAAAACATTTTAGCATTCATCATAAATAAACATCGAAGGTTGATGGGTTTGTTTATTTTTGGACTAACCGGCAGCAGCTTATGCCATCGAAATCTTCGGTATTTTTGGAGTATACTATGATCAAGATAACGTTTATCGGTGCGGGAAGCACTGTGTTTGTCCGCAATGTAATCGGCGGCAGCATGAGAACGCCTGCGTTGAAGTGCCGTGTTTGGTAGACGGAGCGGGCATTACGCCGTGCCGGATCGGGGATTTGCCGCCGGTACTTGCCGCGATGAACATGACAAACATCAACCCGCAGCTTTTAGCCATCGAAGCGGCGCGGACAAAAAAACGCGAGGCCATTTATCACGCAGTGATGCTCGACCCGCATACCTCGGCTGAGCTGAGTATTGACGATATCCGCGCGCTTTGCGACGAACTGATCGAAGCGCACGGAAAATATATGGCGATGTATAAGTAACGTTGCACATTTGCAGAAAAACCGATGCCCCGACGCACAGTCAGAGCAAAGCGCCGGGGGATCAAACCATCCGATCGGATAAACCGCGTTAGAACGCAGGCGCGGCCTCAGCGGTTAACCAACCAATCAAAAAATTCTTGCGGATTTTTCATTTCTGTGCTATAATTAATGGTATACAGGGTTTTCCGCTGAATAGAGATTTTCAGCCGATTTTCGAGGTAGGTCTGTATAAAAATATTCTTTTTATAGGCAATATGGTTGACGAAATGAGAAATATGTGTCTACTTGGGGGGGGGGGGCGCCGCGCCCCGGGGGGGGGGGGCGGGGGGGGG
>CAUTXW010000022.1:0-34500 GCA_963542655.1 uncultured Treponema sp. | reverse complement strand
CAACCACCTTATGAGAACAACATACCCCGACGCTCGCGTCGGGGTTGTTGATTTTGCGTTCACAGCTGAATCCCTGGTGTCCGCTTACGCGCAGCTTGCAAAATATCGGATGATGCGGTACACTATCAATACAGGAGTTTTCGTAATGACAATACATAACCTTATGGAAGATTTCGTATACAATGAAGTCAACAAGGCCTTTGATACTGCGAAAGATAAAAATGAACCGTGGTTCACGTGTAATTGTATGCAGTGCCGTTTGGACACGGTTTGCTATGTTTTAAACCGGATTAAACCGCGGTATACGGCTTCCGGCAGAGGTATGGCGCATTTCTTTCAGATCGATCAATCGGAAAAAAATCAGCTCATTGCCGACATTTCAATTCTTGCGTTTGAAGGTATGAAAGCGGTATTGAGTACCAAGCGTTCTCATACTTCCTCCGAGCAGATTTTGCCCTCAGGTCATGTATTTAACTTCCCGACAATTACCGGACGTATTTTAGAAGGCCAGACCTTTTCGCCTATCTTCGACTTGCCAGTTTCTCTCTATTTGGAAGACGCGCTTGTCGCCCAGATGAATCATCTGTGGGATAACCCTTATCATATTTCTCAGCGGACACCGGGTACCTACACGTTCTGGCCGTTCCCCATCCTGGCATCCGGGCTCGGCGAAAAGCGGATTTTCAATTTTTATATCCATGCGGAACGCGAAGGATACGATCCTATCCATTATCATTTTAAACTCGGTTTGATAAGCGATCTGAGCGTTAAACGTGAACTCGATGCGGAAAGCTGTCACACGCTGCCGGATTTGTATCTTTTCAGCAGGGTGTAACACACTCGCTCGAATCCGAAGGCATCAACACAGATATAAAACAAAAAGGCGGTATTTATTTATGAAGTTTGTATTTTTAGGCCCCCCCGGCGCAGGAAAAGGAACATTGGCAGCGGAAGCTGCAAAGCATTATAATATCACTCATATTTCGACGGGAGCTATGTTCCGCGCTGCGATAAAAAATCATACGCCGCTCGGCGAAAAGATTCAAAGCATTATCAGTTCGGGCGCGCTCGTGGATGATGCAACAACGGCGGCGCTTGTCAAAGAACGGCTTGCCGCAGCCGATGTCGGGAACGGTTTTATTTTAGACGGATTCCCGCGGACAATCGTACAGGCAGAGATGCTTTCCGAATTTTGTACGCTGGACGCAGTGGTCAATTTTGATATTTCAGATGAGGCTGTTATCAAACGCCTATCGGGACGGCGGCTCTGCCCATCCTGCGGCAAAAATTTTCATATCGATTTTATGAAGCCTCAAATTGACGGCGTATGCGACAATTGTAACGGCTCGCTCATTATCCGGGAAGATGATAAAACCGAAGCCATTATGGAACGGCTTGAAACATACCGCACCCAGACTTTCCCGTTAATTGAGTTTTATCGCGCGAAAAAACTTCTAATAACGTTAGATGCACAGCCTGCTCCGGCCGTTATCTTGGAAAGCTTTATAAAACTGTTTCCCCGCAAGCAATAGCGCACCGCACTACGAAAAGGAAAACTCTTTTTGAATTACGCGCTTGATGATGAAATTGCCGCAATCGCAACAGCGCTTGCCCCCAGCGCTCTCGGAATTGTACGGACTTCGGGGAAACGAAGCGTTGAACGTGTTTCGCGCTTCTTTTCCCGATCCGAGGCGTTGTTACAGGCAGAGGGGCATACGTTGGTCTACGGCTGGATACTCGACGGCGATATAAAAGTTGATGAGGTAATACTTTGTGTATACCGGGCGCCTAAAAGCAATACCGGCGAAGATGCCGTTGAAATTATCTGCCACGGCGGTCCGAGCATCGTAAAAAGCATATACCGGCTCTGTCTTCACAACGGATTTCGGGCAGCAGAGCGCGGCGAATTTACTTTTCGTTCTTTTATTCACGGCAAGACCGATTTAACTCGCGCAGAAGCGGTGCGGGAAATTATCGATTCAAAAACTAATACCGCACAACAAAAAGCGGCCGGACGGCTTTCCGGTTCCGTATACCGCAAGATCGAAGCTGTCAAAGACGAGCTCATCGCGGCGCTTGCCTCCCTTGAGGTGGCAATTGAATATCCTGAAGATGAAGAAACCATCGCCGACAGCTTTGACGGGGCGCAACTGCAAAGACCGCTTGCGGCGTTGCAGCTGCTTGCCACATCGTGGCAGACGGAAAAAATTTATCAAACGGGGGTACGCCTCGTTCTGGCCGGAAAAACCAACGCGGGAAAGTCCGCGCTTTTTAACGCGCTCTTACAGGAAGACAGAGCCATTGTGTCGGACATCCACGGCACAACCCGCGATTGGCTGGAAGCGGAGGCGGACTTTCGCGGTATCCCCGTGCATATTTTCGATACCGCCGGTATCCGTGAAACCCAAGATGCAATAGAAGCAATCGGCGTTCAACGCAGCGTTGCATTAGCGGCGGAAGCCGATATCGTGCTCTATCTGATCGACGGCACAATGCTGCCAGCCGATGATGATTGCCGTTTTATTGCGCAGCATCCTGCGCCGCTCGTAATCGTGCAGACCAAAGCCGATAAGGGGCACCCGCAGCCGTTACCGGATGAACTTCGGTGCTATCCGGCGGTACAGCTGAGCTCAAAAACAGGCGCGGGGCTTGATGCACTGATAGCCGCAGTTACCGCATTGGTAACAGCTGATAGTGCAGTGTCGGCGCAGGATGCGGGTATTTCACTTGGAACGGAGCGGCAGAAGGAAGCGGTAACCGCTGCCTTGGACGCAGTAACCCATGCGCTCAGCGCAGCCCGCAGCGGCTATCCGCTTGATGCCGTCATCCAAGATATTGAAGATGGCATCCACATCCTCGGCAGCATCACCGGTGAAGTCCGCTCCGATGATATTTTAGATAAAATCTTTTCAGGCTTTTGCGTCGGAAAATAACCTTCGCATAAATTACCCCGCCGGAGTAAGACTTCTGCCGATACTGTGTTTTGTACTGCTCGCGGTTTGCGGTGCTCTTGTGTGAATACAGTTCGGCGTTTATACTCTCCAGTATGACTAAGCGCTATCAAAAATCTATCTTGCAATGTTTATTTTCCATAAAAAAGTATGCCGTTCACGGTGCGGATGTGGCGGTATCTTCTCTTTCGTATGATTCACGGGAAATACGGCCGGGAGCGGCTTTTTTTGCACTGCCGGGTGTGCATACCGACGGCTTAAAGTTTGTGGATGCGGCAATTGAAAAAGGCGCCGTTGCAGTGATACATGAAAAAACACTTCCATTATACCGCGAGCATATCTGCTATATCCAGGTTCCCGATGTTCGTGCGGCGATGGCCGCAGCTGCTGCAGCTTTTTTTGATGATCCATCAAAAGAGCTCGTCGTTATAGGTGTAACCGGCACCGAAGGCAAGACAAGCACGGTTGATTTTATATGGCAGCTGCTGCGACTGAGCGGGAAAAAAGCGGGCTTTTCTTCCACCGTGTCGTACTCCTTCGGTGAAGAGCCGATTGCGAATCCGGCGCATCAAACGACCCCTGAATCGGTTACTGTTCAGGAGCGGCTGGCGCATATACGGGATAACGGCTGTGAATATGCGGTCATTGAATCTTCTTCGCATGGGCTTTCGCCGCGGACGGGGCGGCTGCTGCATGTTGATTTTGACGTCGGCATCTTTATGAATGTAACGCAGGAGCATCTGGAATTTCACGGCACGTTTGAACAGTACCGGTTTGATAAAGCAAACCTCTTTCGGGCTTTGGATGCTTCTGCCGGGAATAAAAAATGTACGGTTCCGATGCCGTTCGGTGTAGTCAATGCGCAAGACCCGTCGGCGCCGTATTTTATGCAGGCAACGGATTGTCCGGTATTCGGCTTTTCCGTTGCGCGGCAGAACGCACCGCTTGGCGAATCGGCAGCTGCGGATGCGAGCCTTCCGGCTGGCAGTGTACCCGATGCGGTACGTTCATGCGTAAACTATGCGGGCGGACTTTTTGCCGATTCGGTTGCCGAACATGACAATGGTCTGACGTTTACCGTTCATGCCGATATGCCGAATATGCGTGCGGTATGGAAAGCGGAGGCTCCGGTAACCGGCTTTTTTAATGTCTATAATATCCTTGCCGCGCTTATTACCGTTCATACACTTACCGGACAGCCGTTCGAGGCGCTTATCCCTCTTTTACGGGAGCTGACGCCGGTAAAAGGGCGGATGTGCCGCGTGCAGGAAGGGCAGGATTTTGAAATCATTATCGATTATGCGCACACCCCGTCCTCATTCGAGCTCATTTTGCCTCCGATTCGCGACCGTATTAAAGCGCGCGGCGGAAACGTGATTGCGGTGTTCGGATCCGGCGGCGAGCGTGATACGGTTAAGCGGCCGCAGCAGGGGAGAATAGCGGCGGCATACTGCGATTGTATCATCCTTGCAGACGAAGACCCCCGCGGGGAGGATCCGTATGCCCTTTTGGAAATGATCGCCGCCGGGTGTCCCGAAAAAAAACGCGGTTCGGAACTGATGATTATTCCCGATCGGCCCGCTGCAATTCGGAAGGCCTTTTCGCTTGCGCGTAAAACCGATGCCGTTTTGCTGTTGGGTAAAGGGCACGAAAATTCCATCATCGGAAAGGACGGCGCTGTTCCCTACGATGAGTATGCCGAAGCGCAGCGGGCGGTAAGAGAACTGTTCGGTGAAAAGAGCGCGGTGCGGTAGTTGAGCGCAATAGTGGGGATGGAGACGGCTGTAGTGCTTTTTGGAGCGTTGTTTGCAGAATATAGTGCATGTCTGCATGAATGCTGCGTATCCCTGCGGCAAGGATTGGAGGGGCCGCCCCGCCGCTTCCCGGTATCTTGAGGCGGGGCGGTTCCGAAGCGCAGCGGAGGAATGGAGCGGGAGCGGAACCCCGCAAAGCCTGGTTTTTGCGCTGCGGTAACGTCTACTTCTGAAATATGCAGGAGAAAGTACCGCAGCGCAAAAAGCCGCCCTTATTAAAAAAATAAAAACTTAGCAATATAACCGGATCCATACGCGTATTGGCGGTTTTTTCTTTTTTATATATACTGGCGCTATGACGATATTTGAAAAATGCGCATTAAAGACGCCCGATGTGTTACTTCCAAACAAGGATGTGAACCTTACTGCATGGGCTGTAATTGCGTGCGACCAGTATACGCAGGATATTGCGTACTGGAATAAGGCTGCCGCAATTGCAAAAGGCTGCGCTTCAACGCTGAATATGATCTTGCCGGAGGCGTATTTGCCGTCATTTTCCCCGGAGCAACGGAAGGAAGCGGTTACGCGGATTAAAGCAACGATGAAAGACGCCCTTGCAAAAGGCGTTTTTGCAGATCCCGTACACGCGATGTTCTATATCGAACGGAAGACTGCCTACAATCGTATGCGTAAAGGGATTGTTACCGCAATCGATCTGGAAAAATACGATTGGAGTTCGGCCTCAAAAGCGGAAATACGTGCTACCGAAGCGACGATTGTCGAGCGGTTGCCGCCTCGGATGGAAATTAGACGCGGTGCATCGCTTGAAATGCCTCATATCATGCTGCTTGTCAATGATCCTGGACGTCTTTTAATAGAAAAAACAGGCGCTGCGATACACGGCGCGGGAACGGCTCCGCTGTATGCTACCGAGCTGATGATGGATTCCGGCAGTATTGCAGGCTGGGCTATTCCCGAAAGCTGTTCGGCTGCGATAGCGGATGCGCTTGAAACGCTGTACCGTGCCAATACCGGCGCTGACGGCTCCGTGTTTATGTTCGCGGTAGGGGATGGCAACCATTCGCTCGCAACTGCGAAAGCTGTCTGGGAAGAGTATAAACAGCAATGCGGCGGCGTGAAACAGGCGAGCGGTGTGGTGTCGATGCCCGAAGCTCTTGCGGAAAATCCGCTCCGGTATGCGCTGGTTGAAATTGTCAATCTGTATGACGAAGGGCTGACGTTCGAGCCGATCCACCGTGTTATTTTCGGCGCGGCAGGCGCGCAGCTGGTTAATTTTCTGCATGCGAAATTAGGCGGAACGGTTGTTCCCTGCGCTGATAGAGCGGCATTGCTGCATCAGGTGGCAGGTGCTGCCGGGACGTTCGGCTTTGCGTCACAGGCAGGAGGCTTGCGCTGCTTGAAAACAGGTCTGACGCGCCTTGCCGTCAGCGCGTTGCAGCCGCTATTGGACGAATTTATACAGGAGCACGGGCTGGAAATCGATTATATTCACGGAGCGGACGATACGCTTCGGATTGCGGAACAAGCTGATGCCGTTTCAATCTTATTGCCTCCTATTGACAAAGAAAGCTTTTTTTCTACTATTGCTGCATACGGTTCTCTCCCGAGGAAAAGTTTCTCGATGGGAGAAGCAAGCGAAAAACGCTTTTATTTAGAGTGCAGATCGCTTATATCATAATATCAGGCATCTTCTCCCGCGCCGCAGGCGGTGTGAGAAGATGCCTCATCATCATGGCCGATAACAAGCGCGGTATTAATTGCATGATAGTGTAGTTGATACCGCGCATCGCCTCAAATCTAACGGAACCTTTACAAGAGTTTATCTTTCGGAAGTTTCTGATAGCCTAAAACATTCATAATATGCGCCCTTCCATCATGCGCAAAGGAGATACCATGGAGTATATCGCCCGTAAAAAATGGTCTCATGTTATTACCGGAGCACTGTTGTGCTGTATCGTCGTTTTTGCCGCCTGTAAAAATAACATCGGACTCGGCAGTACCATTGATATTAATCCTCCTGAAATCAAGAGCGTGTATCCTCCGATAGGAGCAGTTATTAGAGGCGATTTTGTTTTAGCGGTAAAAGCCGAGGATGACACGAAAATCCAGCAAGTTTCGGCAATTATTAAAAGCAAAGACACGGATCGCAAGTACGCGGAAAATTTTATTTTATCGGAAGACGGAGCGTATTGGACAAGGCGGCTGAATGCAAAAGATGAAAGCGGCGCGTTCAAAACGGAAAAATTTTTGCGTGATGGTTCTTACAGTGTTGCCATTACCGTACATGATGCTTCCGGTAAGGAGACGACGGTAGAGAGCGCGTTTACCGTTGACAATACGCCGCCGTTGTTAATTTTAAGCCGTCCCGGTACGGCTGTGAAGGGGAATGCCGATCCTGCTGCGGATGTGTTCGGCGATCGGTTTTACCTTGCCGGTCAAGTATACGATAAAAGCGATGTGGCGGCATTGACGATCAGTGCAAAAGATCCTGATGGAAATGAAAAAGGCCGCGCTGTTCTTACCAATATTCCGCAAAGCTTGCGTATGACGGTTGATATGTTCTTTAAGCAAAACAGCAATCAGGCGGACGGTTTTTACCGTGCAGTTTACGGGAATGACCCGGCGAAAGGGAAGCAACAGTATTCCTATGCAATAACCGTCAGCGATAGCGCGCGTACGTATACCGATCCTAAAAACACTGCCGGAAGCGGTGCGGGAAACGCCACCGATACGTATTATTTGTATGATGAACTGTATCAATTGCTGCGCACGTATAAACCGGCCGAGCTGTATGCAATGCAAAGCGGCGTCTATGTGCCCGATCCAACGCGCGCTGCCGATACCGTGTCCGGTAATTGGACGCCCCAGACTGCTTTGGCTTTGTTACAAGACCCTGCAAAAAAGCTCGGCGGGAATGGGACAAGAAACGGTACCTTTGCGTTGAATCCGTCGATCAATCCCAAATACAGCGTAGAAGGGTTTTCCCCTCGAAAGCTCAATAGTGAACCGGACAGCGTTATCGATGCCGATAAACTGTATAACGGTTCTATTATCAATGTAAAATTATCGACCAATTTTGATGAAGACCCTTTGAATCCCGTTGCACAATATCAATTCTATATCATTGATCTGGAAAAATATGCTGCAGCACGGCACATGACTGTTTATGAGCTTTTGAAAACTCCTTTTGATGTCAATAATGATGATGATTTATACAGCGATAAAGCTGCTGCGAAGCTGCATGATGGTATTATGGATATTACTCCCGCACCGGAGCAGATAAATAAATCGGGCAGCAGCTATATTGCAAGCATAAAATTAGATAATCTTTCCTATCATAGCTCTTATGTTTTGCAGGTGCGCGGCTGCGATCAAAACAGCGCAACGCATACGCTGATTGCAGACCCTAAAGATGTCGGCGGCGGACGTTATATTTTTAAAATGATTAAAAGCGGCGCCAGACCTGAAGTAAGCGTTACAAAAGTCAATGGGAAAGATCTGCAAGCGGGACGGTTTTATATCGGGACAGGTCAGGAAGCCGAATTTGATGTCGGGTTGCGCAATGCATCCGGCGGTACAGTGGTATGTACGCTGATGCCGTCTTTTGATCCGGGCGATCCTGTCGATTCTGCGTCCGGTAAGAACGTGTATACGGTTACCAAGCCGTATACTGCAGCTCAAGTGACCGGCGAGCCTGCAATTCATTTTGATATCCCCCAGAATAAGTTTTCGCAACATAAGAGCTCCGGCTATCGGCTTACGGTGCAGGCAAAAGATACGCAAGGAAGCGGAGATTCCCTTGTGCAGGAATATCAGCTGTATTACGATGTGGAAGGGCCGGTAATCAGCACAAATATAGAAAGAACGGTTATGATGATGCCGACGATTTCCGGTGATATTTATGATGTCGGCATTGGCTTTGATGAAACAGATGGCGCTTTTATTTCCGTGTATCGGTATAACGACGAAGCACCTCAGTCGGTAGATTTTTCAAAAAAACCGACGGCAAACGATAATACCTGGATACTGAATACTATTTCCGGCGGAGAAGGTAAATACGACATTACCTTGACGGCAAAAGATAAACTGGGAAATGAAAGTGTACCGCTCGTGCGTTCTTTTATGTATGATGCGGCTGCTCCGCAGATCGAGGCCATTAATGGAAAATCCATATCCGATCTGAAGAAAAATCCTGCTATCATTGGCGGAGCTGTCGACGGCGGTACCAATCAACACTATATCGATATAAGCGGTTCCATTACCGAAACAAACGGTATTCAGTCGGTTACGGTAGACGGATATCCTGCGGACATTACCGGCAGTGCGCCTGCCTACACGTTTACATACCGGCTGGAAAAAGATACCGATTGGCGCAGTCCGTATCCGCTTTCTATTGTCGTAACCGATAAAGCGGATAAATCAGACCGTATTGATCTGAATGTAACCATCGACACGGAAGCACCCGCATTTACGGAGATGAAGGTTGGCAATGCGACAGTCACAAAAACCGGTACCCATCCGGATATTTTTACGAACAATACGGTAGCAAATGCGACATACTTTGCCGCGACTATACCAGTGAAGGGTATCATACAAGATTTTGGCAGCGGGGTAAAAGAAGTAACGGCTACGTGGCTGGACGGCAGCACTGATAAATCGGTAGTCTTTCCTGCCGTTGCCGCATCTTCTGCCGGTATGTATACAATAGAAGGCGCATTGGGCTTCGGTACGCTGACAGATGTTGAAGTAACGTTTACGGCAAAAGACGGCTCCGATAAAACTTCGGCAGCATGGAAGACCCGCGTTTCCGTTGTAAGTTCAAATATCCTTTTGTTAATAGAAAAAGATATTACATCTTCTACGCCTGCTTTGGAAAAAGAAGGTGCGCACTATGTGCACACGGCATTTAAAATCAAAGTAAAAGGGAAATGGGAAGGAAGTTCCGCTCAATCGGGGTTAGAGCTTTCAGTTACAAAAGACGGAGCCGCCGCCCATCTTTCATCCGCTGCGACACCTCCGGCAGGTCATTTACGGACGGACGTCTCTTGCGATGATGCTGCTATTCTTCCTGCTTTTCCTGCAACGGTTTCAGGCGATAAGATTACCGGCTTGATAAGCGGTAAGAAAGTCGGCTCCATGAGTTATCAGCATGAGTACACGGTTACCTTTACGCCGCGGATAACCGGTGCGGATGCCCATAAAGATGACGGAAGGTATGTCTTTACTTTTAAAGATGCTGCAAGCAACGCGCAGGTATCCGAAACTATTTATATCGATACTAAGGGACCTTCTATTGAATCGAGCCGTCCGGCTGCGGGAGCCGCGATTAGTTTGGATGATGCCATTCCTGGCGGTAAGCTTTCTGCAACCATGTTCGATGCTGCCGGAGTCAATACCGCAACAGCGCGTGCATATTATCGGAAGAAAGTCGGCTCTGCGCCTCTTGCAAGCGCTTATCAAGATTTAACCGCAGCAGAAGCCTATATCGCGTTGAGCGGCTCACCGCTGAGCGGAGCTTTCAAGAATGCAAAAGTGTGGAACGGCTCCGCATACGGAGGTGATCCCGATACGGCCGGAACCGCTGCCCATACGACATCCGCTGCAACGGGAACTCCTGCATCGCTTCTGACCGAAGGCGAGTATGAGGTGTGGTTCGGTGCTCAGGATAATTTGAATCAGCTCAGCACTACGGAACCGATTACGGTTATCTATGATACGGCGGATCCTACGGCAACACTGAAAATAAGTACCGATAATGGAATACAGTATAGCGCCGTCGGTGAACTGTACGTCAAAGCGGGATTTAAAGTAAAGGTGAACGGTTCCGATACGAACGGCGTAAAAGATATCAAGCTGCAGCTTAAAAAAGATGATCCTACTGTTACCGTCTGGACTGATATGCAAGCGACTGCCGCGACAGCAGCGTCTTTTTCCGAAAGAGACTATGAAGTTGCATTTACGGTGGCTCCGAATAATGTGCAGGGCGCTTATACACTCAGGGCGATTGTTACCGACAAGGCGGAGCGGCAGGCCGTTGAAACCTGCGCTGTCGTCTACGACACAACTGAGCCTTCTTTAACGGTACCAGCTCTTTCAGCGATACGAAATGCTTCTGCTACGCCGCCTATAGGAATGATCATCGGTTCGGCTCCCAATGAAGTATATTGGATGAATAAATCGACGATCCTTGTGAGCGGGGGAGCTTCGGCGGATTATCCTGCATCCGGCGCTAATAAAGCATCCGGCATTAAACAGATAGAGTATTCGGTAAACGGCGGTTCCAGCTGGAGTGTGATTACAACCGGTAGCGGCGCATGGACGGCAACCGTAAATCCGGGAACGCAAGGAGTGATATTCCGCGCAGCGGATAAAGCCGGCAATACAAAGACCGAATCTCGACAGATAAAATCCGACATGATACCTCCTACTTTGACGGTCAAAAATCTTAAGCGGCAAGGGGCTTCCGGTTCGGGAACGGCCGATCTTTCTGCAGTTCAGTATTTGAATGCGGCCGCAAAACTCGACATTACGTATACGGTTGAAGACGAAGCAAACGGAAGCGGCATACGGGCCAATAGTGTAAAGGTTGCCATTAAATCCGGTTCGGTGATACAGTATGAGGATTTAGGTAAACCTGCCGCTGCCGGGGATAATATTGCCACAATCGATGCGGCTCATTTAACGGCTCTTATCGACGGGGATTACACGGTTGAACTGTCGGTTATGGACAATGCCGGAAACAGCTCCGTTGCGCGGATATTCAATATCAAAATTGACCGGAAGCCTCCAACCATTACTATGCTGAGCCCCGCGCCCAATGAAAAACATCAATTGTCGGATACAACGGCGAATTGGGCAAAGAGTACCCGCTTATTCGGTAAAGTCCGCGTGACCGGTGCGTTCAGCGATGACGGTTCAGGTATGAACGATCCGCTTACATGCACCTATATCATAGGAAAGGATAAAACTTCTCCCAAACCGCTGTTAAACGGCGATACCTTTAAGCCTGTCAGCAACGGTTCATGGGCGCTTGATCTTGCTAATGCGGAAAACTATTGTAAAACTGATGACTATGTGCTGCCTAACGGACGGTTTGATGAAAATGATGCGCCCAGTGCAAGCGGTATTATCTATAAGATTCCGCTCTATATGACGATGGAAGACAAGGCGGGCAATAAGGCGGAACAGGCGTTCTATATTATGGTCGATTCTTCCGGAAAAACACCGGTGATCGACATACAGGCTCCCAGTCAAGAAACGCCGAAACCCGGAAGCGCTAATCCCGTATACAATGGGCTTGAAGTCATAACCGTTGGCGGAACGGTACAATTTTCGGGGTTGGTACAAACGGCAAACCCTGCAGCAGGGACTATCGACAAGGTGTATGTCCGATTCTCTACCAATGAAAATTTTAGTGATAATTTTACAGCACGGTTTAAAGCTCATGGAGATTCTACCGCCGTACCGCATAACCTTGCGGCATTAACGGGCAATAATGGCATTAAGATCGCGGATGGAACGAACCTGAAAAAATGGAGCTTTACCGTTGATACCAACGACTTTGTTGCGGGCACAGTGGGCTCAGGAGGAACTCTTGCCGGCAGCGACGGCAGTGTAACGCTGTTTTACAGCATACAGGCTCAAAATAATGAGGGTACTTCAGTCTGGACCAATCCGCGCAAAATCGTCTTTGATAAAAACTATCCGTATGTTACGGCGCGGAAAGTAAAGCAGCTTGTAACTGCTCCTCCTTCGACATACCATGAAACGGAGTATATCAACAATAGCCCGGTGAAAGACGGCGATATATTGGAGTGCGATCTGCTTTCGGTAAATGATATCAGCGAAATTACCCTTAAATCCGGTACTGTCGGCGCTGACTATATCAATGCAATCGGTACAAAAACTGGTGAAGCTGCTATTACCGGCGCACAAATTGATACACACGTTCTTTTTGAACGGATTTCCGGTGCAACAAATGCTCCGCGCGGATACCGGATGAAGCTGCCGATTAAGCTCAATGGGCTTAAAGACCCCGAGCAGATATTGAGTATTGAAGTGTCGATAACCGATAACAAGACTGACGGTAAAAAAACAAACTTTGTGCAGTTTAACCTCAAATACGATAAAACCGATCCTGCGGTGATCTTCGGTACGCCGGTCGGAAAGATCGGTACCGGGAACTTCTCTGCTGCAAGCGCCAACGATATAACTGCGGCAACGGCGGATATGCAGTTGGATGATCTGTATGTCTTTGTAGAAACCAAGGACGGTTCCGCAAAAGAAATTAAGGTAACGGGAGCTGGAAACGGCTATATCAGCTATGCAAACGCCGGTGAAATTTTCAGCAATACCGGATCCTTGTATGTGCTGGTTCGGAAAAATACGATTGTGTATGACTCCGCTGCAAGCGATTGGCAGCTGCAAGGCTTTGCCTATGATACGGGTACGGGTGTTGACGAGGTTACTGCAAAGCTCGGAACGCTTCCCGACACCAAAATCAACACCTTTACGCCGGAACTGGGCTATTTCAGCAGCTTTAAGCAGCCGATCACGACCAAGACGCTCCCCGACGGTAAATCAACGCTGGCTCTTTCCGTAAAAGATAAGGCGGGAAGAACCGGAGCTGCGCCTCATACTCCCGTGTATGTACGCAATAAGCCGTTGACGATTAGCAAGGTACACTTTAAAACCGATTTGAATGGAGATGGTGCTTATTCGGATGACGGCAATACCGGACGCGTAGAAATACAGTCGGCTGCGGGACATGCGAAACGGTATATTGATAGCGGCGAAACAAATCGGGCCGATCAGCAAAACTATATCCAAAAGGATATGGATATCCATGAAGAATTCAGTTTTAAAAACAAAGAGAAATCACAGATTGTGTTTGAGCTGGACAGCGGACAAGGAACTGCGTACAGTTATGAGATTTATAAGGCCGATACCGAAGGTCAGCCGGTTGGCGCTGCCGTAAAAAACGGTACGCTCACCGATAAAATAATCGATTTTGCCGCTGCGGATTTTGCTGCGGGTAAGATTATCGACGGCGATAATCAGAAATTCGTCATTGTGCTCAAGGAAACAAACGTTGATGATCCTACTCGTCAGCTACGTCTTACGGTAACTTTAAATGTTAAAACCAAGGATTCCAGTAGACCTCAGGTTACGGTGCTGCCTTTTTACTGGAATGGCGATGGTATCGATGCAGCGACGGAAAAACCGAAGAATTCTTTGCTGAACGGCGATCGCGCAAACGGGCATATTGAAATTACCCGCGTTTCAAGCGGAAGCGGTGTCTCCGATGTGTCGGGTACGGTGATTGTCCGAGGTACGGCATACCATCCGTCACGGCTTGCGGCAATAGAGCTGACCGTGCCGGGTGTTGGTACTCATCCTAAAGTAGCGTATACGAATGGGGCATGGGCTGCAACTGCGGGAAGCGGCTTGAGCGTTGCCGATGAACGGCTCGATGTGAACGGACATTGGGTTATCTGGGAATATGAATGGAAAACCGGCGCACCGGCCTTGGATCAGGTCATTACGGTAAAAGCAATCCGCACGGATGATGGTACCGCAATCGAAAGTGCTGCCGATGCAGGTGCAGAGCTTACCCCGCATACAGCAGAAAAGCGGGGAGACAGTCAGTCAATGACCTTAGCAGTAGGGGATACGGTGGTGAAAGGGCAGTTTATTCGGCTGTTCAAAGATGACCAATCCTATGTGGTTACCGTAAACGAGGTGAAAAAAGACGGTAATAAGATGATTGTCGGGTGGAAAATTATCAATGTGCCGAAAGATATTTCCGGTTATTACATTTACCCGATTGCCTATGGTACCGAAACGCAATCTGCGCCGACGTATAACCGGGCAAGCGTTAAACTCAATGTAGTGCCGTATATTACCGCCCTTGAATCGACGTTGTCGGATTCCGATGAAACACTGACACGGTCTGCTCTTGGAGTCTATCCTGTTGCACAAGGTTCAACCATTAAGCTGCACGGCTTTAATATTACGTCGCAGCCGGAAGTCAAGCTCGGTACACAACCGTTAACGGTAGGTGCTGCGGCAAACGGCGACGGTTCATACGATGTTACTATTCCCGCTGATGCGGTCAGCGGTGCCCTAACCGTCAAGGTGAGCGGCATTGAGGCGATCAACAACAGCAATAAAGCTCCGGAATTTGCAGCGGACGGTACGGCAACTGCAGCTGCGTATAATGTGCAAAGTACCCTTGCCAACAAACGCTTGACGGATGACCTCAAGCTTTCTGTATGGGAGGTAAGTGATTTTAAAGCGGGGATGTCTAAGAGTCTCACCAGCCCCATGCTGAAAATTGCGGCCGATAGTAAGTGGTATATGAGCTATGGGAAAGGGGCTACCGATATGATCGTGAATGCTAATGGGACGGAAACGAAGGTTGATCAGAGCTATAGTGTGTTCCATAATACAGCAGTAGCGTATGATAAAAGCGGAAATATCTATGCAACTGCAACCAATACCGACCGTATAGAAGATTGGTCGGCAAAATTCTCATTTTACTCGCGTATTCCGTCTCATATTTCGTCAGCATTTCCGACACCGGATCCCCTTACAGCGCTTGATCATGTTATTACTATTGATAAGTTCGAGCATAACTTGCCGAAGTATAAGTATGGTTTTGGCGCCCGGAGCTATCAGCTGAATTGGAAAGGAAAATCCCGTTTGGAAAAAGTTTTTAACCAGGGGCAATATAATACTAACCGTGTTCCGCGTCCTAAAATGGCTGCGATTGGTGATACGGCCAAAGCAGAAGTATACATGAGTTATTTTGATGCGAATCATCCGATGAGTCCGGTAAAATTCCGTTACGGCGCGGTTGATAACAACAATATTTTTACCGGCGGTATTAAAGACGGCGGTACTACCAGAGTACATACAGTTAATTCGGTTTCTGTAACGGATGCCGAATATCATGCAAATGCCTTGCAAGGCGAAAACGGTTCCGCTTCCGGTTACCATACGGTTGCAGACAACACTACTGCGCATAAAGGCGGAGCATACACAGCAGTCGGTATTGTACCGAAAGGTAAAGCCGGTACGGCTAAAGATGTTGCCGTCGTTGCATGGTATGATGCCGTCGCAAAGCATTTGGTATACTCGTATAATACGGCGCCCGATACTCCGGTACAAGGCGGGGTATGGCAGACCAATGCACGGGTTATCGATACCGATCAAACTTCCGGCTGGTATGTAGACCTTACCGTTGATGAAGACGGCGGTATTCATATTGCGTACTATAATAATAGGAAGAGCGAGCTGCGGTATATCTATCTTTCCGCATATAATGATGCAAATCCGAAAAAGGTAACGATAGACAGTTATCAGTCAGTCGGAACACAGGTTACGGTTACTACCCGAAAGGAAGGTTCCTCCGGCAACGAAAAGATTGTCCCGTATATTTCGTACTATCAGTCGGCTTTTTACAACTCGCCCAATTCCGTACGTGTTGCATGGCGTACCGATTTTACCGACGTAAAAGACGGTGCAAAAAACGATCTCTTTACCGGCGCATGGGAAGCTATGACCATTCCGGTACAGGATGGTACGGTTCCGCAAGATGCAACGATCTGTAACGGTGTACCGACGAGCGGCGCTTGGGCAAACACCGTGGTGCTTGGTTTTATGACCAACAATGGATACAAAAAGGCGGTGCTGAAGAAGTAATAGGATTAAACATACATCCTTCAATGGAGAAGGATGTATCCGTATGTTATCAGATAAGTTTGTTCTGTTGCGCTGCAGCGTAGAGCTTGGCGTTCCAGACGTTGCGGAAAATGAATTTGTCCCGGATCGTATTTTCCGTCATGTTTTCCATGCAGTTCTGGAATGCTTTGAACGAGCGGCTTAAATAGCCGTTCGCCGCATCGGAATCGGAACCGTCTTTGAGCAAAAATGCGTCATAGCAGAGGTACGCATAGAGGGGCGCGGCAATGTCGCGGTAGCGCAGCGCCTCGCGGGCGGTTTCTTCAAGCGTGTTCAGATACGTCTGCGCCGCATTGTCTGCCGCCGCCAACGCAATTCTAAAACGGTAATAGCTATTGAAGGCGGCATAGCATACCTCCCGCACCGGTTTATCGTAGAGACTGCTCCAGACTCTTTCTTCGGCAAGGATAAAACCGCTTTGGTATGGCGCGGCGGCAGACGGTAACGGCTCGGCAGGAAGCGGCGCATCGGATTGCAGAGCAGGGGAGTACGGTTCCAAAAGATACGATTCAATGAAAAACATCTGCGCATCGGGATATGAACCGCGATATTCGGCCAGTATCTGCCGTGCGGCATCGGTCTGCCCTCGATGCGCCCGTGCCCGCGCATACCATATCCGGCAGAGCGGATACCATACCTGAAAATACGCTTGAGCCGCATGCGCCGCTTCTTCAAAGCGCAGCTCTGCGGTGCCGTAGTCGCCGAGCTGCAACGCAATGCGTCCCTGCATAAAGAGGTACGGTATGTGCTGCGGCTGCTCAAAATGATCGGTGAGGGCTTCGTGTAAACGTGCGAAGGTGTGCTGCGCCTCATGTAAATTATTCTGCACAAAATAACTGATGCCGAGGCGCAGTAAGGTTTCACATATCCATTCGCCGTCGTTAAGCGTTTCGGCGCTATCCAACGCGTACTGAAAATAAGTAACGGCATCTTCTATTTTATTTTGCGAAAGGTGCATACACGCGATGCGGAAAAGCGCATGGTATTCTCCTGCAGGAAAGCTCGGCTGCTGCAGGGCGCTTACCGCCGTTTTTACGGCATACGCCGCCTCCGTCGAATGGTCGTGCCGATTGGCCTTGAGCGCTTTTTGATACGCATCCAACGAAGAGAAAAACCGCGCGGACTTAAACGGCTTGATGTCTGCCTGCGCAAGTTCGGTATCGCGGTATTTATGAAAAAAATAATGCAATAAGAAGCGCTCTTCCGGTTGAAAGCGGAGATTTTCAAAAATATCTTTCAGCTGCTCATCAGGGCTCAGCTGCCCGGTTGTATATTTTCCCCACAAAAAGGCTGCTATCAAACGCTTCATCTTGGCTGTTTCGCGATCCGGCTGCTGTGCCAATACTGCTGCGGCGCGGGTGTTGAGTGCATGGATATTCTCTTTTTCTTCAATTATCCCTGTGGCATAGAGCCATTCATACAGGCTTGCAACAAAGCCGGTATTTTTATGGAGTGAAGCAAAAAATTCGGCAATCTCATCGGTAAAAATAAACTGAGCTGCATACACCGTAAGATATGCCAGCTGCATAAAATCGACCGGTACGGTATCCGGATTGAACGGTGCATCTTCCTGTACTGCCGAATGTATCGACGGAATAAGTTCTACGATATGAGCTGCGGCTTCTGCATGTTCTTTGGAATAGAAGAGCGTTATTTCCGCCGCGGCATGGAGGTTTGTAAAGATGCGGAAGTATAACTGTATGCAGCAGACAAATGCATCAATAAAGTAGCGGGGGTATACGGTACAAAATCGATGTTTACGAAAATACGCAATCGCATGAGCATGCGCGTCGTAGCGCTTTTTTTCTTCATCTGAAAGCTGTTCCGCTAAGTCTTGTTCACTCACCGGATGCATGAGCATAAAATGATACAGCGCTTGCACCCAATTGACGCCGTCTAACAGATACAGCCGATAGGATTGCTTGGCGCCTTCCGCTGCGGGATGTGTTTTCGGGACGATAAAATTTGCACAGGAGTACAGGCCATAGCGAGGGGTATACTCAAAATTGATGTAAGACTGAAGCAGCCGTTCCGCCGCGGCCGATGCAAAAAAGCTGCGGCTCGGCAGAAGCCGGTTTTGATACGCCGTAAAATGATCTGCAACGAGGTCATCGGTATCGGATTCGCCGCAGCAATCGATTATCACCCGATAATCCATGATGCGGTCTTTGTGCGTCCGCACGGTTTCCGCCAGAAAGCGGAGAAATAAGTTTGCCGAAAAAACAGGAGCCGCTTCATTATCGCTGAAGCGATAGACTGAGGCATACGGCATCTTAAATGACGCTGCTCCATTGGAGACGGCCATATCGGTAACGGTATTCAAAATTGTTTGTATTTCAAGCGGCGCAATTCTGACTAATTGGCGCTCATAAGGAATTTCAAAATAAATGCAGAGCATACAAGACCTCACTTATCTTATCGGTCTGTTTCATGCGGAATTTGAGCGGATGCCTTTGTATGGCAAAGCGGAGCCGATATAACAGCCCTAAAATCGCGCCCCTTGACATTATTTTTCTGCATGATATACTATCTGCCATAATTTGTAAGTTGAAGTTAAGTTAGTTATCGGAATACTGAATATCAAACGGCAGCTTTTAAAAGCTCGGAGAGTTTTTTCAGATACCTATAAATCGGCAGTGTTCTAATCGAGGGTTTTATGTGTACTGCACAATATAAAAAGCGCGTGTTTCAAACGGCGCTTTTTGCTTTTTTGTTTCTATTCATTCCGGTCATCGGCGTCTATGCTGCGAACGACAGCGAAGTGCTTGACAACTGGACGAAAATTGTAAAAAAAATGGAAGTGCATCTGAACAATGCCTATAATCTCTACACTCAGGGAAAAAACAGAGAAGCCTATGATGAAGTGAACGTCGCCTACTTTCGGTTTTATGAATCGAAGGGGATGGAAAAAATTACGATGGGCTATCTTTCCGGTGCACGTAAAACGGCGGTGGAAAACGCTTTTTATGAATACCGCCGCAATGTCCGCAGCGATAAGGATCATGCGCTCGTAGAAACGCACAAGGATAAGCTGATCGCGATGCTGTACCATGACGCTGCAGAGCTTGACGGTACGCTGGATGAAGGTGGCGACAGTGAAGAGGCGGCGAAATCCGCAGTTGTTGCAACATTCCTTTCCAGTTTTATCCTTGTGCTGCGCGAAGGGCTGGAAGCGATTTTAGTGATCGCCGCAATCATCGCCTATTTGGTAAAGACCGGGAAGAAAAAGTACATTCTGTCCGTGTACGTCGGTGCGTTGGGCGGTGTCCTGGTGAGTGTTCTGTTGGCCTTCCTGTTCAGCGCCATCGCGGGCGCACAGAGCGGTATTGCGCAGGAAGTGTTTGAAGGCGTCGGTATGTTCGTCGCCGTCGTTGTGCTCTTTTATGTCAGTAACTGGATGCTTTCAAAATCTGAAACGGAAGCGTGGGAAAAATACATTCAGAAAAAGGTCGAAACCTCGGTTTCTACCGGCAATAGATGGGTGCTCATTTTCGCTGCCTTTATTGCGGTTGCCCGCGAAGGCGCCGAGCTGATCCTGTTCTTCCGCGGTGTTCCCGTGCACGGTGAGAGCGGACTGCGGGCGATGATCTTTGCAATTGCAGCATCCTCACTGGTGCTCATTCTTGTGTTCCTGGCGTTTAGGTTCTTGACCGTAAAGCTGCCGCTCAAACCCTTCTTCTTGGTAACCAGTGTGCTGATGTATGCCATGTGCTTTTCGTTTACGGGAAAGGGCGTGTCGGAACTGCAGGCTGCAGGCGTTGTGAATAAAACCGTAATTCCGTGGCTCGGCTTTGAGTTTGACTTTTTGGGAATCTATGCAACATACGAAAGCCTGATCCCGCAGCTGGTTGTGTTGGCGTTGATTGTTGCCATGTCAGTTGTGTACGCGCAGAAAAATAAAAAGCAGCTTGCTCAATTGAAGGCTCAACAGAAACAGTAAGAACTCGCGGGTTGCGTGAAAAGAAAAACGCACTACGGAAGATGTGATCAATTATTTAATAAGTATCATTAAGTTTTTAAGATGACGGGCGGGCAGTGAAACGGAAAGCGGTTAACGCTGCGGTTTTAACGGTGCCCGCTTATTGAACGGCGATCAAAAAGAAACTAACATAATATAGGAGGATAGTTTCAAAATGAAGAAAACAGTATCTTTTCTTTTTGCATTGATTGCAGTTGCATTCGTGCTTGCATCATGCGACAAACCTGCAGCTAAGCAGGAGATGGCTCAACCTGCAATGGAGCAGAAGATGGCTGCGGCTCCGGCACCGACCGAAGAAGAAGCCGCTGGATTTGATGAATTCCCGATCGGGGATGAAACCGATGTCGGTCCGCTCCATGTCGGCGGCGTGTATTTCCAGCCGGTTGATATGGAACCTGCCGGAAATAGCTTGTCCAAGAACGAAGCGGATTGCCACGTTGAAGCTGATATTTCCGCGAATGATAACGGTTCGGTTTTGGGCTACGGCGTAGGCGACTTTGTTCCGTACCTGCACGTCAAGGCATACATTCAAAAGCATGGCTCCAGCAAGGTTCAGGAAGTCGCGTTCATGCCGATGAATGCAAGCGACGGTCCCCACTACGGCGCAAACATGAAGTTTGAAGAAGGTCTCGGTAAGTACAACGTAAAGTTCGAGATCAAAGCGCCGGGCAACGATTACCTGCTGCACGTCGACAAAGAAACCGGTGTTACTGGCCGCTTCTGGACGGAACCGCTCATTGTTGAGTGGCCCGATTTTGAATGGACCGGCCCGCAGTGGTAAACCCTCAGCGTATGTAAGAAGCGCTCCGTTACATCCCGTGCATGTGTACGAGGTGTAACGGCAGCACTGTACCATACGGTATGTTTTTTGTGATGCGGTAATTATCATTCTAAAAAAAACAGTTGCATCCGTTAGTGACGGTAACCGTTGCCGAAGCGGAGACTGCTTTTGAACAGTGAGTGATAATTACCGCCGGTTTTTTAAGGGAGGTGTATCATCTTAAAATTTTATATCAGAGTGTTTGAAGCCGGTATCGCATGTGCCTTAGTGCTTGCAGCCGTGTTTGCCTTATTTAAAACGCAGGGCACGGATAAAACGGAAAACTCCGAAAAAAAAAACACATTGTCGTTTGGTCGGGCATTCTTTTAGGAGTTCTCGGCAGCATTGTTTCGGCAATTCTACGGTCAATTCCCAATTATATTAACCGAACCCACTTTGCTTTTTGGAGCATGGTTCCGGTAACCGTTTCACTTTTTCTATTACTCATCCTTCTTTTTATAAAAACCGTTCATAAGCAAAAAAAGCCGCGCCTGTATGAAAATTCGTTAGGTGCCGCGGTCTTTCTATATACTGCATCAACCTTATTCTACTATCTTCCGGTCATTATCATGTTGGCACGAACACTGGTCAACTACGGCGAAAGCGCTGTAAGCACGATTGTGCTGTTTCGGCTGATAGGCTATATACTTGGGCTCGTGTTTGTCGTTTCGGCGAGCCTTGCAATCTATAAAACATTGATCAAACTATCGGATATTGAGCTGAAAGTGTCGGTTGCGGGCGCCTTGTGTATTTTCGGTATTACACAGGTCATCGTTATCGTGCAGCGGCTCTATTCGCTTCGCATTATTCCCCGTAATGATATTGTTTTTGCCTGCATCGCTGCGGTGGTGAACAATGCCAATGCGTTTGCCTTTGCAATCATTCTTTTTATTATGTTTCCGCCGATTATTCTTTGGAAAAAGAACCGGCTGATCACGGAGCCGTACCACAACAGGGCCGAGTTGCGTAAGCTCAAAGCGGGTAAGCGCAATGCGCGGCGGTGGGCGCGGTTTTCGCTGCTGCTGTTGCTGGTTTCGGCGGTGTCGCTGTCGGTGCTTCGTCGCTATGTCGACCGCGAAGTGCCGCTTTCTCCGCCTGAGAATTATACGATAGCGGATGGCATGGCGATGATTCCCGTAGCGGAATTGGAAGATGACAAACTGCACCGCTATGCATACGTCTCTGAGCAAGGTATTGAGGTTCGGTTTATCGCGATTAAAAAAAGCGAAGGCTCTTACGGCATCGGACTTGATGCCTGCGACATCTGCGGTCCGACCGGCTATTTTGAACGGAACGGCGAAGTTGTCTGTAAGCTCTGCGATGTCGTTATGAATAAAGGGACGATTGGGTTTCCCGGCGGCTGTAATCCGGTGCCGATCGCCTACATCATCCATGACGGAAACATTAAAATCAAACTGACGGATCTTGAAGCGGAAGCGCACCGTTTTAAATAACCGGACGCAATACGGGCGGTCTCTCTTGCATCGAGCGGTGCTGAGAGCGGCGCCTATGGAGGATACTAACAACTATGTTTTGGAGAATGATAGCAGGCGCGCTCTTTCGGCAAAAGGGAAAGATGGTGATGATCGCCTTTACCATTGCATTGGGCGCAAGCCTTTCCAGCGCCATGCTGAATACCATGCTGGGGGTAGGGGACAAGGTTAATCAGGAACTGAAAACCTACGGCGCAAATATCAATGTCGTACATAAAGAAGCCTCGCTGTTGGATGACATTTACGGAGTAGAGTCGGGGAGTACCAAGAAATACTTACGTGAAGATGAGCTATACAAAATTAAGACGATTTTTTGGGCATACAATGTGGTCGATTACGCTCCGTTCCTCAATGTCTCCGTTGGGTATGAAGGTCAGCATAAGCCCGTCCGCCTGACGGGAACGTGGTTCGATTACACGATTGACCTGCATACCGGTCAGGAGGTTATTACCGGCATTCGGCGGATGCGCACCTGGTGGGAGATAACCGGCAGCTGGGCATCCGATGACGATGATGCGGCTTGTATGATCGGCAGCCTGTTTGCAGGCAGGAATAATATCCATGTCGGCGATACGATTCGGGTAACAGGCGCCTATGGGGACGCTGAGCTCACCGTTTCGGGCATTTTTAATTCGGGCAGCAATGAAGATGAGTATATCTTTACCACACTGCATACGGCTCAGCGCCTACTGGGAAAGCCCGGTGTCTGCGAAAGCATCGAGGTAAGCGCGTTGACCACCCCCGATAATGATTTGGCGCGGAAGGCGGCACGCAATCCGCTGAGCCTCACCATCAAAGAGATGGAAGTATGGTACTGCACGGCGTATGTCAGCAGTATTTGTTATCAGATTCAAGAAGTGATTACCGACGCCGTTGCAAAACCGGTACGGCAGGTTGCCGAATCCGAAGGCGCCATCTTGAATAAAACAACCCTGCTGATGCTGTTGATCACCGTTTTGAGCCTGCTCGCCTCCGCATTGGGGATTTCCAACCTCGTTACGGCAAGCGTCATGGATCGGCGGGCGGAAATCGGCTTAAAGAAAGCGATCGGGGCGAGCAACGCGGCGGTTACCGTTTCGATGCTGACCGAAGTGATGATCATCGGCTTAATCGGCGGCACCATCGGCTACTTTGCCGGTTTAGGCCTCACGCAGATTATCGGGCGGAGCGTTTTCGGCTCTGCCATTCCTCCGGCGCCGATGGTTATTCCGATTGTTGTGCTGATTATCTTTCTTATTACATTGCTCGGCAGTCTTCCCTCGGTAAAATATTTACTGAAACTTAATCCGACGGAGGTGCTGCATGGAAAATAGCAGATGGAGCGTAAGGCGGTCGGTAAGGGGAAGCGTACAGCTGCGGCTCAGGATCATGTGCGTGCAGTCAGTGAACGGAGGAGAGGTATGACCAGAAAGCAGATGTATTTAAAAATGATTACCAGCTCGCTGGTGCGCCGCCGTTCGCGGATGCTTGTCGCGCTGCTTGCCATTGCAATCGGCTCTACCGTCCTTTCGGGACTGCTGACCATCTACTACGATATTCCGCGGCAGATGGGGACGGTGTTCCGCTCATACGGCGCGAACGTGATCTTTCTTCCGGCGGAAAGCGAATCGAAAATCACGCAGGATCAGATTACCGGTATCCGGCAGCAGCTTGATGCCGATAAGCTGGTCGGCTTTGCGCCGTATATCTATCAGTCGGCAAAGGTCAACGAGCAGCCGTATATGATCGCCGCAACGGATTTGATCAATGCCAAAAACAACAGTCCGTATTGGCTGATCCGCGGCAATTGGCCTCAAAATAAAAAAGAAGTGCTGATCGGCCACGAAATCAGCCGGAATATCGAACTGTCGGTTGGGGATACGTTCATTGTCAATACGCCTAAGCCTGATGGCGATCTTACGGTGAATGAATGTGTCGTTTCGGGGATTGTTACCACCGGCGGCGTGGAAGAAGAGTTTATCTTTATGAGTCTGGAAGATATCCGCGGCATCATCGGTTATAACGACCGCTTCGATGTCATCGAATGCAGCATCGACGGCAACCAAGACTATCTGAAAGCCATCGCCGGACGCGTGTCTCAGCAGGTGGAAGGCATTACGCCGCGGCTGGTAAAGCGCGTGACGGAATCGCAGGATGTCGTACTGAGTAAGCTTCAGGCACTGGTGTGGATTGTTACCATCATCGTATTGTTTTTGACGATGATCTGTGTAACGACGACGATGATGGCGGTGGTCGCGGAGCGCAGAAAAGAAATCGGTTTAAAAAAAGCGCTCGGCGCGTCGAACGGCAGCGTTGTGAAAGATTTTCTCGGAGAGGCGATTATGCTTGGATTGGTTGGCGGCTTGCTCGGCGTACTGCTCGGCTATGTGTTTGCCGATAACGTGAGCATCAGCGTCTTTGCCCGCGCAGTTTCGTTTCCGATACAGCTTGCACCGATTACCGTCATCGCGTCCATCGTGATTACCATTGTATCCTGCTTGTTTCCGGTTCGGGCAACGGTAGATATTGATCCCGCCTTGGTACTGCGCGGAGAATAGGCCGGTTGCAGCGGCAGAGTCTTAAAAGAGAAGGAGAACAGATGAATATTTTAACCTTGAACGGCATTTCAAAGATTTACGGAGATTTGAAAGCCTTGGATACGATAAACTTGACGGTAGAAGAGGGTGAATGGCTTTCGATCATGGGGCCGTCCGGTTCGGGCAAAACGACGCTGATGAATATCATCGGCTGTATGGATAAGCCGTCGCTCGGAAAAATCGAACTGGCGGGGCAGGATATTTCAAAATTATCCGCAAAGGAGCTGACTGTTGTCCGCCGCGACACAATCGGACTGGTGTTTCAGCAGTTTCACCTCGTCAATTATCTGACGGCGCTTGAAAATGTGATGATGGCGCAGTATTACCACAGTATGCCTGATGAAGAAGAAGCGATGGAAGCGCTAGCCCGCGTGGGGCTTAAAGAACGGGCGAAGCACCTGCCTAACCAGCTTTCGGGCGGGGAGCAGCAGCGGGTTTGTATTGCGCGGGCGCTGATCAATCATCCTAAGCTGCTTCTTGCCGATGAGCCGACCGGCAACCTCGATGAAAAAAACGAGCGGCTGGTTATGGAGATTTTTGAAACGCTCCATAATACCGGCAGTACGATCATCGTTGTTACCCATGATCCGGAGGTTGCCGATCAAGCGGAGCGGATGGTCGTGCTTGAACACGGTAAAATTGCGCGGATAGAAAAAATGAGTAGAACCCGTCCGGCTCAGGCGCAGGAGCAGAGCGGGAAGCTCTAACAACTTCGGTTTTTACGCAAGTGTACACTTGTAGATGATATGCACGTTCTCCTTTTGATGTGGACGTGCGTAAAAAGTCAGTTGAAAGGTGATACTTTCTGCGTGACTTTTTATGGAGGAATGATATGAAAATGGTAAAATCGTTAGCGATGTTCGCACTGACGTTTACGGCGTTGTGTTGGACGGGATGCAGCAAAGCGGAACAGGCGTCTGCCTCGCAGACATCACAGAAGCCTGCACCGATAGCGCAGCAGGCTCTGCAGGATACGGCAATGCAGAAACAGCAGCCTTCTGCTGCAATGCCCCAGTCTCAATCGGCGCCGCAAGACAACATGGCGCAGAAAAAAAGTAAAAGCCCGGATGCAAAATCGGAGCAGCAGGCTCAGGCGGCCGGGATGTACAAAGACGGCGCGTATAGCGCACAGTCCGATATGAAAGACGACTGGGGTGGATACGGCGAAGCGCGCGTCACGATTACAGGCGGAAAAATTACTGGCTGTGAATTTTTATCCTATGAAAAAGATGGAAAGCTCAAAGGTGAAGACTACGGCAAAACGAACGGCGTGATTAAAAACGCCGGGTTATATAAAATTGCGCAGGCCGCAATTCAAAATGCCGCAAAATACGGCACACTGCTGGTTGAGACGCAGCAGCTTGATAAGGTGGATGCCATCGCCGGAGCAACCGTTTCGTATGATCTGTTTCAAAATGCTGCCGCTCTCGCACTGCAGCAGGCGGAAAAGGCGGCGCGGTAATCATGGCTCTTTCGGAACCGGTCAAAAAATTAACGGTTATTGAGCTTGCAACGCTCAATATTACACGGAAGCCATTTCGGACTGCCAGCCTGGTAGCACTGACCGCCGTTTTGGCGTTCAGTCTTTTTTGCGGCAGCTTTTTGGTTAAGAGCTTAAACGGCGGCATGGCATCGCTTGCAAACCGGCTCGGCGCTGACATCATCGTTGTGCCGCAGGGCTACGATTCAAAAATAGAGAGCGCGCTGCTGCGGGGAGAGCCGAACAGCTTTTATTTTAAATCGGAAGTTACGGAGCGGGTCAAAAAAATCGAAGGCGTGGAACTCGCTTCCCCGCAGCTGTTTATCGCGACGCTGTCTGCAGGCTGCTGTTCGTTTCCGCTGCAGGTAATCGGTATCGATTTCGACTCTGATTTTACGATTAAACCATGGTTACAAAAGCAGATACGCCTGCCGTTGACCGATAATCAAATTGTCGTCGGCAGTAATATCATCGGAACGACGCAGTCGGAGGTGAAGTTTTTTAACCAGCCCTTTGTGATTACGGGACGCTTGGCGAAAACCGGTATGGGCTTTGATAACTCGGTTTTTATGACGATCGAGAATGCCAAGCGGCTTGCAAAAGAATACGAGCGGATTATGGAACATCCCGTTGCGCAGGACGAAGACCTTATTTCGAGCGTGATGGTGCGCATTGCCCCGAATGCGGATGCAAAAGCGGTTGCGCAACGGATTCTCAAAGCGTTTGAAGGGGAGCAGATTTATCCGCTCGTTTCCAAACGGATGATGTCAAATGTTTCGGCCAGCATTACGAATCTGAATGTGTATATCTACGTGCTGCTGGCGCTGCTGTGGCTGCTGTCTTTTATCGTGCTTGCGGTGTCGTTCTCGTCGATTTTTCACGAGCGGAAAGAAGAGTTCGGTATGCTGCGGGTTATCGGTAGTACCAAGCGAAAGCTAGCACGGCTTGCCGCAGCCGAAGCGGGCATCATCAGCGCGTTGGGAGCCTGCGCCGGTACGGTTTTGGCCGTGCTTATCGTAGCGCTCTTTCAGCAAGCGATTATTGCAGGGCTCAATATGCCCTTTCTTTCGCCGTCTCTTTTGTGGCTGTTCGGCTGCGGCTGCGTAACGTTTTTGGCGATTGCCGTTATCGGGCCGCTTTCTGCGCTGAAAACGCTGTACGGATTGACCAAGCAGGAACCGGCCTTGCAGATGCAGGGATGAGCGTTGTAGCTCGGCTGAACGCTGTTCGTATCGGTTTGTTTTAGCCGGGATAACGATATGCGCTGCCTGCTTCCGCTCCACAGCGGAGCGGAAGGGCAAAACCGGAAAGTGCTCCGCAATCCGGCTGAGCAGTGGTGTGTTGTGAACACACTGCCCGGCCGGTTTTTTTTACTTTGATAGGCGTGAACCTTTCACGGAATGTTATTTACCGATTCGTTTTTTGATTTCGGTCAGGAGGGTATCAACATCGATACCACTCCGCTCACCGGCAATCGCAATCGTCGCTTTGGGAAGCATCACTCGGCCGAGCGGCGTTTTCAACATTTTAAACTTGGGGCTAATCTCTTCCATCTCATCTTTCAGTGCAGGATAATCGGCAAAGATATCTTTTAAAAACGTCGCGGGAGTAATATCCGCTGCGGTAAGCTTTTTATGATGGGGATTGCCTTCCCTTTCAGGCGTGTTATCCTGTTGCGCACCATCAGCCGCGGCGGAATCCTCATGTATGACCGTGCTGCTGTCCGGTTCTCCGGCTTTTTTCCAGGTAAGCAGCGTTTGCGAATCTTTCAAGCTGCGGATATGCGTGCAGTCCTGCATCATCTCCAGGATACCGCGGAATTTTCCTTGTTTATCCCGCACGGCGACATAGCGGATATAAATAAAAATTTCAGGCTTATTGATCCAAAATTCCGCGGAATCTTGTTCGCCCGATCTGAATTTCTGGATGATTTCTTCTACGATATGGACGCTTGCTCGCGGGTGGCAGTTCTTAACATCGCGCCCGATAACATTCTTGCTCCGGGGAAAAACCCGATGATCCGTATCGGAATAAAAGCAGACAATCTCATTTTCATCCACATACGAAAGATCGACGGGCAGATGCCGGTAAATTAAATTGATCTGCTCAAGCGTCAGCTTACCGGTTGCAACGTCAAATACCTCGTTTGCACCGCCGGTGTTAAACCCGTGCTTACGCAGCACCGCATTTAAATCCTCTGCAAGCGAAGTATTACCGGCAGTATCAGCATGAGGCGCAGCCGCCGAATGATGCTCCGGATGAGGTGACGGGGCATTCGCATCGTCATTTGTTATCCACGCAAAACCGATTTCACGGTCGCCCGATTTCATCTCTTCAAATTCGGCCTCGGTGATCATGGCAAGCGACGTCGGGTAGAGCACCGTCTCTTCTTTCTGCATCAAATCCCGAACATCGGCGACGATAGTCGGCTGCACCGCAATGAATTGATCGTCGTCATTATCGTCAAGCAGCTTCCGCGCATCCCGAATTTCATCGCGGATATAATTATCGAGCGTCCACATGGTGGTTGTCGGACGGTCAAAGCCTTTTTTTTCCAACATTGAATACAGCTGATTTTGTTTCCGCGACAGATGGATTTTAAACTGTTCCAGCCGGTCATAGAGCTCAAGCCACTGATTTTTGATGAGCGGATATTGCACCAGGTCTTCAATCTCCAACAGTATTTTTTTGAGTGCATCGTTTTCGCGGTAATAGCACATGATAGGATGATTGTCGGCAAGCTGCGGACGGCCGGTATCCATAATATCTTCAAAAAGTTCGAGCATTTTTTGAATATCTTCTTTTTGACATTCGTTTTCATCAAACTCTTGCAGTTCCTGTTCCGCCAATGCGATTTCATACGGCTTGAGCGTACGAACCTTTTCCTTCAATATCCGCTTCGCATCCGCTAACGCGATTTTTCCCGCATTATAATCATCCTTAATTTGAATGACGATTTTCAGCTTTTCTTTATCTATCTTTACAGAATGCAGATGGCGATTCATTTCCATAATACACCTCCAGTGTGTCGGCTTGTTGGACGAGCCAGTTGTTACCGTGAAGATAAAACAAACTGGCAGACACGTCAAGCAAAGGCGATGATGCGTTCAGGTTCGGCGCAGACCTTGACAAGGTGGAGGAATTTGCTAATATACGGGCAAGCGTTTCAACCGGAGTCCCGACTGCATATATCAGTCGTGATGCTGTAAGAAGCGTGCAGAGGTATTGCTTTTATTTAATAACATACGCTGCTTTTTATAAAACGTTTTCCATCAAATAAAGTTTACTTATTGTGAAATGTAGCTGTTGCTATTGGCGAATTATTAAAGTTTTTGTGTAAACGTGCCGATAAATAAAGGGGATATACATACGTGTGCCGGTATATCCCTATGAGTATATATTCAGCCGCTTTACAACTGAAAAAGGCGAATATGTCGGTGTAAGACCGGCCGCCCCATGATGCAAAGGAGTCCTCTATGATGAGAACGCACAAAGTACGCACTTTGATGGCTGCAGCAGCGCTGTGCTGCATCGGATTGTTTACAACCTGTAAAAACACCGTCGGTTTGGGTGGCACGGTTGATATCAATCCGCCGACCCTTGATGTTTCAACAATATATCCTCCCGCAGGAGCGGTTATTAGGGATACTTTTGTGCTTTCGATAGAAGCAAAAGATGATAGCGGCATAGCATCGGTCACTGCGAATCTTACCAAGACAGGACTGACAGAGCAGCCCGACAGTAAATACACCTCGTATAGCTTGGAAAAGGCAGCGGACGGTACTCATTGGACAGCGCACATAAATAAAAAAGATACGGAAAAAGGCTTTCCTCTCACAGACGGTTCATATAAGGTGTTGCTTACTGCAACCGATACGGCAGGTAAGACTGCACGCACGGAAAGTACCTTTACCATCGACAATACAGCACCGCTTTTAATTTTGAATAGGCCGAGTACGACAACAAACGATGATTCTTCCGATATGTTCGGCGACGGCTTTTTGCTGGTGGGGCAAGTGTACGATGACACGCCCGTCGCAGCGCTTACGATAACGGCGAAAGGAACGGGAGAGCATGATGCGGTCTTTACGAAATCGATCGCGCATGTTCCGCAAAATATCCGCCTTACGGTCGATGCCTTTTCCAGCGATTCGATGAAAAAATTTTATCAGGGATTGTACGGTAGCAATCAAAATGCCGGGCCGAAAAGCTATACATACAACATTACGGTAGAGGACGAGGCAAAAGTATATCAAGCGCCGGGAGATAAGGGTAGCGGCAGTGGAAATACCACCAATCGCTATTATCTTTTTGATGAATTATATAGTGAAGTATTAAGCGAATACCGGATTCAAACCGTGTATAACATGATGCGCGGAACGTACAGTTCTCAAACCGAAGTCGGCGTTCCGCGTTCCGCTGCGGAAATCGAGGCGGATCAAAAGAAGACGGCAGCCGTTCAAGCGGCATTACAAAAAGCGCAATTAGGGGGGAATGTTAAACGGCAAGGAACCTTTTCACTTAATCCTTCTTTAAATCCGCGGTTTGATATTGCCGGTGAAATACCGGTAGCAAGACCCGAAGCCGGGGGCGCTCCTAAATTTTCCCGCCTCTATTCGGGTAGCACGCTGACGGTAAAGGTAAGCAGTAATTTAGACGGCGTTCCGTTAGAGAGCGCGGACTCGTACCGCTTTTTCCTGATGGAATGGCAGAAGTTTGCGGACTTTGCGGGGGGCTTAGCCTATCCTACCGATAAAATTAACGGCGATTCCATTTATGCCGATGCGGGTAGAACAACAGTCAAACCTGAATTTATTGAACTGACAAAGAGTAAAGCGGAAAAGGAAGGAAGCAGCTATATCTTTAGCGTGCCTGTTTCTGCAGAAGATTCCGGCCTTACCTACGGAAAAAGCTACGTGCTTTTGGTGCGCGGAAAGGATCAAGGCGGAAAAAATAAGCAGCCGAATGAACTTATTCCCGATTTTAAAGGCGTACGCGGCGGAGTCTATGGATTTTCTTTAGTAAAAACCGGAAAAGCCCCGGAAGTGTTTGTCACTCAAATAAATGATACGGTCGGTACCGGAGCGGACGGAACTATTACCGAGCGGGTTTATCTGAAAAAAGGCGATTCGCTGAAGTTTAAAATCAAGCTGCAGCCCATTACGGCAAGAGTAACGTACACATTGCAAGGTGATTTAGGCGACGATGTATCGGAGGCGCAAACATATACTGCCGGAGAGCATGACGTTACGATAGATAAAGCAAAATTTAATCAAGATGCTGACGGAACGTATAAACTGACGGTAAAAGCGGAAGCGGATGAAGGCTCCTCCCTTGAACAGACGTATACAATTGTTTATGACGTAAAAGGGCCGGAGGTACGGATTGCGTATCCGGTTGGTAATTTGTTTGGGGATGACGGTACATCTTTGGTGATTAAAGGCACGGCATTTGACACGGGCTCAGGGTTAGCGGAACATCCGGTAACGGTGAGTCTTACGGCGACTGATGGAGGCCCTGCTCCGGCAGTAATGTTAGCGGAAAACGGAGAAAATTGGACATCACAATCCATTCCGCTTCCTGAGGGAGAATATACCTTGACGGTTACGGCAAAAGATAAGCTTGGGCAACAAGGATCGACTGAACCGTTGATCTTTATATATGATAAGGCTGATCCGGATATTCAAGCGGTAAAGCTTATTGAAATCGACAGTAGCAACATAGAGGTTAAAACACATACTGATACGAGAGATACCGTATATAGTAAGCATACTAAGGTAAAAGTAACAGGAAACATTGTAGAAACGTATGGTCTTAAAAAGTTTACTATAAACGGTGTTCCTATCACCCCGATCCCTGATAGCTCTTTTTCATGGGATACTTCACTGTCCGAGGGAAGTTATAACATCGAAATAAAAGCAAAGGATAAGGCAGGTAAAGATGGCTCTTATACGGTGAAAGTTGTGGTAGATATCACGCCGCCGGCGTTTGAGCATCTTAAATTTGCTAATGTAGATGCCTCCAGCGCACTTATAACGACCTCCGAAAATCCTATTAAGATTACCGGAACTATTAAGGATTCTGTTTCCGGTAGAACAGTGAGCGGTGTAAAAGAAGTGTATTATGCTGTGACCGCAAATACTGCAAGCGCACCAGCCGACACAAGCACTGACTGGAAACAGCTGAACGGTAAATTTGACAATAACAGCATTGATTATATTCTGAATGGTTTTGTCGAAATCAATTCAAATGACGAACAAAAGCTACACATAAAAGCCGTTGATAATGCAGGTAACGAAAAACTATTCTCACAGAAGGTAAAAGTGGTACCTGCTGCGGTTATCGCCTGGAATCTTGAGCTGGAGGATAATACCTCTCCAAGCGGTACGGTTAAATACAATGCCGGTAAATGGTATGCAAAGGGGCAGTTTAAGGTAAAGATCGGCGGAACTTCGAATCCGGTACCGACTGATGATACAATAGATGTGAAGATCAAAAAGAAAGATGCTTCCGATACTATCGCGCCTACCGCCTTCTTTGATGACTGGACAGGGAAGGAACCAAAAATTTCAATAACCGATGCGTCAAAAAAGTATACGGTAAAATCAGGTCTTGATGACGGTACATATACCATCACAATAAAGGCGAGCAATCATCAAGAGCAATCGCTCGAGTTTACGATAGATGGAACTCCGCCTACGATCACACCGGATTCTTCCGGTGACGGGGCATTACCGGCGGATAACGCTTGGGTAAACACGAAAGCACTGTCTGTATCAGGCACAGCAGCGGATGCAACATCCGGTATTGAAAAAGTAGAAGCGATCGTAAATGGTGGAACATCGAAATTGCTGGGTACTGAGTCACCGTGGTCAGGATACCTGACGCTTGCTGAAGGAGACAACACCGTACAGTTCCGCGTAACCGATAAGGCGGGGAACTACGCAGAAACGACACCGAGAACGATAAAGGTGGATATTAATCCTCCGACGATTGGGCTAACTACCCCTGCCAATGGGCAAGCACTTATAAAAGATTCGACTTCTAAAGTATTTGTAAAGGTTAACGTTTCTGATAGCGGCGGCTCCAACATACAGAAGGTTGAGTATGCTACATCCATTGACTTTGTGGGAGCAACAGATAAAACACCGAGCAACGGCGCAGCAGAAATCGAGTTGACCAATATAAACTCGAATACGACCTATTATTTCCGTGCAGTTGATAACGCGGGCAATAAGTCGGATTCTGTACAGGTTCGTGTACAAAAAGATAACACACCTCCTACTGTTGAGTTTGAAAGTCATCAAAATGATGCTAAAGTCAATAAAAAGATAAAGATTAGAGGCTCTGCGGGTGATACTAGAGAATTAGCATCCGTTAAGATTGTAAATGTTACGACCGGAACAGATGCGGACTTAATCGGTGTTTCCGGCAGTTCGGGAGCTGATTCTGGTAAAGCAGAATTTACTGGAACACTGGCCTATAGTTGGCACTTTGATCTTGATACGACGCAGTATAGCGATAATGCCGATCTTAAACTAAAAGCTATTGCGACTGATGCAGCAGGGAATACAACCGAAAAAACACTTACCCTCAATGTGGATCAGGATAGCGATAGACCTGTTGTTACGGTAACGAGCTTTAATACCATAGGTAATGCACAGTTAAGCGGATCCGGAAC
>CAUTXW010000021.1:0-34811 GCA_963542655.1 uncultured Treponema sp. | reverse complement strand
GGGGGAACACAATTTCAAGATGTAAAAAGCGGAGATTTAATAGAGATAATATACCATTGTCGTCATAAGACAAAATTTCGCTTAGTAAATACCGTAGTTTGGTACTACAAAAACGGTATGTCCGCACATCGATATTTTGCTAATCGGCATGAAGAAGCAATTTGGCTCACAAAAACAGAAAAATATTATTTTGATCTTGATTCTGTAAGAATCCCTTATGGCGAAAAAGAACTGCAAGAGGCATTAAAAGATAAACGGTTGAATCCTGAAAATGTCAAAAAAGGTAAAAATCCTACAAATGTTTGGGAGATTGGGAGATTGAATGGCAATTCACTTGAACGAGTTGGACACCCAACTCAAAAACCTCTTGAAATTATGAGACGTTTCGTAAAAGCTCTTTCCTATCCCGATTCTATTGTACTTGATTTTTTTGCAGGGAGCGGTACAACGGGAAGGGTCTGTATAGAAGAAAAACGTAATTGTATCATGTGCGACAAGGATGGGCAATCAAAGGCTTATTTTAAAAAGCATGTAAAAAATATGCAAAGTAATATGTTTTCAAATCAATTTATAGAGAACATAGACATAGCTTCTTTTTTTGATGATATTATAAAAAGAATCAACATCAACACAAAAAAGGATAATACAGTAAGCAAACAAGAACGCATACAAACAGCGTAAAAGATAATGAATATCTTCTCCTACTCCAAAGCTGACATTTGTTTTAATGCTCCTATGCATGTCGGTAAAGTCGAAAACGTAGGTTCGGTGAATGTTCACTTGTTTGATTGAGTAAAATATAAATACTGAGGCGGCTTATGGGCTTTGGAAATAAAACGGGAAAATTAACGCAGCGGCTGGCAAAAATGCCCGGGTATGCGCTTTTAACGCTGTGGACGGTTTTTACCGTGCTGCTGATCGGGTGGGTTGTGTTTGCGTCGCTTTCTACCTCAAGCGAGATATTTTCGGACGGGATGTTTCGGTTTAAAAGCGGGTTTCACTTTGAAAATTATGCAAAGGCGTGGAAAACCCAGAAGGTGTCGGTCTTTTTTATGAACTCGCTGATGTACACGGTGATTTCCTGTACGCTCATCGTCCTCATCGCTGCACCCGCCGCGTATGTGCTGTCCCGGTTTCGGTTTAAGGGGAACCGGCTGTTACAGAATATGTTTGCCTCGGCGCTCGGCATTCCGGTGATTATGATTATCATGCCGCTGTTCGGCTTAACGTCGTCGCTGCGGCTGACCAACAGCCGTGTTTTGATTATCTTTCTGTATACGGCGGTGAATGTGCCGTTTGCGGTGTTTTATCTGCTGGCCTTTTTTAAAAACTTGAGCTTTACCTATGAAGAAGCGGCCGCGATTGACGGCTGCCCGCCGATGCGGACGTTCTGGACGATTATGTTCCCGCTTGCGCAGCCCGGCATTATCACCGTTTCCATCTTCAATTTTATCACCGTCTGGAACGAATACTTTATGTCGCTCATCTTTGCGAACAAAACCTCCGTCCGTCCGGTTGCCGTTGGACTGTACAACATGATTTCCGCAATGCGGTATACTGGCGACTGGGGCGGCATGTTTGCAAGCGTCGTGATCGTCTTTTTACCGACCTTTATCCTCTACCTGTTCCTTTCGGAAAAAATTATCCGCGGCGTTACCGGCGGTGCGATTAAGGGGTAGCAGGTCGCGCGTTTTGTAAAAGATTGCTGTATCTGTATAGCATGAAGTATATTGCCGTGCAATTTCGCAAATATGTGAAAAAACAGGGTATCAGCATGAAAAAAATCTTGAGAGATAACAGCGAAACAGGAGGTTTTCTCATAAGGACAGGGATTCAGCGGTGAAAAAACAACGAAAGAGCGGGATATATGGGGAAAGCGTGAAAAAAGAGGGTTGTGAATTTGCCTGTAATGCAGTACTGTCAAAAAATGTACTTCCCTTGTACATTTTTGACAGTAGATTTATGCAAGCGAAGCGAACGTGCTTGAATGCCCTCTTTTTTCACGCGTGCTGTCACATAAAACAATGTTTTTCTTTTATGTTGCTTTCACAGTTGAATCCCTGCATTTTTTATCGAGCCTCTTGACACTCATTAAAAAATAGCTGAAAATATCCCGATATTTTAGAATATCTTTAAAAAGAAATCTTTTTAAAGATATTTTTTAGTAGAATCCGTTCCGGATAAAAGAAGGAGGGTCGTTATTATGCGGCACAAACTATTGATACTATCACTGGCATTAGGGTTACTTACAGCTCCGTTTATCTGCGCGCAGAGCAAAGATGCTGCAAACAAGAGCGGTAAAGCGGAACAATCCGACAGCATGATTACCGTTGAACAAGCATACCTCAACTCGATCGAAGGCGTTATGATTAAAGAAATGGTTGCTGCCGATGGCCGCGATTCAAAGCTCGTTGCCTTGCAATACATTGAAGAAGCCTTAAACGCAGGACGTCAAACAGAGGAAATTCAGGCAGCGTTGAGCGATCTGGCGACAACCGGTCTTTCAAGCGTTGTTCGCGAAGACGGTAGAGTGCTGAACAATTATCCTGAAATCAGACGCAAGGCCTGTGAATTACTGGGACAGTTAGGCAGCGAGAAGGCAAAAGACGTACTCGTTTCGGTTATGTATACCGACAATGAACCTTCCGTTATTACTGCAGCAGTAAAATCCCTCGGTACCATCGGAAAGAATGATAATGACGAAGTTTTCAACATGATCAACTGGATTGCCCGCAAATTTGATACCGTTAATCCGACCAGTTCGTTGGCGCTTGAAATCCTCAATACCTATGAAAAAATGGCCGGTTCAATCACCAACAAGAAGGATATGTTTGAAACGATTATGCGCATTGCGAATAACTACAGCTATGTAACCCCTGTCAGAACACGGGCGCATGAAGTAATGCGGGCTATTTCAAACGCAGGATCCGATCAGAAGAGCGGCAAATAAGCACGGAGCGATACGGCTTCGGCGAATGCGGCTCACGTCTTACTCGTGCCGTATTCCGTTCGGTTCAAGTATCACTGAAATGAAAAGCGCTGTTAGAAACAAGTTCTACAGCGCTTTTTTTGTATCTATGTAAATTTTGACTTATAATTCAATAAAATCGATTTCGATACCGTTAGGATCAACCGCTGTCAGCATTTTCTTTCCGTCCTTAACCGTACGCGGCTGCATGGTAATACGCACATCATGGGCGCGCAAATACTTTTCCGTCTCGCCTATCTGATCGACAATAATCGTGAGCGAGACCGAGTTCTCTTTTTGTACTTTTGAACGGTCGTTATGAATAAGCTCTAACCTGCCGTTCGATTTCGGATCGTACAAAAACGCAATCTGTTTTCCCGGAGCTGCCGACATCATAGACTCAAACGTAAGCCCGATGACTTTTTCATAAAACTGCAAGGATTTTTCCATGTTATCGGTTCGGATAACGACACTGTTCATCTGCATAAGATGCTCCTTTGAAGCGCAGAACATACCTGCACTTCTGTTGGGTACCGCTTGTAAAACACCCGAAGGTTCCAGCGGATTCTATCGGCTAGTATAGCCGAATAATAAAAATTGTGCAAAACCTGCGAACGGAAAGATTTTTTGATACATTTTCATTTTTATGTGGCAAAAAGCAAGAACCTCGGTTATACTTATAAAGAGAGCATTTTTTATATCAATACGGTCTGTTGATTACAGCTGTTTTGTACAATGCTCGAATGTAAAGGTTACTCATAAGGAGGATATATGCCGAAAGTATTATCGATTATTTTAGGAGGCGGAAAAGGAACGCGCCTCTATCCGCTTACCCAATCACGCTCCAAGCCTGCGGTACCGTTCGGCGGAAAGCATCGTATTGTCGATATACCGATATCGAATTGTATTAATTCGGAATTGAGGCAGATTTATGTATTGACTCAGTTCAATTCCGCATCGTTGCATTTGCATATTGCGCGGGCGTATCGGTTTGATAGCTTTTCCAACGGTTTTGTCGAAATTCTTGCCGCTGAACAGACGTTTGAGCATTCGGGATGGTACGAAGGCACCGCCGATGCAGTAAGAAAGAATTTTAGTCATTTTAAAACGCAAGACCCTAAATACTATATCATTTTATCGGGCGATCAGCTGTATCGTATGAACCTCAAGGAGTTTTTGGCGCAGCATGAGGCGTCGGGATCGGATATTACGATTGCGTGTACGGCCGTAAACCGCCGCGATGCATCCGGGTTCGGTATTATGCGGGTCGATGATCAGTCCAATATCACCGCTTTTATGGAAAAGCCCGGCCCTGATAAAAATATCGATGAATGGAAAATACCGGCGCAGTCGGGGATTTCCGTTGCGAGTCCCGATAAAGAATATCTTGCGTCGATGGGTATCTATATTTTCAATGCCAAAGCGATGGAAGAATGCTTAAACAACAGCATGACCGATTTCGGAAAGGAAATTATTCCATCGGCGATTAAAAACTACAAGGTTTCGGCGTTTGTGCATAATGGATATTGGGAAGATATTGGGACGATCCGCAGTTTCTATGAAGCGAATATCAATTTGACGGAAATTACGCCGTTATTTGACTTCTACGATGCTGAAGCGCCTATTTATACCCACTATCGAAATTTGCCGGCATCAAAAATCAATGGAGCAACGCTTGACCGCGTTACTTGTAGCGAAGGATGCGTTATCACCTATGCGAAGATTACGAGCTCCGTTATCGGGGTGAGGACGATTATCGAAGCAGGCAGCGAGCTGGAAGGGGTTGTGTGCATGGGGGCAGACTATTACGAATCCGACAGCAACAAGGCTGGAGACGAACAAGCCGATATTCCCTGTGTAGGTATCGGAAAAAATTGCCGAATCAGAAAAGCCATAATCGATAAAAATGCCCGAATCGGCCATAATGTTTCAATCGGTATGGGGGACATTCCGCCTGACGGCGATTACGGTGCATATCATGTTGTTGATGGCATTTACGTTATTACCAAAAATGCCGTTATCCGCGACAACACGACTATTTAAACGGACGCGCTCCTAGCAGTGCCGATGATTTGAGCGATTTGCACCATTACAAAAAGATAGGATTACAAAAGGTTTGCCGGTAATTTGCAGCAGTGCGCTGCAAATTACCTTTTTTATTTATTAATACGGTTCACCGTTCGCTTTCGGCGCTGCCGAGTTTTTACTGAACAGCACGAGGGCAATTAGCGTAACAAGATAGGGGAATATCTTGAGCCACACAGGCGGGATTCCGCTCAACGCAGGAATAACCTGGGAAACATTGGCAATGGTACGGGCAAATCCGAAGAAGAATGTTGCCCCAAGGATGCCGAACGGCTTCCACTGACCGAAGATCAATGCGGCAATGGCCAAGAAGCCGAGGCCGTCTACGCTGCCGTTAAACTCTCCCGAATACGTTACCAAAATCAGTGCGCCGCCCAGTGCGGAAAGCGCGCCGCTCGCGCATACGGCAAAGTACCGCATGTGGTACACGTTAATACCGGCGCTGGCCACCGCTGACGGATGCTCGCCGCACGCGCGCAACCGTAACCCGAAGGATGTTTTGTACAGCAAAATCCATGATAGGATCAGAATTGCCAACACCAGCCAGGTGCTCCAGTAGGCCTGCGAGAAGAACAGCGGTCCCAGTACCGGAATTTTAGAAAGTCCCGGAATATCATTGCGGACGATACCTGCAACGCGCACGTTTCCCGAACCGGTGATGGTACGGGCAAGGTAAATCGTCAGCGCGGCGGCCAGCATGTTGATGGCGGTACCGCTAATGACTTGATCCGCCTTCAGCGTAATTGAGGCAAACGCATGCAATAACGAAAATAAAATCCCGGCGACAACCGCAATCAAGAGACCCATGGGGATCAGTAGCCCGGACGGCACAACATTGTGCATCAGATTGATCACAACCGCCGCAGAAAAACCGCCGATCAGCATCAGACCTTCAAGACCGAGGTTGGTTACACCGCTCCGTTCGCTGTATAATCCGCCCAAGGACGTAACCAGCAGAGGAATAGTATATGCGATTACATAGGGGAAAACGAGGGTTAAAATATGCCACATATATTATGCCTCCTCCACCGCAAGCGCAGCGGTTTGCCGCGCGCGTAATTTTTTAGAAATCATATTCCAGAACCGCTTAAAGAGCAGGCTTGTTGCGGTAAAGTAGATGATAACCGCAATAATCGTGTCTGCAATTTCGGGCGGAACAACGGTATTGGCGCTCATAAAGCCCTTTCCGACGTGCAGCACACCGAAGAAAAGTGCGCTCAGTGCAACCCCGATCGGTGTTCCCGCACCCAGCAGCGAAACAGCGATACCGTCAAACCCTTGCGCAGGCATAACACCGATCTGCATGTTCAGCGAATATCCGGTGTAATAGGTCAGCCCTGCCAGACCGGAGAGCGCTCCTGCAATCATCATGGAAATAACAATATTCCGGTTGACTTTGATACCCGCGTATTCCGCGCAGTTCCGGTTATAGCCGACTGCTTTTAACTCAAAGCCGAGCGTTGTTTTATCCAAAATGATTTTGAGGAATACCATTGCCAGGATGCCGAGGAAGATACCGTAGTTGACGTATTCGCTATTGAAGAGGTTGGTCAGCCACGGCGTGCGGAGCGACTGCGCAACGGCAATCGACTTACTTTCCGTTTCCAGATATTCGGCTTTCAAGTAGCCGGGAACAATATAAAACACGAGCCAATAGGCAATCCAGTTCATCATAATTGTGGAAACAACTTCGTGCACATTGAACAGCGCTTTGAGCAATCCCGGCACAACGCCCCACAGCGCGCCTCCTGCAATACCGATCAGAATAAGCAGGATAAAAAAGAGCGGACGGGACATAGAGGTGGCTGTCAATGCAAACATGCTGCCGAACAAGCCGCCGATCAGCATCTGTCCGGCTCCTCCGATATTGAATAGCCCCGTTTTAAACGCGAACGATACCGAAAGTCCGACCAGCAAGAGCGGCGTTGCGGTTGCAAGCGTATTACCGATACGCTCGACGTTCATCAAACCGCCGCGGAACAGGTACGTAAACGCGACAAAGGGATTTTCTCCGACCATTAGAATAAGAATTGCTCCGGCAATCAGTCCCAGTAATACGGCGGAAAGACTGATTACCAGCGTATTATCCGAAAGAGCGGTGCGTCTTTTGGTTATCACGGTTGGCCTCCTTCTTTATGTTCGACCCCAGCCATCATCAATCCGACTTCTTCAACCGTGGTTTCCTCAGGTTTCACGATACCGGTCAAGGCGCCGCGGTGCATAACGGCAATGCGATCGGACAGATTGAAAATCTCATCCAATTCAAACGAGATAAGCAAAACGGCACGGCCTCTGTCGCGGTGATTCACCAATTCCTTATGAATGGCTTCGATAGCGCCGACATCCAAACCGCGGGTCGGCTGCACCGCAATCAGCAGCTCCGGATCCAGGGCAATTTCACGGCCGAGAATCGCTTTTTGCTGGTTTCCACCGCTCAAATTCCGCGCAGCCGAATGTACGCCTTCGCCGGATCGGACATCGAACTGTTTGGTAATGTCGCCCGCGAACGAGAACATCTTGTTTTTATGCAGGAACCCGTGCTTTTGGAAAGGCTCTTTATAATAGGATTTGATAATCGTGTTTTCGGCGATGGAATATTGCAATACCAACCCGTGTTTTTGACGGTCTTCGGGAACCAAGCCCAAGCCGGATTCATTGCGCTCACGGATTGACGTTTTCGTGATATCCTTGCCGCACAACAGGATCGTGCCTTCGACAATCGGCATCAAACCTGACAGCGCATGTACGAGCTCGCTTTGTCCGTTTCCGTCTACACCGGCAATACCGACAATCTCACCCTTCCGTACCTGCAATGAAAAGTCATTGACGGCCGGTACTTTCTTTGAGCCGATCACTTTCAGATGCTGTATATCAAGTACAACCTCCTCCGGTTTTGACGGCGCTTTCTGTACTTTAAACTCGACGGGCCTTCCGACCATTTTTGCAGCCATCTCGTTTTTAGAGGTTGTCGCAACATCGATTACATCGATGTATTTTCCTCTCCGTATGATGGTACAGCGGTTTGCAACATCCTTAATTTCCTGCAATTTATGCGTAATAAGGATGATTGATTTTCCTTCAGCAACCAAATTCCTCATTATTTGAATGAGTTCATCAATTTCCTGCGGAGTCAATACGGCAGTCGGTTCGTCAAAAATCAGCACTTCCGCATTGCGGTACAGCATTTTGAGGATTTCAACGCGCTGCTGCATACCGACGGTAATATCCATAATCCTGGCATTGGGATCGATTTGCAGCCCATACCGGTTGCTCAGTTCCGTAATTCGCTTCGCAGCTTTCCGCAGATCAAGGAAAAAACTTCCTTCTTTGCCGAGGATAATATTTTCGGTAACGGTAAAGTTATGTACAAGCTGAAAATGCTGATGCACCATACCGATTCCGAGTTCATTCGCATCATTCGGATTGTTGATGACAACCGGCTTACCGTTTACAAGAATTTCTCCTGCATCGGGGCGATGTAAGCCGAATAGGATACTCATAAGAGTTGATTTTCCTGCGCCGTTTTCCCCAAGAATTGCATGAATTTCACCTTTTTTTACCTGTAATGTTATATCATCATTCGCAACAATACCGGGAAATTCTTTGCGGATATGGCGCATTTCAATAGCATATTGTTCAGACAGAGTGAGCCTTCCTTTATTTACAATGGACACTAAGCACTGTAAACTTTTATACACATAATTCACAAAGAAAATCCGAGGCGCATCATCGATACGACCTCGGATACACACAAAGAAACGCTATTTTTTAGCGGAACAGATTATCGCCTTGCTTATCAGCAACCACGATAGAACCGGATTTGATTTGCTGATAGATATCATTTACTTGCTTTTGTACATCGGCATCAAGATTCGGATTTTCGGGAGGAATACCGACGGCATTTTCTTTTGCAGTCATCAACAACGTGCGTCCACCTTTAAAATCGCCGCCGAGCGCTTCTTTAATCATATCGAACGATGCACGGTCCATATATTTCATTGCGGAAGTCAAGATGATGGACTTTCCGTCGGGGAGCAAGCCTTCGTTGTACTGGTTTACATCAACACCGACAACCCATACGTCTTTACCAACCTGACGGCGAGCCTTTGCCTCATTGATAACACCAACTCCGACACCACCGGCCGCTGCGTGGATACAAGTAACACCACGGTCAAACATAGAGGCAGCAATCTGCTGTCCTGCCGCGATATCGCTGAACGTGCCCTGGTAGATAAAGTCTTCAGGATGCATTTCGATGTTGGTTCCGAGATTTGCATTCGCATACATGATGCCCTGCTGCCAACCCCAGTTGAATTTCTGAACGGCAGGGATTTCCATACCGCCGATGAATCCGAAGCGGCCTTCTTTCAGCTGAAGCGCAGCAGCGATACCGGCACTGAACCCTGCTTCCTGCTCTGTAAAGAGAATACCGATTGTGTTCGGACCGTTCTGTGCATCATAGGAATCCGCCGGATGCGCATTACCGTCGATCAGTACGAATTTTGCATCGGGATGCTTTGTCTGGCTCTTGAAAATTGCCGTTTCAAATTTAAAACCGGGACAAACAATGAACTTATAGCCGGAATCATACAGGTTATCGATCTCTTTTACATAATCCGCTTCGGTTGTCCCGACCGGCTTAAGGTATTTAACTTCGACGCCGAGCTCTTTTTCCGCACGGACAATACCTTCCCATGTTCCCTGGTTGAACGACTTATCATCGATCGTTCCCGCATCGGTAACCATACCGACTTTCATCGCTTTTTTTGACGCTTTTCCGTCATCGTTACATGAGCAGATAAGCCATGCACTTAATACCAGTATAGATGCTTTGAATACTGTTTTTAAGTTTAATTTTCGCATAATTGCGCCTCCTTAAATAACTGGTTTAAGTATACTCCAATAAAAATACCGTGTCAAATTATTTGTGCGGCGATTTTGGCTATTGACGGCGGGGGACGAAAAGCTCGGAATCAATGTTACGGATGAATCTTGTGCAAGTTCAGTAAATCGGCTATATTGCTGCAAAACCGTCAACAATGATGGAAAAGGAGTTTCAATGAGTGAAACCAAACTAAAGATTATCGGCTGGTTAGGCACTGCCTTATCGGTTACGATGTATCTTTCTTATATCCCGCAGATTATGAATAATCTGCAAGGCAATAAAACGATCTTTTTACAACCGTTGGCTGCTGCGTTGAACTGTACCATCTGGTGTCTCTATGCGCTTTTAAAAGATAAGAAGGATTTTCCGCTCGCGGCGGCGAATGCTCCGGGGATTATTTTCGGCCTATTAGCAGCAATTACAGCTTTGTAATACCGATTGGGCTCTCAAATGTGAAAGAATCATTGGGGGCTCGAATAAAACAGCAGGCGATATTGCAAGTTTCGGCGGTGCCGTGTCCGATATGGTGTGCAAGAACGATGATGCCAAATGTTTAAGCTCCCTTGCGGAATAAAACTTGACATTCAGCCTGAGAGAATACGATAATAAAGGCCGGTACTATGCAGGAAGAACCCTATTGTAAAGATGAAGAGAAATTAAGTAAAATACGCGCCCGTGAGTTATGGGATAAAAGAATAATAGACACTTTTGAAGTCGGAACGGTAAACGGGCTGCAGCAAATTCACACGTATCTATTTCAAGATGTTTTTAGCTTTGCCGGACAAATACGGACGGTCAATCTTGCAAAGGGAAATTTCCGCTTTGCGCCAATCTTATTTTTAACCGATAATCTTAAAATTATTGATACGATGCCCATCGAGACTTTTGATGATATCGTAGAAAAATATGTGGAAATCAATATTGCACACCCTTTTAGAGAAGGAAACGGCAGAAGCATGCGTATTTGGCTTGATCTTTTGCTGAAAACAAGAATCGGGCAGTGTATTGATTGGAGTAAGGTGGATAAATATCAGTATTTAAGCGCGATGGAACGGTCGCCGGTAAACAGTTTGGAACTGCGTATGCTGCTTCGCTCAGCGCTAACACACGATATAGACAATCGCGATGTGTATATGCGCGGGATACAGAGTTCCTATCAATATGAAGATTTAAACCGCTACGACATATACCGGCTGTAAGTTTACGCATATCTGCCAGCTTGTTACCGATGAGAACTATCTCTCTCCTGGCGGTTCTAAAAGGCATTTTATCGTACAAGATATAACTACTTTGTTTATTTTATAGATCATGCTTTGGAACCAAGGATGCGGCATCGGGGCAAGAAGAAATCTTTTCCCTGGAAAAAAAGAATCTTTCCTTCCCTTTTTTTAGCCATTTTGCCTTCGGCGATGCATATAGTATCGCAGGAGGTAGTAAATGAGCGACATACTAACACTCACCCTTAGAAACGATTATCTATTTAAACTTTTGCTTGGTTCGGAAGAAAATAAAGCTTGCTTGCAGGATTTCCTTGAATGTGTACTGGATATGCCTGACGGTTTAATTACCGACCTTGAACTACTGGATAAAGAACTCGTCAAAGATGTGGTAACTGATAAGACCGGCATCCTTGACGTAAAGCTTCGCCTCAAAGACGGTATAACAATCGACATTGAGATTCAAAATTCGTGGTCGGCCGAATTTATTCCCCGTACATTGTTCTACTGGTCTAAAATGTACCTTGAAGGTTTTAAAGAAGGCGAGCCGTATACAAGCTTGACAAAGTGTATTACCATCAACCTGATCGCGCAAGGCTTTAGGCTCAATAGTGAAGTTCATTCCGCCTATAGCATACTGGAGCAAAACACTCACAAGCCACTGACCGATTTGCTTGAAATTCATTTTCTTAATCTATCCGCAGCGCAAAAGTATGGGATACAGAAAATCCCTATTGAAAAACGGCAAAAGTTGATAAATTGGTTGCAGTTTATAGAAACCGATAAGAGCGAGGTACGAAAGATGATAGCAACAACATCACCAATATTACAAATGCTGAATGAAAAAATCGATGTTTTGAATCTAAGCCCTAAAGAACGGAAACTGTATGAATCGCGCATGAAGCTGAAAAGCGATATTGCGACTATTTCCGAAGTACAGTTCAAAGCCGGAGCTGAATGGGGGCTTGCTGAAGGTTCTCACCAAGCAAAACTTGAAACGGCAAAAAATCTTCTGCACTTCGGCTTTTCCCGGGAAAATATTGCAAAAGTAACCGGCTTATCTCAGGCAGAGGTCGAAGCTATAAAATAATTTGTATTTTTACCTATGAGATTTGCAAAGTTAAACGCCGCTGCCAAACAGCGGGCAATGGACACGGGGCGGTTGATATGCTCTTTCCGTCCCGTACACCCTATTGCCGCAATGTGCACACCTATCGTTAAATAAAGAGATTAATGCCGCTTTGGGATGCCGCTTCCATATAGGTTGCAACACCGCCGAGCTCTACGCCGTCCATCAGCTCTTCGGCGCTGATGCCCATGATATCCATCGACATCTGACATGCAATCAGCCGCACCCCGGCTTCGAGCGCATTTTGGAACATTGTTTCAAGCTGATCGACGTTTTTTTCCTTCATGCGCCCCTTCATCATTTTAGCGCCCATGCCGCCGAAGTTCATGTTGGAAAGAGAAAGGCTGTTCATCCCTTTCGGCAGCATGCTGCAAAACATTTTCCCGACGATATCTTTTTTTACTCCGGTAACTTCGGGCTTCCGCAGTACCGAAAGTCCCCAGAACGTAAAAAACATCGTAACTTTTTTACCGGTCGCTAATGCTCCATTTGCTAGTACAAAAGCTGCCAGTACCTTATCCATATCATGTGAAAACACAATGATTGTAGCGCTGTCTTTTGTTTCCTTGACAACCGTTTCCTGCTTTTCTGCGCTTCCTTTGCGGATGCGGGCGGTGATGACGCCTTTTTCGCGTATGCTTTCCAGCAGCTGGTTCCCGGTCAGGCCGCACCATGACTGCACATCGCGGGCAAACCCGGGATCCGAGGCTTGAATTTCAAGCACGCCGCCGGAAGGGAGACGCTCGATTTCTTTTTTCAGCTGCATAATCGGGCCGGGGCATTGCAGGCCGCACGCATTGACGAACACGGTTTGCCCGCTCTCCGGTTGGCTTGCCGAAGCGCTTCCCGCACCGCCCGCGTTTCCGCTTGCAGCAGACCCTCCGTTTGTATCGGTTCCGGCTTCCGAAGCGCCTGCCGCGCGCGCCGCCTTTTGAGGATCGTTCAGCCATAACAGCTCATCCTGCACCGTTTTATACGTGATGTATCCGCCCGAAAGGTTGACCACATCGGTATAGCCGTTTTGCCGCAATATCCGTTCGGCAAGGTAGCCGCGTAAGCCCATACCGCAGTTAATGACGATGGTTTTATCCTTGGGCACCTTGCTTAAGCGGTTCCGCAATGCAGTGTGCGGTATGTTGACTGCTCCCGGCAGCGATCCGAGTTCAAATTCTTCGGGGGTGCGCACGTCGAGGAAGAACGCATTCTTTTCGGCATACCGGGGAATATCCCGCCACGAAATAACGCTGGTTAAGCCGTCCCGATCGTTTTCCGCAATGAAGCCGAGCATGTTGATGGGATCCTTTGCAGAATCGAAAGGCGGCGCGTAGGCCTGCTCAAATTCGGCTAAGTCTGAAACGGTACCGTTCTTTTTGATATACGCGGCGATGACATCGATTCGCTTATCAACGCCTTCAATGCCGACTGCTTGAGCGCCCCACAACCGACCGTTTTCGGGATTGTACAGGATTTTAATAGAAACGAGCGCAGCTCCCGGATAATAGCCTGCGTGGTGCATCGCATGGGTAACGATCTGCTTGTACGGCAGACCTGCGCGGTCGAGCGCTTTTTCCCCCAATCCGGTGGCAGCTGCAGTATAATCGAAGATTTTTGCAATGCTGGTGCCGATTGTGCCGCAATATGTTTTTTTGTTGCCGTATATGATGTTATCCGCGCAGATACGAGCCTGCTTATTTGCCGGGCCTGCAAGCGGAATAGTCGTATCGGTTCCGAGCAGCGGGCTTTTGAACGAGATGGCGTCGCCGATTGCATAAATCCCGTTTTGAGACGTTGCAAAATACTCGTTGACTTTGATAGCTCCGTTCGGTGCAAGCTCAATCCCGCAGTCTTTTGCCAGCTTGGTGTCCGGGCGTACACCGATTGAAAGGATGACGGCATCGCACGCAATCTCCTTACCGGATTGCAGGCAGACAACCAAATCGGCGCCGCGCCGCTCAAATGCCTTGACACCGTCTTTCAGATAGAGCGCAACGCCTTTACTGCGGATTTCCGCCTGAACAATTGCGGCCATATCATAGTCGATGACATTCATTACCTGATCAACCGCTTCGATGATGGAAACTTTCATGCCGCGGTGATGCAGATTTTCGGCCATCTCCAAACCGATGAAGCCGCCGCCGATAACGGCAATCCGTTTTGTTGCGGGATTATCGATCTTTGTTTTGATGGTATCGATGTCGCTGACCGACCGCAGTGTATAAATGCTCGAATCGTCGATGCCTGGAATCGGCGGCCGAATAGGGGAGGCTCCCGGGCTCAACACGAGCGCGTCATACGATTCGGTCGTCTCCTTTCCGGTTTCCAGGTCTTTCACGGTTACCGTCTGCGCCGCCGGATTGACTGCCGTTACCTCATGCCGTACCTTTGCGGTAACATTCAGCGAGGCCTTAAATTTCTCCGGCGTCATTACGAAAAGCGCCTCACGGTCTGCAATGACACCCCCGGCATAATACGGAAGACCGCAGTTTGCAAAGCTGATATGGCTGCCGCGTTCAAATACGGTGATCTCCGCCGTTTCATCCAATCTGCGTAAACGGGCCGCAACTCCTGCTCCACCTGCTACGCCGCCTACTACGATGTATTTACGCATCTGTTCCTCCTTGCACTGCCTCCTGCGGCAGCGAAAACGAAATATCCGAAGAGTCTAGCCGCGTTAAGAGCGTTTTTCCCTTGTCGGTCAGATTAACCGTAATATTCCGTCTATTATCTTTATTGATTGTTCTCATAATGAGCTCTTTTGTTTCCATATCGTCAAAGATTTTGCTGAGCCTCGACGGAGACAACGCAAGCTGAGCCGCGATAGCTGCCGGTTCGCAATAGCCTTCCCGTACTGCGCACAGACACAGACCTTCATTTAAAGAAAGCCCGATTGTCGCCTTGAGCTCCGCTTCATACGTGCGCACCGCTTGTTGAACGCTATGGATGATACAGAGTGTATGCTGCTTCATGGTAAAATAATCCTCTGTGAATTTTTCACACTATGAATAGTTTATATCGTCAATTATATAAAAAAAACGCGAACAGTCAATGATGCGGAGGAGGGGCTACGAGTCCGGTTTCGTGGGGGATATTTTCAGCTTGTGTTATGGGGAATCCTATTGTATGATAACGCTATGAATACAAAACAGAGAAAAATAACCTGGCGCACGTATCTTGCGTACGGTGCAGGTGATCTTTACGGCGGCGGCTGTTTTTTTATTGTTACCACGTTTTCAATGTACTATTTGGTGAATGTTATCGGGCTGCATCCGGCTTTGGCAGGGCTCATTCCGGCGATTGGAAAGTTTTGGGATGCGCTTTCCGATCCGATGATGGGCTATATCGCCGACAACACGCCGCACACCCGGTTTGGAAAGCGGCGCCTCTGGTTTTTAGTTTCAGTCATCCCGATTGCCCTTTCGTTTATGCTGATCTGGTTTCCGGTTTCGATCGAAAGCCAAGCAGGGAAATTTATCTTCTATACCATCGCTTATATCATTTTCTTTACCGTTTCAACGATGTCGTATATTCCCTACGCCGCATTAAGCGCTGAAATGACCAAAGACTTTTCGGAACGGAATAGGCTGAACGGCACCCGTTTGATGTTTTCGTTTATTGCGACGCTGCTTGGCGGAGTGCTGGCGCAGCCGATTATCGATTATTTTCATGGAAGCGCGCAGGGCTATTTTATTATGGGATGTATCTTTGCGCTCATTTTTGCCCTCCCGTGGATTCCGCTGTATTTTGAAACATGGGAACTGCCGCAGGAGCACGGCGGAAAAAAAGCGTCGCAGTCGTTTATCAAAAACTTTTTTTCATTATTTCAAAATAAATCCTGTAGGATACATATTGCAATGTATGTCTGTTCGTTCGGCGCGTTGGATATTTTTATGTCATTCGTGCTGTTTTATATCGTTGATTATCTTGATAAAGGCAACGTGTTTGTCATCATCCAGGGGACGCTGCTCCTGAGCATGATGGCGACGCTGCCGATTCATAATTACTTTATCAACAAAAAGGGGCATAAACCCGTCTATATTACCGCACTGACGCTCTTTAGCGTGTCTATTTTGCTGATGGCGCTGCATACGCCGACGTCAAGCACGGTTTTTTTGGCGCTCAATATGGTGCTGATGGGCATGGGTATCTCCGGGAATAATCTGATTCCGCATCAGCTGTTGCCCTTTATCTCCGATTTGGACCGGCTGATGAGCGGACGGCAGCGTACCGGAACGTATACCGCCGCAATGACACTGACGCGCAAGCTGTTTTTGGGCTTGGTGATTATGCCATCGATCGGTGTGGCGTTAGGCATCATCGGCTATAAAAATCCGGTGCCGTCGATTTTGACGCAGGCGCAGTTTCAGGAGGCGGAGCGGCTCTGCCGGAATGCGGGCACGGATTTTGCGGAGATTGCACAATACTATGCGCGGTGTGAAGATGGAAACGTGCATTTGAAGTATCTGAGTAAAGATACGGACGGCATTATCAAAAAGATTTATACGAAGCGGAAGGATACGGCCGATGCGGAGACGCGTGCTTTTTTTGAAAACGCTTCCTTTACGGACATTCCGCAAGCCGTGTTTGAAGGCTTCATCCTGCCGTCGCTGGACGGTGCCGACTTTCATCAGGCTGATAATCGTTTTTTACTGACGGCTTCATATCAAAAGGACGGGGCATCGTACCGCAAGAGCGCGCCGCGTGATTTTTATACGAAATCAGATTTGTACCGTTTAAAAGAATTGTTCGATACCATCGATTTTCAATATTCGGGGATCGGGCAGGCGCAAAAACCGCAGCAAAAGCAGGACACGCTTGATAAAATCAAATTGGTGTTCATCATCATGCCGATTTGTATGCTGCTTTTGGGTATTTTGATTGCATCCCGGTTTAATGTAACGCCTGAACGGCACACGCTCATTTTGAACGAGCTGAAGCGGCTTGAAGCGGGCGGCGCGCGGCAGGATGCGAGCGAAGAAACCAAAGCCGTCTACCAATTGCTGATCGGGAAGGCCTATGACGAGCCGTCCGTTACCTGAGGTATGCGGACGGATAGAATAACACCGCCCGTACGCGTGCCATGAAAACGGTAAAAATAATTTGTCAATTTCGGAATCATCGTATATAATAAAGATTATTGCCTCGTTACGGCAAACTATTTTCTAGGAGTTCTTATGAGTACAAAAAAGAACAAGGAAGTTTCAGGCTTCCTCAAAGGCGTTGAGAAAATTGGGAATAAGCTTCCCCATCCGGCTATTCTTTTCTTTATTCTCAGCCTCATTGTTGTTATCGTGTCTGCAATTGCAGAGGCGGTGGGTGCGCCGGTAACCTACTTCGATGCGCGGAAAGGGCAAGATGTTACGATAAAAGCAGTTTCGCTTTTGAATGCCGACGGATTTCGCTATATTTTGAATAGCGCAACAAAAAACTTCACCGGTTTTGCCCCGCTCGGTACGGTGTTGGTCGCAATGCTCGGTATCGGGGTTGCCGACTGGACGGGGTTGATCAATACGTCATTAAAGAAGCTCCTCTCCGGCGTTAATCCGCGGATATTGACGGCAGTGGTTGTGTTTGCCGGTATTATGAGCAATATCGCGTCCGATGCCGGGTATGTTGTCGTTATTCCGCTGGGGGCAATCGTGTTTGCGAATGCCGGGCGTCATCCGCTGGCGGGACTTGCAGCAGCGTTTGCCGGGGTTTCGGGCGGGTTCTCTGCGAACTTATTGCTGGGCACCACCGATCCGCTGCTTACCGGTATCACCATTGAAGCGTTGCACAATGCGGGCATGGATATTCCGCTTGATCCAACCTGTAACTGGTACTTTATGATGGTATCAACGCTTCTTTTGACGGTGATCGGAACACTGGTAACTGAAAAAATCGTAGAAAAAAACTTAGGCAAATATACAGGGACGCATAAACCTGATGAGATGCCGGTATCTGCCGAAGAAACAAAGGCCTTAAAACTTGCCGGTATTTCCATTTTGGTTATGGTTGTCTTGCTGGTGATCGGTATGTTTGGGCTTCCCGGGCTTCCGTCTCTTGCAGTGTTAAGCGAAGTAGATACTAAAACAGGCATTAGTTCTCTCAGTAATTTTATGCACGGCGGCTTACTGCCGGTTATCTTAATCCTTTTCTTGGTTCCCGGTTTGGTATATGGAAAAAAATTGGGAAAGATCAATAATTCTCATGATTTGGTAAAAGGTATGACGGTTGCGATGAGCTCGATGGGCGGGTATCTCGTATTGGCGTTCTTTGCGGCGCAGTTTGTTAGTTACTTCGGTAAAACTAACTTGGGTACCATCATCTCTGTAAACGGGGCGCACTTCTTGCAGAGCATCGGCTTTACCGGTCTGCCGCTGATCCTGTCGTTCGTCGTAATTTCGGCATTCCTCAACTTATTCATGGGGTCGGCTTCAGCGAAATGGGCAATTATGGCACCGATTTTTGTTCCGATGATGGTAAATCTCGGCTTGTCCCCAGCTCTTACCCAGGTTGCCTACCGTATCGGCGATTCGAGCACGAACATTATCACGCCGTTGATGAACTACTTTGCCATGATTGTTGTCTTTATGAAAAAATATGATGAAGATTCCGGCCTTGGAACCTTGATTTCGATCATGCTGCCGTATTCAATCGCCTTCCTCCTTTCGTGGATCGGCTTGATGATCATATGGTATGTAACCGGTCTGCCGCTTGGCCCCGGTGCATTCCTAACGTTATAAGGCCTCGATAACCCAGTATGTAAAGAAAAGCAGAGCGGCCGTCCGCTCTGCTCGATCGCGTCGCCGTCGGTGGCGTATACCGCCATGACGTATACCGCCATCTGCGGCGGAATCCCATATCGCTGAGCTTCGGGGCGTTTGCTGCCGATAGCTGTATATTTCGCAGTGCGCATACGTTAAAGTTGACACTGTATTTCCATTTCCCTACTATATCGTTATGAATATTCGTCAAACGGCAAAAGACATTGTAAACGGTAAGCGGCTTTCAAAATACGACGAACTCGATTTTCTCGTTACCTGTGATGTGCACGAGCTGTGCGCCGCAGCGGATTACATTCGGCAGGAGTTATGCGGTGATGCAGTGGATTTGTGCACGATTATCAACGGAAAAAGCGGTGCCTGCAGCGAAAACTGCCGGTTTTGTACGCAAAGTGCATCCAGTCATTCCGGCTGCACAGTGCATAGCTTTCTTTCTATTGAGAAAATTACTGCGGAAGCAGCGTTAAATGAACGCGAAGGAGCTCACCGCTTTTCAATCGTAACCTCCGGCCGTGCACTCGGCGGGAGGGACTTTGAACAAGCATTGGAAGCCTACCGCCAAATCAACCGGAAACATACCATCAAGCTCTGCGCGTCGATGGGGCTTTTGACGTTTGAACAGCTGGCAAAATTGCGCGCTGCCGGTGTAACGAATTATCACTGCAATCTTGAAGCATCGGAGCGGTTTTTTCCGTCCATTTGTACCAGTCATACATTCGCCGACAAAATACGGACGATACGAGCGGCGCAAAAAGCAGGCCTTGCCGTGTGCTCCGGCGGTATTATCGGCATGGGCGAAACGTGGCAAGACCGAATCGATATGGCTTTGACACTTGCCGATTTGAACGTTGTTTCCATTCCCGTCAACATTTTGACTGCCATCGACGGTACGCCGCTTCAAGATCGTCCGCCGCTTGAAGAGGACGAAATCCTCCGTGCCGTTGCAATCTTCCGATTTATAAATCCCGAAAAAGACATCCGCCTTGCCGGAGGCCGCCGTATTTTAAAAAACAACGGACGCGCTGCCTTCCTCAGCGGAGCCAACGCCGCCATAACCGGCAACTATCTTACCACTGCAGGCTACACCATCGCCCAAGACCGCGTCATGCTTTCTGCATTAGGTCGGCGGGCTGCAGAAAATGCCTATATTCCTGCAAAGAGCCGCAGAATCATGTTCAGCGGTTACGGCAATAAGAAATCGTAAATATATTTGCAATTGGGCGTTCCCTGCCGCAGGCGGCAGGTCGGGCTTTACGCTTGTAGCTTTTTGCTGTGGTTGCAGCCATTCCGGCAGTGTTTCTCCTCACGTCGAAAACTGCCTTTGATGTATCTCAACAGCAAAAAGGCTACCGCTGCAATCCCTAACGCTGTTGAGCAATGTACATCCTTGTACATTGCTCAACGACAAGTTTTTCTAACGAAAAACTTGCTACTGAGTGGAACCACCGCCATCCATGGCGGTTCTGAACTTGACATCTTTGTCAATTCTTGGACACGAGTTTTTTGCGGTATTCCGCTATGGATGGCGGGCGTGTTAGTCAGTAACGATGTTTCACAAAAATTTTATTTTTGTAAAACTCGCAAGGCAATTTACAACATGGATGTTGTAAATTGACGCAACATCGCTTTTGCATGGAACCACCGCCATCCGTGGCATCCGATGAATATGAGTTTGCGTAGTACCGCCATGTCAATTCCTGGACATGCCTGCGGTCAGCTGGGTAAGTTCGTCCCGCATGGAACGCCAGCTTTCGTAGCGGTCGGGATGAATACGGCCTTCGTGCAACGATTCCAGGACTCGGCAACCGTGCTCGTGTAGATGCGAACACGAAAGCCCGAATGCGCACTGCACCGCTGCCGTTTCCATCTCTGGAAAGTGAAAAATCACGTCTTCCGGTTGAATACCCCACAGCGCAAAATGCCGAATGCCGGGTGTATCGATGATGTTAAACGGCAGCGGCGTCCCGTCGTGCGCGGTGAAAGTCATCGACAAAAAGATGCCCTGCGTTGTCGTGTGGATGCCGCGGTCGTACTTAAACGAAATATCGGCGGTTCTCAGCGCAAGGCGCGGATCAAGGCTGTTCAGTAAACTCGACTTCCCGACGCCTGACTGTCCGGTAACCGCGCATGTCTTACCCGAAAGAATGCGGGCAAGTGGTTCAAGGCCGTCCCCCGTTTTTGCAGAAACCTCGCATACCTGAGCGCCGATGCGCTTCCAATCGTGTATGCGTTCCTGCACCGTTTCCGATATGCCAAGATCGGTTTTATTTACAATGATGAGCGCCGGGATACCTTCCGCAGCAGCTTGCACCAGTGTCCGGTCGGTAAAGCGTGGCCGGAAGGGGGGATTTGCCGGGGTGGTAACGCAGAGCAGCAGATCAATATTGGCTGCTAAGAGCTGCGGGCTGCGTGTTTTCTGATTCCAGCGGACAAAGCCGTTGCGCCGTGGAACCAGTGCTGTAATCTGCCCTTGATCGGCATGAAGGGCGTCGTATTCGATTTCAACCGTATCGCCCGGCGCTAAGGGGTTGTAGTACCCGCGGATGTCTTTCAGTTTTTTTCCTTTAATGGAACAGCGAACAACGCTGCCGTCGCCCGTCCGTACCGAAAAAAAATTGTTTGCGCCGCTCAATACCAGTCCCTGCATCAGAGCGCGCCCTCCCAATCAAGACCGAATAGCCCGCAGTAACCGCGGTACAACCGATCGATACGCTCGGTAATTTCGCCGGTTACATAGCAGCTGCTGCGGTGTGTTTCTCCATCGGACGGCGGCGGCAGCACATCCAAGGCATGAGAAACCACGCCGGGCAGGGAATCGACAATCTTCATGGCCGGAGCAGCGCATTCGGCAAAGGTGTCGGCAAGGTGCAGAAAGTGAGTACAGGCAAGCACCAGCGTATCGGCGCCTGCTTCTTGAAACTGCCGGATGGCAGGCATGACTGCTTTTCGTTTTTCTTCATCAGAGGCGGTGATCAGGCCGTTTTCAATCTTGGCAATCAACGCAGCATCAGCCCGTTTTTCAATCGTGCAATCAGCGGCAAAGGATTGAATGAGCTTGTCAAGGTACGGATCATTGATCGTCCGTGCCGTCGCGATAATGCCGATATGTTTATTGGCGCTTACCTCCGCCGCTACCTTTACCGCCGGAACGGTACCGACAAACGGAATGGGAAAGGTCTGCCGCAGCGCATCAAGGGCGGCGGTCGACATCGTATTGCATACTACGATAATCATTGCAGGGTTCAAACGGGCGATTATTTTTTCCGTTACGCCGATAGCATACCGGATAACTTCCTCCCGCGTTTTTTCACCGTAGGGAAAGTGCTCCAAATCCGCGACATACGCCGCCGGAGCATACGGCGCTTTTTCGTGAAAATACCGAAAGTACGGCAATCCACCGATGCCTGAATCCAAAAAAACATACTTTTTACCCATTTAAACTCTCCCATTTCGGTGCCGATCCGCTGCGCACAATGCCGCGATCAACGTACGCCTTGTCTTATACAAGAAAAGGCACTGTAATGTACAGTGCCTTTCGGAAAAACATACCGGAAGTCTCCGGCATTTCGTTTAGGCAAAGAGGCGAAACCGCCGACGCTCATTCGTGCGGAAAAACCAGATTATTGAATCTCCGGCGCAATGCGCCGGGAATGAATGATTACAGTTTCTTAGGCGTTAATTTACGGCCTTCGTTTTCCGCTTTTTCCAACTCGGCTTGCGCAATTGCCAAAAGCGCAATCGGCACGGAATAGGAGGAGCAGGACACATAGTGTAACCCGGCCTGCATACAGAAGGGAATGTTTTCGGGGCGGGCACCTTGCTCACCGCAGAGTCCTAGCTTGATGTCGGGACGGGTTAATCGGCCGCGTTCGATCGCAATGCTGATCAGCTCCTTCACGCCCGGATCCAAAATGGCAAAAGGATTGCCGTCGATTAAATCGTACAGCGTATAATCCGGCATAAAGCTGTTAAAGTCATCGCGGGAAAGGCCAAGCGTCGTCTGCGTCAAGTCATTGGTTCCAAACGAGAAAAACTCCGCATAGCGGGCGATTTCCCCTGCTGACAGCGCTGCAACCGGCAGCTCAATCATCGTGCCGATTTTATAGTCAATCGGTTCAGCCTTCAGCTGCGTCCGGACATCTTTTTCAAGCGCGCGGATTCCAAGATAGGCTTGGCCTTCAATCTTTTTTCCATACGCAATTTGTTTCAGCTCGCGGAAGTTCATAATAATCGGCACCATAATTTCAACATGGGTTTCGATCTTCTCTTTTTGGAGCTTGTAGGCGGCCTCAAAAATTGCGCGTACCTGCATCGCATAAATTTCAGGATACGAAATCGCGATACGGCAGCCGCGGTGTCCCAGCATGGGATTCACTTCCGCGCGTACGGCAATTTCATCTTGCAGCGCTTTTTTGCTGACGGGTTTCTTTGTCGTCTTTTTCAGATGTTCGATAAAGCCGTTCAGCTCATCGTCATTATGCGGCAAAAACTCATGCAGCGGCGCATCCAACAAGCGGATCGTAACCTCGCGTCCGGCCATCGTTTTGAAAATGCCGTAAAAGTCTTCCATCTGAACCTTTTGCAGCCGGTCTAAGACCTTGATACGCGCTTCCGTCGATTCCGCTAAAATCATCTCTCTAAAGATATTGATGCGCGCTTCATTAAAGAACATGTGCTCGGTTCTGCACAGGCCGATCCCTGCGGCGCCGAAGCTGACTGCCAACGCAGCGTCGCGCGGGCTGTCGGCATTTGCACGGACATGGAAGTCTTGGATGAACGAACGGGTTAAGCCGATAAAGTCCAGCAGCCCCGACGTTTTCGGATCGGGTTCAATCAGCTCGGCGGCGCCGAAGTACACGGTCGATTCGCCGTAGTACGGCACCTGCAAGGTGATGTAGTCCCCTTCTTTGATCGTAACGCCGTTGATAACCGCTTTGTTCGCCGTAATTTTCATGTCGGGACGCACCAGCGAAATTTTTCCGTACTGACGGGACACAACGGATGCATGCGCGGAATAGCCGCCTTCGTTGGAAAGCACGCCGGTCGCAACCTCAATCGCTTTTACATCGCCTGCATAGCTCGCCGGTACACAGAGGATACAGCGGGTATCGGCGCTCTGTAACCGGGCAATCCGCTGTGCTTCGATAAGCGAATCGGCGCTGAAGTACACCCGACCGACTGCGGAACCCGGCGCTCCCGCGATGCCGCCTTTTGAACACTGCAAATTCTTGACGCTCGCCATGTTGATCACCGGATGCAAAATCTCGTTAAGCTGGCCGGGCTTCACATTCTTTACCACATATTCCGCGTCCACAATGCCGCGGTTATACAGATCGAGCAAGAAATGAACCAACGCAATCGTGCTTTTTGCTTCCACCGATTTTTGTTCAATCAGCCAGAGCTTTCCGGCTTCAATCGTAAACCGGATTTCCCGCACATCCTTACTGTGGTCTTCCAGCTGCCATGCAATACTTTCCAGCTGTTTGAGATACGCGGGCTTTATTTCGTTTATATCTTTTCCGGCAGCATCGGCGGCGTCAAATGTTTCCGGAAAGAACATCCCCTGCAATTTCTTTTCGCCGGTAACAATATTGCGGCTGAAAAAACGGCCCGAAAACGAATCCTTATCATAATTGCCATAGACCAACGGCTGAATCAGCAGCGCAACGTCGTGTTCATTATCGGGTTCAAGGCCGATCATCGTGCTAATCAGCTGAATGGTTTTGGCGAGCTGCACTTCCGCAGTGCTGAAAAAACCTTCGGGTAAGTACGGTTGATAGGCGTCCATGACGGCAACGCCCGTTTCTTTGCGCTGCTCTTTTTTCAGCTCTTTACCGATTTTATCCAGTTGTTCCCGATAGACGCCGATTTTAATTTCATCGGACTGTAGTTCCGCAATCTTATGTAAAATAGAAAAAATACCGCGGAGCAAGAATAACACTTCATGGCTTGCAAAATCTTTTCCGACTTTTTGTTCAAAACCGGCAATCGTATTTTTTGCCAAACCGAAATTATGCAAGGTCGGATAATTTGCAATAACAAGATTTGATGAAATAACGAGCTTGAGCAACAGCGGATTTTCCGTGCCGTCAAACGTTTTTTTCACCGCTTCTCCCATTTTTTTCAACAGCGGCCGCAGTGCGGGCATGGCGTCTTCTTTTTGCAAAACCGGCATACTATCCGCATCCAGAATAATGCCCGGTACGACCGGCAGCCCCAGTTCCGAAAATTCATTCAGCTGACGTCCGCGGATACCGAGAATCGTTTTATCGCTATTCTTTTTCAGCGTTTCCGTATTGCTGAGAAAATGAATTGATTTTGATAGCTTCATAACAAACTCCTAAAAAAGATTAAGCACGGTGCTGGGAGAGCCGCGTAAAAAAGCTTCAAAGCGCGGACTGGCGCCTTCCGCAAAATATTTGGAAAGCTTTGACAAATCCTTAATTTCATCTCCCGCAACGGCAAACTGAATACTGCTGCCGTGCTTTACCTTTCCCCACTTGAACAGCGTGTTAATGTCGACAATTTGTTCCCCGTCATAGAATACAATGACTTTATTATGAGGATACCGCGCATTGTAGCTGCGGATAATCCGTTTCCACGCTTCGACATTCCCGTTATGAAACAACTCATTGGTAACAACGACGGAAATTTGCTGAGATATCCGCATCTTTCCTGCCGGAGCCTGCATCTGAGGCGCGGCCTCCGGTTGGGGTTTACCCTGCGCGGCAGCAGTCTCGGCTGCTTTCTTTGCTGCGGGAGCGGTTTTTGCTGTCCGCCGCTTGCGGGGTTCCGCCGGAGCTTTTTTTACCTTCGGAGCAGTGTACACAAACGGCCCCTTCAAGGCTTTTGCAGGAACCTTCGGTTTTGCGCCTTCCAATAAGTCAAAAAACGCTTTAAACACCGCATCCGCAAGCGGCGCATCGATTGCGCCCGTATCTTGCTTGCCGACATACAGTGTGAGCAATTCATTTTGCTTAAACGTGTCAACTAAGGACGCATGGGCGGGGTTTTTAGGGTTAATCACTAAAAAGCCGAGATCGGGATGGTGATAGCCTACAATGATATCCACCCCTGTCCATTTGCCTATTTCCGAAATGACATCCGAAGGCGCTGCCGTTACATGCTGAAGATTTTTCGACATCACCTTATAGCCCCACATATCAAGCAAGATAACCGATAAGAACGCTGGGATTTGCTCATTCGTCATTTCTTTATTTTCAAGCAAAGCGGTAATTTCGTCGGCGATATTATTTTTTACACTACAGTTATCCAGAAGCGCTAAAACATTCTGAATATGCGTTACAGAAGTATTGAACCCTTGCTTTGTTGCAAGCGGTACATAAAAACCTGATGAATCAAACATTTACACATCCTTTAAAAGGAGCGTTCGCCGTGGGCGGAAGTTCCGTATCCGTTCGGCACGAAGGCTCCCATAGATAAAAAGCCCTCCGAAACGGAACGCTTCAGGGGGCTTTTTTACTTTAACAGATTGTTATACGTACGCGTTTACAGCGTTCTTACGCTCGGCTTCCGTCCGCGGCGGCCTTTGCCGGTTGCGGTGTCAACGGCGCCTTCTTTCTTTGTTTTGGTGCCGGTTCTGCGTCCGCGGCGTACGGGCTCGTCGATTACGGGTTCGGCAAGAGGCGCTTCCAAGCTCGGTGCTTCATTGAGCATCTCAAGGAACTGCGCGCGGCCGCTCGGTGTTCCTGCGGAAGGCTCTTCATCCTCACCTGAACCGAAGGTCTGCGCAATATCGGCGCGAACCGTCGAGCGGCGGCGGCTGAACGAGGCAAATGCCTGATCCATAAAGCCTTTTGAAACGCCGTGCAGGAATTCGTTCAATACGTTCGCCATGCCGTCGAGCGTTGCCTTCTTGCGCTTGATGGACGTAATATCCACGTCGAGCAGGAGTCCCGGCTGCATGTGGAAGGGATTGATCAGGTAATCGAACTTGTTAAATTCCGCTTCCAGGAAGTCAAGCCGCTCTTCCATAACGCGCCGTTCGATCGGGTACTGATAGTCGTACATTCTCTTGAGCCGTTCGCGCATGATGATGAGCTTTTTGCGCATCTTGTCTTTTTCGTACACGAAGGTGCGGTTCATCTTTTCTACTTCGGTTTCCGCTGCATTGACAAAAGAAATTTCGTCCCAAACCTTGGCAATATCCTTGTATGCGGGTTCGCCGTTCGGAATCTTATATTTCTTTTGGATGTGCTTTTCGTACAGTTTCGCCAAATCGCCGAAGTCGGTAATGCGTACCATGAATTTCGACTTATCGTATTGAGTCTGCAAAACGTCCCACAGGTGTTCAACCTCGGTTTCAAACGAGCGGATCATCACTTCGTATGCCTTGCGCTCTTCAATCAGCTGCGCGTTGTCATAATAGCGCAGGCGAATCTGGTAGCGTTCGTCGGGAAGATTGGCAACATTGGTGTCGTCATATTCACGCAACAGCAGCTCGCGTGCGTTTTTGAGGTTTTCAATGTACTGATACCCCATCTTGGATGTATCGAGGATGGACGTCAGCGAATTGATTGCGGTGTTAAAGCCGCGGTTCCGGATATTTTCAATATCGATGATGCGCTTTACGTTTTCGCGGACATTGAGCTGATCAAAGGTTTCAGGATCAATTTCCGCCCGCAGGTTGGAAATGCGTTCCATCAATTCTTTGGAAACGGCTGCATAGCGTTTGCTTTCGGGATTTTCAATATCATCATCGGTGATGCCGGGAACCTGTTTGATTTTATTGAAGATAATTTCGCTGTCGGTCAGCTCTTCTTTTCCTTCATCGATGAGTTGGTCTTTTACCCGTTCGATTTCTTTATCGATGAGGTTTGTAAAGTGATTGGAAATTAAATCTTTGATGAGATATTCGACCGTTACCTGATATTGGAAGATCGGGCTGATCAGTTCGGTATCAAGGATATTGACGGAGAGCTTTACGTCCGTGACGGTCTTAGGTTTCAGAATGTTGTCTTTAAACGCGCACTTTACAATAGAATACGCATTTTCACCGCGGACGAACGCACCGACATCGGTCTTTTGACGTAACAGCGAGTTGGTCAGTGTTTCCAGATCGTTGATTCCGCGCTGAACGTGTCCCTGCAGGTGTCCGTACATATTGACGATTGACTTTTCAATTTCGCCGGTATTGAATTTATCGGCGCCGCCGACCTCATCGAGCAGCGTTGCAATCTCTTTCGGCGTGTAGCGGTTCAGAACTTTCATTTCTTCTCTATCGATAAAGCCGCGGACTTTTTTGAGCATCTCATCTTCTGCGGTTACCATGTAGCGGTTGAACATATTCTGGTAGTTCTGATTAAAGTAGTTGTACAGCTTTTCTTTTAATCCGCCCATCACATCCAATCGTTCAAGTACGTCTTTGGGCAATTTTGTTGACAAGTGATGCAATACTTTATTGGTTTCTTCTTCAATCAGCTGATTCACTTCCTTCTGCTGATCACGGTAATCTTGCGCCAAAGAATTCCGTGAACCGACTGCGCTGGGCTTTTCGGGATGGAATACATTTGGGCTTTGTGGTAAATCTAAACTTGCCATCTTATTGTCTCCTTATAGCAGTAGATTTTGGAAGCGCCGAGTAAGGCAAGGAGCTCGTTTAGTCGGCAGTTCCGTTTATTTTGCGATAAGTCTATTTCTAATATAGATGCAATAATGGACTTATTGCAAAATAAGAAAGTTGAAGGTTGCGCTGAACAATCAGCATTCGGATTATTGGCGCTTCCTTATATCCGCGCAGGATATACTAATATCCACCAATTATATGACTATTTAATAAAATGTAAAGATATGCGTGTTGTTTTTACAATCATTTCCCGCTTTTTACTGTTTTTTTTTTCAAAATAGTATACAATATCCGCAAAACAGTCCGCTGTAAGGGAGCAAAAATGCCGAAAGCCAGAACGCTTTTTTTTCTTTTTTTATGGTATGCGATACCTTTTGTATGCGCTGCAGGAGAACGAACCATTCCCGTTGATATTTTTTTGATGATCGATAAATCGCAATCCATGAATCAACCGGGAAAATTCGACAGCTTACATCAATGGGTACGCGACACGCTCGTAACCGAAATGTTGATACCGGAAGATTGGATTACCGTGTGGGAATTTTACGAAAAGCCTCATGAGTTACAAACTATGACGATTAAAAACGAAGCAGACCGCGCAACGCTGATACGGACAATCGATGCAATTGTTCCTGACGGGGCTTTTACCGATATCGGCCGTGCCCTTGATTCAATTCAAGATTCGCTGAATAAGCGTGGAAGAAATAACCGCTATAAAATTTTACTGCTGGTAACAGATCTTGAACAGGATGCTCCTTGGACATCAAAATACCGCGGTAAACAGGAGTCGTTTAAAAGCCCCTATCTTGCGGAAGCGCGGATTATTAAACACGATAATTGGTACGAAATCACCCTCGACATGGATATTCAAGATACGGTTGTTACCACAACAAAGGCGTTGTATTCCGATATTGTCGACAATAAAAACGTACCGCGCAGCGAGGAAGATCAACACAAGGCGCTGATTACCGAAGAACAGCGCGTTAAAAAATAGCGCCGAAAGCATTCTGCAAAACATACGAGAGGCTTATATCATTATGAAAAAATTATTTTATACGCTCTGCTTTATCGCCGTACCCGTTATTATCGGGATATTATTATATCAGCGAATGCTTAATCAAAAAGACCGTCCGATGCTGCAAAATGCACAAACCATTATTCCGGCAGCGCCGCAATTACAAGAAGAAAAAGAAAACGCGTCGGAATATTTGAACGAAAATACTCAATCGTTTATCACGCTCCTCAGCGATGAGGTGTTGGTAGAAGACATTCCGGCCGATCTTAACGGCGACGGTAAAGATGATAAGATTATTGCAGCAAAGAAGTTATCGGATCAATTCATATACCTGCTGCTGTTTTTGCAAGACCCGGAAACGCAGACTTTTGTAAGAGCCGAGGAAGAAATTAAAACCGAAGCGGCGCATGCAAAAACGCTCTCCGTGTATACGCTTGCGGTGAAGGAATGTACTCACCCGCTGATTGTATACAGCGGCATGAATGGAGATGCACAGCAAGTGTTCGGCATATATGAATTAAACATTATGCAGAATAATGCGGTGCACAGTCAGCCGTTGGTATCCATACAAGCGGACGGTCAAATTATTTTAAAAAGTAGGAACGATACTTCAATTGCCGGTTGTAACATTTCCGCATATTATTCCGACAGCGATGCGCCGAATACGCTCAATCAAATAGAAAAACAATATGCATGGAACGAAAAAAAACATCATTTTGAACAAACAAAAGAATTGAAAATTCCCGGAAAAAAAATCGAAAGTCAATTTCTAAAAAAATATCAAACGGGAAATGTGCGGGCATTTCAGGAGTTTTTAGAAGGACTATGGTATCAGCCTTCCGCAAAAAGTAATCAAAATAGAAGTATTTATTTTAATCATATAGAAAAAGAACTTATTTTTTCTGTTAATAATATTCAGGAAATATTTACTATTGATTCAATTTCACCGCGGAGATTCGGTGTGTATTTTTCTACAAAGAATGCAGCAATTTCAAGTATTCACCGGCGTATTGATATTGAATTAATCGGTGTGGATGAAGTGAATATACGGGTGATTGATGATATTGCACGACTTAAAATCGGCGTTTCTTCAAATTGGGACGGCGCGTATCGGAAATTAAATAATACCGTCCGTGAAGCGCAAAAAGAGACCGTCATAGAAAATACAAAGAAACGATTAACCGCCGATGAAAAAATCTGGACAAGCGCAGAAGGCGCCGTATTACATTTTTCCGATACGGCATATCAATTAAGTCAGGACGGAACGGAAGAATCCGGCTGGTATACGATTTTACGGATAAAAGATAAAACGGTTTTACAATTAAAGACAAAAGATCACAAAGAACGTTTTTTCACGCTTGCCTTTGATTCCGGCAAGCGGCTTGCGCTTACGGAAGTTGCCGTAACGTTAGACGGGGTAACATTCCTCGGTGCGCTGCCGCTCGTGTTTGAATAACAGGTTCATATATTCGCATGAACATGAGCGAGCAGCGAAGTCTGCGTTACGTAGGCACTATACAATCGTAATCATCCTGAATTGAAAGAGCAGTGAGCCGATTAAAATTCCCAGCGCGATACGGAGCAAAAGGATCAAGAGAATCGTTATAATCAGTCTTGACCGATAGCTCAGATTTCTTTGAGGAAAAAAGCCCGTTGCTTTTGAAATAACCGGATTTAACAGTCTGTCCAAATTATACCAAAACGGCGATCCGTTGGACGAACTGAAAATATCATAAATAAGCCGGATAACCAAAAAGATAAGCAGGAAATTCAGCAGGAAACCGGCGAACGACCATATCAACTGGATCATCGCAGCGGCCAGTCCCCAAAGCGATATGCTTCCGGTTGCCACCAGCGTAGAGATAAGCTGAGCCGCAATAGACAGAATACCGAGCGATAAAATGGGAGAAAAATCAACCATTCCGATTTGCGTAAATTTAAAACGTCTGAACCAATTCAGATAGGGATCACAAATCGACGAAAGCACCCGCCCGAAAGACGAATACGCCGCAGAAGGCACCCACGACAATAAAATCTTGATAAAACATAAAAACAGATAAATGTTGATAACCTGTCTCAAGGTTATCAATAATGAACGCACCATGTCCCGCTCCTCCGATAGTTCCGTATAAGATACTGATTAAAACGCAAACCGTAAAGATTATATCTATCAATTATTGTCGTTTACTGGTATTGTATGACCTTTATGGTGAAATTGTTTGGAGGCCGTCCGTATGAAAAAACAAAAACGAGAGCTTTTTAAAACCAATATCGGTATGCTGCTGGCATGCGTCGGTTCGGCGATGGGGTTAGCCAATATTTGGATGTTCCCGGCTCGCTTAGCCGAATTTGGCGGCATCACGTTTTTAATTCCGTATTTGTTTTTTTTATTCGGCTTTTCGTCCTTCGGCCTGATGGGAGAATATGCATTCGGCCGCACGATGCGGAAAGGCCCCGTACTTGCCTTTGAATCGGTAATACGTCGGAAAACGAGCAATCCGATCCTCTGCGCCGCCGGATGGTTTCCTGTTGCTGCGTTGGTCGGTATTCTTTCATTTTACAGCGTGATTATCGGCTGGATAATACGCTATCTCACGTTAGCCGTCACCAATGCATTTCCTTCAATAGACAGCGCTTTTTTTGAATCCTTTGCTGGCACCCCGGCTAATATTCCCTGGACAATTGCAGCAATTACTGCAACGGCGGTTATCGTCAGCCTCGGCATTCAAAAAGGCATTGAACGCTTTACCACCGTGATGATGGCAACCTTTTATCTGGTGGTATTGGTGATGGTCATTCGCGCTCTCAGCTTGCCCGGCGCATGGCGCGGCGTACAGACGATGCTGACACCGAAATGGGAGGCGCTTGGTCACTTCCGCATTTGGATATACGCATTGGGTATGGCGTTCTTCACGCTCAGCCTCGGCGGCGCGGCAATGCTGGTATACGGAAGCTATATGCCGGAAACCACGGATATTCCGAAAGCAGCGCGGCAAACAGCAGGCCTGGACTTTCTTGCCTCAATTATGTGCGCGCTTTTTACCATTCCCGCAGCTGTTGCGCTTGGTATCAATCCGGAGGCGGGGTCAGCGCTGCTTTTTATCGCGGTGCCTAAAATTATGACGCAGATGCCCGCGGGATATGTGTTCGGCGTGTTGTTTTTTTTATGCGCGCTGTTTGCCGCGCTTACTTCATCGATCGTCATGCTGGAAGTACCGGTTGAAGCAATCATGTCGAAATTCAGACTGAGCCGAAAAAAAGCGGCAGTGATTATTTCAGTGATAGCAGCGTGTATTGCCGTACCGCTCAATATTGATATGAAGCTTTTCGGCTCCTTTACCGATACCGTCGCGATTATCATCTTTCCGCTTGCAGCGGTCACGGCAGCGTTCATTATTTTTTGGGTATACGGAGCCAAACATATTCTGGAAGATATCAACATTCATGCAAAACACCCGATCGGCGCCTGGTATGCGCCGTATATGCAGTATATCTTTGCGCCGGTCTGTTTTGCGTTGGTGATTGCCGGTATCTTTCTTGGAGGGCTTTAACCATATCCCAACATGCTGCGCCGGGATATGGTGATGAGAATTTTTTTCGTTTAATGATTAAAAGTCAATCTCTTTACCGTAATAGGCTGCCAGATAGATTTTCTTAATATCGGCAGGTGATGTCTTTCTTGGATTAGTCAGCGTACAGGCGTCGTTAAAGGCTCGCTCGCTCATTACATCTAATACTTTGAGGAATTGATCCTCTGCAATAACGGTATTCTTACCTTCTTGAATAGTACGGGTAATCCCGACTTTTCTGTTTAACGCTGATACCGCATGCGCAATATTATCGATGCCCAACGCACCTTCCAATTTGCTGTAGCGGTCGGTTTCTCTTCTATTATAATCGATGATATAGGGAAGCATGATGGCATTCGCTTCACCGTGCGTAAGGTGGAACTCCCCGCCGATTTTGTGCGCCATTGAATGGACGATTCCGAGCGAACAGTTGCTGAACGCGATACCGGCAACGGTAGAAGCCGTGTGCATTTTTCCCCGCGCTTCCATATCGCTTCCGTTTGCGACAGCCCGCTCCAAATAATCAAACACCAAGCGGATTGCTTCCAGTGCATACGGATCGGTATAATCGTCATGGGCAGTAGAAACAAAGGCCTCAATTGCATGAGTCATAACATCCATACCGGTTTGTGCGGTTACAAGCGGCGGCATTTTTGCGGGGATTCTATCATCAACAATCGCGATATCGGGAATAATATCGGGACTTACAAGCGGATATTTAATGTTCTTTTCGGTGTCGGTAATAACGGAAAAGGCGGTTATTTCGGAAGCTGTTCCCGAAGTAGAAGGAATACCGATCAATTTTGCTTTGGTTCGTAATTTAGGAAATTTGAAAGCGGCTAAATCGTCAAAATTATATCCGGGATATTCGTAATATACCCACATGATTTTTGCAGCATCCATTGCGGAGCCGCCGCCAAGCGCGATAATCCAATCGGGATTAAATTCGGCCATTTTCGCGCCGCCCTCTTTACAGGTTTTAACGGAAGGATCAGGCTCTACCCCATCGATAACCGCGACCTGCATTCCGGCTTTTTCCAAATACCCTTTTGCTTCATCAATAAAGCCGAATTTTTTCATCGAGCTGCCGCCGGTAACGATCACCGCTTTTTTGCCTTCCAACGTTGAAAGAAATTCCAATGCGCCGACCCCATGCACAATCTTCTGGGGAATACTGAATGTTGCATACTTCATGCTTATACTCCTTCATAATAAAAGCAACGATTAAACGCCTTGAAGAATGCATTTCTGCATGTTTAATCGTCCTTTTTTTATTAGTAATAATATAACGATATATTATTATTTAGTAAAGAGACGCATCAGCGCCCCTAGGGTAAACACATTGAATTTTTGTGACGATCCTTTGAAGGATGACGGAAGATGTACGAAGCGTTTGATACGGGGTTTTTGATAAAAGTTACAATTTTTCTTGCAGATTTTTTTATTCCGTGGTATACTATGTTCATGTTTGATGTGTTGCATGGTGAAGAACTTTAGCTGAAACCTGCATGAAATTGTTCTTTGCTATAGCGAAAAAAGGAAGTTTGTATGATAAAAGGTATTTATGGGGGGGGGGGCGGGGGCGGGGCGGGGGGG